>JADJUV010000028.1 GCA_016716885.1 Candidatus Trichofilum aggregatum | reverse complement strand
TTAGGGTGGGGTTTCCGGCGACAAACCGAGGGTGAAGTTGGTCATAAAAACGTCGGTCTGACTTTCGTAAGGTAAAGATGAACGCAACCATTATACTTATTGGCCCGCTTGGTGCGGGCAAAACCACTGTGGGACATTTGTTGGCTGAAAAACTAGACTTGCCTTTTTGTTCCGTCGATCAAGTTCGTGGGGCGTATTACCGGCAAGTTGGTTATGATGAAACTTTAGCCGCCCAAATTGCCGCATCGGATCAGGGTGTCCAGGGGGTATTACGCTATAGCAAGCCCTTTGAAGCCCAGATGGTGGCCAAGGTTTTGGCTGATCATCACGGTATCATTGATTTTGGAGCCAGCAACTCAGTCTATGAGGATAAAACGCTCTTTACTCTGGTAGAAAATGCTCTGGCGCCATATCCCCATGTGATACTGCTTCTCCCATCGCCTGATATGGATGAGTCCGTTGCGATATTGAAAAGCCGATTGATACGGATGTTGACCGAAGCGGGGAAACCGTTCACAGATGAATTATTCGAGCTGAATGAATACTTCGTTAAGCACCCAGCCAATCATCAATTGGCTAAAATGGTCATTTACACCAAAGACAAAACGCCTGAAGAAATTTGTGCTGAGCTTGTCAAAAAACTGGTGTAACGATAACCCATAATGAACTTGTTGAAGCAGGGAAGCGGAAACCGGTCATTGATAGGGTCTATCCCCTGGAACAAATTGTCGAGGCGCATCGCTATGTGGACACAGGACGGAAAAAGGGCAATGTTGTCATCACGGTGAAACATAACGGCAAGACCTGACACGGCTGAAAGTTCCCCCAAACTCAGCTACAATCTCCTCATGTTTGCTGAACTGATCATCAACATTGAGGCTGGGCTGGAAGGCACATTCCATTACCATGTGCCCACCGATCTGCGGCCGCGACTCCGCCTCGGTCATCTGGTTGAGGTAGAGTTTGGCCGCCGGTTGGCGCAGGGGGTGGTTATTGCCTTCAGCGAAACCGCCCCGGTCGAAGAAACCAAACCGGTCATCGCCCTGGTGGATGAGGAACCAGTGGTGCAACCTTTCCAGATTCGGCTGGCGCAATGGCTCAGCCAACAATATCTGGCTCCCGTCAACGGCTGTCTGCGCCTCATGCTCCCCCCTGGCCTCACCCGCTGGTCAGACACCACCCTGGCCCTCAATCCCCGCTGGGATGGCACGGGCCGTCTGACCAAAATTCAGCAAGAGTTGATTGATTTGCTCAAGGAGAAGGGGGACCGGCGCGGCCGCCAACTGGATAAAGCCCTGGGTAAAAAATCGAACTGGAAAGCGGCCGCGAACCAGCTTGTCAACCGTGACATCCTCATCAAAGCCACCGTTCTCGACCCGCCCCGCATCAAACCGAAACAAATCCGCACTGTCGAACTGATCGCCGGGCCGAAACAGATCCGCGCGGCCGCGAACCAACTCGGTCGCGCCAGCAAACAGGCCGATGTGTTGGACTACCTGCTCACCAGCGAGGACCCATTGCCCCGCCTGGACACCGTGCTGGAAGCGACCGGAGCCACCGATAAACACATTGAGGAACTGACAAAAGACGGGCTGGTGACGGTCGCGGCCGCGGACACCCTCATCCTGCCCACCGCCACCGCCCACACCGCCCCACCCGAATGGCAACCCATCCTGCAACAACTCCCCTCAACCCATTCACAATTCACTATTCACCATTCACCATTTACAATTGAGCCAGTTAGCAGTCAGCAGTCAGCAGTCAGCAGTCTCCAGTCTCTAGTCTCTAGTCTCCAGTCTCTTGGCTTTATCGAACTGATTAACCAACCCGCCACCATTAGCCTCGCCATCCCCCCCAAAGCCGTCCTGCCGCACATCTTCGCCCTGCGCCATGCCACCTTGTACGAGGCGATATTGCACAGGTTACGCGGCCGCGCTGCACCCATGGCCTCTAGTGACCTCTACGCCGACACCGGGACCAACCTCAGCCACCTCAAAAAACTCATCGAGCTAGATCTCATCCGCGTCAGCCAAGAAGAAGTGTGGCGCGACCCCCTGGCCGACCGGGACTTCACCCCCGCCGAAGCCCCCCTGCTCACCCACGATCAGGCTCGTATCTGGGGGCGGGTGAAGGTGGCGATGTTGCAGGCGATGGCCGGTGGGGAAGAGAGAGGAGAGTGGGATGGGACGAGGAACCGTAGCGACTCAGGGGAAACAGGGAACTCGCCCAGCAGAGCACTCGGCACTCGCCCTCGCCCCTCGCCCTTTCTCCTGCACGGCGTCACCGGTAGCGGCAAAACCGAAATCTACATGCGGGCCATCGAGTTGGCGATTGAGTTTGGGCAACAGGCGATTGTGTTGGTTCCCGAAATTGCTCTGACGCCGCAGACGGTGCGCCGCTTTGCCGCCCGGTTTCCGGGGCAGGTCGCCGTTCTGCACAGCCGCCTCAGCGACGGCGAACGGTTTGACACCTGGCGACGGGCGCGGGCCGGGCTGTTTGACATCATCGTGGGGCCGCGCAGTGCCTTGTTCACCCCACTGCCCAATCTGGGCGTGATTGTGGTAGACGAGGAGCATGATCCCAGCTACAAACAGACGCCGCCCGTGCCGCCCCCCTACTACCATGCCCGTGATGCGGCCATCGCCCTGGGCGAAATCACCGGGGCCACGGTCATCATGGGCAGTGCCACGCCCGATCTCGTCACCTACCACCGGGCGCGGGCCGAGCGGTATCAACTGCTGGAACTGCCGCGCCGGGTCATGGGGCATCGTCAGCGCATCGAGAGCCAGGCGGAACGGTTGCATTTGCAGGCCAAATATCAGCAGGCGGGCGACGACCCAGACGACGCTCTGACCATCCCGTTGCCGCCGGTGCAGGTGGTAGATTTGCGCCAGGAACTCCGGGCAGGCAACCGGTCTATCTTCAGCCGGGCGTTGCAGACGGCGTTGGATGAGACGTTAGCCCGTGGCGAGCAGGCGATTTTGTTCCTCAACCGGCGCGGAACCCATTCCTTTGTGTTATGCCGGGATTGTGGGCTGGTGTTGAAATGTCGCCATTGTGACATGCCCCTGACCTTTCATCGGCCGCAGGCGTTGCTGGTGTGTCATTATTGCGGCCGCAAAGAGTCCCAACCCGACGACTGCCCGCAATGTGGCTCCAAACGGATTCGTTACTTTGGTCTGGGCACTGAGGAACTTGAGGAGCAGGTGCATCAGCGTTGGCCGGAAGCGCGGCTGGTGCGTTGGGATCGAGACACCACCGCCGGGCGCGACAGCCACGAACAACTACTCGCCAGCTTCATCAACCAGGAGTCGGATGTTCTGGTGGGCACACAGATGATCGCCAAGGGGCTGGATTTGCCATTGGTGACGCTGGTGGGGGTCATTTCGGCCGATGTGTCGTTGGGGTTGCCCGATTACCGGACGGGGGAGCGCACCTTCCAGATTTTGACCCAGGTATCCGGGCGGGCGGGGCGGGGTTTGTTGGGGGGCCGGGTGATTGTGCAGACCTACCAGCCGGAGCATTATGCCATTGTCGCGGCCGCGACCCACGATTACACCCAGTTCTACCTGGAAGAAATCCGCTTCCGCACCCAGCACAGCCTGCCCCCCTTCCGCCGCATGGCCCGCCTCATCATTGCCGACCCGGTAGACCAACGGGCCAAACGCCAGGCCGACGAGTTAGCCCACGGCCTACGCCTACACATCCGCGACAAAGCCCTGGGAGCCACCGAAATCATCGGCCCCACCCCCCCCTTCTTCAGCCGGATTGATGGCCGCTACCGCTGGCAAATCATCATCCGCTCCCCCGATCCCATCCGCCTGCTAGAAGATTTCCCCATCCCCACGCCGTGGGTGGTAGATATTGATCCGGTGAGTACGTTATAATCGGGGGAACTCGGGGGAACTCCGAGGAACTCATGGGAACTGAAACCCAACACGACATTGAATTAGCTTTGTACCAGATTGACAAAATACAAGCTGCCGATTTACGGGCGCGTTTGGCCTGTTTTGTCTCAGAGTGGGAACGTCCAGAAATGGCTGTTTATGATGATTATGAATGGCATCTTGAACATTCTGATGGGCATAATCATTGACATAATGAGGAAGTTCTTAGACAATACGAAACGCCTGTTCTATTTTCTACCAAAAAATATTAAAATGATAAAGGTGATAAATGACGCAAAAACCATTGCAGCAATTTGGTGGTGACTGGTCGGCTGACAAGTTGGAAAGAGTAAGAAAATATCTTGGAGCATACACAACAATTTTAAGTAAGTATCCGTATCGGATTGCTTACATTGATGCCTTTGCGGGAACAGGCTATCAAATCCTCAAAAGTGATGAAAGGGCTGACCAACTTCTATTTCCTGAATTAGCGGAACAAGAACCGCAAACCTTTTTAGATGGTTCGGCACGAATGGCATTGCAAGTCAGACCTCGGTTTACGAAATATATCTTCATAGAGCAAGATCAGAACCGTTTTGCTGAACTTGAAAAATTGAAAACAGATTTCCCGAGTATGTCAGAAGACATCATTCTGAAACAGGATGATTGCAACGCCTATCTCCAAAGAATTTGTCGGAATCATACCTTTTGGGTCAAAAGGCGTGCGGTACTTTTTCTCGACCCATTTGGAATGCAAGTCCAATGGAAAACTATTGAAGCGATTGCTTCGACCGAGGCAATAGATTTGTGGGTTTTGTTTCCGTTGGGAGTTGCAGTCAACAGAGTATTGCGACGTGATGCCCATATCGGAGACAAATGGCGGCAACGTCTTGATGATTTGTTTGGGACACCGGATTGGTATGATCAATTTTATCAACCGAGGACGCGCCAAACTTTATTTGGTGAGGAAACGACAACCGAAAAAGTAGGCAATTTTGACGCGATTGGTCATTTTTTCATCAATCGTCTTAAAACGGTAGTTGCAGGAGGAGTTGAAAAGCCCTTGTTTTTGCGTAACACACGTAACAACCCACTGTATATGCTTTGTTTTGCTGCAGGCCATACTAGAGGCGCAAGGACAGCAATTAAGATAGCCAGTGATATTTTGGGGAAGTGATTTTATGGCACAATTCACAAATTGAGTGGACAAAGTCTACCTGGAATCCGGTGACGGGATGTACGAAGATTAGCCCTGGGTGTAAGCATTGTTACGCGGAGCGGATGGCGTTTCGTTTGCAGGCGATGGGGCAACCCAATTACGCCAATGGGTTTGAGGTGACGTTGCATGACCATATGTTGACGCGGCCGCTAGAATGGAAAAAACCCCAAACTATCTTCGTCAACTCCATGAGTGACCTGTTCCACAAAGACGTTCCCCTTGAATTCATCCAAAAAGTGTTTGCTGTTATGCAACAAGCCCATTGGCATCAGTTTCAGGTGCTCACCAAACGTTCTGAACGGCTGTTAGAACTCAGCCAGCAGTTGGAATGGATGCCGAACATTTGGATGGGTGTCAGTGTGGAAAGCGAAAAATATACCTTCCGCATTGATCATCTCCGTCAAACTGGAGCAATGGTGAAGTTTTTGTCACTAGAACCTCTATTGGGGCCATTACCAGGCCTGGATTTGACCGGGGTAGATTGGGTAATCGTTGGTGGAGAGTCGGGGCCAGGGGCGCGGCCGCTTAAACGAGAATGGGTCACAGATATTCGCGACCAGTGCCAGCGGGTTAAGGTGCCTTTCTTCTTCAAACAATGGGGTGGAGTGCGTAAAAAGCAACGCGGCCGCGAACTAGAAGGCCGCACCTGGGACGAAATGCCAGCCCTTATTCTCTCTAACGAAAACCCAAAAGAGGCCATGTGGGCCTCTTAAAGTCGAGCCGGAAACAGTTTCTCAGCGCAAATGCTGATCCAGCCAATCCACAATCAAATCCGCCAGTTCCGGTTTCGTTTCCAGCATGTTTGTCCCATGCCCGGCATCCTCATAAATGAGCAATTCCACCTCACCCGTCGCCAGTGAAGCCATGATCTGAGCATCCTCAGCGGCCGGGAACAGATCATCCTCGCTGGCAATGAGGAACAGCGGCCGCGAACCATACGCCACCACCGCCTCATCTATGGCCGCACTGTTGTAATTCAGGCCCGCCGACAACAAAACAACCGTCCGTACCTCTGGTTTCTGCGCTCCGGTGAATAGCGCCAGATTCGCGCCAATGCTCCCGCCCACCAGGGCTGTGCGCGTGGCGTCAATGTCTTCCCGCTGCGAAAAATAGTTCCACCAGCGGCGTGTGTCCGCCTCAGCTTTGTCCCAACTGTCATCCCCGCCGCTGTCACCGTGCCCCCGAATATCCACGGCCAGCACCGCGTAGCCACTTTCAACCAGCCGTTGGGCCAGACCCGTGCTCTCCCAAACCTGGCGATCTCCCCCGGCCATGTGGAGCAAAATGACGCCCGGCCAGGGAGCCGCCCCCTGTCCCTGGGTAAAATGTGCCTGTCGCCACCACCCGATCCATCGCTTCGATGGTGACAATCTCAGGCGCGGAAGGATCCGGTGTGGCCGTGGCTGTGGGTTCGGGCGTGTTTGTCGCTGTAGGCAAAGGGGTCGGTGTAGCCGTTGGCGGCGAGGGAGTTTCGGTGGGCGGAATCGTGGCGGTGGCGGTAGGGACAGCCGCGCCGACGGCGACTTCTGCCGGGTTACTCTGGCCCTGGCAACTGATGAGGAAAAGAACGGGGATGAAAAGAAGGACGATGAGGGCGGCTCGCGGCCGCGACGAATGTTTAAGGTTCATGGTTATGCTCCTGTGGGGATAGCTGGTCAGCTGTCAGCACGTCAGCCTGCTGACGTGCTGACGTGCTGATAAGCTTCTTGAGCATAACAAACGCGGCCGCTTGAATCTGGTTCTGATTTGTACCAATTTGTGACCAAAACAGTTCCCCAAAATAAAAAGAGGCCCAATTAGGGCCTCTTCTGTAACGATATAGTGCGAGGGTCAGACTTCATGATATGACCCCAATAATCCGGCTTTTCTCTGTGAATCTCTGTGCCCCCTCTCCGTGTTCTCTGTGTCCCTTCTGATTCTGCCGGTTGCACCGTCAGCATAATCGTGTTTTGGGCCGGGTCCTGGATGAAGAAGCCGCTGCCCTGGCTCTGCACCGGCCAGTTATAAGCCTGGGCACGTTGGATGATGGTGAGGAGTGCGGCCGCGTCCGGCAACCGTAACTGGTACCAACGCAATTGTGCCGCCTCTGGTGGGGGTGGGGGCGCACCGACACCCGCCCAGGTGTTTAGCCCCACATGATGGTGATAGCCGTTGTAAGAGACAAAGGCGGCCATATCGCCATAATAGGTAATCAAATCCATGCCCAACACTTGCCGGTAAAACGCCACCGCCTGCTTCAAGTCGCTGACATGCAGATGAATGTGGCCCAAGATCGTGCCCTCGGCCAGCCCGGTCCAGGCGGTTTGGTCATTCTTCACCAGGGCCAATATCTCCGGGATATTGAGCTGGATGGTGGTCATGTCAATTTGCCCATTCACCCGCGGCCACTCCGCTTCCGGCCGATCCCGGTAAATCTCGATGCCGTGGCCGTCCGGGTCGCTCAGGTAAATCGCTTCACTCACGGCATGGTCAGCAAACCCCCCCAGAGGTGTTTCCGTTTCGATGAGATGGCGCAAGGTGCGGCCCAACTCGTGCCGGTTGGGCACGAGAATGGCGAAATGGTACAACCCGGTAACACCCTGAAGATGACGCGCTCCCGGTTGCTCCTGTAAAACCAGCAAATCCTCAGCCCCCACACCCAAAGAGGCGGTGTTGCCTTCTTGATGGTGAAGCTGAAGACCAATATGGTGTTGATAATAGTGGGTGGACCGCTCCAGATCGGCGACGGTCAGGTAAGTTGTGCCTATGGTTGGTTTCATAATATTAACTTGATTCTTTTTGGCGCTTGCGTTTTAGCAGTTCCTAGAAGGGTTTTGCCGGGCCGGCCCTACCCCCCCCCGGGGGGCGCGGTTCTAGTTTTCTTCTTCCCATAATTTTGGCTGTAGGAGCAATCCTTCCTTGTGGTTGCCCTGCCGTGCAGGCTGCCCCTAGCTCAAATCGTTGTAAAGAGTAGCACCCTCTGTTAACTACCTTACCTGGGGTGTCAGGAAAGGTTGTAGATAAAAGGAGAGAAAATTCAGCGAGTGGATGCCCGCCTGCAAGGTCATGGTTGGAGCATCCGGGGTAGCCAGCAGAACATCATACAGATTGGCGGCTATCGTTTGCTCAGGGGTGACAAGCTCGCCTTCGCCATTGACGATGTAGAGGAAGAGGTCTTCGCCGGGTTGCGGCCGCGCTATCGTTGTGCTTCCACCCGCCGGAACAATGGTGCTGGTCAGCCGGGCGTTTACGTGGCTATCGGTGGCCCCTTGTGGCCCGATAATATCACGCACGAGACCATCGCCGATCAGCCGCGGCCGCATTTCATCCAGTGTCACCTGCTCATAATGGGGTTCCAGCCCCATGTGGGCCACATCAGCAATAAACCAGATTTGGATGACACGGGCAAACGCATCAGAGCGGTTTAGCTCCTGGTGTTCAATCCAGTAGCCGGAAAACATCCGTTGCACTTCCCCAGCTCGTATCACCCCTTTCCCACCCGTAGAATCCTCATGGTACAGTTCGCCATCAATGACATAGGTGTAAATCTCTAGCCCCCGGTGGGGATGCCAGGTGAACCCATTGCGCGGGGCGATCTGGGTCATGTGGGCGGTCAACATGCCACTGAGCCGTTGCAGGGGACTAAAACCACCCACGGCAAAATGGGACGTGAGCCAATGGATGGGATGGATGGTCGGGAAGGTGTTGGCTGGGAAGAAATGCCAATTTTCCTGCAAAGGTAAACCATCAATCACGCTGGCGAACAAATCCTGTTGACGCATAAAACACCTCTGAAAAGAGAATAACCAATGGCGACGAAATAAGCAAAACAAAATGACTGTCACCTTGAGAGGTGACAGTCATTTTGTTTCATTCGGGGAGCGCATTTCTGTTCTTCGTTCGTAGTGACGGCTTTAGCCGGTTGAGATTAGCCCGCTAAAGCGGTCACTACAAACGGGGGCGGTCACTACTACGAACGGGGATGGGGATATCTTAGGCCGCGACCAATTCGCCTTCTGGTTGGGCTTGTTTTACCAATTCCAACTCAATGTCAATGACAATCTTGTCGCTGACCAGGAAGCCGCCAGCTTCCAGGGCTACGTTCCAGTTCAGGCCCCAATCTTTGCGGTTGATGGTGGTGGTAGCGGAGAAACCAGCGACGGTGGTTCCCCACGGGCTTGTGCCGATGCCGTTGTATTCCACATCCAGGGTCACTTCTTTGGTGACACTGCGGATGGTCAAATCACCGATGAGACGCCCGCTGTTGGCATCATCTTCCTCTACGCGTTTGCTCTTGAAGGTCAGTACCGGGTAGTTTTCGACATCGAAGAAGTCGCCTGAGTGCAAATGACGATCCCGTTGTTCTTCACGGGTGTTGAGGCTCGCGGCCGCAATCTCAATCTCTACGGTGGTGTTAATGGGGGTGGTTTCGTCAAAGTTGACGGTTCCGGTCCATTCTTCAAAGCGGCCGCGCACTTTGCTGATCATCATGTGGCGGGCGGTAAAGTTAATTTGTGAATGGGCTTTGTCAATATTCCAGGTCATGGTTGTAAACTCCTTGCGTTTGCTGATTAAGTGGACTAAAGTCCGTATTTCTGCTATGATATTAGCGGACTTGAGTCCACTTGTCAAGCGAATTTATAAAACCTGTCCAAAAGGACAGGTTTGGCGACAAATTTTCGGTGCGATCGCCCCAAGGGTGGACAACCGAGTCGGCCATCGTTATACACAGGTCCGACTATTGTTAATTCAAGCAAATTTGTGTTAATCTGGAGTGGTAAGCCAATGATCCATTTACGAATGGGCACAGCCCAGGTGATAAAACCAATGATTGAACTGAATGTGCCAATCAACGAGGAAAAAGGGGAAAGAGCAGACGCGGCCGCGAACCGGGCGCTCATTTTGGAGACGGCCGAACGCCTGTTTGCCGAACAGGGTGTGGCTAATGTCAACATGGCCGATATTGCTCAAGCCGCCGGGGTGGGCAAAGGCACGTTGTATCGCCGCTTTGCCAGCAAATCTGTCTTGTGCCTCACGCTGATGGATACACAGATGCGTACGTTCCAGGATGAAATATTGGCCCGCCTCCGCCAGATGGGCTGGCAAAATGTTCCTTTCTTGCAACAGTTAGGCCATTTTTTAGAAGCGTATGTGCTCTTTGCTGATTTGCACTTGCCGCTTTTGTGTGAAGTGCAGCATGAGGGGTGGTTGGGGGATGAAGGCATTGACCGCCCCTACATCTGGCGTTATTTGACGGTGAAAGGGCTGCTGGACGCGGCCGCGCGTCAGCACGAAATCGCCCCTGATCTGGATACCGGTTATGTGGCCGAGGCTTTATTAGCGCCCCTGCATCCGGGACTCTTCCGTTTCCAGCGTGTTCATCGGGGGTTTGCGCTAGATCGCATCAGCATGGGGTTACGTAGCCTGGTAGACAGCCTGGCGCTAAAAAACAACGAAGAAACTCCCTGAGAAGAAGTCGTGTTAATTCGTGCAATTCGTGGCTTCTTTTAATACTGGAGTTCAGATCTAGAGGTACTTACTCGGGCAAACCCTCTGGCTCTAGCTCTCACCTCTAACCTCAAGTTAATACACGCATAAACCATCAAGGAACTACCCATGTCATTACAAGCCCAGCTAGACAAAATACGTGAACGGGGTGAAGCCACGCGGCCGCCTGCACGCACGGCCGCTTTCAAACGGGCCGTTGCCGAGTTAAAAGAATCGGGTATTGAGCAGCGGGTGTTGGGGGCGGGCGCTTTGATGCCTGCCTTTACGTTGCTGAATGCCGCTGGTGAACCAGTGAGCAGTCAAACTTTGTTGGCTCAGGGGCCGCTGGTTATCACTTTTTACCGCGGGAAGTGGTGACCGTATTGTAATGCGGAGCTGTTAGCTCTGCGTGAACTAGTTCCCCAACTGCGCGCCCTGGGCGCAAACCTCATCGCTATCTCCCCCCAAACGGTTGAACACAACCAGGCCCTGGCTGAAGAGCGGCGTCTGACCTTTGATCTGCTTTTTGATGAAGGCAACCGGGTCGCGGCCGCGTTTGGTCTCACCTTTGCCTACCCTGACTATCTCATTCAGACCTATCAAGAGATGGGAACCCTATTGCCCGCGTACAACGGCGACGAAAGTTGGGTGTTACCCATCCCTGCTCGGTTTATTGTGGATACCAATGGCCTCATTTATTGGTCTGAAGCCAACGCCGATTACACCATCCGTCCAGAGCCAGCCGAAACAGTGGCCCTGGTGCAGCAACTTGTCCAGACAAAAAAATAGAGCATGATGAAGTCTCATCATGCTCTATGGCTATGTTAAAACGGGTGGATTTCTCAGTAGAAATCCACCCGTTTGCTTTTGTACCTGACGAGTCAATTTGTTTTGTGAGCAAGAAGATTATCCGCAGATTTGAGGAATTAACGCCGATTCTTTAATCTGCGAAAATCGGCGTTAATGGTTCGACCTTGCTCACCACAGGTCTGCGGACAAACCTTTTGTTTCTCGCCTGTTCGGGCTAGGGGGTAAACTTGAAGTTATCAAAATGGATAACCACGTTGCCTTCATCAAAAGACTCAACAAAAACAGCGATGTCACCCAGAATTAAGTCATCCAGATCAACCTGACCCACCAACTGCTCATTCACAAAAAACTCACTCGTGCCGAAAGAATTGGCTACGATCTTTAACTGATTGGCATTGTTCAGGTCTTGACGCACAGCGGGGGTTTCAAACCAACCATCAGAAACCAGGGGTGTAAAGGTTTCGCAAGCGGCTTCACAAGAGTAAACGCTGGCAAAACCGTCACTGCTAATTTCCAGGGCGATGAATGAGTCTGTGCTATTTTCCACATTGATCATCATGCCAAAACCGTTGTTAACCGGGCCGGAAACGGCGGTGGCGGTCACTTCATACGTGCCACCTCCCACTAATTTGTCAGCGGTTGACCAATAGTAGCTGTCCGGCTCGATCAGGTTGAAAACATACACACCATCTGATACGGAGCCAATCACTTCTTTGTTACTTTCGCTGGCCCAGTTGCCCAGGCTATCAAATGTTTCGTTGAAACTGAGGTCAAAGGTGGCTGTGGGGCCTGCCGGTGTATCGGTGGCGGAGGGCGTGGCTTCGCCCCCGCAGGCTAACAGGGCCAGAATGAGAGCGACGAGGGCCACGACCGCGGCCGCACGCCGCTCTTTTCTGACAGTTGGTTCAAGATGATTCATCATTGTTCTCCTTGTAAAAATTGATTTTTTGAATGACAGGTCGTTTGTGGAACGACTCCAGTAACCGTTTAGCCACCAGCCAGCTTATTGGCCGCGAGCCGATTGACGATGTGCTCAACGGCTTCAGTGGGGGAATCTGTGAGCAGAAATAAATCCATATCCCCGGGGGAAATCTTACCTTCTGCGGCCGCGGTCGCTTGCAGCCATTCCACTAAACCACGCCAATACGATACACCAAATAAGACCAGCGGGAAATTACCCATTTTTCCTGTTTGTATGAGGGTTAAGGTTTCAAAGAACTCATCCATCGTGCCAAAACCGCCCGGAAATATGATCGAAGCCTGGGCATATTTCAACAACATCACCTTACGCACAAAAAAATAGTGGAATTGAATGCCCAGGTCTACATACGGGTTGATATGTTGCTCAAAAGGCAGTTCAATGTTTAGCCCCACCGAGAAAGCATTGACCTGTCGTGCCCCTTCGTTGCCCGCCTGCATAATGCCAGGTCCGCCACCCGTGATGATGGCATAACCGGCCTGACCCAATAGTTGGGCGGTCGTTACGGCTTCCTGATATTGTTTTTCTGCCGGTGTCACCCGGGCCGAACCAAAGATCGTTACGGCGGGGCCAATATCGGCCAGGGTGTCAAACCCTTCTACCATTTCTCCCATGACGCGCAAAACGCGCCAGGGGTCGGTGCTGCGAAAGGGGGTGGGGGTCTCAGCCGGGGATTTGAGGATGTGCTCGTCGTGGGTGTAAGGGCGTTGTGGTTTCATCGGGATGCTCCATTAAGCTTTGGTACGTCGTTTGCCCAGGTATTTGGCAACGACGAGGGTGATGTCGTCGAATTGGGCGGTTTCACCGGCGTGATCGCTGACGGCGTGGGTGATGGCCTGGATGACGGTTTGGGAGGAGTGGGCCTGGTTCGCGGCCGCGACGTATTTCAGTCGCTCCACGCCAAACTCGTCATACGCCTCATTGATAGCTTCGGTGACGCCATCGGTGTAAAAGATAATGGTATCTTGCGGCCGCAACTTAATCTCCAGCCGGTCAATCTCAATCGGGGTGATGACGCCGAGGGCCATGCCACTGCCTTTTAACAGGCTGGTGCGACCATCGGCCCGCAAAAGGATGGGCGGATTGTGCCCTCCATTGGCATAGGTCAGCGTTTGGCTTTGCGAATCCCAAATAGCATAAAACACAGTCACAAACAGGTCCGAATAGGCGTCATTACAGATAATTTCATTGGCCCGGAGCAGTGTTTCCACCGGATCGGTGCGGCTGAAGGCCACGGTACGAATAATGGTGCGGCACAAAGCCATGAAGAGAGCCGCCCCAAATCCCTTATCCGCCACATCGGCAATCACAATTCCCCAACACCCCCCGGCCAGAGGAATAAAATCATAAAAATCACCGCTGACCTGTCGGGCGGCCTGCCAGTGGCTGGCTACATCCATAAGCGGAATGGCCGGTTGGGCCTCTGGCATGAGACTGCTTTGGATGCGCCGGGCCACATCAATCTCTTTTTCTAACCGACTGCGCTCGGCTGATTCACGGTAAAGCTGATCGTTCATCACGGCTGTGGCGGCCTGATGAGCGATACCCGCCAATATTTGCAAACGCCGACCGGTGAGGGAGCGGCCATTGGCGGTGGGGCCGATGAGCATGGCCCCTACCATGTTGGAACGCGCCTGAAGCATAAACGTCTCTGCTGTGGGGCTACCAAAAATGTCGCATAACCATTTGGGGAGGCGCATGCTGTAATAGGCCGCTCCGGGGGCCAGGATGTCTTCTTCCTGGGGGTAAACGGCTAAAAATTCGCCCCATTCAATGGCTTGCGCTTCGATGATGCCACGCCCCATTTCGCTGATGCCGTAGCTGGGGCCACAATGAAACATCTCATTCCGTTCGTCCCAAATCAGGATAAGGCACGTTTTTACGCCCACTAACATGGGCACAAAGCGCATGATAGTGTCCAGAATTTCATCCAGAGCGATGAGGCTGTTAACGGTTTCGGCGACACGGAGCAGGGCGGTGTTGACCCAGGCTTCTTCTTGTTGGGCCTGCTGAAGCTGGTCGTTGGCGATGGCCTGAGCGGTCTGGCTGGCGATGTTGCGCAGGAGTTCCGTTTGGCGCGGGCTGAGGGCGGATTGGTCGTGTTTGTTGCCGTTGCGGGGGCAAGGCAGGTTCACGATGAGGTGGCCGATGGTCTGGTTTTTGTTGATCAGGGGGAACAGGGTGGTTTCGGTGCGGCCGTTGGGGCTGGGCCAGGGGGATGTCTTGTGGGTGGTGAGTGGCTGCTGGCCGACGTGGGCGGCATCCAGAACCGGCCACTGCCCGATGGCAAAGGGGGCCAGTTGGAACTCATTGGGCAGGCCAAAGTGCGCGGCCGCGACGTAATGTTCCATCTCATCATCCCAAATGAGGACCAGGCATTGAATCACACCGAGGAGCATGGGGGTAAGACGGGCAATCGTCGCGGCCGCGTCCTCTAAATTCTCACTGTGACTCAGCGCCTCAGCCACCTGAAGTTGGGCTGTCGTGAGCCAGGCTTGCTCCCGCTGCACACTCAACTGCTGAACCCGGTGAATCGCCATCGCCACGCCCGCCGCCAGCGTTTCTAGAACCACCTGTTCCTGCTGGGTAAAGGCGTTCACATCACGGGCCTGCACATCCAAAATGCCTAATAGTTCTGACTCAACCACCAGCGGAATAACCACCTCAGCGTGGGTTCCGGCGAGGATGGCATCTACGGTCGGGTTGCCGGATGTGGCAATATACCGTTCATCTTTGGTTGTATTATTGCTGACCACGGTTTGCCGGGTGGTGAGAGCCAACCCAATGAGGCCCTCACCTGGGCTGACCCGCATCGCGCCCGGTTTTACTTCCGGGGAGCTAGAGGCTTTGAGGACGGCGGCCCCGGTTTCTGGCTCGACGGCCATGATGGAGACGAGTTGGAAATTAAACTGTTCGCGGGTGAGGTGGACGACCTGGGCAAAGATTTCATCCAAATCTTGAATGGCGTTCACTTTTTGGGCGATCTGGCTCACCAGTTCGAGTTGGGCGGCGCGTTTTTGTTCCGCGGCGTAGAGGAAGGCGTTGGCGATCGCGGCCGCAGCCTGGTTGGCCAGGATCATCAGGCGGCGCATATCTTCTTCGTTAAACCGGTTGGGCTGGCTACTTTGGGCGGCCATAATGCCAATGGCCTGATCCCCACTGATGAGGGGAATGAAGATGGCTGAACGAGGGGGAGAATGGCTGATATAACGCGGCCGCGCCGGTAACAACTCTAGCTCTCGTTGAAAATCATGCACCAATAGGGGTTTGCGCTCTTGTCGCACCCACCCAACTACCCCCATATTTTCACTCAGATCAAAGCTTTGCGCTTTTTGCGGCTCCCCGTTAATCGTCCAATAAATGATATGGTACAACTCATCTTCAAACAGCCCAATCTGAAAGGTTTGATTGTCTATAACCGTGCCCGCCTCACGGGCGATGAGCGCAACCAGTTCATCCAGATTTAACTGCGCGGCCACAATGGCCCGCCCCGCCTGGCTCAATTTGTTCAGCTCGCTAATTTGTTGCATGAGGTAGCGACGTGAACGATACCGTCGCCAGAGAACATAGGCCGTTATGAACAGCACCGATGCCAGGGCAAGCAGTAAAAACACTGGGTATTGCCACGCTAATTGTGCGGGGAACAGCGCCAATGGCCTCATTGCAAACGGCTCCTATGCCAGATAGATGTACCTATAATGCCCAACAAATCGTCCAGCCCTGCTCATTACTCGTCGGCCTCACCCGTTTTAAGCAACGCTTCTTGGGCCGCGCTTATCGTGGGATAAATTTGGAACACCTTATCAAAACCGACCATGCTAAAAACTTCCTTGAGGCGGTCATTAAGGCCCGTGAGCCAGAGGTTACCCCCTTGTTCTCGGGCTTTGCGCCAGGTTCCCACCAGGCAGCGCAGACCCGCGCTATTAATGTAATCAACCTGTGACAAGTCTACGATAAGATGATATTGGGCATCCTGGATAAGTTGGGTTAATTCATTTTCTAACAAAGGGGCCTGATCTTGATCCAGGCGGCCGCTGATCTCTACCAACCAGATGTCAGCCGTTAGAGATGTTCGTTGAATACTCATACTTTCCCCTTGATTTCTTTAATCATAATAAGTTGATTCCCTTTCCCTTCCTTAAAAGTGAAGATCACCTTATCCATTAATTTTTTCATGAAATGAAGCCCCAATCCCCCAACCTTCACGTTATCTAGCTCCTCAAGGTTGTTGAGTTCTGTGGGCGTTGATGGTGTAGGCACAGCCGTGGGATCAAACGTCTCACCCTGATCCGTGAGCGTAATGGTGAAGCCTTCCGGCTGCACATCCCAGGTTACTTCAATAGGCCCCTGATCTTCGCCACTATAGGCATGTTCGATAATATTGGTGCAGGCTTCATCACAAGCCAGTTCAATGTGAAAAATCTCGTCGTCACTGAAGGGAGCGTTTTTGGCCCCGTCAGCAACAAACTCACAAATAACCCGAATCTGATCATAACGTCCTGGGACGGTCAGGCTTTTTTGTTGGCTCATGTGTGGCTCACAAAACAGTGAATCCTCTGAAAAGAGTCTGGCTTCTGACAAACCAATACCCGGCTTCTCGGTACAAAGAAGCCAGAGTTCTTACCATTGAGGCTTTTTCAGGTGGTTCAACAGTGGATGGTCAGACAAAAGAATCGGGTTTCAAGTGGAAATCCGATTCTTTTGGTAGTCCAGGTACGGGCGATGATGGCAATTACCGCACCTTGGTAAGGGGAAAGGATGGGTGGTGTTGTTGTGCCGTGAGGACAGCGATTATCAATGACTGGGTACAGGTTGCGTATAATCGGTGTATTCTTGGTGTGTTTACCCGTAGCCAGATCATCTTGGTTTAGAAGCTACCTACAGCGGATGTGTCATCATCGTGATACTGGAAAAGGTTGGTCAGGCCGGCCAATTCCAACACTTCTTTGACTCGTTCAGAAGGCCCGGATATGCGAACATCGCCATTGTTTTTTTTGCTGGTGCGCAGAGCGGTGACGATGGCCCGTAAACCGGCACTACTCATATACTCGACTTGGGAAAGGTTTAGAACCAGTTGATGACGATCTTGATCGGCCAGTTGTTTTAGGGTTTCGTCGAGTTCAGGGGCATTACTGCTGTCAATGCGGCCGCTTACCTCGATCAGGTCTACACGTTTATATGATTCAACTTTGATAGCCACGATTTCCTCCTGTACACTGAACAGCACATTGATAACTAATCTAGCCTTTAGGAAAATTGAACCCATTAGCAAAAATTGGTTCAATAGGGGCTAAGAATGGGTTAGTTACCCATATTTTACTGTGGGGCATTATACCAGTGACGGGGCGTGGGGCAAGATTAGATAGTACCTTGCGAGTTAACTTCTTGACCAGTTAGCAAGAAGTTTAACCGCAGATTTTGGGGATTAACGCAGATTCTTTAATCAGCGCAAATCGGCGTTAATCTGCGGATAAATTTTCTGGTTTATCCAGGTTAGGGGAGATTGGCGTATGGCCGAAGTGATGTTAACCGAGCGTTTGCACGAGCAAGCTAGAGCGTTGGGGTTTAATATGGTTGGGGTGGTGGCGGCGCAACCGGGTAAGCGGCTGGCGGCGTATCTGGCCTGGATTGAGCGGCAATACCAGGGGGAAATGGGCTATATGGCCCGGCCGGATCGGGTGGCGCGGCGACAAGACCCGGCGGTTATTTTGCCGGGGGTACGCTCTATGGTGTGTGTGGGGTTAGATTACCATACGTTGTCTTTGCCAGCCGCACTGACCCAAGATGCCAGCCGCGGCCGCATTTCCAATTATGCCTGGCAAGTAGATTACCATGAGGTGATGACTCCTCGCCTGGAAGCGTTGGCCCGCTGGTTGCAGGCAGAAACGGGTGACACAGGGGTCATCTCCCGCGCCTATGTGGATACGGGGGCTATTCTGGAGCGGGACCATGCCGAGACGGCGGGCTTGGGGTTTACGGGCAAAAATACCATGCTCATTAATCCGCGCCGGGGGTCCTGGTTTTTCCTGGGTGAATTATTGACAACGGCCGCGCTTGACCCCGATGAACCGGCAGAACGGATGCCTTCTTGCGGCCGCTGTACCCGTTGCCTGACTGCCTGCCCTACGAATGCCTTTCCCGCCCCGTATGTGTTAGACGCCCGCCGCTGTATCTCTTACCTCACCATTGAACTAAAGGGATGGATTCCGGTGGAATTGCGGCCGCTGATGGGCAACTGGATTTATGGCTGTGATGTATGTCAGGAAGTGTGCCCGTTTAACCGCTTTGCCCCGGAGAGTGTGGAGCCAGCCTTTAGACTGGTGGCTTGGGACGCGGCCGCGCCCCCTTTGCTTGATCTGCTCACCCTGGACGAGGCCGGATTTGAGGCTCGATTTGCCCACAGCCCCATTAAGCGGATTAAACGCGGCCGCTTCTTGCGCAATGTGTGTGTAGCGGTAGGGAATTGGGGGGACGCGGCCGCGGTTCCCTATTTGATACCCTTGTTGAGCGATCCTGATCCCCTGGTGCGCGGCCACGCCGCCTGGGCCGTGGGGCAAATAGGTACAGAAGAAGCGCTGACATGTTTACACCAGGCTTATACGGGGGAACCAGATGAACAGGTGAGACAGGAGATAGCCCATCATCTGCCCCAATAAAAACAGGCCAGCAATCAAAGGATTGCTGGCCTGTTTTATATACCTTGGGCAATAGAATGGTTCAATCTCCAAGATTGAACCATTCTAACCGCTATGGCATCAGAAAGAACCCGGCTATCAGTTCATTCGTCAGCCCATTGTTATTTCCATCAAAATAGACGGGACTAATGAAAGTGCCGTTTGTGGTTGCACCTAACTGTGTCGGCACAAACCTGGCAATATCATTTCCTCGCCTATTGCTTAGGCCAGTCACCGTAAAAGCTCCTAAGGTACTAAAGTAGATGTCGCCATTGCCAGCCACCCAAAAGGCAACAATTTCCTCACTACCGTTATCACTCAAACCAATATCCGATCCATCTACAAACCAAGTGCGTTGGCTATTGGTCGGGTCAATTCGGATAATATCCTCATCACGAACGGTTGTGCCAGAAATTGAGAAGCCCGGATCATTTACAGTCGAGACGAGGACTGTACCATTCGCATCGGCATAAAACCCATCAATTGAGCCAGTGGTCAAACCAAAATTTCCTCCGTCAAAGAACATGCTAAAGGTACCGCTGGTAGTAGTTCCCAGACTGGTGGGTGTAAAAAGGACAATATCTTCAGGATTATAGCTACCAAATGACGATGCAAAGGTCATCAGAATAGTACCATTGGGCATCATTTGGAAGCCTTCTAAGTTTCTTCCACCTACACCCACATCCGAGCCATCAAAGAATATGCTATAAGAGTTATTGCTAAAGAGAATAATGTCTTCTCTATCAACATCAGTGATAGTTGTACCTCCCGATGCAGGCCAGGTAATCGTGTTGTTATCATCACTTAGGGTAAGGAGAAGGCCGCTAAGGGTGGTGAACTCCAGGTAATCGTAGCTGGCGGTGTTACTGCCCAGGACGTTTAGCTGAATGGTATGCTGACCCGCCGTTAGATACATGGCCGTCACCATGACGGTGGTAAAGTTGGTACCCGTATTCGGCACATCAAAAGGCCCATAAACGGCAGACCCATCCACCTGAAGACTGAAATCAGAGGCGGTGTTGGTCGCGGCCGCGCGCACACCCACATTGTAATAACCGGCACTGGGTGCGTTGATGGTATAACGCACCCATTCGCCATTGGCCGTATCACCTACATAAATACCACTACCACCACTATCCAGGTCTACAGATTCCCAGAACCGGTAGGAATTGTCGCCCTGATTATCAGGTGTGGTGTCATTGTAGGCTGTTCCCTGACCGCCACATTGGAAATTCTCCGCTTCGACCCGGCTGGGGATGGTGTAGGGGCCAAAGGAGCATTCATCATCAATGATGTAGAGAGTAGCCGTACTTTGGGTTCCTAACTGCCCATTAACCGGGGCCGAAAGCGTCAGGTTCACCGACTCGGCCGGAGAGTCAATGATACCGTCATTGATGATGGGGACATTGAACGTACCGCTCAACTGGGTCGCGGGTATTGTTAGTGTACCAGAGGTGGCTGTGTAATCACTGCCCGCCGTGGCTGTGCCATTTGAGGTGGCATAGTTCACTGTGACAGCGCTATCCGTGGCGAAATTAAGATTGACAGTGATGACAGCATTGACGCCATTTTCGTTGACGGTATAAGTTGGCGCACTAAATTGGATGACTGGGCCAACGGCGTTCTGCATCTGAATGTAGTCATAGTTAGCCCCACCATTGACAATTTCCAGGCGTAACGTGTGATTGCCTTGTGTCATCATCACCGCCGGAACGGACAAATTTTGGTAGGTGTTGATGTTGCCCGTATTGGGAACCTGGGTGACACTCCCCAATTGCACACCATCCAGGAGAAGACGGAATGAGGCATTGTTCACGGCCGCCGAAGCCCGTATGGTAATGTCATAAAACCTGGTTTGGCTTACATTAATCCCATAATCCAGCCATTCCCCAGCGAGCGTCCAGCCCAGGTCAATGTTATTGCTGGTGCTGCCCGTAGGATTGACCCGCAAATCTACCCCAGGTGCATCTACTACCCGATAGGGAGAATTGCCGAAATTAATGCTATCGGAATCATGGTGAGTAACCCCTTCACCACCGCAGAGGAAATTCTCGGCTTCGATACGGTTGGCGGGCACGCTGTAAGGGCCATAGCCGCAATCGTTGTCGTTGATGGTAACGGTAACCGGATTAGGGGCTATGATGGGTATGTTAGGGGGGGCAGGACTTAGTAATTGGACAAAAAAGGTTTCCGGGTCTTCGGCGTTGGTATCGTTGATAATGGGGATGGTAACGGTGGCGGAAGTAGCTCCCGGAGAAAAGGTAACGGGTACATTGTTTTGCGGTTGGTAGTCATCGGGAGATGTGGCTGTGCCGTTGCTGGTCTGAATGTTCACCGTGACTTGGGTGGCATAGGGTCGGCTGAGTTGCGCGAAGAGAAGAACGTTGGGGTTCGCTTCATTAGCCTGGTACGCGGCCGCGGTGAAAGAAATATTCGGCGGCGTTTCATCATCAATGATGGTCACGGCCACCGGGTTAGCCCCCGTAATCGTCGTCGGGTTTCCCCCCGCCAGTGGGTTACTCAGGAGCACCGAAAACGTTTCGTTGTTCTCCGCCACCGCGTCATTACAAAGGGAAATGGTGATGGTTTGTGAAAAAGTGCCTGAGGGGAAATTGAGTGTCCCATTTCTGTTTACATAATCCGCTGAACCACCGCAAGAACCTGCACCCGTCGCCGTTGTGGGGCCAGCCGGGCCACTTTGGGTGGCATACACGATGCTGGTCGAATTGTTGTAGGCCCGATCCATTGTTACTACAACATCTAACGATCCCGAGCCTACATTCTCGTCAACTGTATAAGATGATTCAGCGAAGGCAAAAGTGGGCACAACATCATCATCCAGAATGGTCAGCGTGGCATTGGGGCCAACATGTGGTGTGCTGGCGTTTGTCAATGTCAGACTGAGGGTTTCGTCTGCTTCGGTATTACCATCAGGCAGAATAGGGATGGTGACAGATTTAACCGTTTCGTTGGGAGCAAAGGTGATGGTTTCACTGGTAGCGGTGTAATCCTCACCTTCCGTGGCTGTCCCATCATTGACCGTGGAAACACGAACAGAGACGGGATCATAATAGGCATAGGACAAAGTTACTTGAATAATAGCCCCTGGTATGGCTTCACTGGCTCCAGGGCTGGTGGAAGCAAAGGCTACGGTGGGGCCGGGGCGGGGGGTAAACTGCCCGCCAATGGGGCCGATTTCAGGTGGGGCCAGCGGGGCATTGCTAATGAACCGATCAAAGGCTTCTTCGATGGCCGGGCGCAACAGAGTCAAGGCAATAACAACGGCAATGCCGACCAATAAAAGAATAATGGCATACTCGATGAACCCTTGCCCGGTCTGCTGTGTTTGGCTGCGGATGGGGGAATGGTTGTGCTTAAACACGTGAACCTTCCTTGATAATGAGATAAAGAAAATAGGTTATGAGAACAATTGGGTCACATTGCGTAAATCTGGTCTGCGTTCTAAAACCGGCTAAAGCAGCCACTCCGGAGTGGAGGCTTTAGCCGGTTCTGGGAACATACTTAGTGAGTATCTAAAAATAACTTCCCGATTTAGACCTGACAGGTTTCCGAAAACCTGTCAGGTCTGGTGGCACTTATTTTTGGACGATTCCTTACTCGACTTTGGCGAAAACTTGAACAACCTCTGGAAATCTCTTAATCTCTCAGTCTCTCAGTCTCCAGAGGTCAGCACAAAAAACGCCAATGACCAGTTCCTTGTTTGTTGCCGCGTTGGGCAAAACTCAGGTTTGTCTATTTGATGAGATACGGTAGCCCAGGCAGACGAATCTGCCAGCCGTAAGTATCGTGATTACCGCCATCATAGCGGGCGGTGAGCTGACCCCCATAAAAGGGTGTACACCATTGTGGTGTGGTCGCCTGATTGACACAACGAGCCGGATCCAATGTAGGAACCTGGATGCGATAGGCGGGTGAAATCCATTGGTTTTGACAGTTACCAATACGGCAATTGCGTGCTTCCCCAGAGGCCAGATCGGGGTCGGCGGTTGTGGTGTTATTGACGGAGAAAGCCAAAGCCCAGTCAGTCATGGCAGTGTTAACCGGATTAGCGGGAGGGGCTGGTATGGGCGAACGGAGGGTGTAGGCCAGAGTATCAAAGAAAAAGACAATAGGCCCCTCTGCCCCAGAGTCAGAGTCAAACAGACTAATGAGAATTTGTGAGCCAGCATACTCAGCCCCGACATAGATGAGGGGAATATCTACCGGGTTGTTGGTATTGGAGTTCATGGGCAGATTGCCCATAGACAAGACGGTTGCACCCATGGAGCTATGGGAGTTGCGGCCGCAGTTGACCACATGCAAATTCCGTTCATTGGCTTTACTGGGGGTTCCGGCTGGTGGGATTTGATCAGGTATGCCACAATGGTTGGGCGTATTGGTATCTTTTGGCCCGGTGTAATGTGGCGGCCCCGCCCAAATTTCATACCCATTTTCCGTGGCTCCGGTCAGAGCGGTTACATCCAGGTAAAGGTAACGGTTGTTGGTCGTTTGATCGCGCAAAATGTCACTGATGTTGTCTAGATTAACTTCAAAAGAGCCAAAATTAGCTGGTACATTGACGGTTTGATCATACGAGAGCGCTCCACCAGGAGAAACCCAGCGCATATCTGTATCATGATTGTTGTCACCGCGCCCGGTGTATTGAGAAATTGGTACCGGCTCGATCAGACCAGTGAGTGAATTGACCCGGTAGTAATACAGATCAAACCCCGTCTGGGTAAATTCGCCATTGCTATAGTTATCCCCGCTGGGGTTACCACAGCTCGAGTTATTACCACTCCGTACTTCGTCAATTCGTATAAACCAAAACGGATTTAGATCGATATTTTCGCCCGTAGGTAAGATACAGGGTTCCCAGCGCCAGCGGTCGTTACCGACGCAACCGACGCTACCAGTTGGGGGATTACCAAAGGATATCGTATGGGTAAAGACGTAGGCATTTAGGTCCCAGTTTGCACTCCCTTCAGAATAATTAAACGTATCGGGATCAAATAGCTCTACCCGAACAATATTGGAGCCAGTGACGGCCTCATAGTCCGGGGGGATCAAAATACGGTAGCGGTAGGAGAAATAATTACTGCTATATGCCGGGTTGACGTAATGGTTGGAGGGTCGAAATGACGAATTGAAGGCGGAAAAAGGATCGCCGTTGGCCGTGACACATTCTGGTCCAAAGACAGCCTGATTAGAGGTATCGAGTGTACCTAACTCCACTCGGCGGCTGGCATAAATATCTACCAGGGGGAAGTAGGCGGCGGTGGCGGAGTGGGAGACAGGGAACTCGTCAAACCCGAGGAGCCGCATGAAGTAAAGTTCAACCGGCCAGGTAGCCGTAACGGTAAATTCGGTGGCCCCGATGGCGTTGGAACCCTGGTCATATAAGACGAATTGTTCGGGATCGGCGGGCACGGTTGGGGTGATAACCCAGGCGGGAATATCGTTGCTATAAAGAAATTGTTTCGCTTTGGCTAAGGCACCATTCCAGCCAGCGGCAGTTTCAATTTCGGTGACACCAGCTAACGCGGCCGCGTCCACCGCGGCCGTGAGCTGGGCACGCCTTACCCAAACCAGCCCCAAATCAATGGCCAGGCCGACAAAACCGAGTAGGGCAACCATGACGACGGCAATGAGAACAATGCTTTGCCCTGTCTCTTTGTTTACGAAGGTGGAAAATTCTTTTGCTTGTCTCATCTGTTCTCTGTCCTTTTGTGCTAATAGGGTGTTCGGGATTTTGCCGAGAAGATTGGTTCAGTCTGAGAGACTGAACCAATCTAAGAACAGCCGCTAGGGGGCACCCGCCACCTGCCCACAACTATTTTCTTGGCTGACGAACTGGACTAAAAGCTTGCGGTTGGCGTTCGTATCGTTGAAATTGTAAGCCAGGATACGTACATTAACGAAGCGTTTCACTCGGATCCAGTCGTGGCCGTCCAAAGTTCCTGTATCCCCCGGATCATCGAACCACAACAGGACCCGTAAGGTACGATGGCGATCAATATGGGCGCTCATGACTGTTTGTGCATTGACCCCAGCAACAGCACTGTATTTGACGAGGTCTTGAACATTCAAATCGGCATCCGCCCAATCACCGACCTCATGAAACCCTAAAGTGGCGCTTTGAGTATTGCCGGGCCAGCCCAGACTTGTTTGGAGCCGCGTGGTTGGGTTGTTACAGCCTGCACAAGCTGTATCGGTATTCCATTGCAGCCAGGCGTAATTGGGATCGGTGCGACCCTCCCCTGTAAATAGGAAAACATCCCCTTCTTGGGCGTTGTCCAGACTATGCTCACTAGAGCCGATATGTCCGTCTTGGAGCAATGAATCCCAAGTGGGTAGAGATGTTGGATAACGGGTGGGGTAGTTAGCGCCGACAAAGGCAGCATACTCTGCAACGTTAACGGTTCGTCTCCCCTGGAAGATAGCAATGGGGAAGGCATCACAGCCTCTGGTTTGATTATTGGAGACGACCGACGTTACACGGAATACTTGTAAGGCCTTGACGGTAAAGACGTTTTCCAGAAAGACATCCAACCCTAAGATAGAGGCGACATCATGGGTGGTATACATGCCCACAAATTGCAGGCCGTTGATATCCGGAGCAGGGGTACTGGGGTTGCTACAGCCACTTACGCCACCACCGATGCCACCCGCCGCCAGTTCTTGCAACACTTCCTGGCGGAAGGCATTGGAACGAACAAAGGTATTGGTTTCGGTATAGGCCACGGTTTGGGAAATACCATAACTATGCTGTACCACAAAATCCACATCATTGGGGCCAAAATCGAGGGTGGCCGTGCCGTTGGTTCCGTTGAGACAGCGCGCCCGCACGCGGCCGCGGACGGCCCACATGTCCCAGCGGTCAACTTCCAATTGCAGCGTTTGGGTCACACTATTGAGGGCCACCAACACCATCCCGGAATCTTGACACCATTGGCCCCAAAACGGGCCGCCTCACGAGAAGCCGTCGTGACTCGATTTTGGGTGACCAAAAACAGGCTTAATTCAACCAGTCCAGCGATGATGATGAGGGCTACAGGCAGAAACACAGCTACTTCCACTAAACTTTGCCCTCTTTGTTGCCATTTTGTTTTTTGTTTCATTATCTAATGCTCCTCTCAAACCAGGAACAGCCCTGTCGTTGCCTGTTAGGCCCCAGAATATCCCCCTTGGTGTGTTCCCTATGTAGGGTGCTGGGAATAATCTCGCCGTTTGTGGCATCTAGCCGAATGGTCAACGATTGGCCAGTCTGACTACTGAACAAGGAAATAAACCATTCCAGGCGGCGACTTTCGTTAACGGCACTTAAATTCATATTCAAAATTGAAACCCCTTGCGACCGCAAAAATTCATCACCACCGGCCTGCTCTAGCAAAATCTGGATGGCTTCGGGGCTATCCACGCGCCAGCTACTACTGGCTAAGGGTAATAAAGGGGTAGGCGGTGTAATTTCGGTAATCAGGGTAGAAACATTGTCTACCACCTGGATATTAGCTACTTTATTTTGACCAGGCGCATAGAAGGTGAAATTCCAGACGGATGTTCCGGTCAAGATGTCAGCCCGTGTTACACCTTGGGGCCAGGTGGCGTTTGCTTCTATCAATTGGGCATCGGCTTGCCAGGATTTGGCCTGGACCTCTGCGGCCGCGAAAGCAAACACCGCCGTACCACCGGTAAAAGCCAGAGTAGGGGCCACAGGCACCGTTACAGCCAGGGTAGCTATGGGTGGGGTATCTGGTTTAGGCAACCAAATAGCCGCGGCCGCGATCACCACAATCGCCAATAGCACCACCAACACGCCACCCAAAATCCATTCAGCTCGACTCATGATCTTCGTATAAACGGCAGAAACACTCCCGGACGGGGTATTTCACGCCGACGATAATAAACTTGAACATCACCTGTGTCGGGGTCACGCAACTCAAAGACCAATTGCAACCATTCCCCATCACTGCTGATGCGAGGATTTGTGGTCCGAACATTAAAATCAGTCGCCTGATCAATATTCCCCCCCCAGCCGGTACAACTATTGACCCCAAAAACAACTTCCAACTCGTGATTGGGTTCCAAATCAAGACCATGATAGTAGACAGCCACGCAACTGTCATATGTGGTCATTGTAGGAATAACGAAGAATGGGTCCTGGGTATTCGCCCCAATTGGCCCCCCGCTAATAGGATTATTAGGATGAGATACCCAACTAGCCTGGCTAGTACAATTGGTGCTACAAGAGGTCAAATAAACCTCCTGTAGATCTTCACCCCCATCTCGATTGTTGTAAGCAACATAAAGCGTATTACCCAAGGCAACAATGGCAGGGCGAGCCGCCTGATCCACATCCGGGTCAGCAATATTAATGGGGTCGGCCGGATTAAATGCCCAACTAGGCGTGAGTCCCGTTCCCGTTCCCCTGGCGTAACGCAGACGGGTAAACTCAACATTGGGTGGTTCAATAATCGCTTCTTCCCAGACGACATGGATTGCTCCATCTGTCGTTAATGTCAATGCCGGGTTAAACGAATTAGGAGCCGTGATAGCTACCGGATTGGTGCTTCCCCAACTGCTACCGCCATTATTGGACCGTTTATGCATAATATTAAGTTGAGGCTGCGTATCGGGAAAAACTTGGCCCCAAACAACATCAAGCCGGTTATTACTATTGGCTAAAATACGAGGCTCAACCATGGCTGCGGTGACCGCGGTAGCTTGACTTAATTGTTGTGTCACCCAACTCCCGGACACATTATTGGCATAATGCAGAATAGTTTGCTGGCCCAAGCTAATGTTTTCCGTCCATACTAAATGAATCTTGTTATTGCCATCTACACTCACATCAATGGACGTGCTGTTAATCGTACTACCCGGCACAACACGTGTAGGGGTACTCCAACTCGCCCCATCATTCGTGGAGATACGGATGTAGGGCGTAGAAAAAGAGCCAATATTATGCAAATAGGCCACCGCCAGGGTCGAACCATCGGGTGAATAAGCGATAACTGGGGCAATCGCCTTGTTATTGTTTGTCGTGGATAGGCGGATGCCAGGTGACGTGCCTTCCCAGTCGGAAAGAACGAGTGGTGTGGTAGCGGCAGGTGTGACCTTGAGCAGCAAGATCAGGCCTACCAACCCTAACATCAGCCCGCCGAGCAATAGATTATGGCTTAAACTCTTTCTTTTCATCAGATTCCTGTTTTCGGCATGGTTCAGGTCAGCTTACAAATCTGTAGGACGATTTATCAAATCGCCCTACAAAATGTTAAGCGCAGGTTGCCGACTTTTGAGTATGATTCAATCTCCAATCATTAAGAGTGGACCACACTCACCTGGTAAATTTCAAACAATCTGCATTACGTAGGTACAAGACACCCAGCCGGACTTTCCATCATAAACATATCTACATATAGATTGGGTGAATTGATACCAGAGCGGACAGCTGAATAAACAACTGTGCCGGAGGCGCCGCTTAAGGTGTAACAGGCATAAACCGAGTAATTGACACCCGGAATGGCGTTTGTGAAGAAGTAACTGCCTGTTACACTACTCGATGTTTGATCAACCACTGTGGGTGTAGGCACACCGGACACTTGAACCAAATACACCTGCGCCCGGAATTGAGGTACCCAGTCACTGCCGGTAAAAATACGGACAATACCCGCAATTGTCGTATCACCAGAAGGCGTCGGCACAGGGGTTGGTGTCTGGGCTGGCGGTGTTACCGCTACAGCCAGTGGCGTTGTAATGTTGTTCTCTTCGTCTCCTTCTGTGATTTGGAGGATTGAGTCAACCATACCTACCACCGTATGGGAAGTGCCCGTCCCTGGGAATCCGGTATTGATGGTCATGGTCACAACTCTACTGGCACCACCGGCCAAATTACTAACAGCGATATATCCAACACTGTAGCTAATTGGCACGGTACTGGTTGTAACTTCCAATGGATCAAAGTAGGTATCCACGAAAAATTCGCTAGAGACATTAATGTTACCCGTGTTCGTGATCATGTAGCTGAAGGTAACTGGTTCGTAGCCCCGAATAGGTGGCGTACTCACCAAGGTGGGATAACTCACAATGATCAAGTCAGCCGGATTAGGTGATGGTGTTGGTGTTGCGGTCGGAACAGGCGGTGTGAGGCAAGGAACATCAAACCGATCTTCCGCATAAGACCCATTGATAGCCTGAGCTACAAAGTAGTAAGGCGAATTAGCCGGATTAAAGCTGGCAACATTGATAATGACATTGGAGAAACCACCTCCGTGCCCCTGAGGAATCGTCGTAAGCGTTGATGAATTCCCCAATCTGTCCCGCAACGAGATAACGATAGGTGATTGGGCCGCCGGGCTTGTGGGCCAGTTGCCCCCAATTAACTGTGTGGTGGAAGGATTTCCTGGCGACCAGCAACTAGGAATGGCGTCAATGTAGGGGCCAATGGGTGTGGCGCTGGGTGTGGGCGTCTGGCTGGGGGTTGGTGTAGCGGTGGGCAGTGAAGTGCTGGTCGGCTGGGCTGTTTCAGTTGGTGGCGCGGCCAGAACGAAGGTGAAGTCACTTGTGTTGTCCACCAGGTTATTTATCACCAGGAACATACCGCCAGTTAACGTAAAATTATTGGGAATAACAACATCTACATGCCCCGGGCAGGCCCGACCAGGCCCGAAATCCCTCAACTCGCCGGTGGCAATCGGTTGGGCATTGCCATTAACTACCCAAAGAAGTTCCACGGTGATGGGGAGATGGGCCCCCCAAGCCGCCCGTAATCCCAACAAATTGATCGCCAGCGACAACGTCCCCTTCAAACTGTGTTTGACAGGTGGGTGTGGCGGTAGCGGTAGGATTTGTGGTAGAGGTTGGGGGTGGTCCAGGGGTGAAGGTTGGGGTAGCCGTAGGACTGGGCGTGGATGAAGGGGTAGGACCCGCTGTTGGCACAGGAGGTAAGGAAGGCGGTAAGCCCTGACCCTGATTGGCGTTTCCCTGTTGACCAAATAATTCATTGTTAACCACAACTTGTCCCATGACGGGAATGTTTTCCACAATGTCACTAAGAATGGGGGTGACAATGGGAACATTGTAAACGACACGTACAGCCAGGGGCTGACCGGGCAAACCGGCGTAACCTTCCTGGAAGACACCTAAAGCATTGACGCCGTAAATTTGTACGATGTAGTAATAGTCATCTTCAAAAGCGCCACTGTCATTAAGGGGTAGCCCGGTCAGGTTTTCTGTGACCAAATCTTGGATGGACGTAATGCGGGGATCATCACAGGGTGGGGTGTCCGCCAGACAGGAGAGATCGGCCTGCCCGGTGATGCCGTATCTGGCTCCGGTGCGAGCGGCGTTTTGTACCATGACCCAGGCCCATAAAAATACGGCTGGCTTCCACGATAAAGAAGATGATCAAGAGCAAGACGATGATGATGAGGGCAAATTCAACAACGGCCTGGCCCTGGTTTCCCAGTTTTTTGCGTGAACGGAACATGGCGTCTTTCCTGTTCTAATGAATGGTGGGAATACAAGTAGTCCCATAAAAAATGATAAAAGAAGATTTTAACTGTGACTGTAGCACTGTATTCCTACCGCGGCCGCAAGGTGGACTGTTCACCCTTGTTTCGTTAAGATTGGTGCGGTCGTAATCTCTGCCAACTGTGACAATCATGCTACAGTATGGGTGTTACATTACCAGACAGGTGCTAACCAGCCATTAATTGATCATTAATTGTCAAAATGGTTGAGTAGCCCAATAGTCCTGGTGACCCTTCCGGAGCAAGAGTGAGCCTGATTTCGCCTCTGGCTCTGTACCCTGGCGCAATTTTTGACCCCAACTATATTCACTATGGAGGCCCAAGTTGAACTCATTGCATCCTGCTTATGATTGGCAAAAAGTAGCCCGACAGGCGTTAACCTCACGGGCGATGGACGATCTGGAAGAGAATGAATTAACCCCTCAGGGTCATGTTATTTACCAGTTTTGTGCCAGAGGCCATGAATTAGGTCAGGCTCTTTTAAGTCAGTTGATGGGCCATCCGTTTGATGGGGCCAGCGTCTACTACCGGTCGCGCCCGTTTTTGTTGGGGGTAGGGTTGACGGTAGACGAGTCGTTTGCTTCGGGTATGGGCAAGGAGATGGGCGTAAGCCGCGGCCGCGACGTGGGTGTCGTCATCAATATGCCCAGGCGCGAGAAATGTACCGTGTTACCCATGGCCGGAGATGTGGGTGCCCAGTTTACTCCGGCGGTGGGCTGGGCACAGGCCATTCGTTACCGCATTGAAGAATTAGGCGAAAGCCACCTGGAAGGCAGTATCGCCGTGGTTTTTGGGGGTGATGGTGCGGTGGCAACCAACGGCTTTTGGTCGGCCCTGACAATTGCTACCACCCTAAAACTTCCCTTGCTGTTTGTGGTAGAAGATAACGGGTATGCCATTTCCGTGAAGGGGCCACTCCAGACACCCGGCAGTAACATTGCCGCTAATCTGGCGGCGTTTAACAATTTGCAGATTTGGGACGGCAGTGGCACGAATCCCGAAGAGACGGCCAATCTGGTGAAGATGGCGGTGGAATATGTGCGCAGTGGGGCGGGAGCCGCTCTGCTGCGCCTGACGGTACCCCGGCTGGCCGGGCATTCCAGCGCCGACAATCAAGCCTACAAACCCAAAGATGTGGTAGAAGCAGAATGGGGACGGGACCCCATTAAAGCCATTCATGATTATCTGGTTCCGGCTTTGCTGAAGGAAGAGGAATGGCAAGCCCTGGTGGCTGAGGTGGATGCCGATGTGCGCGCGGCCGCAACCCGAATGTTGGCTTCCCCTGAACCAGACACAAACGCAGTCACGGATTTTGTTTTTGCGGACCCGGCGCGGCCGCAACAAGTGGGTGGGCTTCTGCCCGAAGGCATTCAGTTACCCCCAGGCATAACCGAACCCCAGCTAACCGATCCCCGCCGTATCAACATGGTGGAAGCGGTGCGCCGTACCCTGGATGTAGAGTTGAAGGTGAACCCCGCTGTCTGGTTTTTGGTGAGGATGTGGGGCAGAAAGGGGGTGTTCATGCGGCCACAATGGGGTTGCAATCGGCGCACGGTCGCGGCCGCGTCTTTGACACCAGCCTGTCTGAAGAAGGCATCATTGGTCGGGCCGTGGGCATGGCCATGGCCGGGCTAACCCCCGTGCCCGAAATCCAGTTCCGCAAATACGCCGATCCGGCCACGGAGCAGCTAAACAACTGTGGCACCCTGCGCTGGCGTACCGTAAACCGCTTTGCCGCCCCCATTATCGTGCGGATGCCCGGCGGTTTTGGTCGTAAATTGGGGGATCCCTGGCACAGCGTCACCAGCGAATCGGTTTACGCTCATGCGGTGGGTTGGCAGGTGGTTTTCCTTCTAATGCCGAGGATTTAGTTGGCCTGCTCCGTTTTGCCCTGCGTGACAATAACCCCACCATCTTTTTTGAGCACCGGGCGTTAATGGATGCCGCCTGGGCCAGACGGCCTTATCCGGGGGATGAGTATGTGGTTCCTTTTGGCAAAGCCCGGCTTTTGCGTGAGGGGGATGATCTCACGGTGGTGACGTGGGGAGCGATGGTGGAGCGGTGCGACGCGGCCGCGCAGGAACTGGGGGCCAGCATTGAACTGATTGATTTACGCACGATTGTGCCCTGGGACAAAGAAGCCGTGCTGGCATCCGTGCGTAAAACCAGCAAATGCCTGATTGTCCATGAGGACATCGCCATCACCGGTTTTGGGGCGGAAATAGCGGCGGTAATTGCTCAAGAAGCCTTTACTGACTTGGATGCCCCGATTGAACGCATCGCCATGCCCTCGACGCCTGTGCCTTATAGCACCCGCCTTATGAACGCCGTGGTGCCCAGTATAGCCCAGATTCGGGAGCGGATGGCCTGGTTATTAGGTTAATTGATTGGCGTACCGGTTTGTGCGGTCTTCAAGACTGCCCAATCTACGACTATTCACGAACGATTACTAATCAAGTGCTGTCAATTATTTGCCTTATTTTGGTAGTTGACCGCGGCCGCGACAAAGGCTTTAAACAAGGGATGGGGCCGGTTGGGGCGGCTCTTGAACTCTGGGTGGAACTGACTCCCTAGCATAAATGGGTGATCCTTTAGTTCGGCAATCTCTACCAGCCGACCGTCCGGGGAGAGGCCACTCAGCACCAGGCCATGTTGGCCCAATTCCTCGCGGAACTTGTTGTTGAACTCCCAGCGGTGGCGATGGCGTTCATGGATAAGTGTTTCATCGTACGCGGCCGCGGCCTTCGTCCCCGGCACAAGCTGGCAGGGATAAGCACCCAGGCGCATCGTACCACCCAAATCGGCCAGATTATGCTGATCTGGCATAAGGCTGATAATGGGTAACTCTGTTTGCTGATCAAATTCAGTGCTATTCGGCTCATCAGTCTGGTATACAGCGCGGGCTAATTCGATGCACATCACCTGCAACCCCAGGCACAACCCCAAATAAGGAACCTGATTTTCTCTGGCCCAACGGGCGGCCATCACCTTACCTTCAATGCCCCGGTGTCCAAATCCACCTGGTACTACAATACCGGTTAACCCTTCAAACTGCTCCCATCCTTTGCCTTTTTCCAGATCGCCTGAGTAAATCCACTCAATCTCTACCTGCCGTTTGTTACTCACACCAGCGTGATATAAAGCCTCTTTGACGCTCATATAAGCGTCATGAAGTTCCACATATTTGCCCACAATACCAATGCGTATCTCTGGTTTGGGGTGACGCATCTCGGTGATCATCTGCTCCCATAACTTCAAGTCAGGTTTTTTGGCCTTCAGCTTCAGCCGTTCTACGACCAGGTCACCCAGACCCGCTTCTTCTAATTCGGGTGGTATGGCATAAAGCAAGTCGGCCGTGACCGCCGGAATAACGGCCCGTTGAGGCACATTGCAGAATAGGGCAATTTTGCTCAGGTGATCGGTGGGGATGGGGTAATCAGCGCGGGCGACGATCACGTCTGGCTGGATGCCGATGCCGCGTAATTCGCGCACACTGTGTTGAGTAGGTTTGGTTTTTAGCTCACCACTGGCAAGTAAATAAGGCAGGTAGGTGACATGCACGAACAAGGTATGCTCCATTCCCAAGTCAATACGAACCTGGCGAATGGCTTCCATGAAGGGCAAACTTTCGATGTCGCCCACGGTTCCACCAACCTCAACCAGAACCACGTCAGCCTGGGTAGTCTGGGCAACCTGATGAATGCACCGTTTGATTTCGTTGGTGATGTGGGGAATGACTTGAATGGTGCCACCCAGATAATCGCCACGTCGCTCGCGGGCGATCACATCGGCGTATACTTTGCCGGTGGTGACATTAGCCATCTGGTTCAGGTTGATGTCGATGAACCGTTCGTAGTGGCCCAAATCCAGGTCGGTTTCGGCTCCGTCTTCGGTAACGAAGACTTCGCCATGCTGGTAGGGGGACATGGTTCCGGGATCGACGTTGATGTAGGGGTCGAGTTTTTGCACAGCGACGCTGATGCCACGGGCTTTGAGCAAACGCCCCAGCGCGGCCGCGGTCACCCCTTTACCCACTGAACTGACAACACCCCCGGTGAAAAAGATGAATTTGGTCATGGTTTTCCTCAGTTTTAAGTTTCAGATTCCACGTTTCAGGTTTCAAGGCTACCGCCCGGTACACAAAAAGAAAGGTGGGGCAGGTACTCTGTGGTAACCTGCCCCACCTTTGCGAGACTTGGTATTTACCGTCGGGCGGTTGGGGCCGTCGAAGTAAGTTTATAACAATCTTTCCAGGTCTTCAGTTGCACGTTTGGCGTCCAGAAAAATGAGGCCCAATTTGGCACTGCTACGGGCTAACACGGTCAAAACGGCTTCTTCGCCAATAGCCATTAACACGATAATGCCATCCGAACCGCTGATATAAACACGATCCAGGGTTCCTCGCTTCAGCTCGCTGGCAATCCGATCACCCAGGGATAGCATTGCGGCAGACATGGCCGAGATACGGTCTTCATCTACGCCAGCGGGCAACGAGGAAGCCATAATTAACCCATCAACGCTTACTACTGCTGATGCCTCTATGTCTGGTGTGCCCGCTTGTAGGTCTTTAAGCCGGTCAACCATCATCTCAGTGCGCGATCTCATCCGCCATGCTCCTTACTGTACTGTTATGGTTTGGGTGTCTTGAGGAATGTCACAACGCGACTTTGATTTGTAACGTTATGTTAGGCTAAGACCGTTGCATATTACCATAAGGGGTACACCCTGTCAAACAAAACACCAGAGGGGTTTCACACCTTTTGCAACGTTATTTGGGCTGGTTAGCGTTAAAGCTTTAGCCGGACAAGACAAACCGACTAAAGCCTTAACGTAACCTTCTTATGCGTTTGTAAAGTTTATAGGACTGATTTCCTATTACGCCGTGGGATAGGTTATTCAGCCGAACCGCCACTTTTATACATGGCTTCGATTTCCGATTCGTACTTTTTGTGGATAACCCGACGCTTGAGTTTGAGGGTGGGGGTTAGTTCGCCACCTTCTACGGAGAAGTTTTGGGGCAGGATGGTAAACTTGCGCACATGCTCTACTTTGGCGAACAGGCTGTTGACTTTGTCTACGCCTTGCTGAACTTCGGCAATACAACCGGGGTGGGTGTGTAGTTCGGCAATGGGGACACCGAGTTGTTCGGCCAGTTTCGCGGCCGCGCCGGGTTCAAGCGTGACCAGAGCCGTGAGAAAGCGCCGTTGTTCCCCAATGATGACCGCCTCGGCGATAATCGGTTGATCCGTCAGGGCCGCTTCTATGTTCTTGGGCGCAATGTTCTTGCCGCCAGAGGTAATGATGATCTCTTTCTTCCGACCGGTGATGCTCAGGAAGCCATCTTTATCCAATGATCCCAGGTCGCCAGTGTAGAGCCAGCCGTCAATTAATGTTTCGGCGGTAGCGACCGGGTCTTTGTAATAGCCCATCATCATCGTGGGACCGTGGGCGATAATTTCGCCATCATCGGCCAGTTTTAAGTCTACGGTAGGCCAAACGACGCCCACTGTACCCACTTTGGTTTTATGGGGCAGATTGAAGGAGAGGACCCCACAGCTTTCGGAAAGGCCGTAGACTTCGTAGATGCGGATGTCCAGGCTACCAAAAAAATCCAGGATTTCGCGGGAGATGGGGGCGGCGCCGGTAACGGCGATCTTTGATTCGGCCAGGCCGGTGGCGTTTTTGACTTTGCCAAAGACCAGACGGTCGGCCAGTTTGTACTGAATACCGAGCAGGCCAGACGGCTCTTTACCCTGGTGGCGCAAGGCGGTTACCTGGCTACCAATGCCGCGTGCCCAGTGGGCGATTTTGGCTTTGACGCCGGTGGCCTGGTTGAGATTGTTGGCGACGGCGGTGTGGAATCGTTCCCAGACGCGGGGGACACCAAAGATGACGGTGGGCCGAACTTCACGCACGTTGTCGGCGACTTTGAGGCCGGATTCGGCATAATAAACCTGATAGCCATTGACCGCGGCCGCGTGAATGGTAAACATCTGCTCGGCGATGTGGGAGAGGGGCAGGTACGATAATTGCCGGTCAGAGGGATCCAGGTCAAATAAATCTTTGGCGACCCGTGAATTGGTGTAAACGGCTCCGTGGGACAACATGACGGCTTTGGGCGGCCCGGTTGTGCCTGAGGTGTAAATCAAGGTCGCCAGGTCGTCGGCTTTAATGGCTTGCAGGTTTTCATCGGCGTGACTTTCGGGCACGGCGTCGCCTTTAGCCATGAACTCGGCCCAGGACATGACCATCGGGTCAGCAATTTTGGGGCCATTTTTCATCATGACGACATGTTTCAGGGTGGGTACTTCGTCACGAATTTGTTTGATTTTGAGCCACTGGCTTTCATCTTCTAAGAGAATGATGGGGGCTTCGGCATGTTCGACGATGTATTTAACTTCATTGGGGGCGTTGGTGATGTAGATGCCCGCGGCCGCGCCTTGGGCCAGCATTCCCCCTAAAGCCATCACGGTCCATTCCGGGGTGTTAAAGCCGAGAATACAGACTTTGTCATTGGGTTTGAATCCCAGAGCGATGAGCGCCCGGCTGGTTTGCCGGACTTCGTTACAGTAATCCCGCCAGTTTGTTGCTACCCATTGACCATCTTGTTTAACATGATAAGCGGGGTCTTGCGGCCGCATTCGGGCGTGGTCATGCAACTTTTTTAGTACAGTTTCCTCCATGGCTCGACTCCTTGTGGTAAATGAACGGTTAATATGGGAACGCTACAGCGGCGAAATAACTTAAACGGGGCAACAGGGGAGATTATAGCTGAATTATGCCTGCTGGTAAAAACGTCAGCCACTCGGGCAGGGCTTTTCCCAAGTCAACGATGGCTTGCAAGAAAACGATTCTGTTTGTAGTGACCGCTTTAGTCGGGCTGAGTGAGCACGCCCACGTGCGAATGCCACATCTGGGTGCTCAAGCTCAATAGCGGCTGAACCAAGCACCAAGACCCCAAATGATTGTCTACACAACTATCGTAAGCTTGACGCAAGCCCTTGGCGGATTGAGTTGGAAGACCCATCCCCCTGGCCCCCATCCCGCCGGGAAGGGGGGAACTTAGCGGGGTGGGGTTAGGGAACGGCTATATCTAGTTCATAGAGGTTCCATAATTCGGAGGGCTGGGTGGTATCTGGTTGGAAGAAGCGCACGGCTGGATGGGTAACGGAGACTTTGAGGTAGTGAAAGAGTGGCAGGGAAGGGAGTTCCTGGGCGAAGAGGTGGAAGGTTTCCTGGCTCGCGGCCGCGAACGATTCACTGCCCCAAAATGCCTGCTGGGCTTGCTGGCACGCGGCATCAAAGGTGGGGTCACTCCAACCCGTTTCGTTGTTGCCTTGCCAACCGTTGGCTTCGCCAGGAATGGATGAGGTGGTGTAAAAAACACAGGCCGGGGTCCGATCCGTAACCCAGGGGAAGATAGCCAGATCGAAGCGACGCCCAAAGAGGGGGCCTTGGGGAGCAAACCATTCGGCGGGGGCGTGGGTCTCTAGTTGTACGTCAATGCCACAATCAGCCAGGTTTTGGGCAAACAGCTCCCCCAGCCGCTGTTGGGTGGGGTTGTTGCGGGTGATGCCCAGGCTAACCCGGAAGGTTCGGCTGCTGAGGGGGTCTTGGCGCAGGCCATCGCCGTTGAAATCAAGGTAGCCTGACGCATCAAGAAGGGCGTTCGCGGCCGCGACATCATAACTCCAGGTCGTCAGGTTATCAAAAATGAGTGGATGATCCGGGGGCACAAACAGGTTGGACACCTGGCCTAAACCATATAAAACCGCTTCGGCCATCGCGGCACGATCCGTACACAAGGCGATGGCCTGGCGTACCTCGCGAGTTTCAAACCAATCTGGCCGTTTGTTAACCACACCAGGGGCGAGATTGATGCCAAAATCCAGATGCTCAAAAATAGGGGATGGCTGAAAATAGGTCGTGAGTAGACCCCGTGTTTCGGCTTCTGCCAGGATCGTGGCCTGGGACAAGTCCAGGCCATCTTGAGTGGCGATATGGCATTCACCCGCTAAAAGCAGGGCCATCAACTGATCGGTGTTGGCAACAAAGCGAAAGGTTAATCGGTCCAGGCGGGGATATCCTTCATCCTGGCGGTAGTAATGTTCGTTCTTGACCAGCTCAATGTAACGGCCTTCTGCCCATTCCTGGATGACGAAGGGGCCAGTGCTGAGGGGGAACAGGGTCGTTTCGGGGGCGAGGAGCAGGTCCGCGGCCGCGAAACCGGCCAGTTGGTGCGCCGGTAAAGGCATCCACACATTGGTGAAATAGAGCGGGTCTACCCAACCAGGCAAACCGCGCCATTCCACCGTCTGTTCATCCACCGCCGCATAACTGGCCGTGCGTATGATCTGGCTCTTGTTACCCGGGGTGCTGGGGTCACGAGCCACTTTGAAGCTAAAGACCGAATCCTGGGCGGTGACTGGTTGCCCATCTGACCATACCAGGGATTGAAAGGTAAAACGTACTTGCATCTGGGTAAGGGTGATTGGCTCACCGGCGAAAATCACTTCCTGGCCGGCGGCATTGCGCAATCGTGTCCCTTCTTGAACCTGCACTACCTGGTTTTGGCTGTTCACGACCATATCACCTGCGCTCACCCATATCTCGCTCAGGCTCACATCATCGTCTCCCAGGCGGGGCAGTTTCGTCAGCCCCTGTGCCTGGAAATCGTAAGACCGGGTGGTATACAAATTTTCGTAGATGGCGTGTAAGATGGCTTCCTGGTTCAAAGAGGCTGAACCAAACGGGGGATCATCGTACCAATAAAGGCTTTGTGGTTCGGTAAGCAGGCAGATGGTGAGGTGTTTGGGGGGTGGTGTGCCGGGAACCGGGAGCGGTGACGGGGTGAGGGTGACGGGGATGGTAACGATTTCGGTGACGAGGCGGGTGATTTCGGTGGGCGGCCGCGTGGCTAAAACTGTCACCACCAAAGCAGTATCTTCACCGGCACAAGCTGTTAGCCAACTGAATAAAACGAGATAGAGGATCAATTGTTGTTGTTTCAACCGCATGGGGTGAATTGTAACAACAATGGGTTGTGCTTTTCCAATGGAGCTTTGCTGAGGATCATCCGGGTTTTTAAGTGACTACATCTTTTCCAAGAGTTCGCGGGGAAAAAAGGTGTAAACACGGATAGGAAGAACACGGATAAAAGCTAAAACCATCGGTGTTTTCCCTATCCGTGTGTACAAGATTTCCAAAGCCTTCCACTTTTCAGGAAGATCGACAATTTTTTGTCGCTAGTAACGTAGTTAGTGCCTACATCTTTTCCAGAGTTCGCTGGGAAAAAAGGTGTAAACACGGATAGGAAGAACACGGATAAAAGCTAAAGCCATCGGTGTTTCTCCTATCCGTGTATAGAAGATTTCCAAAGCCTTCCATTTTTCAGGAAGATCGACAATTTTTTGTCGATGTTGGCGCGTAAGTGCCTATACTGACAACAGGCATAATCTGAGGTTTTTTCGCCCTGTCGCTCCCTCGTTTTGTCGCCGCGTCGCGTATATCAGGCGACCAGAGACCAGAGGGATAACACGGGCACGATTTCTAGCTGGCCCAATTTGATCTGGCTGTCGCCGTGGCTGGCCCTTATCTGAACGCGGAAAGGGATGTTTTGCCGTCGGCCCCACAGCGGCCGCAACGGTGTTTCAATGGTGAGGGGCAAAGAACCTTGTTCACCGGGGGCCAACACCACTCGGCCCGCCTGACCCACAAATTCGAGGGGCGCATCCGTCTCTACGGAGCGGGCCATGATGGAGAAGGCGGTTTCGGTGTTGCCCAGGTTGTGAATGTGGACGAGGCAGGGAACCCGCGGCCGCACCCGTTCTGGTTCCAGGGTAGCCGCAAACGAGATGCATTCTTTGATATGGACATGACCCGTCGCCACACTGATGATATCAGGGGCCGTTTCCGGGGAAACACGCACAATGAAGGTGCGCTGACCGGGTTCAATCGTTTTGTCCAGGGTATTCATAATATTAATTTGCAGAATATCTTGTGCCCCGGCTTCCAGTAACAACTGGTTTTCCGGAATGCTTACCCAATCAGCCGGTAAACCTTCCACACGCAGATAAAACCGCTCGGCCTGGTGTCCCTGGTTGGCGATGATAACCTGAATGAATGCCTCCTTGCCCGGCACGATCTCTAGCTCGCTGGGTACCAGGGTGAGGCGCACCAGGGGCACGGGTAAGGGTGAAACGGGGGTCATGGGTTCGATGAGCGGCGGCCCGGACATAGGTTCAGCCGGGGTGCGAGGTTCGATGATGGGGGGCTGAATGGGTGGGGAGAAGGATGGGATCGCGGCCGCGGTGCTCATTCCTACTTCCTCGGCGATATCGGGTGCCAGCTCTTCCAACCTCGGCGTCTCTGGCGGGGCTGGTTCTCTTTCGGCGGCCGCGCTTTCGCCAAAGGCGAAGGCAAAAACATTCTGGAAATGCTCGGCGGCCGAAACCGGCGGCTCCAGAACGGGCGGTGGGGGTAAGGGCGTCTCAGGAAATTTTTGATCACCTGGATGAATGGTGCGCCAGCGCAAGGTGTAGCCGCTCAGTTGGGCTGGTTCGTCAGGTAACCAGCGATGGGGTTGTCGCGGCCGCAGTTTTTCCTCCCCAATCGAGATGCCATTCGTGCTATCCAGGTCCACCAGATGCCAGCCACTCGTCAACCATTCCACCCGGGCATGATGACGGGATACCCCCTCTTCAGACAAATACACATCATTGGCGTGACTTCGCCCCAGCGTCAACACGGGTTTATCCAGAACCACCGACTGTTTGTTGCTGCCTTCGCGGCTGATAATCAGTTCGGCCAGGGTAGGGGATGGTGAGGCTAGGGGTGGTACGTCCTCGCTAAACCAGTCACGAATGGATTCGCCCCCGGTTAATGGTTCAGTTTCCAGCAGTTGTTGTAAAGCGGTGCGTAAATGGTTGGCCGACTGCAACCGGCGTTCCGGCTGTTTGGCTAATCCTTTGTGGATGACGGCACTCACACGGGCCGATAAGTGACGCCGGAATGAACCGGGTGTTGGCGGAGCCGTTTGCTGATGCAGGTAACGCGCTTCGTCCAACGAATGCACATTGAAGGGTGGTTGCCCGGTGATGAGGTGATGGAGCAAGGCGGTCAGATTGTAGAGGTCTGTGGTTGGTGAGGGGGTAAACCCCTGGGTTTGTTCCGGGGCGGCATAGGGCCACAAAGCTGGGAAGGCGGTCAATAAATCGGGCTGGCGACCGCTTAAGATGGCCCAGACGGTGCTGTCTAACAAGGACACCTGCCAGGGCATGGCTTCATCATCGGGTTGTGGTTTGAGCCACACATTGTTGGGATGGATGGCCCCGTGGATTTCGTTTTGGTGGTGAAGATAGTCCAGGGCGATGGTGATCTGTTGCCCCAGGCGCAGGATGTCGGCCAGGGCCAGTTGGTAGTGACCCCGGGCCAGGCGTTGCAGTAGGGTATGAAGGGAGATGCCCGCATCATGCGGCCGCGCCCAGTAGCCGGTTGTTTCGTGCCAGCCATAGGCCAGGATGGGGGCCAGATGGGGGTGATGAAGGGTCGCGGCCGCGTGCCCCCAGGCCAAAAATCGCGCTTTTTCCACCTGAAACTGGGGGTCTACCACCTTGACAATGACAGATTGATCCCGCTCCTCGGTGTGCCCCCGGAAAACCGCAGTGACACCACCCCGGCCAATCAACTCATGCAGGCGATATTCTCCCAATTTCTTACCCAGCCAATTTTCCATGTTTTTCTCGTTTACCCGACTCTGGCGAAAATTCGCACGACCTCTGGAAATCTCTCAATTTCTCAATCTCTCAGTCTCCAAAGGTCAGCCCAAAAAACGCCAATATCAAGTCGCTTATCTACGCCGTGACGTTAACTCCCCTTTGCCAGGGGTGATGAATTCATCAACTCTCAGTTTACGGTTAAACAGGGGGGGAGCAACCCCTTTTTGCGTAAATTTAACGAAGCCTTTGCGTATCCTTTACCAGGACTTGAGTTTGGAGATTGGGCCGGAGTGGCGAGTGGCAGAGTGGCGAGTGGCGGAGTGCCAGAGTGGCGAGTGGCACGCCAGCTGGTCACGCCACCTTTAGAGTGGCGCAAGAGTCCACCCGGAGTCGAGGAGTGGCGGAAACCCCACTTTCACCCCCAGAGGCGGGAACTTTAGTGCCGGTTAGAGTTCCCAGAGCTCGATAACTCTCTTAGCACGCCAGACTGGGTAGGGTCTTCGACTAATCTACCAAATACGCCACCTATAACTTTAAAAGTTTTCTGTCGCGCCCAGCGGCCACCTGCGAACAAATAAAAACGCCCGACCGGTGGCGTTTTCCGCCGGCGTCCACTCCGGAGTCGAGGCTTTAGCCGGTGAAGGACAAGATGTAGGCGGTGTGGGATGGTTTGTAGGTGTTGATGAGGTTTTCCACCAGGTCCCGTTTGACCTGATGTTCTTTGAGGGGAAGAGCCACGGTAAACGTGAAATCATCTAATTTTTCGTCCAGATCATGAATTTCCGGGGCTACCCCGGTATAAATTTCTAGCACCCGGCTGACGGCCCAGCGCGTACCCCGGCGGGCATAGATTTTGCTGGCCTCACGAAGCATGTCGCGCTTCTTATCATCGCTCCAGGTGGAGTCAAAGGGGGCGCTAAACCAGCTTTCGAGCCAGGGTATAAATTCGGGGGGAGCCGTTTTGGGGTCCAAGAAAAGGTCGAAATTGTCCACGTTCCACTCAATGGGAGCCATGATGGCTTCTAACATGCCCAGTAAGCGGCCCATGAAATCGTTCTGATAGATGCCGGGTAAATATTGCAGGTAGCGATCACTGTGCAAGCCAAGGCCGGGCGGTGGGACGCTGTAATCGGGTTCTTGCGGCCGCGGTGGGGGTTGTGGCGGCATAGAAGACAGAGGCGGCTCATCTGGCGGTGGCGATGCTGGTGGGGTCTTACCCTTATCCGCCTTAACCGGTGTCTCTTTGACCGGCGCACGAACCGGGGTTTCCGCTTTGGGGCTGGCGGCGGCTTCTACCACCACGATTTGGGTTTGTTCGTAGGTTAACTTAAATGGCCCCACCTGAATGATGGCCCCATCGGCCAGGGGGTAAGCTGCGTGAGCGGTGAGCGGTTCGCCATTGAGGCTGGAGCCATTGGCGCTACCCAAATCGGTAATCGTACACCCTTTGTCTGAGCATTCCAGCCGGGCATGTTGGCGTGAAACCAGGGGGTCGTTAAGGTGAATCTCATTGCCCGCTTGCCGCCCCATCGTCGAAACACCGGGCGGAATGACAAAATGTTGTATTCCGTCTGGTCCTTCGATGGTCAGGCGCGTGATAAATTCGGCCATGATATGCTCCTTACTGGAGTGGGGAGCCAGCGCGAGAGGCAGAATTGTCTGGGTTTGCCTCTGGCCCTTGCTTTGAACGCCAGATGTTTAAGTGGGTTGGTGGTTTTATCAAAATGTCAGGTGGTTTTGTGCGACGTGTGCCTGCTTTTGCCAGTTAGTACCTTACGAGTTAACTTCTTGTACCGTGAGCAAGAAGTTTAACCGCCGATTTTGGGGATTAACGCAGATTCTTTAATGAGCGAAAATCGGCGTTAATCTGCGGATTAATTTTCTGGTTTATGTAGGTTGGGGTAATTGTAACTCAAAATTCCCCCTTCCGTAACCCCTGAATGTATGGCTCGTAGATGGCGGACTGGTCGGGGGGACAGGTGGCTTGGGTGATGAGCAGATAATAATCCTGGGCAATTTGGGCCTGCTGTTCACGGGTGTACGCTTTGTACGGCTTGCCTTCATGGTGGGCCTGTTTGAGGCCGGGGGTTCCCCCATACAGGTAAGCCCCACGCCCTAATGTCCATTGGGCATAAAGGGCTTCGCCGATGTAGATGGAGCCGATTTTTTCGTATTGGAAGACGTGGGTGATTTCGTGAACCAGGAGAGAGAGGTCGGCGCGGCCGCGTTCCGGCAAGTGTATGGTGTGCCACAAGGCAAAGGCCCGGCTCTTGTTAAGACGAAAGATGAGCGGCAGAACGCCCCCCTCGGCCACCCGCACGTCGCCATACCGCAAGGCTGTCGGGCCTAACACGGTCGCGGCCGCGTGCATTTCTGTCACCGTGAGCGCCGTTGTGGGCATGACCAGGTGCATGAGGAACTGGGCCAGCTCCGGCCCACCCACCAGATCAAACAGGTAGCCGACGAGTTGATGCCCGGCAAAAACCAGTCGCCCGCCCCAATGCCGTCCCCAGAGCGACCAACCGCCAGGTTTGGCCCGCCCCAAAGCCCAGCCAAACGCCGCCAGCCCGGTAACGCCCTGCCCCAACCAGACCACCAGCCGCCACAGACGGCAGGGGAAGTCACGGATGAGGTTGATAGGCCACGCGGCCGCGTCCCTTAAACGTTCCGCCAGCCAACTCAAATAAAACCATAGACCGTTCCTAACCTGGACAAACCAGAAAAATTATCCGCAGATTAACGCCGATTTTCGCTGATTAAAGAATCTGTGTTAATCCCCAAAATCTGTGGTTAAACTTCTTACCATCTGTACAAGGAGTTGACTCGTCAAGCACTAACGAATATTAAAACAGCCCCGTCCTGAAGCTACAACCACCCGTTGGTTGTTGTTCATGTAAGCCACCTGCCACTCATAATCATTGGCCGTGACCTGATAAAACTGGGCCACCGGTATGCGGGCCTGCCACAGATTTTGGGCCGGGTCCAGCAACGCATCATCGTTAATCGCCCCCATACTGGCTAAATTGGTCGCCCCACGGGGGCCAATCCGCACTTCCAAATAGAAACCGTCGTCACTGTTGACACGCTGGCTCCAGGTCCAACGAAATTCGATGAGGTTGTCCCGACCAAACTCGCTGATACTGTTCTGGCAATCGGTGTGATTGGCTAACCGGGGAGCCGGTGGCCCACTACTGCCGCTGGTCGTCGGCTCGGGTGTATTCGTGACTAACAAAGTGGGTTCGGTTAATAAGGGCGGCGTGGCTGTCGCCGTGGCGAGCGGGGAATTGTCGGGGGCGGTGGTAACGAGGCCCAGGGTAGCGGGGGCCGCCAGGGTGGCGCTAACAGGGGTAGCGGATGGCTCCTCAAGAGGACGAGTGGCGGTGGCTGTCTCCACCGGGCGTGTCGGTGAGGCGGTGGCCCCGGATAAATCAGGCAGGCCGGGTATTCCCGGGCCAAAAAGGGCGTAGCCTACTCCCGCCAGGCAAACCAAAGCTAAACAAGCCAGTACAACAATGGCTACCAAAATAATGATGGGACGACGATTGCCTGAACTGACTGTATTACTCATAGAAACCCCCATGACCAAATGACAAGAAAGCACGCTGTGTGTGGAGCCTTATTTTTGCGTAAAACCCCCAGGACGCAAATTGGCCTTGGGGGGGACTGAGAGACTAAGAGATTGAAAGATTGAGAGATTGAGAGAGTACATCTTTTCCAAGACTTCGCTTGGAAAAAAAGGTTATACACGGATAGGAAGAACACGGATAAAAGCCAAAGCCATCCGTGTTTCTCCTATCCGTGTATACAAGATTGCTAAAGCCTTCCATTTTTCAAGAAGATCGACAATTTTGACGATGTTGGCGCGTAAGCACCCTAGAGACTAGAGACCAGGCACTAACGGCGTTGCTATAAATGTCGAGAAAACTGTTTTGGGTTAGCCATTCTCAATTTAGAGCGAATTTGTCGTAGGGGCGGGGCAGGTGGGCCAGAATTGGGGAACAACGAGACGATTGACGACCCACCTGCCTCGCCCCGGTTGCGGTCAAGGCGGGGTGAGGCAGGCGGGAAGTACCTTGACCTGCTTGACCAACAGGGTTGCCCGCCTGCCCCACCCCTACCTATCGTTTCAAATTGAGAATGGCTGTCTTGCCGTGTAGTGCCCGGCACGGGGCAGACGAACCTGGGCTTGACACAACTCGCCGCCCCGTGCCAGGCACTTATCGCTCAGGGGAATGGGGGTGCGGGCAGCCGCCCATACAGGAGAGAAATTATGACGCCGCCATAAATAAATATGACGCCGCCATAATTATTTATGGCGGCGTCATATTTATTTTTGACGGCGTGTGTTTGTGATGGGGGTGGAGCGGGTAATGTGAGCGTGGTTCAAACCGCGAAGATGAACCCGGTTAGACGGGGAACGGCGGCCGGGTGGGGACCGTGGGCCGGGGAAACTGTGGCCGGGTGCCTGGCACACGCCAGGAAACCTTGGCCGGGCGAGACCTGCTGGCGTGTGCCAGGCACCGCATGGGGACTTCTCGCTATAACTAAGCCGCCGCCTGCAACAGTTCTTCTGCCTGGGCGGGGGTGAGGCCGAGCAGAGCCGCCAGCCGCGCCGGGATGCCCGCCCCCTGCCCGGACGCCTGCCACACCCGCGCCACACCCCGTATGGCAATGCCCATGCTGTGTTGATCGTTAAATTGGGCAAAGATACCAACGGCTGAACAGATAATCCGCCGCTTCCGGCCATTTTTCCTGTTCTTCCGTCATAAAGCCCATAGTGCCCAAAAGCCGGGCCTGACCATGCCCATCATTGAACTCGATGTAGATTTGCAACGCCTGCCGGTAGTAGTCCGCGGTCGCGTCCCATTGCCTCTGTTCCTCTGCCACCATCCCCAAATGGTGCAGGGTAGACGCCTGGCTGTACCGGTCATTGAACTCAATTTAGAAGTGCAACGCCTGCCTAAATAGTACCGCTGGCTTCGTCCCATTGCTTCTGCTCCTGCGGTACCCGCCCCAACTCAGCAGGGTTTTGCGTCCTGATTCTACCGGTCGTTGAACTCGATCGCGATTTGCAGTGCCTGACGGAGATAGTCCGCGGCCGCGTCCCACTGCCTCTGCGCCTGCGCCACAATCCCCAACTGGCAGGGTAGTCGCCTGGGGGTGACGGTCGTTGAACTCAATGAAGATTTGCAAC
>JADJUV010000027.1 GCA_016716885.1 Candidatus Trichofilum aggregatum | reverse complement strand
CAGAGGAAGTTGTCTTATATTCACCCTTTCCTTTTGTCATTCAAACTAACTCAAAGCACGGTTACAGTTTCTCGACAAACAATGCGGTTCCATACGTCACCACTCCACTTGGAGAGGTGGCTGAGTTCCTGCCCAGTTCCCCAGAGTTCCCAGATCCTCAGGGTTTAGCATCAAGTCCCCAGCCACCTTCCTAAAACCCCCCTGATAAAATCCGCCATGAGCGCGGCGCGGCCGCGTCGAGCCCCACCACGTCCAGCATTCCGGGCATCATTCGGGTCGGCAATGCTAAACCCATTTGAGGTCATCCCGACCACAACCAACTTGCCCGGTTTATAGCCCCATTTTCTCCCGGTACATCTGAAGGGCCTGAACCGGTACTTCCCTAAATGGTTTCAGAGTCGGTGTAAACGATAAATGCCTCAACCGAGACCTTGTTTTCTATTGCCCACAGCATCGGCAAGGCGCAGTCCGTGCCCGCGAACGGCAGGCCGTTCGTCGCTTTCACCACATCATCCAGCGCTGCCGCGCGCGAGATAGTGTTCAGCTTCATCATCTGCCGTGAGAAGGCGTTGGTGGTGCGGTGTGGCTCCGTCGCGGCGGTGGTGAGGGCCATCTGCGCGCGGCCACTCGTAGCGTCAAACCAGGAACCTGTGCCACTGTCCCCATGCTCATAGACCCAGATACGTCCAGGGCTAGTATCAGCCGTTTGCCCGTCGCTTCCACATTAGGAAAAGTCAGTAGAAACGCCTGATCCAGCGCATCCAGCAGCGCCGGAACCGGTGCTAGGTCAGCTTCCCCGCTGCCCTTGCCTACGGGCGTAAAGTCAGCAGCCCGGTCAGCACGGCGATGGGATGGAGGCGTGCGCTGACGCGGCCGTTGCCATCTGCAGGCGTGTCACCACCTGCGCCGTTGTATCCCCAGAGGTGTCAGCAGGCCGTTGGCCGTCAGTCCCCGCCAGGTTCCGCAGCAAGGCGGTCAGCGGCAGATGGGGGCAGTAAGGCTTCCCACACACCTGGGCTGAGGCCAGGAACTGCGTTGGAATCGCTTCCACGGCAGGTCGTACCGGGTGATGAGTTCCACCACGTACGCCTCTCGCTGGCCCGCTGTGCCTGCTCGGTAAGCCCAGATGAGCCTAATATTTCATCCGGGTGCGGCTCTGGCCCAACATCCGGCCAGCCCTGAGTCATCCAATGGAAAAGAGCGTTCTGTGTCACGTCGTCGGTCTGTGGATGAGCCAGCCGCAGAGCGTCACGATGGCTCCAGCCATCCCGCTGCCGGTATTTCACGGCCTGATAAGCCAGTTTGGCGGCGGGCATGGTGGTGTACCAGTTGGCGACTGCCCGGCGCAGCCCCCGCCCCCAGCCCCGGAACCCTTCGACGAAGGCCAGGAAGTGGAAGAGGTGGGTTCCAGTACGAGCGACACGCGGCAGAGCTTCCAACGCGGCACGCCGTGTGGCCTCATCCCCTTGCCCGGCGGCCAGGGCCAGGATGAAGAGGGCGGGTTCGTTTTTGGGCGCACGACCTGCTTCACTGATTTGCACCACCCGGTTGATCACACGCAGGCCATCTTCAGCCAGGCAGCGCAGCGCGGCCGCGGCATTCTCAGCCGTCAGTTGGCGGGGGGTGATGTAGTACGTCCCCTCTTCCGAACCGAGGATGAGAAACCGATCCAGGCGTGCCCAGTCACTCCACAGCCAGGCGTAGCCACCCGCTGAGTTGGCAACCTGTGCCGTCCCCGGAATGGGTTGGTTCTGACGTGTCTGCCGGATTGAAAAAAGTTGGTGTAGTTTGGTCATAATGCACCTCCGGTTCCAGAACAATAAGCAGTTATCAGTGAGCAGTGATAGTGGGCAAGGTGTGTTTCTGGGGTAAACATTCACTTTACAGGTGATAACCCAAAAACTTCGGCCCACTATGGGATAAATAAGACAATGCTGGCAGCGGGCAAGGTGCTGTTCCTGGGGCCGTGGTAAAGGATAACCCAAGAACTTCGGCCCGCTGTCAGGCCAGAAAAAGGGGAGAAAAGCGGACAAGGGAGATTCATGGGAGCAACCGCACCCGAAAGCACGGTCCGTTGGGATCGAACCAACTCATCCTTTAAGGAATTACCAGATAACCCACGAAATTCGGCCCGCTTTATCTCCAAAACCTTCAGGCGGGAAGAGAGGGAGTCGAACCCCACGAGCATACACTCCGAACCGTTTTCAAGACGGCGGCCAGCGCCCATTGGCTTGTCTTCCCGTGATATAGCGGAAGGAGTGGGAGTCGAACCCCCACAGGAGCGTTTGTGCCCCTTTACCTGTTTAGCGGACAGGCCCCTTACCATTCGGTCATCCTTCCATGGCGGTATATTCGTTATTGGTTGTTAGCGCATCAATACACCAATAACCATTTTCATACCGACGGAGGGAGTTGAACCCCAAAACCCGCTTTCTAAGAGCGGTGCGTATGCCAGTTCCGCCACGTCGGCAAGAGAGTGCTGAGAGGTAAAGTGATGAGTACTGAGTTAGCCTTGCTTGATACTCAGCACTCAGCACTGTGCACTTCCTAAGGGGGCGACAGGAGTCGAACCTGCAACCTGCCGGTTAGAAGCCGATAACCCAGTACCGTCGGCCCGGATGGCCGGGCAAGGGGTGGTATGGGAAGTATGCCGCTCTGCCATTGAGCTACGCCCCCGGAGTGTGGTGCGTGTTTCGTTTCATAATGCATCACGTACCACAAAAGAATCAGTTTATTTAGTTGTAAAGGAACAAAAGCTTGCCCCACCACGCACCACGTTCTAAGTTCCCAAAGTTCCTATGAGTTCCTTGAGCCACAAACCCGTGGAACCCTGGGAACTTTTTCCGGCCAGGCAGAGGACGGAAAATAAAAAACGCGGGCTTCCCGTATGGAAAACCCGCGTTTTGCTCCACTCTGTAGGCCTGTGTGGTTTACACAGGCCTTGTATCAGGTGGGAGAGGACGGGTTTTCCGAAGGGACGAGAGGGGTGTGTCTATAGACACGCTACCACTACCTATGCGCCAACTGCCCTTGAATCCGGGCTGGGATTGCGGCCGCAAAGCGGACACGCCACATTTGTGATATTGGGTTGGCTGATAGGTTGATATTGTTTGTGGCATAGCCACCTCCGTCACGATAGATTCAAACTTACAGGATAGGGTTGAGAAACCAACCCTGCCGCGTTACTTGAGTTCTCGACACTGGCGTTTTTTGCGCTGACCTCTAGAGACTAAGAGACTGAGAGATTAAGAGATTTGCAGAGGTCGTCTAAATTTTCGCCAGAGTCGAATTGAGTTAGAGCCAGAGCTAGAGGATTTTCCAGTATGATTTCCTCTGGCTCTCTTCTCTCGCTCTATACTCCAGGCGTTAAGCCCATAAAACAAAAACGCGGGCTGGTGTGCCCGCGTCCGCTGATAAGCTGAGTGAATGTGTGTGCTTATCTTGCCATCAAAAATGGCGCGGCCGCGAGCCGATCCGAACTTTTATCACCCTGGCAATCGCCAAAGAGCGAAGAAGTCGCGCTATGTAATTGGGGTGTGGATATGTTCTGGATACGCATCATGGATGCCCGATCAGTAAAATGGTTTACAGTACGCGCCAGAGGTAACATAGAAATCCTACCCTTGTCAAACCCCCAAAATGAGTGAAAGATGAGAGAAGTTTGGAGAATTCAAACTAGTTGCGCTTCGCGCCATTTATGAATGGAGTCTATGACCCAGGCGCGGCCGCAAATCGGCACATCCGCCAGACGAATCGCTCGTTCTTTAATCTTTTTCGTATTCAGCAGTTCGGCACGGAACGTACCCGGCAACAAACCACATTCAACGGGCGGGGTAAGTAGTTCGCCGTGCAGTTCGACCACCAGATTACCAGCCGTGGTTTGGGTGAGTTCACCCCGTTGGTTCCAGAGGAGTACGGCATCGCCTTGGGGTGGGTGGCGCGATACCGCTCAAATAAACGAACATCGGTGGTGCTGTAGTAAAGCAGGGGTTGGCGAGGGTCCAGGGGGAATGAGGCTAAAACGAGGCGGATGAGAGGGGGCGCGGCCGCGACATGATACGCTTCTGTGAGCAGGTATATCTCACCCCGCAGGGTCAGTTGCACCGTTAGCAGGGTGGGCTGTTCTAGAATGAGGAGCTGTTTTTGAATGTAGGTGCGTAACCGATGATGATCGTAGCGGATACCGAAGGCGGCCGCGGCCGCGTCCAATCTTTCCAGGTGTAGCTCTTGCAAGAAAATGCCCTCTTCCGGTGTCCAGAGCATTTTTTCTACCAGGGCAAAGGCGTTACCCGTCTCCCGCTCTACCCGCATCGCGGTTACCAAAACATAGGCACGTAGATGGGGAACCTCAGCCGTGCGGCCGCTGAACCCACTCTGTAGTGGCGGTTCTTCTTGCAGGAGAAGCTCCCACTCCCCCAGCGTATCCGCAATGGTACGAGGGTAAACACCCTGTTGTCCACTCCAGTTCATCATCATCACCATGACGCTTACCAACGGTTGGGAAAACGTCATATTGCCCTACGAACTGCGTAACTACAGGGCCAATCTTAAACGAGACGTAATGCGTACCAACTTACGTCTCACGCATTACGGTTACAAATCCAAATTTTCTCTCCCTTTGCCTTGCCCTAACGCCACAGAACGTTGATAAGCGGCCCATATACCGCGTGAAATGACGGTACGCAGACCCCCTTTTTCCATGTGGTACAACGCTTCGGCGGTGGTGCCACCCGGTGATGTCACCTGATTGCGTAACTCAGCCACATGCTGGCCCGACTGTTCCGCATAGGCCACCGAGCCTTTTATCGTTTGTGTGACCAGACGGGTGGCGATCTGGCGGGAGAACCCCAGATGCACCCCTGCATCAATCATCGCTTCCATCATCATAAATACATAACCCGGCCCGGAACCACTCAGGGCGGTCGCCATGTCCAGATACCGCTCATCGTCCATCAACACATCTTCGCCCAATGACCCCAGAATAAGTTGGGCCTGCTTCCGTTGGGCTTCACTGACCTCGGCGGTAGCGGTCCACACCGTAATGCCTTGCCCAATCTGGGCGGGGGTGTTGGGCATAGCCCGTACCACCGCCGCATGAGCCGCGCCATCGGCCAGTTTGCGGATGGGTGCTCCGGCAATGATAGAAAGGAGCAAATCCTGCCGCCGGAGATGTCCCCGTATTTCCGGCATCACATGGTCTAAATCCTGCGGTTTGATAGACAGGACAATGATGTGACCTTCTTCGGCGGCCTGGCGATTATCACTGGTGGTGTGGATGCGGTGCCGTTCGTGGAGCAGTTTGAGCCGGTCTGGGTGGGGGTCGGCGGCGATAATCTGATCGGCTTTGACGATGTTCTGCGCAATGAGGCCACGAATCATGGCTTCGCCCATGACCCCACTACCAATAAAGGCGATAGTTTTATCCGTAAACATTTGTTTATGTACCTTCCGTATTATGCCGTATGTGGCATTGGCTGAACGTAAAAATGACGTGACTTAAATGGCGGCTGGCAGTTAGCCGCTGGCCGCTGGCAGGTTTTGCCAACGGCTAACTGCTAGCCGCCAGTGGCTACCAGCGTTGCCTTCTGTTTTGTTACCGCCGCCAACTGTGTATGGTCTACCTCAATGCCCAGGCCGGGGGCGGTGGGCACGGTGAGGGTGCTATCTTCGCGGTTCAGGTGGAAGGGGGTAGCAATATCTTGGAAGTAATAACGTTCGGTGGCGGAGATGTCGCCGGGCAACGTAAAGCCGGGCAGGGAAGCCAGGGCCAGTTGGGCGGCCCGGCCAATGCCCGTTTCTAACATGCCACCACACCAGACGGGTTTGCCTGCCTGCTGGCATAAATCGTGGATGCGCCGGGCTTCCAACCAGCCCCCTACCCGCGACGGCTTGATGTTGATGATGTCGCAGGCCCCGATAGCCAGGGCGTAGCGGGCATGGTCGGCGGAGTGGATACTTTCGTCCAGGCAGAGGGGGGTGCTGATCTGCGGCCGCAACCGACTATGGTCATAAATATCTTCATAACCCAGGGGTTGCTCCAGCATGAGCAGGTTGAGGTCGTTCATGGCCTGGAAGGTAGGGGCATCCTCTAGCCGATAAGCCGAGTTAGCATCTAGCATGATGGGGAGATCAGGAAAGGCCTGGCGGGCCTGACGGGCCAATTCCAAATCGTGGCCGGGTTTAATTTTGAGTTTGACCCGCCGATACCCCTGGTCAACGTATTCCTGGATCACTTCCAGGGTGCGTTCGATGCTGGGCTGGATGCCGATGCTGACACCCACTTTGACGCGGCCGCGCGGCCCTTCGGCATACGGCTGGGCCAGCTTTTGGGCCATCGAGAGGCCATCCCGTTGGGCAGTTATATCCCAGGCCGCCTGCTCCAACCCGGCTTTGGCCAGCGGGTGGCCGCGAATGCTTTTCAGCCAGGTCTCAATGTCACCCGGTTCCTGCAAATCCTGCCCCAACGCCATGGGGAGCATAAAATCGGTGAGAACATGCCAGGCTGTGCCTACAGTTTCGTAGCTGTAACCGGGAAAGGTGGTCGCCACACATTCCCCCCAGCCGGTCAGCCCTTCACTGTGCAGGGCAATAATCAGGCATTCGCGTTCCGATTCGGTGCCAAAGCTGGTCTGGAAGGGAGACACCAGAGGCATGGCGACGTGGTAGAGGTCAATTTTTTCGATTTTCATAGTTGATGTGTGTTGCGTATTGCGTGTTGCGTTAAACGTCTACAGATGGAAGAGACACGGTGAATGAAAGCGTTCCCTGAGTTCCTACGCGTTCCCCTCATTCTCCCTCATCTGCAAAATATACACGGGTTCTGTCTGGTCTCGCCTGAAGTCTACCACTTGATAGCCAGCGGTGAAGAGGGTGGTGAATTGGTGGCGGGTTTGGGTGCGCCAGAGGGTGGCGGTGGATGGATCGGTCTGAGCCAGGGCTAGATAGTCGGGGGGAACGGGGATGGTTATGGTGTTGGTGGGATAGTCGGTGAGGGTACGCGGCCGCGCCTCAACCCTCTCCCTGACCCGCGCACTCTCTAGCCACCATTCCACATGGAGCCGGTCTTCGTCCGGGCCGTAGAAGTGGGGATGGTAGCGGCCGCAGATCACCCCCAACTTACCCACATTCAGCCAGGCGTTACGCGCCAGCAGTGGGTCATACGTCCATGTCACCAGTTTAATACCCCGTTGCAAGGCCCACTCTCGTTGAGCTAACTTAAGCTTGTAACCGACACCGTGGCTCTGATAATCCGCCAGTACTCCCATTGTTGCCGAATAGAGTTGAAGCACAGGCGGGTTGAGCCAGTCGGCCCAGCCCATGATGCCCAAAACAAACCCAACCATTTGCTCTCCGGCGAACGCGCCCAAGAGTAGGTTGCCATTGACTGTGGCTCCACGAAACAGGTGCGAAGGGATTAGCTCCCGGTCAGGAATCTTTTCCCAGGCCGAGCGTTGCAGATCGGGCAGGGCATGAATTTCGTCTAAACTGGTCAGGGCACGAATCGTAATGGCGGACATGGTTCACCCAGGTGGGAAAATTTTAGCCTGGGTATTGTAGCCGAAGTTGGGTGGGATGGGGATGGGATTAGCGTGGGGGAATAGGGGATACACGGAACAGCCCCTCACCCTAACCCTCTCCCCAGGGAGAGCCGGGAAAACGAGTTCCCTCTCCGCTTTCCAGAAGAGATTTTGTTTGAGTGACCGCTTTGGCGGCGCACCAGCCCGCTTAAGCGGTCATTCTCCAAACCAATGATTATCTAAACAGCTATAGTAGCTTGAACCAATTTAAAAGGTGTTTCGTTCAGGCGAGGACAGGGATGCGGTTGGTTGGGGAGGAAGCCACAAAAGCAGGGCTACTCTGAGGGGTGCGGGCTTCCAGGCGCATGTGCAGGCCATTTTGGGGCGACAGGGTGATTTGCATCGCCATTTTGATTGCCTGGTTGGGCACGAGGTGCAGGCGGTAACGTTGGGCGATGGTTGCCAGGATGAGTTGGGCTTCCATCAGGGCAAAAGAGTTGCCAATGCAGACACGCGGCCCCGCGCCAAAGGGCAGATAAGCGTATTTGGGTAGCTGTTTCTCCCGTTCCGGGGCGAATCGCTCCGGGTCAAACTGCTCCGGGTTGGGGAAGAAACGAGGTAGGCGGTGCAAGGCATAAGGGGCGACGGTGACGTTGCTCCCTTGGGGAATGAGGGTCTGACCAATGGTGACATCTTCTTGGGCCGTGCGGGCGCTGAGAATCCAGGCGGGTGGGTAGAGACGCATGGACTCTTTGATGACCATCTGGGTGTAGGGTAAGTTGGGTAGATCGGCCAGGGTGGGCACGCGGCCGCGAAGCACCTCATCCACCTCTGCATGTAAGCGGGCTTCTACCTGCGGGTTTTGCGCCAGGGCGTACCAGGTCCAGGTAAGGGCGTTGGATGTGGTTTCATGCCCGGCGGCAAAAAGCGTGGCGACTTCATCCCGCAGTTGCTGATCACTCATGGCCGAACCATCCTCGTCGCGGGCCAACATGAGCATAGAGAGCAGGTCGCCGGTGTCGGCAATGTCACCGTTGCTGGTGGTGGCCCGGCGCTGAGCAATGATTTGCTCCAGATGATGGTTGTAGGCAACCAACGCTTTTTTAGCCTGGCGATTATCCTGGGTAGGTAGCCAGGCGGGCAAGGTGAACCCACGTAGATAAGCATGGTTGGAGACGGCCTGGAAGGTGTGGATGGCTTCGCCAATGGCCGCGGCCGCGGTCTCTGATGAGGTGATGGCATCAGCCGAAAACAGGGTTTTAGACACAATCAGCATGGTCAGACGCATCATATCAGCGGCTACATCCCGGTTCTGGTTGTCCTGCCACTCAGCCAGCACATGCTCCGTGTAATCGGTCATTGTTTCGGCGTAGGCCTGAATGCGTTTGCTGTGAAAAGCGGGTTGAGCCAGCCGTCGCTGTCGCCGGTGGTGGGTTCCTTCACTGGTCAGCAGGCCATTGCCCAAGAAACGGCTCAAAATATCATAATCGAGCTTCGATTTGCGGAATTTATCGGCCTGCGTGACCAAAACGTCGCGGATGTCGTCCGGGTTGTTGAGCACATAGTAGTGCATGTTCAGGATACGCATGTAAACCGTATCACCATATTGGCGGGCAATATCTAACAAAAAATTGCCCGGATCATGGGCAAACGGGAGCAAACTACCTAAAAGCCAGTGGCCTTTCGGGCCAGGGGGACGAGTGATCATCAAATTCTCCTTGAGTTCCGATATTTTTATGCGACACTTTGTTGATTAAATGGCAATGTGTCTATAAAATAAGAGAAAAGGCGGCTGTTTGTCAACCATGAATTGTCCCAGACCGTTGTTTTTGCGACACGTGTCGTAAATTGAGGAAGCGATGGAAAAAGTAGATCGGCGGATACGCCGCACACGGAATCAACTAGGTCAGGCCTTGCGAGAACTTATCATCGAAAAGTCGTATGAGGCCATCACCATCCAGGATATTGCCGATCGGGCGGATGTGAATAGGGCTACCTTCTATCTGCATTATGGCACAAAAGAGGAGTTGCTCGTTACGAGTTTGACGGAAATATTTGATGAGTTAGTGGTTCAGATGGAGGCCCAGGCAGAAGGCAAACCACCCTGGGAATCGATGGTTCATGCCGAAATTTTGTTTGAACACATCGCCGAAAATTTCGCGTTGTACCAGGCGGTGTTGGGGCAAAATGGGCTGGGATATGTCATGCACCGGATTCTGGCCTATATTGCGGCCCACGAGGAAAAGGAGTTGCGGGCCTATTTTGGCGACGCGGCCGCGCCCCCTCTGCCCATCCCCATCCTGGCCCACCACGTCGCCGGGTCCATTTTTGCTCTGGCAAGCTGGTGGGTGGAAAATAACCGACCCTATTCCCCCACCGAGATGGCGGTTATGTTGCAACAGTTGTGTGTACAGGGGATGGGAACGTTGGGGGGGAACTCTTAGGAACTCGGGGGAACTCTGGGAACTCCTGCGAAAATAACGAACCGCAGAGACGCAGAGAACGCAGAGAAAAAAAAAAATCTGTGAAATCTGTGGTTAAATTTTCATCCCTATTGGTGCGCCTCGCTCATGGGGAACTCTTGAAACCTGAAACCTGAAACTTGAAACCTGAAACTCACCCATGCTGACCGCTAAAGAGCTACAACAGACCATCACCAAACAACAGATTGCCGCCCGGATTGTGTTTTTGGCGGAAGAGACACCGACCGTTGCCAGCGCGGCCGCGACGTTGGGCGTCACCCCCGATAGCATTGGCAAATCAGTCCTCTTCTGGGTGGATGCGCAACCCTGGCTGATCATTGCCAACGGGTTGCGCTTTATTGACCACAAAAAGCTGGCCGATCACCTGGGCGTGAGTCGCCGCCGCACCAAACTGGCTTCGGCGGATGAAGTGTTGGCTATTACAGGCTTTGCCGTCGGAACCGTGCCTCCGTTTGGGCACAAAACAGCCTTGCCCACCCTCATTGACCAGCATGTCCTCAGCCTCACCGAGTTATACGCCGGGGGTGGCGACATCAACGCCCTCATTCACTTGAGCACCGCCGAGCTTCTGCGGGTTGTCCCGGCAGAAGTGGTACAATTGACGAAGGAGTGAGGGTTGAGTACTGAGTACTGAGTACTGAGTGCTGAGTACTGAGAGAAAAGATACTCAGCACTCAGCACTTTCCACTCAGCACTTCTTTACTTTCCACTCAGCACTTCTTTTTACTATGCCTTACCGAACGACAGACCGAACTCGCGACAAGAAGGATGCTAAACGCACGGCTATGATGCAAGCGGCCGCGCGCGTATTTGCCGAGAAAGGGTATCACGCGGCCACGGTGCGGGATGTTGTCAGTGCGGCGGAAGTGGCGATTGGCACTTTTTATTTTTATTTCCCGGACAAAGAGACCTTGTTTGTCTACTTGTACGAGGAGACGGCCGATTTTCTTCTGCGGGCCATTGAACAGGGGTTGCGGCGGGGCGACGATTTACCAGGACGGTTCGCGGCCGCGCTCCAATCCTTTGTCAACATTGCCACCTACGAACCGGCGGTGGTGCAATTACTCCTGGTCGGTGGGGTAGGGGCCGTGCCCGCTCTGGCCGAAAGTCGCGGCCGCTTCCGCAACGATCTGGCCGATTTATGGCAAGATGTGCTGGATGAGGCCCTCAACCGGGGCGACATTCCCTCCCAAAACACCCGCCTGACGGCCCAGGGGTTGGCTGGGGCTTTTGATGAGATTGTGTTGCACTTATTAAGTTTACCGGAGCCGAGCCTGGTTGCGGCCGCGGTGATTCAAGAGATGACCGCTTTTGCCCTGCGTTCCGCTGGTTATAAACAGTGAGGGGACAATGATTCCGTACACCCTAAAGCGCACACTTTACCTTCTTTTGGCCTTCTTTTTTGTTTTATGGCTGATTTTGCTCATCATTCGTGCCGGACCTTCCTACTTCCATAATGCTATTGGCGAAGATTTGTTTGGCTTCACTTTACCATCTGCTGAAGCTTATTTCACCAAGTTTCATCATGGTGACTGGACTTTTGGCGAGCAATACGGCTCTTTGCTCTTTGGCGATGCCGCCGTAGGGCAAAACGGCACCTTTCAAGGTTTATGGCGCGGCGATCTGGGTGAACCCTTTCGCCTTTTTGGATCACATAAGAACCCCCCGGATGTCACTGCCTTACTCAGGCAAACTTTGCCCGTGTCTTTGCGCCTGGCATTGCCCGCCCTCATTGTGTCGCTTCTGTTGGGGATGGCTCTGAGTGCTGTAACCGCCTCGTTGCGGATGCGGTGGCGTCGGATCAATCGTTGGCTTTGGTTAGGCTTATTTTCCCTGTCCTGTGTGGTGCTGAATCCCTGGATACTCGGGCTGGTTCGTTATCGCCTGGGGTGGTTGCCACGGTATGGCGATGTATGTTTTGAATTGCCTTGCCCGGCGGGTTGGCTTCCCCTTGTCTCCCTCATCATTCCTTTGACAAGTGGAATCGCTTACTGGATGATCGGGCATTTTCAGGACATACAGGCACAACCTGCGGTGATCCTGGCTCAGAGTCAGGGGTTAAAACGCCAAACGGTCTTGTTCCAGACCATCTTACCCCGATTGGTTCTGGTGTTGTTGGACAAGTTACCGTTTATTCTGATGATACTGATCATAGGCACGGCCGTGGCCGAATCGTTTTATTATTTACCGGGTATGGGGCGACTTTACCTGGAAGCGGTCTATCTTCAGGAGCACCCCATCCTCATCGGCCTGACAATTGTCTGGTGTGGGGCAGGTTTAGTGGCTCGTTATCTGGCTGATTTACTGATTGCCTGGCTTGATCCGCGCCAGCAACAAGCATCAGCCACCATTTTTTACCCTCAGGTGAATCGTTATGAGTTATCGTGAGTTTTTAGAGACCGCGGCCGCGTTAGGCCATCTCATCACCATTGACAAGCCCGTCAGCCCCCGGTTTGAACTAGCCAATGTGGCCCACGCCCTGGAGGGCAAAACCGTTACCTTCACCCATGTAGAAGGGCATCCCGGCTGGCGCGTCAATTCCGGGGCCTGTGCCCGTCGGGAATTTTTTAGCCTGGATTTAGGCGTACCCGTCAACGAACTCACCCACCATCTGGCCCAGGCCCTGGCTAACCCCATCCTGCCCCCCCTGGTACAAGATGCACCTTGCCAGGAAGTGATCATCGAAGATGTCAACCTGATGAACCTGCCCTTTTTGCTCCATCTGGCGCAGGATGCCGGTTTTTATTGTGCCAGCAATGTGGTCATCACCAAAGACCCGGATTTTGGCCGCAATATGTGTTATCACCGTCTCCTGCGGTTAGATGAAAAACATCTGGCCGCCCGCATTGTGGAACGCCGGGGAACCCACACGGCCATGGGTAAGGTCGAAGGTGATTTACCGGTGGCTATCTGTATTGGCGTCTCATTGGCGACCCATCTGGCCGCTTCTATGTCGCCCCCCCCGGATGTGGACGAACTCAGCGTGGCTCATGCCCTCAAACCGACCCCGCTGGTCAAATGTCTGAGCAAAGATTTGGAAGTGCCCGCTGATGCCGAAATCGTGCTGGAAGGGCGTATCACCCGGCGGCGAGCCACAGAAGGGCCGTTTATGGATTTGACGGAGACGATGGATTTTGTGCGCCAGGAGCCGGTTATCGAGATTGATTTGATCACCCATCGGCGCAACCCCATCTACCATGCTTTGTTGCCTGGCGGGTTGGAGCACAAGTTGCTCATGGGGATGCCCCGCGAACCCACCATTTGGGCCGAAGTGAACAAAGTAACCCGTTGTACCGGGGTGGTCATCACCCCAGGTGGCACGTCCTGGCTCCATGCCGTGGTACAAATTGACAAACAAGGGCCTGATGATGGACGGTTGGCTATTGAAGCAGCCTTCCGGGGGCACAGTTCGCTCAAACATGTGTGGGTGGTGGATACGGATGTGGACATCTACAACCCGGCGGATGTGGAGTGGGCGGTGGCAACCCGTTTCCAGGCGGATAAGAACCTGCACATCTGGCAAGGTCAGCCGGGTAGCTCGCTGGATCCATCCGGCATTCATGTGCCGGGGCAAAAGAGCCTGACCGCCAAAATGGGACTGGACTGCACCATCCCCTGGGGTGGCGAACCGGGCAAGTTTATTCGCGGCGCGTATGGAGCGGTGGATTTAGGCCAATATTTACCCAAACGATAACGATACGACCCTCACCCTAACCCTCTCCCGGTGGGCAGAGGAGACAAACGCCCTTCTCCCACACTGGGAGAAGGGTCGGGACTGTTTACCCCCTCAACTATGTCTGATACAAATCATTCAGCTAATTTTCCTGACCCTCACCAACCCGCCCCCCTGGAGTCGTACCACCCGTTATCTGGTGCTTGTAGGGGTGTTTGTCTTTTTTATCTGGCTAGTGGGTGCGGTGCGGCCGCTTCTTGGCCCGCTCGTTCTCTCCGCCCTTCTGGCCTACATTCTCAACCCCAGTGTGGCTTATTTAACCCGCCGCACCCACATTCGCCGTGATTACATTGTTATTTTTATCTATGTAACAGGTCTGGTCAGTCTCGCCGGTTTAATCTTGTTGCTTACTCCCTACCTGATTCGGCAAGGACAAATTTTGTCGGAAGAGCTAACCCTGGTAAGTCAGGAGATTGAGCGACGATTAGCCCTTCAACAATCATTTCGTTTTTTGGGGTTTGAATTGCCTACAGATGATTTACGGGAATTATTGCAGGCTCCTTCGGCCGGGTTTTTAGAATTGGAGCGTATTTTTAATGTATTACAATCGGTATCGCAAAACTTTGCCTGGGTGTTGGTCGTCATCGTGACAGCCTTTTATCTGTTGCTCGATTGGCCCCGCTTGCGTGATTGGTTATTTAGTTTGTCGCCACCACCCTATCAAGGTGATATGCGTCGGTTGTATGGGGAAGTGAAGGTTATATGGTCGGGATATGTGCGTGGGCAACTGGTGCTCATGTTTTTGATCGCCCTGCTGAATAGTATTGGTGGGGCCATCATTGGGTTGAGGGGAGCGGTGGCTTTGGGGATTTTGGGCGGTCTGCTGGATATTATTCCTTCGGTGGGGCCGTTGATTGCTATGATCATCGCTACGGTGGTGGCCTACATTGAGGGGGGAACCTATTTGCCGCTCTCGAACACGCTGTTTGCGCTGTTGGTGCTGGCGGTGTATGGGGGTATACAAGGGTTTGAGAATGTCTGGTTGCGGCCGCGGGTTATGAGCTATAACGTCAATATTCACCCGGCAGTGGTTTTTGTGGCCATCATGGCTTCACTGGCCCTCTCCAGCATCCTTGTCACCCTGCTCATTATCCCGCTCATCGGCACCTTCATGGTGGTGGGTGGTTATTTACGCTGTCGTATCTTTGGCCTGAATCCCTGGCCCCTAGATTCCCCTGTTGAACCGGTTGAATCATAAACGGTGAACCATGTCTGAAACATTGCGCGAATTGTTGATAGACCTTTTGGGTTTGGATATCAGCGTTGAGACGATCAACAAACTGATCAGTTCATTTTTGTTGATTCTGGTCTTGTGGCTGATGCGCCTGTTTATCATGCGGCTGGTTCATCGGCGTTATGCTCACGACACCCGCGCTTTGTATAACTGGCGCAAAGGCACCCAATACACCCTGGCCTTTCTGGGAGTCATCCTGGTGGGGCGCATCTGGTTAGATGGATTACACACCCTGGCAACTTATTTGGGGCTGGTTTCGGCTGGTATCGCCATTGCCTTGCAGGATGTCATCGTTAATCTGGCCGGTTGGTTCTTCATCATCTGGCGACAGCCGTTTCAGGTAGGCGACCGCATCGAAATTGAGGATTTTGCGGGTGATGTTATTGATATTCGCCTGTTTGAGTTTGCTCTGTTGGAGATTGGCAAACGGATTCAGGCGGAACAAAGCACGGGGCGGATTATTCATGTGCCTAATGGCAAAGTGTTTAGTGATGTGTTTATCAATTACAGCCAGGGTATGCCGTTGATCTGGCATGAAATTCCTGTGGTGGTCACTTTTGAGAGTAACTGGGAAAAGGCCAAATCATTTTTGAGCGCGATTGTCACCGAACATGCTCCCCAGGTAGATGAGGTCATTCAGCGGCAGGTCAAACAATCCGGTCAGCGGTTTGTGATTTCTTATGGCAATACGAAACCCACCGTGTATACCAAAGTGGTGGGTAGTGGGGTGATGCTGACCCTGCGTTATCTGATTGATCCGCGCCAGGTGCGGAACAGTGAGCAACAAATTTGGGAAGATATACTGAGGGCTTTTGCGCCCCATGCGGATATTGATATGGCTTATGAGACGGTGCGTGAGTTTAGCCATTGGCGTGAAGGTAAACCGGCGATGTCCCAGCCAACTCTGGCCGACGATCCACCGTCTTCGCCGGTTCATGTTATCCCCAAGAAGGAAGTTTAACGATGCAATTAAATGACGAACAACAAGCGATGTTGGCCGGGGAACAGGGATTGGCCCGGCAGATGGCGATCCGGTTGGTGTTGGATTTGGCCGCGGCCGCGGCCGCTACCGAACTCATCCCCATCCAGAGTGCCCACCTCTCCGGCGTTTCCCCCCTCACCGGGGGGCTGGGGTTACGCCTGTTTCTGCAAAAATTAGCCCAAGACCCCCTGGCCCAGGTGGCCGTACCCACCACCCTCAACGCGGCGGGTTGTGATCTTGACCAGTTTGAACTCATGCGGATTGCCCTACCTGATTTCAAGGCCCAAAGCGAAGAAATTGTGGCCGCTTATACCCGTTTGGGGGTGCGCCCCACCCAATCTTGCACGCCGTATGAGTGGGAAGATGTGGTGGTAACTGGTCACGCCGCCTGGGCTGAATCCAATGCTATCTGTTTTGGCAATTCGTATACTGGTTTGTTAACCAACCGGGAGTCTGGCCTTTCGGCGCTGGCTTCGGCGCTGACGGGGTATACGCCCCGTTATGGCTTGCTGGATGAGGCCAACCGCCATCCCAATCTGGTGGTGATTGTCACGACAAAACTGACCGACCCGACCGATTTTTCGGTTTTAGGGGATTGGATTGGCAAACAGCGCAAGGCGTCCTGGAAGATGCCCTATGGCCCAATTCCTTTGATTAAGGGTTTACCGGTCGATTTGAACCACGAACAGAAGAAGGCGTTGACCGCCGCGGCCGCGAACTATGGTTGCCCTCTCCTTTATCTGGATAATGCCGGGCCACGCCCGCCCGCCCAGTTTGAAGACCGGCTGATGTTTGGCGAACAGGAGTTACAGGCGCGTTATGAGGCGTTGCGGCCGCAAGCCGCCCCATCCCTCATCGTTATCGGTTGCCCCCAGGCCAGCGTGGGCGAAATCAAAGCCGTGGCGGAGCAGTTGCGCGGTAAACAGGTGGGAACCACGCCGTTATGGGTGTTCACATCGAGCCAAAACAAAGCCATTGCCGAAAAACTAGGGCTGGCCGATCTCATCCGGCAAAGTGGGGCGCTGTTGTTAGAAAACACCTGCCCCGAAGTTGTGCCCTATGACCCCATCTGGGTCAAACATATCCTGACCAACTCCATGAAGGCCGAACATTACATCAAATCGGGTCTGAATGGGCTGCCCACCTCGGTCATGCGGCTGGCTGATTGTGTGGCGATGGCTACCGGTCAGGTTTCCATCAACTATGATCAACCCGACCTAAAACCTGCGGCCGCGCCGAAAAAACCGTCAATCGTCAATCGTCAATCGTCTATCCCGTCCGTATCCCTACCTGTTAACCCATCGTTTCAAGGTTCTGGCTTGCCCTCACAAGGCGATTTCACCCTTATCGGCGAGGCGTTTGTCACCGATGCGCCCATCACGTTTTTGGGTTTTGTTAATCGTGATACCGGTGTCATCGAAGAGGAAGGGCATCCGGCCGATGGGCAGAGTATGGCAGGCAAAATTGCCGTTTTCCCCAAAGGCAGTGGCTCCACGGTTGCGCCCTATGTGCTGTTAGAATTATACTACAAGGCTGTTGCCCCCCTGGCGATTGTCAACACGGAGCTTGATCAGCAAAGTGCGCCGGCTTGCTCCTTGGAAGGAATTCCTTATGCTTATGGCTTCTCCCCGGAGCTGTTGCAGACGATTCATTCAGGTGATTGGGTGGAATTAAAACGACAAGGGGAGCAGGTCTCGATTCGACGTTTGGAAGATTAGCCCACTATCCTTGTTTAGAACTGGTGAGAGAGATAACCGCCGATCGGTTTGTATGATCGGCGGTTTTGTGTGCTGTAACGGGCACATCAGCGGCCGCAAACATTCATCTTCGAGAGGTGTGTCATGGAGTCCGGGTTTCTCAATTTTATTTTAGCGTTGGTGATCATCATTGCGGCCGCGAAGCTGAGCGGTTATATCAGCTTACGTTTCAAACAGCCCTCGGTATTAGGGGAACTGTTGGCGGGTATTTTGCTGGGTCCTACGGTGCTAGATTTGTTTCACGTGACCTGGCTGCCGTTCCATGAAGATGTGCATCTGGCGGAAACCATCACCTTTATGGCCGAACTGGGGGTCATCTTGCTGATGATGTTGGCCGGGCTGGAGCTTCACCTGTCTGACCTGGTTAAGTCGGGCAAAGTATCGGCACTCTCCGGCACGATTGGCGTGATTGTACCTTCGGTTATGGGCATAGGCGTGGGTCTTTTGTTTGGGCAAACATTCACGGAATCGGCTTTTATCGGGCTGGCGCTCTCGGCCACCAGTGTGAGCATTTCGGCGCAAACGTTGATGGAGCTAGGGGTGTTGCGTAGTCGGGTGGGGTTAACGCTGTTGGGCGCGGCCGTATTTGACGATATTCTGGTCATTCTCTTGCTCTCGGTGGCGGCGATTTTGGCGGGGGGCGCGGCCGCGGGGGCGGGCAGTATCCTGCTGACCATGTTGTGGATGGTGGTGTATCTGGTTGCGGCCGCGGTCATCGGCCTCAAACTCATCCCCTGGCTCGCCATCCGGGTAGAGCGGCTACCCATTAGCCAAGGGCTTATTGCTTTTGCTCTGGTGGTGTGTCTGCTCTATGCCTGGTCGGCCGAGGTGGTGGGCGGTATGGCCGCCATTACCGGCGCCTTTCTCATCGGCCTATTCCTGGGTCGCACCCCGTTCAAAAAGCGATTTGATGCCGGCATCTCATCCCTGGCATATGGCTTTTTTGTCCCCGTTTTCTTCATCAACATTGGCCTGAACGCTGATCTGACCGCTATTTGGGGCGATGGGTTATGGTTAGCGCTGGTCATTACCGTTGTGGCGGTCATTAGTAAAATCTTGGGTTGTGGGTTAGGTGGTTATTGGGGTGGTCTGAGTCGGCGAGAATCGTTGCAACTGGGCATTGGCATGGTCTCTCGCGGCGAAGTTGGGCTGATCGTGGCGACATTTGCTATGGCCCAAGGTGTTTTTAGTGAGACCAACTTCGCCATCACAGTGTTTATGGTCATTGTGGCCACGCTGGTTACACCACCGCTTTTACGCCTGGCTTTCACGGAACCAGACAAAAAAGCCCCCTCTAAACCCGCCAAAGAAAAACGAGTGCCACCACCTGTAGCCCAGCCGCCACAACAAGAATCGCAGGTTGTTTCCTAACCTGGATAAACCAGAAAATTTATCCGCAGATTAACGCCGATTTTCGCTGATTAAAGAATCTGCGTTAATCCTCAAAATCTGCGGTTACTTCTTGCCAACTGGTCAAGAAGTTGGCTCGCAAGGTATTAATGGGGTCAAAAAGTTTGTTGTCACGAATTACCACAAGTTTTGGGAGAAAAAACGATGTATCACATGGTCATGTTAATCCTTTCTAACCTGGATAATAGTTTAGCTGTTCTGGATGCCTGGGAAGAAAAGGGAGTTCCGGGGGTAACAATCTTGGAGGGAACGGGCCTGGGGGGCGTGCGCCAGGTGCATGAGTGGGAAGATATACCGTTGATACCAAGTTTGTTAGATTTTATGCGCGGCCGCGAACTGGAAAATCGTATCTTCTTTACCGTGGTTGAAGGTGAGGCCATGGTGGACCACATCGTCCAGATCACCCAGGACATTGTGGGTGATCTAGACGGCGACAATAATGGCATTTTGTTTGTTCTGCCTGTTTCGCGGGTGGTGGGATTAACGAAAGTTCGGCGGCCCTACGCCGACAGAACCAGTGGTAGTGAACAATAAGTTATCCGCTCTTGGCTTGAATAGGAAAGATCCGGTTCTCTCCGAAAGAACCCAAGCCTGCCCCCGTAAGGCATTGAGCCCGGTATCATCGGGTCGGCGTCCCTGGTTGCCAGTTGCCCTGCCTGACGGCTACCTGCTCCTTAAACCAATCTGGTACGGGGATGGTTTGACCAGCGGCATAGTCGTACATAACCTGAACAGTTTGAGCGGTGGCGACGACGCGGCCGCGGTCCGTCTCCACCTGGTACGTCATCACAAAACTCTTTGTACCAAACCGGCTAATTCCCAAACCAATCACCAAATTCTCCCCATAAAACGCGGGTGACTTATATGAGCAAGTTGCCTCAGCCATAATCACCGGTATCTGTAAAAGATCAGGCAAAGACAACAACTCTTTCAGGTAGCGGAGACGGGCTGTTTCCAAATATGTGAAATACACCGCATTATTCACATGCCCCATCGCATCCAAATCCCGGAAGACAACTTCCAGATGGTATTGATACGGAAATTCCTTGGCCAGACTCATCCTTCACCTCACTTTCACTAAAACAAGACCTTACCCGTTCCGGTAACCAGTGCTGGCCGCCCGTGGGCCCCCCCCCCCCCCCCCCCCCCCCCCCGGGGGGCGGATATTTTTTCCTGGCCGGCCCCCCCCCCCCCCCAAACCCCCCCTTTTTTTTCCCTCTTGGGGGGCGGGGGGGGGGGGGGGGGGGGCTTTTTCGGGGGAACGGCGCCCGCCCCCCCCCCCCTTCCCCCAAAAAGCCCCCCCGGTCCGAAAATATAAAGCAGGAAAAAGCACAAACTTAATAGTTTTGTGTATACTTGTACCAACCAGTCAGATAAAACGCTCAAATCCTAACCATAGACGTTTTAGTAGACAAACAATCATAATCAACAACCACCATTTAGGCATACACCTGCGACCATAGACACCCTATGAGCACATCATCTTCAGAAAACGAAGCCTTTATCGGCAAAGTCGTCAACAACTTTGAGATACAGGAAGTGATCGGTCAGGGAGGCATGGGCATTGTTTTGCGGGCCTTCCACCCCGAACTACAAAGTAATGCCGCCGTCAAAATAATGCGACCCGAACTGGCCCGCCAGGCTGGTTTCTACGAACGGTTCCTGCAAGAAGCCCGCATCGCCGCCCGCCTCAAACATCCGAATATTGCCAACGTTTTCAATTTCGGGGCCTTTGAAGAAAGTTATTACCTGATGATGGATTACATCGAAGGCCCCAGTATGCGCCAGCACCTGCGCGAAAACAAAACGGGGTTGCCTTTATACGATGTCCTACAAATTTTCATCCAGATTGCCGACGTATTAGATTTTTCCCACAAACAAGGGGTCTATCACCGTGATTTCAAGCCCGATAACATTCTGCTGACCACCAGCATTGAACCAGATGTACCTTACCGGGCCGTCGTCACTGACTTTGGTCTGGTGAAACTGGTTAATAACAGCATTCTGGAAACACAAAAAGGGGTCAGTGTAGGAACCCCAGCCTACATGTCCCCGGAACAATGCCTGGGCAAAGAAGTAGATGGTCGGACTGATCTCTACTCTGTCGGTGTCATGATCTACGAAGCCTGCACTGGACAGCGCCCGTTCCCCATTCGCAACTTGTTTGATGCCGTTCAATATCATCGTTCGGGTACACCCGTCTCTCTGAAGGCCCATCTACCCACTGTTCCGGTGCAACTGGATAACCTGGTGCGCCGACTGATGGCCATAGAAATCCATCGCCGCCCAGCGACGGCTGGCGAGGTGGTGCAAACGCTAAAAGCATTACTTCTGGAAAATCGAGCCGGTCGGCCTGGCTTGACTGCGGCTGTACCTGTGGAACCACCCCCACCCCCGTGAGTGAAAATGCCGGCACACCGGCCGCATCTGGCATTCGTGATCCCTTCTTCATTCGGGTGGCTTATCAGGATCAATGGGAACCCAAAACATTTCCCCTGGGTGGACAACCCCTGCTCGTTGGTCGGCAAGCCCCGGCGGACATCATCCTGGACAAACCCAATGAGCGTTACGTATCCAAACGCCATTGCGAAATCTTGTTGCGCAATAGTCAAGTTTTGGTTAGTGATTTACAAAGTATGAATGGCACCTATTTGGGGATGTCAAGCTAGAACCCGATAAATATTATCAATGGTTGCCCAACACTATCGTCCATTTTGGGCCGTTTGCCCTCACCCTGGTAGATAATCGTCCGGCTACTCCAACCCCTGTATCGGCACCCCAACCTGTCAAAGAACTTGCTCCGGCTCTATCGGTCCCTGTTTCATCCTCACCGGCTCCGTCCAAACCTTCCATTGGCACAACCCAAGTTTCCGTGCGCCATTTTCTGGCTTGCCCAGGTGTACCCTAACCGGATTCTCATTGCTAGCGAACCGATTTTGATTGGCCGTGCGCCTGATTGTGCGATGGTGCTAGATGGGCCACGGGCCTCACGGCATCATTGTAAGGTGCAGCGACGGGGCAATTTGATTGAGGTGATTGATTTGAACAGCACCAATGGGACGTTCCTGCAAAACCGCCGTCTGCCTGCCAATTCGCCCGTATTGTGGGACGGTACAACGCCGTTAATTGTTGGCTCATTTTCGGTCACGCTGGAAAGTGAATACGGAACCGGGCGGTAGCTTGGGGCTGTGTGGGTTATCAGGTAATAAAAAAGCACCAGTTCATCACTGGTGCTTTTTTTATGGTGGGCGCACGGGGACTCGAACCCAGGACCTCACGGATGTGAACCGTGCGCTCTAACCAACTGAGCTATGCGCCCCTGAGAGAGGGGAATTATAACATTGTGGCGGTTGCTTGCAAATGCGGCCGCGATCAACATTTGACACACCCGCCTCTTTTTCTATAATTCTCCCACTTGCTATAAATAACGCGCTGACTGGGACGAGTAATCTCTGCCCCTGTGCCAGAGAGTGTTGGGCCAACAGGCTGGAAGCCCACATCATTAGGACAGGATGAAAACCCCCCAGGAGTGATAGTCGGAACGTAATCAGTTTCGAGTTTGAAGTTTCGAGATTCTGATTGCCAGTAAGATTATCTGGTTGCTCCGTTATCGGCCATAATGAGTGTATACAGGTTTATGACCGGGTTGGGCTGATTTTAGGCCTGCCAGTTATGGGTCACTGTTTACTAAATTTGGGTGGAACCGCGACGCCATCGCCCCAAGTGGGGTGTTGGCGTTTTTTTATGTGTATCGAACGGCCAAGAATGAACCGCTGATTTTATGAAAGTTGAGAAATTAAAGCGGTCATAGAAAGTCTGTCATGCTGAGGTCCGCCGAAGCATCCCGTTCACCTAACTCGTAGGGATTCTTCCTCGAAGACTCGTCGGAATGACATTTCAGGCGTTTTGGTCTATTGCCGAATGAAATAGTGAACATTCATTTAATCAGCGAAAATCAGCGTTAATCTGTGGATAAATCTTTTCTGGTTCGCACAGATTAGGGAGCAATCCAAAGGAGAACATCATAATGAATCATAAACGAATTCCCGTGGCCGTTTTAGGCGCCACAGGCACAGTGGGACAGCGGTTTGTACAGTTGCTAGAAAACCATCCCTGGTTTGAAGTGACGGTCGTGACTGGTTCCGATCGGACGGTGGGGCGGTCTTATGGTGAAGGGGTCAATTGGAAGCTGTTGGGTGATGCCCCAGCTTCGGTGCGTGATTTAGTGGTTCAGCCAACCGCCCCCAACCTGGATGTGCCGGTGGTGTTTTCGGCCTTGCCTACCACGGAAGCGAAGGAATATGAACCTCAGTTCGCGGCCGCGGGCTACGCCGTCATCACCAACACCTCAGTCTACCGTCTGGCCCCCGATGTGCCCCTGCTCATCCCCGAACTTAATCCTGAGCATACCGACCTCATCGCCACCCAAAAAGCCAACAATGGCTGGTCTGGTTTCATCGTCGCTAGCCCCAATTGCTCGACCACCAGTGCCATTTTGCCTATGAAAATCTGGCACGATGCCTTTGACTTAACTTCGGTCATCATGGTAACGATGCAGGCTATCTCCGGGGCCGGTTATCCGGGTGTATCCGCTATGGATATTATGGACAATGTTGTGCCCTATATTGGTGGTGAGGATTACAAGCTCGAGAACGAACCTAAGAAGCTCTTGGGGCAGGTCATTGCCGGACAGATGGCTCTGGCCGATCTGAAAATCAGTGCCCAGGCCAACCGGGTTCCGGTGTTTGATGGACATCTCGCCAGCGTATCTGTAGGCATGAGGCATAAACCAACCGTGGATGAAGCCATCGCTACATTACAGCGTTGGTGTCCACCAGCCATCTGCCAGGAATTACCCTCGTCACCTTCACGTTTGCTGGTTTACCGCTCCGAACCAGATCGCCCCCAACCCCGCCTGGATCGTGACACCGGAGATGGGTTGGTTTGGACGGTGGGCAAAGTACGCGAATGTGATGTGCTGGACTTGCGTTATCTTTCTTTAACCCACAACACTTTGCGTGGGGCGGCCAGTGGGGCCGTACTCAATGGGGAGTTGCTGGTCGTTCAGGGGTATATTGGCTAAGGTGTGTTTCATGCAGTTGAGAGAAAGAGAATAATTAAGGGGTGAATTTGTGAATGGATGAATGGTTAATGAGGAGAAGCATCTGCCACTTCATTAACCATTCAACCGTTCAACAATTGATTGTTCTCCCTGCGAGGGAGAAGGGCTGGGGATGAGGGCGAAATCTTGGGTGTCAGGGCGAATCAGGGGCAAATACGGTGGTTAGCGGGATGGTATCTCTGGTAGCGAGGCCGTTCATGGTAACGGGTAATCGTGAACTGGGGGGGTGAAGGTAATAGGCTCCCACCACGAGTGAATAACCCGCGACCGACTCCGGCCATTTCAACTCATGCACTTGCAAAAACATATCGCCAGCCACCCAGGTGGGCGCGGGCACATCCAACCGGTCATCCTGAGCCAGCGGGGGGCCATCCTCGCCCACCACGTGGGTGAAAAAGACCAGTTCATCGGCCGGGGCCAAAATTTCCCACCAGGTAACAACCTGTACGATTTCACCCGGTTGAGGCTGAGCCGGGTGTAAGGCATAACCTCGTAACTGCACCACCTCACCCAGCATCCCTTCAGCGGGAAGCAACTGGTTGGCCCATTGTTGTATTACCTGACGACCATCAATCTGATAAATGGTCACCGGGCGATCCAGATCATCGGGGCGTAGGGGTAGGGAGATAAGGGGCGCGGCCGCGAAGTAATCCGCCAGTACAGGTGACAAGGGAGCAAAACCGGAAAATGTTACCCAGGTCTTGTTTACCGGGGAAATTAACAAACTTCTCTGACCGTTGAACCAGCGCAACGTGGCCTGATGATTTGTGAGCGTCGCCTGGGCCACCGCCGGACTGTGAAACGGCCCCGGTGTGGTGGTGGAGATGGATATATCAGATTCGCCTAACTGGTTGACATAAGCAATTGTCTCTACCAGATTGGTTTCATACTGAACCCGCACTTCGGG
>JADJUV010000026.1 GCA_016716885.1 Candidatus Trichofilum aggregatum | reverse complement strand
TGTGTCCCAGGCTTATGCCATCGGGCAAGATGAGTGTGGCCTGTAAACTGATGGTCTCTGTGGCTCCAGTAATGTCAATCGGCTCAGTTTGTAGACTGCCTAGACTGCTCAAAACTTCAGGACTACCAGTGACTAGAACGCTCCGAGGCTCATTGCTAACATTGAGTAGACGATAACCGGTAGCTGGCTCGCCTACCCAGTTGACGACAACGGGTTTTTCGGCAAAGTCGGCCAACTGGCTGATAGGCACCGTGACATTAATTTCGGTGATGTTCACATTCAGGTTGTTGATACCAACGACATTCCCTTGTTGATCATAAAACAGAGGCCGCCGAGTTACAACGATGCTTTCGCGGGCATCATCTAGCAGGATGGTGACGCGGGCCTCGGCAATTTCTTCTACGCGACCGGCGGGTCCGGAAACTTGTATGGTGGCGGGATCGCTAATGGGTTCGGCGCTGGTATGACCGCGAGCTGGTGTGCCACGGAGGGAGATGATGACGGGAATATCACGGGTTGTTTGTCGTTCCAGAATCACCAGCGTTGTTTCGGGGAATTGGGAGGCCACAGTGACATCCTCGGCCTCGACTTGCACCTGAATGGGGGCGGATGACTCGCCAAAAGGGAGTTGACTCAGGTCAATAACGGCGAGAAAATCATCGGGGCGGAGTTGGTTGAGGGTGGCGGTGGGGCCATTGACTTCGACGCGGACGGCTTGTTGGACGGTGTTAGTAACGAGGGCATTATCGGGTAGACCGATTAGGGTTACGGATAGTTCAAAGGTGCGGGTGGTAAAGGGGTTGTTTTCGCGCACGGCCGTCACCCAGATGACAATGGCTAACACGAGGGATAGCAGAATGGTCAGGATGTCGGCCAGAAAGTTGTTTGAACGACGAACAGCAGAGTGAGTGGTCCTGGCCTGGCTGACAGTTAGCGACCATCGGCACGAGGGCTTTACCGCGATTTTGCAAGAAAGGCTTGCAGGATGGCATCCAGGCGGGTTGGGTCTGGCGGCGCAGGATCCGGCCGTTGGGCGATAGCAACTTGTCCGGTTTCTTCGGAGACGATGACGACGACGGCATCGCTAACTTCGCTGATGCCGAGGGCGGCGCGGTGACGTAACCCCATTTGCCGGTCTGAGAGGCTACTGGTGGAGAGGGGCATGACACAGGCCGCGGCCGCGACGCGATCCCCACGCACGATTACCGCCCCATCATGTAGTTCTGTATGTTTGTTGAAAACTGTCAAAACAGTTCTGGTGATGGTTCCGCATTCAGCACAATACCGGTATCAATATACTCCTGCAAACCTGTATCTTGTTCCAGAACGATGAGCGCCCCATGCCGCCGTTGCGACAGACGCAAACAGGCCTGGGCAATAGCTGTAATCATGGGTGTATTTTGATCACGCCGCCAAAAACGCAAATAACGCCCTGCCCCCCCTAGCCGCTCCAACGCCCGGCGTAGCTCTGGTTGAAAGATAATGGGGATCGCCAGGAGCATAACCGGGAAAATACGGTCTATGAGCCACCCCAGGGCCGGTAGCTCCAAGAAATTAGACAAACCAACGACCAACGCTAACGCGACCAGGATAAAAACGATGATGCCCCGGAGCAGTTGAACGGCGCGTGTGCCCCGGATCACCCGCAAAACAGCCGATGACGGCTGTTACCGCAAAATATCAACAAGGCTATCGGTGTTAGCTGGCTGAGGTAAAAGTTGATCTGTTCCAAAGCAAAACCTGGGGGGCAATGGCTTACATGTCGTCAGGTGGCAGGGTCTTTGCCCGACCACCTGACGTCCTAAGAAGAGGTTTTGCCGCAATTGGGCAACGAATTGCCGGTAGCTGGCGGCGTTGGAGGGTTTAGGGCCAGAATTTTTTCGAGAGTCACGACCGCTTGATCGTTCGTCCCTGCTTCAAGTTGGGCTTCACCTAACCGGTCGAGTAAGTCAATCGCTTTCTGCGGCCGCTTCTGTTGCACATACAACCGGGCCAACATATCCGTCAGGTTCGGATCATTGGGACGTTGTTTGACCATATCTTCCAGAATGCCCACAACTTTGGTACTCTTGCCCCCTTTGATAAGCTGAATCATGTAATCATTTAGTTCTTTCAGCGCGCTCTTGGGTTGGTTTACTTTGTAGTAAGATCAATCAAAGTAATGGCAATGCGTTCATCGTCAGGGAAAGGCGGCGTAATTCTTTGTAGCTGATTAACCCCCGTTGCCAGTCCAACCGTTGCATATCAATGTCGGCTATCTGGTTGAGCAGGCGGACTTTCCAGTTTTTCTCCGGTGAACCGCGTTGGGCCAGATTAAGGGCTTCCTGGTAAGTGAGGCGGGCTTTGTCTACCTGGGCTAACTGATAGTACATGTGGCCCATGGAAAGATAGTTTTCCAGGGCGCGATCAAAAGCCCCGATATGTTTGAGCAGGTCTATCAGTCGCGCCCGGCTGGTCAGGTCCAGCGGGGCAATTTCGATCACCCGTTCGTAGGCATGGGCGGCCCCGTTCATATCCCCACGGGTACGGAAGGTATCGCCAATGGCGTTGAATTTGAGCGCGGCCGCTTCGTGCCGTTTCTGTAGCACCAGCAAATCGCCCAGTTGCAAGTGGGCGGGCAGGTAGCTAGGTGAAAGTTGAATGGCGCGATAGGCTTCTTCCGCGGCCGCGTTGTACATAGCCCGCTTAGCATATTCCTGGCTCAGATACAGGGATTCCAGCACATGTTCCGAACCGGCCGTAATAATATCCCCCAGGATCATCGTCCGATCCGAAGAAATCGTATCCAAACGACGGCGAGCTTCCTTCACCTTATCTTCCCACCCCTTGTGGCTCAAAAACTCCACCAGGGTGTTGGCAAAAGCCGTGGCCCTTTCCGGTTCCCCCTTCGTGCGGAAACTCTGCGTTAGATTCTCATACAACTCAATCAGCCGATCAGCCTGATCTCGCTTAACCGTCTTCAAATCCACAATGCGCAGAACCACAATGAAATGTTCCAAGGCTTTTTCAATATGGCCCCGTGCCCGATAACATTCTCCCAACGCAAAATGGCTTCCCAGCCGATAATCCGGATCTTGCACGGCTATTTCAAATTGGCCGATGGCATCACTAAAACGGAGCTTATCCTGGTAAAGCAAACCCAGGTTGTAATGCACCGCCATATCCCGTGCCCCCGCTTCAATCGCCTTTTCATAGGCACTGATGGCTTCATTGGCCATGCCACGAGTCTGAAAATCCAACGCCTGTACAATGAGGGCATCCTTCATCGTGGCCGTTATATCTTCATCTTCCTCATTATCGCCAAAGAACACTTCCGCCAGCCGTTCCATAGCAATGCGTTGGGCTTCCTGGGCGGGGCTAGAGCCATCGTGCGTGGCGGGTGATTCATCCAAAAAACTGGTGGTGGTACGAGCCGGGACGGGGGGGGCTGACCCTAAATCGTCGCTAAAATGGGACGCTAACGATTCCCCCTGGCGCAATAATTCAATCGCCGTCAAAACATCGGCATTCCGTGAATCTAATTGCAAGGCCGCCTGGCACGATTGCAACGCTTTTTCCGCGTCTCCCTGAGATTGGAGAATGCGGGCAATTGCCAGGTATTCACGCACAGCGGCGGAGATGACTCCCTGGCGTTGATAAACCTGGGCCAGACGTTGATGGCCGCGCATGGCATTGGGGTCGAGATAAACAGCCCGGTTCCAATTACCGACGGCCTCGTCTAGCAGGCGGCGGCGCAATTGTACTTCACCAATAGCCAGGTAAGTTTGGGCCGCTTCGTTATTCCGTTTGAGCTGTTCTTGCAACTGCGCGACTCGTTGCAAGTACATAATATCCCCCTGGGAAAGACGTGCGGCTTTTTTGTAATTTTCCAGGGCAAAGTCATAACGTTTCAGTTCGTAAAAGGCCATACCCAACCCGGCATAAGGGGCTGGTTCATTGCTAAACTCTTGCAGAGCCTTTTCGAATTCCCGGATAGCATCTTCCCACCGTTGATCCCAACCGAAGGAATGTCCTCTTTTCTAGCGCTTCTTCAAAACGAGCACGATTTTGAGCCACAGGATAACCTCGAAATGATGAATTTTGAGGGATGAATTATGAAGGGTCGTACACTTCATAATTCATAATTCATCCTTCACCCCTGGTAATCGGGAGCCAACAGGCGAACGAGAATCGCTTTTTGGGCGTGCATCCGGTTTTCGGCCTGGGGAAATAGGACGGATTGGGGTCCATCGGCCACTTCGTCGGTGATCTCCTCACCCCGATGGGCCGGTAAACAGTGCATAACAATGCAATCCGGGTTAGCCTGGCTAACCAATTCCTGATTGATTTGATAAGGGGGGAAGACTTTAAGCCGGGCGGCTGTCTCTTCTTCTTGTCCCATGCTGGTCCAGACATCGGTGTAGATGATGTCAGCAGAGCGAACTGCGTCTGCCGGATTGTCGGTGAATTCAATTTGTTGCCAGTCGGCGGTGCGAGTGGATTGGGCCAGGTGGTAATCTTCTTCGTTGAGGGTGTAGCCAGCCGGCGACGCGGCCGCGAAGTGCATCCCCATCTTCATCGCCCCAAATAACAACGACCGGGCCACATTATTACCATCCCCCACATAAGCCAACTTCAAGCCTGGCAATTGCCCCTTCTGCTCCTGAATCGTAAACAGATCGGCAAAAGCCTGCGCCGGATGATTATAGTCAGAGAGGCCATTGATCACCGGAACACGGCTATACTCCGCCAGTTGTAGGATATGGTGATGATCGAACACACGGGCCATCACCCCATCTACATAACCAGAAAGAACCCGCGCCACATCAGGAATGCTTTCGCGGCCGCCCATCTTCACCTCATTGGGCGAAAGATAAAAGGCATATCCCCCCAGGTGGGCCATACCCATTTCAAAAGAGACACGGGTACGCAAAGAAGGCTTCTGGAATACCAAGGCCAAACTTTTGCCCTGGAGAATAGGCCGGTTACCCCCGGTGCGCCATTCTTGTTTCAAACGGTGAGCCAGGTACAGCCAATCGTATAATTCGTCAGGTGAAAAATCGAGTAAACTCAGGAAATGTTTCATTGTGTTTAATTGGTTGGCAACCATTCAGCCAGCCTCGGATTTTTGCTTTTGGTTGTTCAAAACCATGAAACAGGGGGCAGAGGTTTGTCTGAAACGGTGCGAATGGGTGCCCTTTTTGGGTGTCCGTTAGCTCCAAAATGATGACAGTTACCTTTATCTTGGTTGGTTTTTGGACAATTTACCAAAAAACGCTGTATGAAAAGTATAACACAGCTAAAGATTAACGTAGTGTAAGCTGGAGCGCCACTCCTTTCCCTATAGCGTGTTTGGGACCTCCGGTCCAAACGTGCCTCTTGTCAACATAAAATTTGTACGCTCAGGTGAGTTATGGTAAGATTGCCATCAAGAGGGGATGTCACCCAAGCAGAGCGTTCCGTCGAATTTTATCGAACTAAACACATGGCTTAAGGTAGGTGACACATGGATTTCATCCGCAAACAACCCATAGTAGGTCTTATCCTGGGTTTTGTGGTGGGCTTAATCATTGGTTTACCCATCCTGGGTTGGGGCTTGTGGCCTGTTCAGTGGACAGACGGCGCGCCACAGGATTTGGGCGATGCAACCCGCCGAGCTTATGTTTTAGCCGTTGCTGACTCTTATTCGTCCCGTTTGATGTGCAAAGGGCCAAAGATTAGCGGCTCAGGAGATTTGTCAGTTAGCTCAAACAGAACCAGATGTGGCGGATCAACAACGTTTGCTGGCGCTCGCGGCCGCGATCACGGATAACGTCGGTTGTGCTGGTCAGATTGTCGCCGCACCTGGAACGACTACAGAAGATGGTGGCCTTCGCTCTTTCACTATTTGCCTCTTACTCATGTTCTCCTGTTGATCCTCTTCCTCATTTACCGCATTGCTACCCGGCGTGGTGGTTCCACCCGGCCTCGCTACGACATGCACGTAGACAAACCCACCGAAGGGCCAGTCAATCAGGAAGGGATGGACACGGGCGCGACAATGACCCCCATTGCCCGCTTCACCACGACCTACAACCGGGGCCACGATACCTACGACGACTCCTTCAGCATCGAAAACAGCAACGGTGATTTCCTCGGCGAATGTGGCGTAGGTATTTCCGAATCGTTAGGCGGTGATGCCCCGAAAAACGTGACGGCGATGGAAGTGTGGTTGTTCGATAAGAACGACATCCGCACCATCACCAAAGTCATCATGACCCAACACGCCTTTTACGATGAAGCCATCACCGCCAAGCTGGCCACCAAAGGGGAACCGGCCCTCATGCGTTCTGGCGAGGTCGTAGCCCTAGAAACCAACGCCCTCATCATCAACGCCCGCATCCTGGATATGGAATACGGCTCCAACCCCGATCTGCCCCCTGATAGCTATCTGGAGCGTGTCACCATCGAGCTTTCTGCCTGGGCGAAAGAAGGGGCGGAAGCACCGGGTGAAGCCGACGATATATTGACTTATTAAAAGAGCGACCCCTGAATAAAAAAAAGATGCAGTCAAATTGACCGGCTTTTTTGCTAAACTGCTCTCAATATTGGGGCGTTGGTTGAGCTTGTCGAAACCAATGGCCTTTAGGCCAAGGTAAAGGGATCAAACAGGCGTTGGTACTCCTGCAAAGCATAACGATCGGTCATGCCAGCCAGATAATCAGTCACAACTTGTTCCAGGGGTGTTTCGCTGAGGCGTTTTTGTGTGTCGGTAGGTAACATACGGGGTTCTTTGATGTAAGCCTGGAAAAGCTCACTGACAAAACGTTCAGCCTTACTTTGCATCCGCATCAGCCGATAATGGCGATACATATGCTCATACAAAAACCCTTTCAGTTGTTTGACCATTGAAGCCACCGTCGGCGAGAATTGCACAATTGTTATGGGTTGGTATTCCACCTTCTCCGGTGAATCAATTTTTTGTTCGGCCAAAACGGCCGATGTGGTTTGTACGACATCAGAGACAAGCAGACCCACCATTTCGCGGATAATTTCATGGCGGGTCATGGTGGTGAAAGGGCCGATCTCCAGTCAATCCGGTGGCGTAATTCTTGCCACAAAGCTAGTTGATCCAGGTCGGCAGTGGTGAATAGGCCAGCACGTAGTCCATCGTCTAAATCATGTGAATCGTAAGCAATGGGATCGGCAAAATTGGTAATTTGAGCTTCGATAGAGGGACGTTTATGTGGCTCGTAGTTGGTGGCTTCACTTTTATCGTAAGTGGTCTCATGTTTGAGCATCCCGGCACGAGTTTCATAGGTGAGATTCAAGCCAGGAAAGTCAGGGTAGCGGTTTTCTAATTGCGTCACAATACGATAGCTTTGGGTGTTGTGGTTGAAGCTACCATTGTAGGCTTTCATCTGGCGGTTTAGGGCAGATTCACCTGCGTGACCAAACGGGGGGTGGCCCAGATCATGGGCTAAACAGATAGCTTCGGTGAGGTCAGCGTTGGCCCCCAACCCGGCGGCAATGGAACGACCAAGTTGGGCCACTTCCAGGGTATGGGTAAGGCGGGTGCGATAATGATCCCCTTCCAGAATGACAAAGACCTGGGTTTTATACTCCAGGCGGCGGAAGGCGGTAGTGTGGATGATGCGGTCACGGTCTCGTTGGAAGGCGGTGCGACTGGATGACTCAGGTTCGGGGTGGGCGCGGCCGCGTGAATCAGCACTCGCCGTAGCATAGGGAGCCAGGGTCAGCCGTTCTAATTCCTCACGTTTCTCACGGTTGTAAATCATGGGGAAACTCCTGCGAAAATAAGTTGCGAGTTGCGAGTTTCAGGTTTCAAGTTCTGAATTCCCACTCGCACTCGCTACTCGCTACTCGCCCACTCGCTGTTTTCATCCATCTTGGTGCGCCGTAGGCCCATGGGGAACTCCTGCGAAAATAAGTTTCGAGTTTCGAGTTTCAGGTTTCAAGTTCTGAATTCCCACTCGCTACTCGCCCACTCGCTGTTTTCATCCATCTTGGTGCGCCGTAGGCCCAGGGAACGCCTACGAAAGTAGCTTGTGAGCAGTCAGCCAATCAGCCTTATGACCTGGGGTACTTGCCATAAGATTGGGGCAAGTGTAACATAAAACTTACTGGTTCAACTATGCAGGGGCTGGCCTGAGAAGCCAGTCTCTTAAGGAGAGTGTGTGGTGCTTCGTTCACCCTCAGCCATCCGTATGACGTTAGCCGTCCTTTTATTTGCTAGTTTGTTAGCGTTGGGCGCATTTACGCTTATATTGCGAACCCAACGGAATAACAACGATGCGGCCGCGACCACCGCAGCAGAAACCGCCCTCAACACCCAGGCCCTGGCAGTTCCTACCCTCTCTGATCGCCGTACAGAGTTTGTGGTGGTGGATGGTGTTAACGTACAACTGGATATACTCAACAGCAAAGATATGTTGACCCAGGCGGATTGGTCCGCCCAAAACCAACCAGCCCCCGTGCAAGTAGAGCAGACGCCAGTTGTAGACCCCAACCAGATACAACCTACCCCCACATTTGAACCCGCGATTGTCGCGACGATTGACCCCGCTCTTGTGCCTACCACACCACCCATACAAGCAACCACTTCAGCCCTCGTCCCCGCCAATGTGGAAAAAATCCTTTTCAAAGCATACACAGTTGTCCAAGGGGATAGCCTTTATGGCATTGCCTTGGCCAATAACAGTGCCATCGAACTCATGGCCTTACATGGTGTGGATGCGAATGATCTGGTTCCGGGCAACATCATTGAGCGGTTGCCTTATGCCAACCCGGCATATTGTCCAGGTTATTTGGCTTATGTGGTACGTGATCATGATACCGTGTTCAGTATTGCTCGCACGCGTAATACAACCGTGGATGTGATTGCCCAACTCAATCGGTTGGATGCCAACCGTACCATCTATGCGGCAGACGTTATTTGCATCCCTTAAGATTCAACATTCACTCCCACGCTATCTTCACCTATCGCCCTTGCTTCACGGAGTAAACCACGCATCCCATGAATCGTATTGTTAGCGGTCTGCGTCGTGATTGGTTGATTGCGCTCATCTTGCTGGCATTTTTGATCTTGGGGCTGGCTTACAGTGTGATCAATCCGCTCCATGAAGCAACAGATGAGTTACGCCATTATCGTTTTGTGCGCTATCTGGTCGAGAATGGTCGTCTACCCATACAAGGGGAAGAAGCCTGCCGCTCCCAAAGCCATCATCCACCCTTGTTTTATGTTCTAGGCGCGTTGGCTACGGCCTGGATAAAAACGGATCATCCCCTGTGTTACACTCCGCCAGAAAATCCGTTTTGGGCCTATCGTTACGGTGAGGTAGGTGCAGACAACAAGAGCCAATATTTGCATTCGGTCAGCGAGAATTTCCCCTGGCAGGGGGATGCACTGGCGGCGCATATTGTTCGGGCCGTCAATGTATTGATTGGGGCGGTGGTGGTTTGGTTGACCTGGGCGACAGGGCGGGTTTTGTGGCCTGGGGAACAATGGATGGCCGCGGCCGCGGCCGCGCTTTTAGCCTTTAATCCCATGTTTCTCTACATGGCTGGGGCCATCAACAATGATATTATCGCTGCCTGTAGTGGTGCGGCTATCACCTATGCTGGCGTGTGCCTGTTACATGATCCGGCCGGATTAAGCCGGAAATGGGGGGTGTGGTTGGGGCTGGCCTTTGGATTTGCCTTGTTGAGTAAATTTAACATGGCCGCGGCCGCAATCCTCATCGCCATCGCTGTAAGTTGGGTGGCCTGGCGCAAAAAACAGGGGCGACTATGGCTAGAAGTCAATCTGCTCATCACGGGCGTAACCTTCCTTTTGGCGGGTTGGTGGTTTATCCGCAACTATGCCCTGTATGGTGATCCCACCGGGTTCAAAGAAGTAACCGCCCTGTGGGGGGTGCGTGATCCACTAGAGAGCCTGGGAGTTGCCTGGAGCGAATGGTCATCGGTGTGGAGCAGTTTGTGGGGCCGTTTTGGCTTCGGCCAAATTCCTATGCCACAAAACGTCTATCGGTTTTTGTGGGCGTGACTGTTCGCGGCCGCGGGCCATTTTCTTGAACTCGTCAAGTCCAGACGATCAACCCCTTCCGTCGCCCCATCGCCCCATCGCCCCATTGCCTCATCCATCCTCTATCTCATCTTTACCGTGGCCCTCTTTGCCGCTGTCGTATTTGCCTACATGTTGGTGAGTCCCGCCGGTTCTATGGGACGATTTTTCTTTCCCGGTTTACCAGCACTTGTTCTCCTCATGATCGCGGGAATCGTTAGGGCCGTCTCTTTTCTCGCCACGCTTGTTCCAACCATTACACCCCGCGGGCAACTATCCACACGCATTTCCCAGTTTACCATTATCGCCATGCTGGTCCTGGCCCTGGTAGCTTTGTTTGGTTATTTACAACCGGCCTATGCGCGGCCGCGGACCTTCGCTACCACCGAACCCATCCCCAACCCTATTCAGGCCCAGTTTGATTTCTTTGCCAACTTGCAAGGGTACAATCTGAGCACAACCACCCTGCGCCCTGGCGAGCCACTAGATATTGATCTATACTGGCAAGTAACTGGTCAGCCACCAGGCAACTACATCCTGTTTATCCACCTCACCAACGGTCTGGATTTGCTGGTCTCCCAACGAGACACCCATCCCGGTCTGGGTAATTTCCCCAGTAGCGAATGGCGGCCCGGGGATCGGTTTGTAGACTCCATTCGGATTTACCTGCCTGAAACCGCCTACGCCCCGACACCCTCACCGTCACGATGGGCCTCTATGCCTCTGAGGGGTACCGTCTGGGTATTACTGGGGCTGATGGGCAAGGTTTGGGCGACAACCTGGTGCTGGGAACCGTCAGCCTGGAACCTGCCCCTGGCGATACGCCCAATCCCCAACGAGACCACCGGGCTTCGTCAAAATAGGTTGCTCCAGATGGACATTGGATTGATAATCACCTTCTGTTGTCACCGTTGCGGATCACCTTGCCCAAATGAACCTTTCTGAGTCTACACGCCGATCCCTGGTCAGCGGTTTGCTACTCATCAGTAGCATCCTTTACGTCGCCTTGCTGATTACCGCCTTAGGCACACGCAATCGCCCCTTCCTGGTTTATTTCTCGACCCCAATCTGGTTGTTAATGACATCGGTAGCCCCGAATGGGTTAGCAAGTCACAGGATCCACCGCTCAAATGGCCCGGAACGCCTCGTGGCCATCAACGATCAGACCATTACCAGTCGTCGGCAATTAGACGATTTGCTGGAAACGGCCCAACCGGGTGATGAATGGCGTATGACCTTTGTCCACCCTGATGGATCATCACGCACCCTCACACTCCCCCTCTTCACGCTCAATAGCCAGGAATTCGGTCGTAATTTCTGGTTGCCTTACCTCATCGGTGCGTTTATTTTGCTGGTGGGGTTTTGGGCCTTCCGCGTTCATCCCGATGCCGTTGTGGCCCAATATTTTGCCCTTTTTTCCCTGTTGGCCGCCTTTGGTATCGGTGGGTTATACGATATGCTCACCACCCACATTCTAGGCCGACTCTGGTTGACCGGGCTGGTGGGAGTGGGAGCGGCCAATCTGTATACAGCTATTGAGTTTCCCCACCGGCCACGGTTACTGCAACAGAATCCCTTTTTACGTTGGCTTCCTTTGGTGATTACCCTACCCTTATTGGTGTGGGCGCAGGTCGTCCTCTACAACCAGAACAACCCCTGGCTTTACGTCACCGCCTGGCGAGTGGCCTATGTGGTGGATGGGGTGTTGATGCTCCTGGCTCTGGGGCTGTTTGCTTACCGGGCCTTTGCTTCGCCTGTACCGTTAGCCCGGCAACAGGGACGTGTCATTACGCTGGCCGCCTGCTGTTCTTTTTTTCCCATCATCATCTGGTTCCTAAATGCGGGTTACATCCCGTTTGACCCGGCTCTCTTCTTTTTGCCCACAATTTTGTACCCGTTGGGTATGGGTTACACCATTATTCGTTACCGTTTGCTCAATGTGGATGTAGTATTACGGCGGGCGGTAACGTATGGCCTGCTCACGCTGGCCCTCATTCTGGTTCTGGGTCTGGTCACGACCTTTGTCAGTTCGGTTTTAGGGGTCACGGTCAACACGGAAAACGCCGCCCTACTCATTGCCCTGGTGCTGATTATCACCTTTCTCTTTGACCCTATTCGCAAGCGGGTGCAGGTATTGGTGGATGAGTATGTGTTGGCGCGGCCGCAATATGAAACCCTGCTCCGTCGTTATAACCAGGAACTCACCTCCGTAGCCGAGCTAGAAGGTGGGGCTACCCTTCTCATTCAATATGCCCGCCGGGGTGTGCCCCACACCGATGTCCAGCTTTTCCTGCCCGATACCGAACAATTTTATTACCAACCCTATCCTACTGGTGTGGATATGGAAATTGAAGCCGACGACCCCTTTGTACAATTGTTAGCCAGGGATCGGGGAGCACTGGTTTTGGCTGATGAACAAGCCTGGCCCGAAGAATGGCGGCCGCATCGCACTCTGTGCCAACAGATGAAAGCGGCCATTCTGGTCCCCTTCAGCAATAAACAACTCATCGGCTGGATTACCCTTTCCCGCAAGCACAACAACGAACGGTTCAGCACCGAAGAAATTAACTACCTCAATGCCCTGGCCGATCAATCCCTTTTGGGTATCGAGCGTGTACGTATTATGCGTCGCCTGGAAAACCGGGTCGCCGAAATGAATGACCTCAGCCGCTTCTCCCAGGCTGTCAACACCACTCAAGAGCTAGACGCCCTATTGGAAATCATTGTGGCTGATTCTCTCCGGCTGTTGCAATGTCAGGACTTTGCCATTATCTTGCGGGAGCCAGGTACGCGGCAGATGTACACCGCTTATTACATTGAGAACAGCCGCCGTCGCCGCGATTATGAAGGGCCGGATAAACTCCTCAAAGACCCCATATTCAGGAAGTTTTGACTACGGGACAAATGTTGTTGGTAGAAAACCCAACCGATGGCGAGTGGCTGGCCGCGCCGCTGAATGCGGGGGCTGAGACCATTGGTTTGATCCAGGGGAAACGAGGGACAAACCAGCGACCCTTCACCGAACGTCAGCGACAACTGTTCAGCTTTTATGTCAGCAATACAGCTACGGCGTTAGCTCGTTATCAAGCCAATGAGCAGACGAAAGAGCGCGCCCAACAGCTAGAAACTCTCAACGAGGTGATTCGCACCCTCAACTCCATTCGAGAGCCAGATAGCTTGCTCGACTTGATTTTGGATAAATCCATTGAATTGCTTAACGCCGAAGCGGGTAGCTTTCTGATTGTAGACCAGAACACAGGCGAGCTAGAGTTCAAGTTGGTCCGTGGCCCCACCGGACAGAGTTTGTTGGGACACGTCTGCCCATCGGCACAGGGGGTAGCGGGTACGGTGGCTCAGACAGGGCAACCAGCCATCGTCAATAAAGCCCAAGAAGATCCCCGCTGGTTCTCTGGGGTGGATAGTAGTACCCGATTCACCACCCAATCTATTCTTTCCGCGCCGCTGGTTCACCAAAATGAGGTGTGGGGGGTTCTGCAAATCGTCAACAAACGGAATAAAGCGCCGTTTAACGATATGGATTTGACCCTCATTAACACTTTTGCCGGGCAATCGGTAGTAGCCATGGATAATGCCCGCTTGCTCCAGCAGACGGATCAGGCGCTCCAGCGGCGGGTGCATGAATTGGCTATTCTCCAGCAGTTGGGGCGCAATTTGAACACAACGCTGGACTTGAACCGGGTATTGGAGATGACCCTGGATTGGGCCATGCTGATTTGTGAAGCCACGGCGGGCAGTATTTTGCTGGTAGACGAAAATGATCGGCTGGTGGCTTTTGTAAGTGAAAATTACGCCCGCGATTTTTCGTTAGCCGCAGACACACAGGCAACAAAGGTGGGGTTAGCTGGGGAAGTGATTCGCACGGGTGAACCCCGTCTGACTCGGAATGTGCAGTTGGAACCGATGTATCTCGCGGCCGCGCCGCACACCCGCTCCCAATTAACCCTGCCCATTGTCCACAAACAACAGGTGATTGGGGCTTTGGTGGTAGAAAGTAATGAGTATGATGATTTTGATGAGGAAGACCTGGACGCGGCCGCGAGCCTGGTCAATGTCGCCGCTACTTCCATCGCCAACGCTCAACTGTATGAACAAGTCAACGAGGCTAATCGGGCCAAATCCGAGTTCGTCTCTATGGTCTCCCACGAACTCAAAACCCCTATCACCGCCATTCGCGGTTATACTGATCTCATGCTGGCTGGTCTTACCGGCGAAGTCAACGACAAACAGAAATCTTTTCTGGAAACCATCACTGCCAACATCAAGCGTATGGACAACCTGATCAAAGATCTGACCGACATTTCTCGTATTGAAACCGGTCAGTTAAACGTGAATCTGGAACCCATCGCCTTCGCCAATGTAGTCAGCGAGACGATGCAAGCCACCCGTGGTATCCACGAGAGCAAAAATATTATCGTCCATCTGGATATGCCCAACGATTTGCCTCCTGTCATGGGCGATCATTCCCGCCTGGTACAAGTGCTCACCAATTTACTGAGTAACGCCTACAAATATTCCCCACCCGATACAGAAGTCACTGTTACCGTCAAAACCGATGTCACCCCTTCGGACAATGGCTTATCTATACCCCAACCCATTGTTGTTTGTGCTGTAAAAGACACTGGTTACGGCATTTCTGCTGAAGACCAGGCCCGACTTTTCACTAAATTCTTCCGCTCAGAAGATAGCAACATTCGTACCTCACCAGGCACAGGTTTAGGACTATCTATTACCAAGGGGATCATTGAATTACATCGGGGTGACATCTGGCTGGAGAGCGAACTGGGCCAGGGAACGACCTTTGCCTTTACCATTCCGGTGTCATCCCATTGAACGGATAAAACGATTGCATACACGCTGTCATAACTTGAGATCTGGCTGGAAAATGAACGGCCTTGAGAAACCAAGATGAAACACCAATGAATCCTTGTCTTTGATGAGTAGTCGAAAATATGGGAAACAAAAACCGCCAGGCAATTGCCTGGCGGTTTTGATGTACAAAGGGGGTGAGGGGGATAATCTAGTTGGTATGATGGTGTCGCCAGAGGATTACCCCAGTGAAAGCGAGAACGATAAAGAGGGATGCCAGCGTCGCGGCCGCGCTCCCAATCGGCGGTCGTATCCCTATTCCTTGCAACGCCACGGCCGTGGGTGACGACGTCGTGAAGCCAAAATCATAGGTGTGGTTATTATGCCCGGCTGGCCCCGTCGTGAAGACAATTTCAGGGCGATTGGGGCCAGGCACACCAGCCGCGTTGCCACTAACGGCATCATTATCAATGCGATCATTGCTGCCCACGTTGGTCAGGGTGATAAAGCTGTAGCCAGCACCGAGAATGGGTCCGACATTATTAATGCGAACCACATATTGGGTGTTGGGTTGAATCCCAGTTGGCACAGTGGTGGTGTTAAAAATGTATTGCCCATTGGCATTGGTGGTGGTGGTACCTACCACAGTTCCATCTATACGATAGAGGTTAAGAACGACACCGGGTATAGGCACCTCAGTACCAGCAGCCAAAGGATCCTGAAGGCCGTTGTTGGTTTGTTCACCCCAAACACGGTTGCCAATTTCGATGGGGGCTGGAGCACACAATAGCTCTAAATCACCCAGCCCATTGGCCTTCCAAAACGACCATTCTCTGGAGCGGGTGGGAAGGGGTCTTGATTACCGAAGTAAATGCGGTAACCGCGTAATTTATTTCCCCCGCCATTAGCCAGATTCATCCAGTAGATGGCTCCTTCGTCAACAGTGGTGGTGTCATAAGCGGTCATAGCAACTTCGGATGAACCGGGCCGAACGGCCAAAGCGCCAAAACTTGTTTCTTGATGAACAGGAAAACCAACCGTGTTGGTAAAGATATCACCGTGGAAAAATTCCCGGCCACCTGGTCCCTGAAGGCTGGTGGAGCCAGTGGTTCGACTACCCACTATGCCATTACTTTCCAGAGTAAAAGTTGCCCCATTGGGGGCGGCCATGAGAATATCCCCAGCAGGAGAAGAATACCAGATTGACGCACCGCCAGAGCCAGCCGGGTAGGCACTGTTGTCAACCGCATTGTTCAAATAACCAATCTGATCGCCCGTGCGATCCCGGAAACCCAAGAGCATATAACCTTCACTGTCAAATTCAATGTCACTGAGCATCGGTTGGGGGTACAAAATACCCCCATCATTGGTATTAGCCGTGACACGGCTGAACAAGGTAGGACCATCGTTAATCCAGGGGTTCCAGAAGCCGTCATCAGGGACAGTGCCGGTATTAAACCCGCGGCCGCGGGCAAAATTAAGCGGTATCGCAGGACTAAACAGCCCGGCTGACCAGGTACTACTGACAACATCATAGCGGTAAACTTGAGCCGTCAGATCGGTCCGTGCGCCTCCATTTTCCGCCGAGCAGATACCGCCGACGTATAAATCGCCATCATGGAATTGGGTGGCAAAGGGACGCCATTCTCCGTTGGTGCAGGTGGGGCTGGGGATAGCAATAGGTGTGCCTACCGTACCGCTGGCGGTGGCCACCGGGTACACGTTGCGGTCATTCAGGTTGACTACATACAAGGTGCTCCCATCATCTGATAAATCCATGTCCCCTAACCCAGTCCGGCCAACAAGGCCAAAAACAACTGGGTCAAAACTGGGGTCAATGGGATTTGCAGGGAGACCACGAGTGGCATTATCAGGTACGGTACCAATATTGGGGATGGTCGTGAACAGAGTCGTGGTGAAAGTACTCCCGGTAACCCCTTCGACCCGATAAATGGCCCCGGCGCTACCGGCGAGTGAACTATGTCGTTTGACGTAAGCCGAGGCGTACAGGGCATCTTGTGCCGGGTTATAAGCCACACCATACGTTGTGCCAATATCAGTCCAGTCGGTCAATGTGGTTGGCGCAGGCGTGATGCCTGAATCATTGTAGTTGAACCGGGCAATGCCATCTAAGGCAGAGCTTGTCCCCCCAAAGTAACTGGGAACAGCCATATACGGATTGGCTTCGCAATATTGGGCCGGGTTATTAAAGCCAACATCCACATTGGCGGCATTGCCACTGGTAATATCAACAAATTGGACGGTGGTGTTACCCGCCGCCCCTGGCTGTAAGAAATCCAGACTCCCATCGGATGGCAGGATAAACTCGACACGGGCCTGATTACCCGCCAAGACACCGGTTGTATAGGTGCCATCTAGGCCAGTCGTCGCGGTGACAACATTGCCTAGATTATCGGTAGCCCGGACAATGACACCAGCGACACCTGGTTCATTGACCCCTTCATCGCTCCCGTTGGCGTTGTAATCGCGGAAAACAGTGCCGCTAATGCTACCGGCCAGGGGCGCGGCCGCGCCTACTAGACTGTGGTTCAGGATCAGGGCCGCCAAAAAAACCGTCAAAAAGATAAAAATAAGCCATTTACCTCGGTGCCAAAGGGTGGGGACCGTTTGCCCGCGTAAGCGGTAAGGATGTGGATACATGTTCAGCTCCTTTGAAGATAGAGGACACATCAGACGACATTGAATGAGTACTAACGTATCATTTTAATACGATTTTGCCCGATTTGTCATGTTTGAGCGAATGCGTCTAATGAATCCCTCTGGGAATCCCATTAGTTTTGCCAGAAAAAAACAGGCCCCTGCGGGTGTGCTACCTGGTATAGTACAGATGATGCATTGTTTTTCTTACAATGTCTGTAAAGCTGGCGTTAAGTAATGCAGGGATGTGGTTAGAAAATGGTTGAAAGATTAAGGCCGGGTCAGCCATGCATTAAGCCATTTCTCCTCATCTGCAAAGGTTTGTACCTGCTCATTGAGCCGGGCGGCCAGCAGGCCATCGAGGATTTGCCCATATGAAGGGCCGGGTTTGAGACCCATCTGGCGCAGGGTATCCCCGGTGATGTGGGTTTTGATATGGCGGTAGAAGAAGAAGTAATTGTGGAGATGAGTGAGGTGTTGATCATTCTCAGTCAACGCGGCCGCAACCAGAAAGACCCGTGGGCGGCGGTTATGCGGCCGCAACACCTTCTCCACCTCTCCTGGCAACACATTATCAGGCAGGGCCGCCAAATCCCGCAAAATCAGCCCCACCGTTTCTATATCCTGCCGGGTGGTCAGCCTGGCCCGGATACGTTCGCTGACGGCCGTTTGCACCTCAGGTGGGAATGGGGCCAGCCAGGTGATGAAATAGATGGGAGCCAGACTGTCGCCCTGGCACGTTTCTTGCCAGGCGGGTTCCTGGAGCAACGCATCCAGGCGGGTAAACGCTGCCGCTAATGCCTCGTTCCAGGTAAGTTGGGGGTGAAGTTGAGCCAGCACACCCAGGTCATGCAGGCGCCGTAACACTTTGCGTGGATCAGCTTCCCGTAGGCTATGTTCTAGCTCATGGCGGATACGTTCACCAGAGACGCGCTCGAACATGGGCAACGCGGCCGCGACCAGTTCCAACGTGCGTGGTTCAATGGCAAAACCCAGCCTCTGCTCAAAGCGCACAGCCCGCAAAATGCGCGTGGGATCATCAATAAAACTCAAACTATGCAAAACCCGGATGATCCCCTCTTGCAAATCCCTCTGCCCACCATAAAAATCGAGCAATTCCCCCAGATGCACCCCATCCAACCGAATCGCCAGGGTGTTAATGGTAAAATCGCGCCGGTGTAAATCCAGCTTAATCGAGCCACGCTCCACTTCCGGCAGGGCCGAAGGCTGTTCATAAAACTCGCTCCGGGCGGTGACAAAGTCTATGGAGCGGGGAAGGAGATTGAGAGATTGAGAGATTGAGAGACTGGAGACTGGAGACTGCTCACTGATCACTGATAACTGATTACTTTCCCACTGTCTGCCACAGCTCTGCTGTGAGAGTCCAGGTGGCCGTGCCAAAGCGTTCGTGGGTGTGTAGCTCACCGCCGTATTGGGTTTGTAGATAGTCGGCCAGGCGTATGGCTTCCCCTTCAACCACCATATCTATATCGGTGATGGGCTTTTGCAGGAGAAAATCGCGCACCAGGCCACCCACAAAATAGAGCGGCAAGTTGAGGCCCGCGGCCGCGTCGCTAATTACCTGCACCAACCGCCACAACGCGGGGTCCAGATAACGGGCCAGTTTCTCCCGCCATTGGGGTGCCATATCCTCTACCGACAGCCGGGTTAACAGCCGGAGTAAATCGGTGCGGGTGACAATACCGATGATGTGATCCTGCTCATCTACCACCGGAATTTGCCCCCAATCTGCTTCAATCATCAGCCGTTGCAAATAACTGACCGAATCGGTGGGGCGCACCGTCACGCGGCCGCTTTTCATCACCTTATCCAGGGTATATTTTTCCAACCGATGGTTCATGGCCCGGTCTACCCCTCGCCGGGTGAGCAGGCCCACAATATGTTCCTGCTCATCTACCACCGGATACCCTTCGTGGCCGCTGCGCTGCATCTGTTCATAAGCCGCCCGCACCGTCGTTGTTACCGGCAAACTCTGCACCCGGTACGACATGATCTGCTCGACGCGCACGGCTGGTTGCACTATCTGGAGCAGGTGCGCCACGACTTGCCCTTTGACCCAGGCCAGGGTTTGCTCCGGGATCATGGCCGCGGCCGCGCGGCTATGCCCCCCTCCCCCCAACGCCTTCGCCAGCCGGGCCACATCCACCGCTTCATGACTACTACGGGCCACCATCTGCACATGGTGTTTGAGTTGCACCAGCACCACAATACCCGGCGCATCCAGGGCGTCACGCAACCGATGGGCAATCGAGGAAATCTCTTCCTCAAAGGTATCCGGGGCGGTGGCCGTGGCGATGGCGATGGGTTGTTCGTGAATGATGTGCCATTCAGTCGAGGCCTCGAGCTGCTCATAGAGGGTCTGCTGGGCGGGGGTGAGGGGGATGTTGAGAAACTGCCGGGCCATACTAAGCTGCGCCCCTTGCTCCAAAAGCCACGCGGCCGCGTACCCATCCCGCGCCGTCGTCGTGTCATACGTCAGCGCCCCCGTGTCCTCATAAACCCCCAACAGAAGCAACGTGGCCTCGATGGGTGTGAGGCTCAGCCCCGTCGCTTGAATCTGCTCTACCAGCAAGGTGACGGTGGCCCCCACTGGCTCCACGTGGTACAGCCAACCCTCTTTGGCCTGATGACCGGTGTGATGGTCTATCACCTGCACGGGTTCGCGGCCGCGGATCCCCCGCACCGTGGGCACAATCTGCGAATCCACCAGGAGCACCCGGTCAATATGTTTGCGTCGCCATTCGTCGGGCCGCATAAAGGGCAAGGCTCCCCAATGCAAAGTCAGAAACTGACTCACATTGCGGTTGACGCGCCGGGAAAGCAGCGGCACCCCTTCCGGGTACAGCTTATGGGCCGCCAATTGCGCCGCCACGGCGTCAAAATCGGCGTTCTCGTGGGTTAAAATGAGGAGCATAAGTTGATTTTACCCCACAAAAAGGGTAGCTCGTTAGTGGGTTTCGGTGACTTTGTGAATGGCGCGGGGGGCGTCAACGTTGTAGTCGCGGGTGTGGGCCAGGTGCAGGGCCAACAGTTGACCGGGCACGATGGTGGTGAGCGGCGAAAGCCATTCAGGCACGGGGGCAGGCAGAACCAGAGGGATGCGGGCCTGGGCCAGAATGGCCGGATTATCACTGATGGCGATCACTTCGGCGCGGCGATCTTGTAGCGGCCGCAAAAATTGCTCCATCTCCCGCGCCATCACCCCGGACGGGGCCAGCACGATCACCGGGAACCCCTCTTCCAACACCGCCAACGGCCCATGCAAAAAGTCGGCACTGCTATACGGCTCAACCACCGTGTAGGTTAGCTCTTTCAACTTAAGGGCAGTCTCAAAAGCGGTGGCGTAGTTATACCCCCGGCCAATCACCACACAGCGCTGCATGTAACGGTAACGCGGGGCCACCTGGGCGATGGCCTCTTGCATGCTCAGGGTTTGGTGCAACGCCTCCGGCAAGCGGTGCAAATCGGCCAACATCTGGGCATCACCCACCAATGTGGCACTCAACAAAGCGATAACCGCCAGGGATGCGGTGTAGGTCTTGGTGGCGGCTACGGCTTTTTCTTCCTCGGCCCCCAGGTCAATCACAAAATCCCCCTGCTGGGCCAGATCAGAGCCGGGGGTGTTGGTGATAACGGCGGTCAGTGCCCCCTGTCGCCGCGCTTCCGCCAACACCGCCACGATGTCCGGGCTTTTGCCGCTCTGGGAGATGCCTAGCACCAGGGCATTACCAAACCGGGGTGGTTTCTGGTAGATGGTGAACAAACTGGGCGTGGTGAGAGTGACGGTCAGGCCGTTCATGGCCCCCAAGACGTACTGGGCATACCGCCCGGCATTGTCGCTGGTGCCTCTGGCGGCGATAACGACGTGGGTGAGGTCCCGCGCCTTGATGGCTTGAGCGAGGGAGTGGATGGTCGCGGCCGCGTTCTGCAACAGGCGGCTCAGCACGGTCGGTTGTTGGTGGATTTCCTGGTAGAGGTGGGTTTGTGTGAGCATAAGAAGAGACTGAGAGACTGAGAGACTGGAGACTGAGAGACTGAGAGTCCAGTCTCTTGTCTCTAGTCTCTTTTGTAGACGATTTCTCCGGCGATTAAAACGGTCTGTACCCGTTGCCGCCCGTCGAGTAGGACCAGATCAGCTTCGGCGTTGGCGATGATGTGGCCTTTGCTCTGGCCTAACCCCAGTAAATTGGCCGGGGTAGCGGTGACGGTGGGAATGGCTTCGGCCAGGGTGCAACCCGTGAAGGCCATCAGGTTCCGCACGGCCTGATCCATGGGGATAACACTGCCCGCCAGGGTGCCATCGGCCAGGTGTGCCCCCGTTTCATCCACAATCACCTGCTGATCAGACAGGTAGTAGGTTCCCGTGGGCATGAGCATGGCGGCCATCGCATCGGTAACGAGGTTAAGTCGCTGGGGGCCAAGCACCTGCCAGGCCAGTTTGACCCAGGCGGGATGCACATGCAGACCATCGGGCAGGATGCCTATGGTAATGCGGGGGTCGTTGAGCGCGGCCGCGACCAATCCCGGCTCTCGGTGGTGCATGGCGGTCATGGCATTAAACAAGTGGGTCACATAACGAATCCCGGCGTTAAACCCAGTCTGCGCCTCTTCAAGTGTCGCCATCGAATGCCCCGCACTGACCACAACCCCCCGACTAGCCAGCACCGTAATCAAATCCAGGGCGTTGGGCAGTTCCGGGGCCAGCGTCACCAGCCGCACCCCATTCTCGGCCGTCCAGGAGCGAATGGATTCGAGCGCAGGCGGCCGCAACCATTTGGGATTGTGTGCCCCTTTTTTGCCCGGATTAAGAAATGGCCCTTCCAGGTGTAATCCCAACGGCTCGGCTCCGCGGAAACCGGCTGGTTTTTCTTCCTGCAACCCTTTTTGCGCCCGCTCCACTGCGTGCAACGGCGAGGTAATAATCGTGGGCAGGAAGGATGTCACCCCCGTTTGGGGCAGGCGGGCGGCCACATCCCAGATGGTTTCTGGGTTTTGGGTGAAATCGTGCCCAAAGGCCCCATTCAGTTGTAAATCCATAAAACCGGGTACGAGGGTCAGGCTCGTGGCGTCAATTTTTTCGGCCTCGTCCGGCGGGGGGATGTTTTGCGTGGGGCCAACGGCGACGATGCGGCCGCGGTCTACCAGGACCGCACCATCGGTCATGGTTTCGTGGGGGGTAAGGATGGTGGCGTGATAAATGTAAAGCATAGTGGCAGGTTGCAGAGAGTGTCAGGGCATGGTCACGGGGAGTTGGCCGAGGAAGGGGATGTGCCCAAATAGCGCGGCCGCGACCGTTTTGATCATGGGTTGCTGGATGCTGTAGGTGCAAAGGTGGGTCTGCGCCTGGGGGTAGGCGGCCAGGTCGTAAGGTGTGCGCAAGGCGACGGTGACAGCGGGAACCCCGGTTGCCAGGAGTTCACGGATGAGTTCGGCCTGGGCGGGCTGTTGGAAGGCGTTGATGCTGCCGATGATGAGCAGATCGTAGGTCGCGGCCGCGTCGCGCAAAACCTGTATTTCCCCATCGGTCGGATTTTGGCTGAACTGGATGGCTGTCACCTGGGGATGATACACCCGTATGGCTTCAGCCAGCTTAATTTGTTCGTAAGAGGACGTATCGGCTGGGGTGAGGTCTTGCGGTAACGGGGCCAGAACAGCAATCCGCGCCCCGTCGGGCAGACGTAACGGCAACAAGTCGGCCTCATCCTTGACCAGTGTCAGGGCGCGTTGGCTCACTTCCAGCGCCAGGGCCTGGTGTTCAGCACAACTGACCACGGAAAGATCAGGTTGAGTCCAGCCGTTCAAGCGGCTCTTTAAGGCCATGACCCGCCGGTAAGAGGCTTCCATCTCGCTGAGGGAAAGCAGACCCCGCTGGAGAGCCTGGTTCAGGGCCTCGAAGGCGAGTTGGTGGGTGGCCGGGTCGCTGGTGAGGAGCAGGAGATCAACGGTAGCGTTCGCGGCCGCGAGCACATCCACCGTCAGCCCCACCCCCTGCGTAATCGCCCCCATGTCCAACGCATCGCTGACGATGACACCCTGGAACCCCATTTCCTGCCGTAAAAGGTCATGCATCACCGAGCGGGACAGGGTAGAAGGCACAACGCGCCCTTCGTTCAGGGCGGGCAAGCCGATATGAGCCGTCATGATGACCGGCGCACCGGCCTGAATCATTTGTCGAAAGGGGGGCAATTCTACCGTGTCCAGGCGGGTGCGGTCATGGGAGATAACCGGCGTGCCGTGGTGCGAATCGTGCACGGTGTCGCCATGACCGGGAAAATGTTTGGCGCAACTGATGATACCCGCGGAATGCAGGCCATTCATGAGGGCCACCGCCATCTGGCCCACCAGAGCCGGGTCACTACCGAAAGCGCGTGTGCCCACCACCGGGTTAGCCGGGTTGCTGTTGACATCACAGGATGGAGCGTAGTTAAAGTTAACGCCCATCGCCGCCATTTCTCGGCCAATGGCCTGCCCCACCCGAAAGGCTAATTCGGGATCGGCCGTAGCGCCGAGAGCCATGTTGCCGGGAAAGGGGGTGGTGTCTGCGCCCAGGGCGTTGAGTTGCCCGCCTTCCTGGTCGGCGGCGATGAGGAGCGGGGGATGGTGATGGACCGCGGCCGCGTGTTGTAACCCCCGTGTCAACTCCCGCACCTGCTCCGGGTTGCCCACATTAAAATGGCGAAACAACGTCACTCCGGCGATAGAGTGACGGGCCAGGGTCTGTTCCATCTGTGTGGTCAAAGACAAACCCGGAAAGGCTAACATGAGTTTTTGCCCGACAATAGCGCGGGTCGTGTGTTGTGAATGAAGGTGGTCAGGCATAACAGGCTCGGTACTGAGATTGATTTCTTGATGAAATACCAAAGGCGAAAGATGGAAGGGGAGTATATTCGTTATTGGATGATTGGTCTATTCTCACAGGAGTTTCCCAGGAGCGTGCGCTCACCAAGGGGGATGAAAATTTAACCACAGATTTCGCAGTTTACACAGATTTTCTTTTCTCTGGCGTTCGCGCCCCCCCGCCTTGCCTTTTTCCGGGGGGTCCCCCCGGGCCGGGGGCGCACCAAGGGGATGAAAATTCGGGGAACTCGTAGGAACTCTAGGAACTCAGGGAACTTGAAACCTGGAACCTGAAACCTGAAACTTATTTTCGTAGGTTCTCTATTCTCTGGTCAAACATTGCTGGGCCAGGGCGATGGCCCCCCAGGCTCCGGCATTAAAACCAGCCGGTAAAAGGGCTATTTTGTCATCGGGCAGTAGCATTTGCAGCAAGGGGGAGCTGGCCCGACGTTGGGCCACCGTCTGCAAAACGGGGTCCAGGAAGGTGGCCCCGGCCTGGGTAACACCCCCACCCAGAATCACCTTTTCGACATCATACGTGAGAACCAACCATTGGATGGCCTGGCAGAGGGCGGCGCTGACTCGTTGCACGATGGTTTGTGCGCCGCTGTGACCCTGGTGCGCGGCCGCGTAAACCTCACCCGCATGAGCCACCCGCAAACCAACCCGTTCCGCCTGACGCACCAGGGCTGGCCCGGCGACGATGGTTTCCAGGCACCCGGTTTGTCCGCAGGCACACCGTTCCCCTTGGGGGTCTACGGTGATGTGCCCCACTTCCCCAGCCATGCCATTGGCCCCTCGGTGCAACTGCCCATTGAGCACCACCCCGGCGGCAATGCCCGTACCAATGCTGAGGTAAGCTAAAGAGGAGTGAGGGCTGAGGGCTGAGGGCTGAGTTAAGTGGAAGTAGGCGCCAACCGCGGCCGCGCGCACATCATTTTCCAGTGTGACCGGTTTGCCCCACTGCTGACTCAGTTCGTGGCCCAGGGGGTAGTTGGACAGGTTCAGATTCACGGCCAGGGCCACTTCGCCAGTGTGGGTGTTCACCTGTCCGGGTATGCCGATGCCAACCCCAGCTACCTGGGTGATGTCGGTATGGGCTTGCGTGAGAGCGCAGTTTGCGGCCGCGATAATCCCCTTTACCAGATGGGCCGGTGTGGTCGTTTCCGTAGGAGCCAGGGCTTGCCCGACAACCTGGTTGTTTTGATTGAGGACAATCACGGCAATTTTGGTGCCGCCGATGTCAATGCCGAGCCAATAGGGTGTGGGGAGCGGAGCGTGGATCATCATGAAAGGTTGTCGGTATTGAAAAAAGACCTCTGACGCTTATTAAACGTCAGAGGTCTTATTGAGCAAAAGGGTGAGGCTTATGGCCCCAGTCCGAGCAACGATTCGGCGTTTATTTGGCCGCGCTGTAACCAGGACCCGAGGAGAAGAAATCATAGTTGGCTGGAATATCTTCGGTCAGGTCAAGCTCTTCGCCACCGGCCAGTTGCTTGGCATTCATCACTTTGACTTCGTGACCATCAATTTCACCAGCCAACGGTTTGCCGTCGGGCAGAAGCTCTTTGGTGTTGGCGATCCAGACACCCGCTTTGGCGACGTAATCAAACGGTACTTCTTCTTCGGGGAAGATGGCTTCGTAGGGACATTCGGGCACGCAAGCGCCACAGTCAATGCAGGTATCGGGGTCAATGTACAGCCAGGGCCATTGCGCTTCAGGATGGCCAAGGACCATACATTCAACTGGGCACACTTCGACACAGGCCGTGTCACGCAAGCAGAGACGGGTAACGATATGGGTCATGGATACTCTCCTTTTTTCGTAATAAGTAAGTGCAGACTGGTTATGAGAGATTGAGTTTATCTGACGCCCAGTCTTTTCGTGCACAGAATTTATTTGTTCGCGGCCGCGTAGTTGGCGGCGACAGCTTCCCAACTGACCACGTTCCACCACGCAGATACATAGTCAGGGCGACGATTTTGATAATTAAGGTAATAGGCGTGTTCCCACACATCCAGTCCCAGAATGGGGGTTTTGCCTTCCATCACGGGGGTGTCCTGGTTGGGGGTAGAGGTAACCGCTAATTGGCCGTCGTTGCCCACAACTAACCAGGCCCAGCCAGAACCAAAACGGGTTGCGGCCGCTTTAGCGAACGCTTCTTTGAAGGCCGCAAAACTGCCAAACGCGCCATTAATCGCCTCAGCTAAGGCACCCGTGGGATCACCACCAGCGTTAGGGGCCATAATGGTCCAGAACAGGTTGTGGTTAGCGTAACCACCGCCATTATTGCGTACGGCGGTGCGGATGTTTTCGGGGATAGCATCCAGGTTGCCCAAGATTTCCTCAATGGATTTATTTTCCCATTCGGTCCCGGCAATGGCATTGTTCAGATTGGTGGTATAGGCAGCGTGGTGTTTGGTGTGATGAATATTCATCGTGCGGGCATCAATGTGCGGTTCAAGGGCATCTTCAGCGTAGGGAAGAGCGGGTAATTGAAAAGCCATAACTTACTCCTTTCGACTGATGGTCGTCTATAGTGGGGATGGCACGTTGTTACTGGTTGTTGCTTATGGGTTGTGATAATTCAGGCCCGGTAAAAACAAATTAACTTGCCGTAAAATCATCACCTAGACCAGAGTGAACAGGCTCAATCTGGTTTGTTTTTGGATCATCACCATTGGTTAATATATATCCACCCCATAAATCACATATAACCAACAACAATTCTAAAGTGAACCAGGGTTAAATCACGCCTGATTCTAGCCAGTGCCATGCCCTTTGTCAACCAAAGTTCATGGGCTTCTCTCTGGTGAAAAGGGCGATTAGCTGGCCTGAAGCAGCTGACTACCTACAAATTATTGTTTACCCTTAACTGCTAACATAACGCATATATGCCACTTACAGTTTTCTTATGTTCAGTTTTTAGAGTAAAGGACAGTTAGAAATCGGTGTAGATATGTACTGGTAGAGAAAACGACGACTGAAAAGGGAACATATCATCCATCTTGGAAATAAGTAACTCCCAGATTTTCAGAGCGTTTTTAGAGGAGTGTGAATGATGAGCAAGATTGTAGGTATAGACTTAGGCACAACCAATTCGGTTGTCGCTGTTTTGGAAGGTGGCGAGCCAGTGGTGATTTCTACGGCTGAAGGTGGTCGTCTGGCTCCCTCTATTGTGGCTTTTAATAAGAATGGCGAACGCCTGGTGGGACAGACGGCAAAGCGCCAGTCTACCATTAACCCGGATAACACGGTTTATTCCATTAAGCGGTTTATGGGGATGCATTATGACAGCCCCGAAGCTCAGGCTGAACGGCAACGGGTGGCTTATCCGGTTGTGCGTGGCCCCAATGGGGATATCCGGGTGAAGTTGGCCCAGGCCAACAACCGGGAATTTACGCCTCAGGAAATCTCGGCCATGATTTTAGCCAAGCTGAAGCAAGATGCGGAGAGCTATCTGGGTGAGGCGGTAACGAAGGCAGTTATCACGGTTCCGGCTTACTTTAATGATAGCCAACGACAGGCGACGAAGGATGCGGGGCGCATTGCCGGGTTGGAAGTGATGCGGATTATCAATGAACCGACCGCGGCCGCGCTGGCTTATGGCCTCGACAAACAAAAAGACGAAACGATTCTCGTCTTCGACCTGGGTGGGGGTACCTTCGACGTCTCCATCCTGGAAGTGAGTGATGGCGTTATCGAAGTACTGTCTACCAATGGGGATACCCATCTGGGTGGTGATGACTGGGACGGGGTTATTGTTAACTGGATCAACAGTGAGTTCAAACGGGACCAGGGTGTTGATCTGAGCCAGGATCGCCAGGCCCTCCAGCGGGTGCGCGAAGCCGCCGAAAAGGCCAAAGTAGAGCTGTCCACGGTGATGGAAACAGAGATTAACCTGCCCTTCATTACCGCCGATGCCAATGGCCCCAAACATTTACAACTGAAGCTGGGTCGCGCCACCTTTGAGCAACTGAGTGACCATTTGCTTGAGCGCATCGTAGGCCCTGTCAAGAAAGCCCTGGCCGATGCCAACGTGGATACGAGCAAACTAGACAATGTCGTGTTGGTTGGTGGTTCTACCCGGATGCCCATGGTGCAGGCGTTGGTTAAGAAATTAACCAACAAAGAGCCTAACAAATCAGTGAACCCCGATGAGGTAGTGGCCTTAGGGGCTGCTTTGCAAGGGGGTGTATTAGCCGGTGAAGTGAATGATGTTCTCTTGCTAGACGTAACACCCTTAAGTTTGGGTCTGGAAACATTGGGTGGGGTCATGACAACCCTTATTCCTCGTAACACCACTGTGCCCACCCGCAAGGCGGAGATTTTCAGCACGGCGGCCGATAATCAACCAGCCGTAGACGTGAAGGTGCTCCAGGGCGAACGCCCGCTGGCGGCGGATAACAATGTGTTGGGGGTTTTCCAATTAACGGGTCTACCGCCTGCCCCACGGGGTGTGCCTCAGATTGAGGTAGCGTTTGATATTGACGCCAACGGTATTCTGAGTGTGACTGCGTTGGATAAGGCCACAGGACGTAGCCAGGCGATTACGATTAAGGCCAGCACGAACTTGAATGAGGCCGATGTGAAACGGATGGTGCGGGAGGCGGAACAGTTCGCGGCCGCGGATCAGCAACGTCGTGATCTCATTGAAGCCCGTAACGCCGCCGACCATGTCATCTATCAGGCAGAAAAAGGGGTAGCTGATTTGGGCGACAACGCCCCTGCTTCGGCCAAACAAGCCGTAGAATCGTCGGTGGCTAATCTGAGAGAAGCAGTAAGTGGTGAAGATGTGAGCCGTATTCGCCAGTTGACGGAAGCGGTACAACAGGCGGCTATGAGCCTGGGCCAATCGGCTTACCAACAAACGGGGGCGTCTGGTGGCAGCACCGGGCCGCAAACGAATGGCACCGGTAAGGCGGGTCGTCAGGCACCCGATAATGACGATGTCATTGAAGGTGAGTTTGAGACAGCCTAACAATTAAGAAGGCTTTCGGCTTGTGCAAGAAGGTTGGCTCTGTCATGGAGTCAACCTTTTTTTGTTTGGGGAAAGGCACGGGAAACCCAATTATGAATGGTGAATGGTGAATAATGAAGGAGGGAACGCGGCCGCATACCCCATTTTCTCTCTATTGAGCATGGGCAACAATGCCAACATCCATAAGCTCAACAAGTAAATCATTGACAACCTCTCCTGATTGCCAAATCATCACGCCCAAAAGTAACCGTTCAGAAGAGTTACATCAACGGATTAAGGAAATAAACGGATTTTCAGAGGCCGCTCTTAATCCGTTCCTTTCCAAATCCGTTGATGTAACTAAAAATGGCACAATTTAGTCTCTGGACTGAACGGTTACACCAAAATCAAGATTTTTAATCATCTTGTAAATATTTACGTGAGGTTTGTAAATATATTGATAAACCCATTGACAAAATTAAGGCCGGACTTTATTATCTTGACACAGGGCCTGACATTTATGCCCGTAAAGCAAATTTGGTCAACGCCTAAATAAATTTTCCCAGTGAGGTTGAAATGACCACAACAAGCAGTTTTTACGGCCGATCCATGCGACCCTTTTGGGTGTTGTGGCTGGGACAGGCCGTTTCATTACTCGGGAGCCAGGTAGTGCAGTTTGCGCTGATCTGGTGGTTAACCCAACGAACAGGTTCGGCCACGGTGTTGGCCCTGGCGACGCTGGTGGGCATGTTGCCGCAAATTGTGCTGGGGCCGTTTGTGGGCGTGTTGGTAGACCGTTGGAACCGGCGGCTGATTATGTTAGTGGCCGATTCAGCCACCGCGGCCGCGACGATTCTCCTCATCTTCCTTTTTGCCACCGGGACCGTACAAATCTGGCACATCTATGTGATCATGTTTATCCGCTCACTCGGTGGAACCTTCCACTTTAATTCGATGTCCTCATCCACCTCACTCATGGTTCCCAAAGAGCATCTCGCCCGCATTCAAGGCTTCAACCAGATGCTCAATGGGGGCATGAACATCGCTTCGGCCCCATTAGGTGCATTCATGTTGGGGGTTTTGCCCATGCAAGGGGTGCTGATGCTGGATGTGGTGACAGCCGTGTTAGCCATCATACCCCTGTTTTTTATCCACGTGCCTCAGCCGGAAAAGAAAAAGGTGAGCCAGGACGCGGCCGCAAAACCGCCATCTTTCTTAGGTGAACTACGCGAAGGGCTGGCTTATGTCTGGCGTTGGCCCGCCTTGATGCTGCTTATGGCTATGGCTATGGCGATCAACTTCTTACTTACCCCCACTTCATCCCTTACCCCCTTGTTAGTAACCGAACATTTTCAGGGTACTGCCTGGCATTTAGGTGGCCTGGAATCGGCTTGGGGGATAGGCGTCATTCTAGGTGGATTGGCTCTGGGTATTTGGGGTGGTTTTCGTAGTAAAATCCTCACCTCAATGACCGGTTTGTTATTTATCGGCCTGGGTGTGGCTTCATTGGGACTTGTTCCCAGTAATCTGTTTCCTCTGGCTGTGGGCGGTATGTTTATCCTGGGGATCGCCATTCCTATCACCAATGGGCCTATTTTTGCCATCTTCCAAAGCCAGGTGGCCCCGGAGATGCAGGGGCGTGTTTTTTCACTTATGGGCAGCTTGTCATCGGCCATGTCGCCACTGGGACTACTCATTGCCGGGCCGGTCGCCGATGCCCTGGGGATTCGTTTTTGGTACGTGATGGGCGGACTGATCACCATCCTGTTGGGACTGTTGGGCTTTATACTACCTGCCTTGCGCCAATTAGACGGTGAACCCGCGGCCGCAGTGCCCCCGGAAGAGGTCGCCGAAGGGATGTATATAGAGCCGGTCAGCTAGTCAGCCGATCAGTCAGCTTCAGCTTGTCAGCTTGTCAGCTTGTCAGCTAACGGCCAGCGGCCAGCGGCTAACAGCTAACGGCTGAAATGCTGAAATGCTGAATTGCTACCTGGCTGAAATGCTTCTCCCCCCAGGTATAATACTCCTCATGGATACAACACCCCTCTCCCCCGAACTGACACAGCGCATTTTGGCCTGGTGGGGCCTCGCGGCCGCGGCACCCACCCCCTCTTTCCTTGACCAACTCGTAACCGCCTACGCCCAGCACATCCCCTGGGAAACCGCTTCACGCCTGGCGCTCAAAGCCAATACGCCTCAATGGCAAGACTGCCCTCGCCTGGGAGCCGCTTTTTGGGAATCGGCTCTGGCACGGGGCACAGGCGGAACCTGTTTTGAGAGCAATTATGCCTTTTTTAGCCTACTGCGGGCACTGGGTTACGAGGGGTATCTGACGATTAACAATATGGGGGAGACGATTGGGTGCCATACGGCCATTGTGCTGACTCTAGGCCAGGAGAAGTGGCTGACCGATGTGGGCATTCCGCTGTATGTGCCCATTAAGTTGGACGCGGCCGCGGCCGCGCAACGCTTAAGCCCCTTCCACCTATACACCGTTATCCCCGTGGGGGAAAATCTGTACCAGATTGAACGCTCCGATCACCCCAAACCCATCGTTTTCACCCTGATAGACAGTCCGGTAACAGATGAGGCATATCGGCAGGCCACCACCAACGATTATGGGCCGGATGGGTTGTTTCTGAACCGGCTCATTTTGACCAAGGTGATTCGCGGCCGCGCCTGGCTCTACAACCCTTGGGAAACCGCCACACACATATTGAGCTTCAAAAACGGGGAGCGTAGTGAACTGGCCCTCGGCGAAAACAAAGCCGCTATCCTGGCCGATCATTTCCAAATAGACGAAGCCATCATCCAGCAGGCGCTGGTTATGCTCTGTAGGGGTTCCGGACCTCAAGAGAGCTTCTTGTACCGTGAGCAAGAAATCAACCGCAGATTTTCGGGGATTACCGCTATTTCTTTAATCGGCGAATTCTGCGTTTATCTGCGGAAAATCTTTTTCTGGCTGTCTAGGTCCCCCCCCCCCCCCATCGCGGCTGACTGGCTGATAGCTGATAGGCTGTAGTATAGCTAGACGGCCGTATTGATAGCCCGCAGGGCAATGCCAAACAAAAACAAAGTCGCAAAACTAAGAACCCATTGCCCCCGGTTCGATGTGTCTCCCCTCAGCATCACCATGTACACAAAGGGCAAAAATATCACCCCAAAAACACCATACAGCAGGTGAATGCCAGGGCGACCCATATTGGCATCATAATTAGCCAACCACAAAACCGTGCCCAACACCGCCTGAACAATCACCAAAACCTCAGAAATCACCAGCGCCCCGATGTAACTGCCATCCACCCCCTGCGCCTGGATAGCCCGAACCAACCCCCATAGGCCCACAATGAGAAAGTAAAGCCAGACTGTGTTAGCCAGTCCCCGATGAATAAGGAGTACAGTGTCCATACAAAGATTCTCAACAAACCGCGAAGACGCCAAACTGTGCTTAACATTTGGTAGGGCGATTTGGTAAAGGGTATGTTTCATTTCGGTTGACGTTCATCCAGTGCCTGGCACGGGGCGGCGAGTTGTGTTAAGCCCAGGTTCGTCTGCCCCGTGCCAGGCACTCATTGCTCAACTCATTTGAAACACACCCTTTGGTAAATCACCCAGTAGACGATTTACCAAATCGCCCTACAAATTTGTAAAGCTGAGCGAACCTGCCAAAAAATCTTACAATTCGTGGGCGATTTTGGCGATGCGTTCTACGGCTCGCTCCAGGTCGCTCATAGCCGTAGCGATGGAGAAACGCACCCGTTTTTCGGCGGTGACGCCAAACTCCACGCCCGGTGTACCAGCCACGCCCGCTTTTTCTAACAAAGCCGTCGCTAATTCCACACTGTTCTTTTCACTGTGCGGAAAGTACGGCATCAGATAAAACGCCCCATCAATGCTGGGGCATTCCACACCAGGGATTTGGTTGAGCGCGTTGACCATGTAGTCGCGCCGATGTTGGTAGGAGAGGCACATTTCCTGAATGATGTCCTGAGGGCCACGGAGCGCGGCCGCGGCCGCTTTCATGGTAAATGTCGCCGCCGAAGTCACCGTCTGGCTGTGCATACTGGCTACCAGCTTCATGGCCTGAGTAGGGCCAACCACCCAGCCCAAACGCCAACCCGTCATAGCATACGATTTGGACAACCCGTTGGTCGTCAGGGTGCGCTCAGCCATGCCCGGTTCAGCCGCCAGCGAGTAATGCGGCCGCCCATCAAAGCGTAGCTTCTCATACACCTCATCCGTCACCACATACAAATCCGCCTCGGTGGTCACTTCAACAATGGCGTCTACCTCTTCACGAGTAAGCACCCGGCCCGTAGGATTACAGGGAGAGTTAACCATGATGGCTTTGGTATTGGGGGTGATCTGGGCGCGGATTTTATCGGCGGTAATGGTGTAGTTATCGGCCGGGTCGAGATCGACCGCCACCGGCGTGCCCCCGCAAATGCGGATCATAGGTGGGTAAGACACCCAGGCGGGCGACAGATACAACACCTCATCCCCCGGGTTGATCACGGCGGAAAGGGCCAAAATCAAGGCCCATTTACTTCCTGGGGTAATGACAACATCCGTTTTGGGGTTGACGTGAACGTTGTTCTCGTTGGCCATCTTTTCGGCAATGGCTTCCAGGGCAACATTGATCCCTTTGGTGGGGGCCGGGTAATGGGTGTAACCGTCTTCAATGGCAGCGAACGCGGCCGCGATAATATGTTCCGGCGTATCAAAATCTGGCTCACCCCCAGCCAGAGCAATCACATCTTGCCCCGCCGCTTGCATCGCTTTCGCTTTGTCGTTAATCGCCAGGGTTGCTGAAGGGGGAATGCTACTCAGCAGGCGCGAGAGTTCTTTCATTAGAGTTGCTCCTCATAAGATTTCATACCCAAGAAAATAACCAGTCCAGTTACCTATTGTTCGCTCGAAACCATTGGTTACTGATCAACCTACTGAAAAAAAAACCAATTCCCCCCCCAAAAAACACTTTTTTTTTTTGTCTTGGCCTCTCTTTCCCCTTTTCGTGAGTTTTTCAGTAAGATCACCAATTACGGATCAAGGGCACGGCTTTTAATTCTAGCAGAGGAACAGGGGGAATCACAATCCATAGAGACCACAAATAAAAAAGGCGCGATTCGGCTACCTTGCACGAATCACGCCTTTCGACCAAACACATCAAAGGTTTTATAACCTCTGACGTTCATTTCTTATTCACATACAGGAATTCTAATCTGCTGACCAATTTCTAAACTGTCTGGATTAGTCAGACTGTTATGTTGGACAAGTTGAGCTACCGTACAGCCATAAAGCAGACCGATTCGATATAGATTGTCGCCAGCCTGGACACTATGCACCCGCTCACCGGTCTGTGGCGGTGTGGTTGTTACTCCACCTGCGCCGGGAATGTTGACCACATCACCAACCTGAATGCTATCTGGGGTCGTAATTTGCGGATTCGCCGCCACTAAATCTTGCAGGCTAACACCAAACTGCTCCGCAATTCGCCCCCATCGTATCACCAGACTGCACTGTATAAACTGAAGGATTGGCAACTGGTGGAACGGATGTTGCTACAACTGTAGGAATGGTCGCCGGATCGATGGTTGGGGCATTGGGGTCCACCGTTGCCACCGGAGCATTGGGGTCTAAGGTGGGTTGTTCCACCGGAACAGAACCATCTGGTGTAGGTTGTACAATGGGGGGAGTGATGGGTGTGACCAAAGCGGGGTCAACCGTCGGTTGCAAGAGGTCTGGCGTCATTTCTGGCGTAACCGCATTGCTCGAAGGGGCTGGACGGGTACAGGCACTCAGAACCATCAAGAATGTCAAAACTAGAAATAACGTCCAGTAAGATGATGGGCGCTTCATAAAAACCTCCTTAAACCAGGATGGATCAGTCAAAACAAGTGAACATAAAGTAGTCTATCATAGCCTATTAGGAGCGTCAAGCAGAGGAGAAGGCGGGATAACATGACGGGAAAGTGCGCTGTCTGGCCGTCAAACGTGGTTTGGGACATTTAATGACACTCCTTCACTACCTATAGATGTCGGTAGCATTGAGGTTCCCCGCGCGCGCCCTCCGTGCCCCCCCCAGCGGTCACCGCCCCTTTTCTTGACAACAAGAGCACCTCTACTAAAAACCTGATATTCGTCACCCCCTCGGATGTGTTCTGTCACTGTCAGGTGTCTGGTTCACTGCCTACAATTTAGCCCAGCAAACAAGTTTATCGCTGACAGTCTGCCTTATGCTGTAGCTGTTATCTCTGCTGGAGGAAAATCATGACCGACATTAATTTTGTCGCGGAAACACAAACCACCACCCAATCACCATCTACCAATGGTCATAAGGGTACGACCCAATTTCTCTATCTTTTTAAGGATGTCGCGGCCGCGGAAGCCTACGTGGGCGGCCAATGGGACAAAGTGCGTGGTCTGCTCGGTGGCAAAGGGGCCAACCTGGCCGAAATGACCCGCATTGGTGTCCCCGTGCCCCCCGGCTTCACTATCACCACCGAAACCTGCAACGCCTATCTTCAGGCTGGCGAAACCTTCCCCAAAGGATTGTGGGATCAGGTTTTGGTCGCTATGCAACAAATCGAAGCCGCCACCGGTAAAGGATTTGGGGATCCGCTAAACCCACTGCTCGTTTCTTGCCGCTCCGGGGCCAAATTCTCCATGCCCGGCATGATGGACACCGTTCTCAACATTGGCCTGAACGATGATGTGGCCGAAGGGATGTTGGATGAGGGGTTTGATACCCGTTTTGTGTATGACCTGTACCGCCGTCTGTTACAGATGTTTGGTAGCGTGGTGCTCAATATTCCCGATGAACCATTTGAAGTAGTCATCACCGAATTCCGCGACAAGCGCGGCGTCAAGAACGATGCCGACCTGACCGGGCAAGATTGGATGCTGATCACCGTTCGTTTTAAGGAGATCATTCGTCAATACACCGGCAAAGATTTCCCCATTGACCCGTATCAACAGTTGTTCCTGGCCATTGAAGCCGTCTTTAAGTCCTGGAATGGCAAACGGGCGGTAGATTATCGCAATGCCGCTGGTATTCCTCACAACCTGGGTACAGCCGTCAACATTCAGACGATGGTTTTTGGCAACTATGGCGACGACTCGGCCACAGGTGTAGCCATGAGCCGTAACGCTTCCACCGGTGAGCCGGAATTGGAAGGGGATTTCCTGGTCAATGCCCAGGGTGAAGACGTGGTGGCCGGTATTCGCCAGACGCGGCCGCTCTCTGATCTCAAAAAAGTAATGCCTACCCTCTACCAAGAGTTCGACGACACTTCTCGTCGGTTGGAAGCGCATTACCGCAATATGCAAGACATGGAATTCACCATTGAGCGCGGCAAACTGTGGCTGTTACAGACCCGTGACGGCAAACGAACCGCTCAGGCTGAAGTTCGCATCGCTGTGGACATGGTCACTGAAGGCCTAATCACCAAAGAAGAGGCCGTCAAACGAGTGAAACCGGATCAGGTAGACTTTTTCCTGCACCCTCAATTTAACGCCACCATGCTCAAAGCCACCCGCCCCATCGCCGAAGGACTCAACGTTTCCCCCGGCGCGGCCGTCGGTGTCGTCGCCTTTGATGCGGACATTGCCGAAATGTGGGCCAAAAAAGAAAACAAAGCCGTCATTATGGTGCGCCCCGAAACCAAACCAGATGATGTTCACGGTATGTTAGCCGCCAAAGGTATTCTGACCAGCCGGGGCGGCCGCACCAGCCATGCCGCCCTCGTGGCCCGCCAATTTGGCAAACCAGCCGTCGTCGGCGTCACTGAACTAGAAATTGACCTGGAAGCCCGCCTCATGCACATCGGTGAACTCGTGGTCAAAGAAGGCGAATGGATTTCCATTGACGGTTCACTGGGCCAGGTCTACCTGGGGCAACTGCCCACCATGATCCCTGACTTCAACGATCCGTATCTGCTCCAGATTTTGTCCTGGGCAGATGACATCCGCGAATTGGGTGTTTGGGCCAACGCCGACTATCCCCGTGACGCCCAGCGTGCCCGCGCTTATGGCGCTCAAGGCATCGGCCTGTGCCGCACTGAGCACATGTTCTTTGAAACGGAACGCCTGCCCGTTGTGCAAAAAATGATCCTGGCTAAAACGGATGCCACCCGTCAGGTGGAACTGGACAAATTGCTCCCCCTCCAACGCGAAGATTTCGCCGGGTTATTCCGCGCCATGGATGGTTTACCGGTCATTATTCGGCTGATTGACCCGCCCATGCACGAGTTCTTGCCCAGCCATGACGACCTGCTGACCGAAGTGACGACCCTGCGTATCACCGGTACAAATGCCGGATTACTGGCAACAGATGAAGCCATGTTGACCGCGGTGGACTCCATGCGCGAAGCCAACCCCATGCTCGGTTTGCGCGGGGTTCGCCTGGGCATCCATTTCCCTGAACTGACCAAAATGCAGGTACGCGCCATCTTTGAAGCGGCCTGTCAAGTCACCCGTGAAGGCATAGATGTGCATCCTGAAGTGATGATTCCCCTGACCTCACACACCAACGAGTTACGGATGGAACGGGGCATTTTGGAAGCGGTGGCCAAAGATGTGATGGCCGAACAAGGCATGACCATCAACTACAAATTCGGCACGATGATCGAAATTCCTCGCGCCGCTCTCACGGCTGATGAAATTGCCGAGTTTGCCGAGTTCTTCTCCTTTGGCACCAATGACCTGACCCAAACAACGTTCGGTATCTCCCGCGACGACGCGGAGGCTGGTTTCTTGATGGAATATCTGCAAAAGGGTATTTTGCGCGAGAATCCGTTCGCCACGATTGACGCCGCCGGGGTGGGTAAACTCATGGGCATGGCCGTCACGCTAGGCCGACAAACCCGCCCGAATATGGAAGTTGGCATCTGTGGTGAGCACGGTGGTGACCCCAAGAGTATTGGCCTGTGCCATCAACTGGGTCTGAACTACGTGTCTTGCTCGCCGTTCCGTGTACCGATTGCCCGGCTCGCGGCCGCGCACGCTGCCATGGGTAACTTCTACCAAGACCTGTAATCGTGGTGCGTGGTGCGTAACGCATCAATCAATTAACCGCTAAACAAAAACGGCGCAGAATGGAAAACCATTCTGCGCCGTTTTTTGTTGTGATCTTTGTCAGGGGCAATTGTGTGTTCTGTCACTGTCTGTAATGTAGTGTCATTCTTACAATAATGGGTGACATTCATCATTGTAGCTGGCGGTTGGCCGTTCGCTATTAGCCAACAGCCAGCCGCCAACGGCCAACGGCCGCTACTATCACACGGAACCCCCCATGCTCACCCCTGACCACATTACTCAAACCACCTGCCCTTACTGCGGCGTCGGTTGCCAGATTGATCTCCACGTCAAAGATGGCCTCATCTACCGGGTGAATGGCCGCTGGGACAACCATGTCAATCAGGGCAACCTCTGCGTCAAAGGGCGGTTTGGCTACGATTACGTCCACGCGCCCGATCGTTTACGCCAACCGCTAATAAAGGCTGAATCAGGAATTGGGCAGAATGAATGGCGACCCGTCTCTTGGGATACCGCCCTGGATACGGTAGCCACCCGGCTCAGGCAAATACGTGACGAACACGGGCCGGATAGTATCGCCTTCCTCGTTTCGGCTAAATGCACCAACGAAGAAAATTATCTGCTCCAGAAATTGGCCCGTGCGGTGATCGGCACCAACAATGTGGATCATTGCGCTCGTCTCTGACACAGCAGTAGCGTGGCCGGTCTGGCCGCCACACTGGGTTCCGGGGCGATGACCAACTCCATTGCCGATATTCCTGAAGCGGATGTTTTGCTGGTGACGGGTTCCAACACCACCGAAGCCCACCCCGTCCTGGCTTTGCAAATGAAAAAAGCCGTCCGCAAAAACGGGGCCAAACTCATCCTGATTGATCCCCGCAAGATCGAACTGGCCGATTTTGCCACCCTGCATTTGCGCCAAAAACCGGGGTCCGATGTGGCCCTGTTCAACGCCATGGCCCACGTCATCATCGCCGAAGGGCTGACCAATGCGGCGTTTATCGCCGGGCGCACCGAAGGGTACGAGGCGTTGGTCGAGGCGGTCAAGGATTGCACGCCAGAACGGGCAGAAGGTATCAGTGGTGTGCCAGCAGAACAGATACGGGAAGCGGCCCGGCTCTATGCCCAGGCCAAAAGTGCGGCCATTTTCTGGGCCATGGGCATCACCCAACACACCACCGGCACGGATAACGTCAAGGTGCTCTCCAACCTGGCGTTGCTGACCGGGCAGATTGGCCGACCGGGCACAGGGTTGAACCCGCTGCGGGGACAGAACAATGTACAAGGGGCTTGTGATGTGGGTGGTTTGCCCAATGTGTTCCCCGGTTATCAGGCAGTGACCAGTGAAGAGGTACGGCGCAAGTTCGCGGCCGCGTGGCATATCCCTTACGAGCAACTCAGCCCCACCCCCGGCCTGACCATCACCGAAATCATGCACGGCATCACGGATGGGCGCATCAAAGCGGTGTTTATCATGGGCGAAAACCCCATGCTCTCCGACCCCGACCTGACCCATGTGGAAGAAGCCTTGCGTGAAGTGGAGTTCCTGGTGGTGCAGGACATCTTCGCCCACGAAACGGCCCAATTTGCCCATGTGATTCTCCCGGCGGTCAGCTTTGCCGAGAAAATAGGAACCTTCACCAGCACCGAACGACGGGTACAGATGATTCGCCCGGCGTTACCGGCTCCCGGTGAAGCCCGCCCCGACTGGCAAATTATTCTGGAATTGGGGCAACGGCTGGGCGCAGATTGGCATTACGATGGCCCGGCGGACATTTTTACCGAGATGGCGCTGGTAACGCCGCAATATGCGGGCATGAGCCATGCCCGACTGGAGCAAGGGGGTTTGCAATGGCCTTGCCCCACCCCGGATCATCCCGGTACGCCGGTTTTGCATACGAAGGTGTTTACGCGGGGCAAAGGGCTGTTTTGCGCCATTCCTTACCGGGAACCGGCGGAGTTGCCGGATGCCGAGTACCCGTTGATTTTGTCCACGGGGCGGATTTTGTTCCACTGGCACGGCGGCACGATGTCGCGCCGGTCGCCAGGGCTGGATGCCATCGCCCCGTGTGCAGAAGTGGAGATACACCCGGACGACGCGGCCGCGTCCCGTATCCGTACCGGTGATTTGCTCAAAGTTAGCTCAAGACGAGGGGAAGTGGTCGCGGCCGCGAAGCTGACCCGTCGCTCTCCCGTTGGCACCATCTTCATGACCTTCCACTACGCCGAAGCCGCCACCAACCTGCTCACCATTGACGCCGTAGACCCCACAGCCAAGATACCGGAGTATAAGGTGTGTGCCGTCAAAGTGGAGAAAGTGCTGAGTGCTGAGTGCTGAGTGCTGGCAGTGCTGAGTGCTGAGTGCTGAGTTGCCTTCAATCGTAAATCGTAAATCGTAAATCGTAAATCCTCAGAGGAAACAATATGGACACTAAACCTACAATCAACTTTGAATCTCTTTTACCCCCGGCTATGGCTCACAAGGCCGAAGATGTGGGGGTAGCGAAGGCCAATCTGGCGACGCCCACGATGTTCTTTCTGGCTGTTTTGGCGGGGGCGTTTATTGCCATGGGCGCGATTTTTGCCACGACGGTCACGGCTGGAGCGGGTGGCATTCTCTCGTTTGGCGTCACCCGGCTGTTAGGTGGGTTGGTCTTCTGTTTGGGCCTCATCCTGGTGGTGGTAGCCGGGGCCGAGCTGTTTACCGGCAACAATCTCATCGTGATGGCCTGGGCCAGCGGTAAAGTGACCACCGGTAAAATGATGCGGAACTGGGTCATTGTCTATCTTGGTAATTTTGTGGGTTCCATCGCCACCGCCTATCTCATGTTTTTGAGTAAACAATACACCTTTGGCGGCGGGGCCATTGGCGTGAATGCCTTAACCACGGCCAACGCCAAGTCCGGTTTAGAGTTTGGGCAGGCGGTGGTGTTAGGTATTCTATGTAACGCCCTGGTGTGCCTGGCGGTCTGGTTGTGCCTGAGTGCCCGCACCACGTTGGACAAAATTGCGGCCATTATTTTCCCCATTACCGCTTTTGTGGCGGCCGGATTTGAACACAGCATCGCCAATATGTACTTTATTCCGGTGGGGTTGTTTATCAAGGGGGGCGCGGCCGCGTCCTTTTGGGAAACGGCTGGGGTCACGGCCGAACAATATGCCAACCTGACCTGGGGCAATTTCCTGGTCAACAACCTCATCCCGGTCACGTTGGGTAACATTATTGGTGGGGCCGTGATGGTGGGATTGGTCTACTGGTATATTTATCAGCGGCCGCATCCCGTCCTGCACTCCACCAGCCCATCCGAGCCACCCAGCGGTAAAATAGCTCCCTCAGTACGCTAATTCATCTTCATCCCAGGCTAAAATAAAAAAGACGAAGGCAACCTGCCTTCGTCTTTTTTGATCGAGACCTGACAGGTTTTCAAAAACCTGTCAGGTCTGGTGGAATTTATTTTTGGACGATTCCTTAGTTACAGGTGGAAGGGGGCACAATGATGGGATTATCCACGGTCTCGACAAACCCGGTACGCTGGTAATCATGCCGGGCCGTCGGCCAGGGCATCAGATCGGGATCATAGGCGGCAGGCAAATCCCATACGTAAACCACACCAGCCTGGCTACCCGCCACAATCTCTACCAGACAATCGCCATCCATATCAGCCAGGGCGGGGGCGGCCCGAAGCCCTTTTTTGGAAGCCCCACCTTCATTATTTAGCGTCAGCGGAAAACCGGGTAAGGGCTGACCTGAGGCGTTGAGACCAATGAGTCGGGCCTGACTATCAGCACTGTTATCCGGGCTGTAGGTTCCAAAGATGACATCCAACCGGCCATCACCGGTTACATCACCAATAACTGGTTCACTGGCAAAAAGCCTTTTCCCTTGAGCAAAATCATATTTCCACATCAGGTTGCCATCAGGATGGTAGGCCCGCATTGTACCATCCAGCAAACCCACAATAATTTCCAGATCACCATCCCCGTTTAGATCAGCCAGAGCCGGGGATTGAGTGGGCGGGAAATCCGTATAAACGGGAGTTCCACCCAATTTAGCATTGTACCAACCGGCTTCACGCGACCCTTTTGCTTGCAAAACCCAAACGGCACTGCCAATGACGGCGCGATTTTGGTTAGGATCACGCACCTTCCCGGCGATGGCAATTTCATAAGTGCCATCGTTGTCAATGTCACCAATGGAAGGGGAATCACGGGTAAATTCCATAAACAGGCCATTGGGCTGGCTGTTTTTGACGTAGGCTGGGGCCGGCCATTTTTCGAAGGGGCTTCCCTGGGCGTTATAGGCGTGCAGGAAGGAATGATCACGCCCGGTAAAAATCTGAGCATAACCCGTACCGGTGGTATCAGCCAAGCCCACAAACCCCCAGATGCCCGCCCGCCGGTATTGGGTGGGAAACCCAGTCAGCACGGTGCCATTGGCCTGATAAGCATAAAGATTATGGGTGGGGTCGTCGGGTGTGCCCCCATTGGATGAGTTGTTGCTGGTGCCAGCGACGATTTCTAAGCTACCCGTACCAGCCAGGTTGCCCATGGCTACTGTATTGACTTCGGGTAAACCACTGCCAAATTGCACATTCCAGGCCATTTCTTTGGGCCACCCGGTGACGATGGTGCCGTTAGCGTGCCAGACAAAGACGCGGCCGCGTTGCCCCGCACCCGTTCCCGTACCCCGCGTGCCAGCGGCAATCTCCGGGTCCCCATCGCCGTCAATATCACCAATCGCCAAAGGGCCATTGATGCGAGGATTAGCCTGACAACTACTCCCTGTCATTAAGGGATAGTTAGCTAAAACATTACCATTTCGATCCCAGGCCCAGACACAGCCATTGCCATCGGGCACCAAAATATCGAGATGACCATCCCCGTTGATATCGACAACGGAAGGGGAGCCAAAGGTGATGGTGTTACGCGGTTCAAAACGGGGAAATCCCGGATGTTGCGGGAAACTTTGCGCCTCAACCGGCTCAGAACGTGTGGCTCCCTGAAGCCATACAAAAACCAGGGCAATCACGAGCCAACGGAATATCAAACTTTTTTTGTTTACCATGCAATCATTCTCCTACAAACACTCACTTCTACGGTTTTTGATGCCGTGATACGGGCTACATGCTTAGTATTGTTGGGGGTATGGGGTGAAAGCACAAGCTTCCAACAAGGACTTTAGGACTATGGAGCCTGAATGCGAGGTCGTTTTCACATGATACCAGAACGGAGGGGGTACTTTTGTCATGCATCCATTTTTTACAGTAATGTTAATCAAATGTTAAATAGTCTGAGCGGCTATATTCCGCTGATGAGAATGCCGTTGATGCGCCTCGCACGGAACTGAAACCTCCGCGCTCTATGGTAGTTAAGAAATTAAACCGGTAATACGCGCCATGTCATGCTGAGAGTATCCACGGGCAGAGTGCCCGTTCAATGAGGCCATGAAATTTGCCTGTCATTCTGAACGCTCTTCGGGTGACGCTTTCCCTGGTAACCTAGCATTCCTCACCCCTAGCCGGGATACCTTCCTGAAGCTCGGAATGACACTAGAGGTCTATGTCATGAGTAGGTCCGCCGAAGCATCCCGTTCACCTGGCTCGTCGGGATTCTTCCTCGAAGACTCGTCAGAATGACAGTTCAAGCGTTTCGGTTGATTACCGAATCAATTAATGAAAATTCATGGGGCGGGGTTAGGGGTGGGGGTTCCGGCGACAAACGAATGGTGAGCGTTGTCATAAAAACATACATCCACCTTTCGTAAAACTGGCCTAATTATTTGCCCTACAACCCCCTCACCCCTTCGTGATCTTCGTCAGGGGTCAACATGCGATCTGTCACTGTCTGCTAAAACAGCATCACCCTACAATGGAACCCATGTGGTTGCGGTTGGCAACTCGATATGAGCCGCTAGCCAACCGCCAGCGGCTAACCGCCCGTAGCTTACTCCAGGAGAACGTTCCATGAAAACAGACATGATCACGATTGACGGCAACGAAGCGGCCGCAAAAGTGGCTTATAAAATTAGTGACGTTATCGCTATTTACCCCATCACCCCCTCCTCAGGCATGGGTGAATGGGCCGACCAATGGGCATCTGAAGCCCAAACCAACCTCTGGGGCGTGGTACCCCAGGTAGTCGAGATGCAATCGGAAGGGGGCGCGGCGGGGGCCGTGCATGGTGCTCTGCAAAGTGGGGCCATGACCACCACTTTCACTGCCTCGCAGGGTCTCCTGCTCATGATCCCCAATATGTTCAAAATCGCCGGGGAACTCACCTCGGCCGTGTTCCACATCGCCGCTCGCTCCCTGGCCGCTCAGGGTCTCTCCATTTTTGGTGATCATAGCGACGTAATGGCCGCCCGGAGTACCGGCTGGGCCATGTTGTCATCCACCTCGGTACAGGAAGTGAATGATTTTGCTCTGATTTCTGCGGCCGCGACGCTCAAAGCCCGTGTGCCCTTCCTGCACTTCTTCGACGGCTTCCGTACTTCCCACGAAATCAACAAAATTGACCTGGTAGACGAGGCCACCATTCGGGCTATGATCAGTGACGAACTGGTGATGGCCCACCGGGCGCGTGCCCTCACCCCCGATAACCCGTTCATTCGCGGCACGGCTCAAAACCCGGACGTTTATTTCCAGGCCCGCGAAAGTGCCAACCCGTTCTACCTGGAATGCCCCATCATCGTGCAAGAGGCCATGAACCAGTTCGCCCAACTGACCGGACGGCAATACCGCCTGTTCGATTATGCCGGTGCGCCGGATGCTGAACGGGTCATTGTTATCATGGGTTCCGGGGCGGAGACGGTCGAAGAAACGGCCAACTATCTGGCCGCCCAAGGGGAAAAAGTCGGCGTGGTGAAGGTGAGATTGTACCGGCCCTTTGACGCGGCCGCGTTCGTTGCCGCTCTGCCCCTGACCACCAAAACCATCGCCGTCCTGGACCGCACTAAAGAACCCGGGGCGATGGGCGAACCGCTTTACCTGGATGTCATCGCCGCCCTCAACGAAAGTTACGCCACCAACAGCCGCGCCTTCATGCCAGTCATCGGTGGCCGTTATGGCCTGTCATCCAAAGAGTTCACCCCTGGCATGGTCAAAGCCGTCTTTGACGAACTCAGTAAAACCGCCCACGGCCAACGCCCCAAAAACCATTTCACCGTCGGCATTCTGGACGATGTCACCCACACCAGCCTGGTCTGGGATAAGGAATTCTCCATCGAAGGGGATGATGTGGTGCAGGCTGTTTTTTATGGGTTAGGCTCGGATGGCACGGTCGGGGCCAACAAAAACGCCATCAAGATTATCGGCGAAGACACCCCCAACTTTGCTCAGGGCTACTTCGTCTACGACTCCAAAAAATCTGGCTCCACCACCGTTTCCCATTTACGTTTTGGGCCAAACCCCATCCGCGCTCCCTACCTGATTCAATCGGCCAACTTTGTGGCCGTGCATCAGTTCAACTTCATGGAGCGGTACGACGTTCTGCGTCTGGCCGCGCCGGGGGCCACCTTCCTGCTCAACGCTCCCTTACCCCCCAACGAGATTTGGAATCACCTGCCCCGTTCGGCCCAGGAAACCATCATTGCCAAGAATCTGAACTTCTATGTGATTGATGCCCTGAACGTCGCCAAAGACACCGGTATGGGCCGTCGCATCAACAGCATCATGCAGACCTGCTTCTTCGCCCTGATGAACCTGCCCACGTTGCCGGCCGACAAAGCCATCGAAGCGATTAAATATGCCATTGTCAAGACCTATGGCAAACGAGGCCAGGCGGTCATTGACCAAAACTTCGCCGCCGTAGATGCGACCCTACAAAATTTGCACCGGGTTCCCCTGACCACCGAAGTAACCAGCCGCTTTGAACGGCTCCCGGTTGTGCCTGAATACGCCCCTGAGTTTATCCGCTCCGTCACCGCCCGCATCATCGAAGGGCTGGGTGATGATTTGCCGGTCAGTATGATGCCGGTGGATGGAACGTACCCCAGTGGCACCACCAAATGGGAAAAACGCAACATCAGCGACGAAATCCCCGTTTGGGACCCGGATATTTGTATCCAATGTGGTAAATGCGCCATGGTCTGCCCCCCACTCGGTCATCCGCCTCAAGGTGTATGACCACGAACTCCTGACCGACGCCCCGGAAACCTTTAAATCGGCTCCGGCCCGCTTCAAGGAGTATAAGGAGATGTCTTACACGCTCCAGGTAGCCCCGGAAGATTGCACCGGGTGTACCTTGTGTGTGGATGTCTGCCCGGTTAAGAACAAGCGCCAACCCAAGCTGAAGGCGATTAACATGGCTCCCCAACTACCCATCCGCGAAACGGAACGGGCCAATTGGGATTTCTTCCTGAACCTGCCGCAAATTGATCGGACGGAATTGCCACTGAATCAGGTGAAGTATAGCCAGTTGCTGGAACCCCTGTTTGAGTTTTCCGGGGCCTGTGCTGGTTGTGGTGAGACGCCCTATTTGAGCCTGCTCACCCGCCTGTTTGGCGACCGGACGATGGTCGCTAATGCCACGGGTTGCTCCTCGATTTACGGCGGTAACCTGCCCACGACCCCCTGGGCGCACAATGGGGAAGGACGTGGCCCGGCCTGGAGCAACTCGCTTTTTGAAGACAATGCGGAGTTTGGCCTGGGGATGCGTGTCGCTCTGGATCAACGGCAGGCCGCGGCCGCAACCATTCTCCAGCAACACCGTGACCTCATCGGCGCAGAGATGGTGGATGCCCTGCTTACCGCTGACCAATCGAACGAAGCTGGTATTCAAGCCCAACGCGGCCGCGTCGCCCAACTCAAAACTCGCCTGGAAGAACTCGTCGCCCACGCACCACGCACCACGCACCACGCATCTCTGGAAAATCTCCTTAACCTGGCCGACATCCTGGCTAAAAAATCTGTCTGGATTGTTGGTGGGGATGGCTGGGCGTATGACATTGGTTATGGGGGGCTGGATCATGTGTTAGCCAGCGGGCGTAATGTCAATGTCCTGGTACTGGATACCGAAGTGTATTCCAACACCGGTGGGCAAATGTCCAAATCTACCCCCCGTGGAGCCGTGGCTAAGTTCGCGGCCGCGGGCAAACCCTTACCTAAAAAAGACCTGGCTATGTTAGCCATGAGCTACGGCAACGTTTATGTGGCCCGCATCGCCTTTGGGGCCAACGACGCCCAAACCATCAAAGCGTTCCTGGAAGCCGAAGCCTACGATGGCCCATCTATCATCATCGCCTACAGCCATTGCATCGCCCACGGTTATGACCTGAAATATGGCCTGCAACAACAACAAGCCGCTGTCAACTCTGGCCATTGGCCGCTCTACCGCTTCAATCCGGAGCAGAGCAACGGCGACAACCCGTTCCACCTGGACTCCAAACCGCCGAGCATCCCGCTGACCGATTATGTGTACCGGGAAGGGCGTTACCAGATGCTGACCCAGAGCCACCCGGACGCGGCCGCGCACCTGCTTGAGCAGGCCAAAGATGACATCCGGAAACGGTGGCAGACGATTGAACAGCTTGTTAACCCCAGCAAATAAATGAGACTAGAGATTAGAGACTAGAGACTGAAGGTGAACCGGAAAGTCTCTAGTCTCAAGTCTCATCTTTTCAGGAGCAAATCATGGACTTATCTACCACCTACCTCGGACTAAAACTGAAAAACCCGTTGGTGCCATCGTCATCCCCACTGACCCGGCATCTAGATAATTTGAAGAAGATGGAAGATGCGGGCGCGGCCGCGATTGTGTTGTACTCCCTCTTTGAAGAGCAGATCAACCAGGAAAGCCACACCCTGGATGCCTATCTCACCCAGGGTGTTGAGAGCTACGCCGAAGCCACATCCTATTTCCCTGAAGCCACCGAATACCAGACTGGCCCCGATGTGTATCTTAACCACATCCGGCAAGCCAAAGAGAGCCTGGAAATTCCCATCATCGCCAGCCTCAACGGCGTTTCCACCGGTGGCTGGGTTCGTTATGCCCGTGACATTCAGGATGCCGGAGCCGACGCCCTGGAACTCAATGTTTACTACCTACCCACCGACCTGTTCATGACCAGTGGCGAAGTCGAACGGCTCTATCTGGACATCCTGGCTGATGTACGGAGCGTCGTCAACATCCCCATCGCCATGAAACTCAGCCCTTACTTCAGTTCCATCGCCAACATGGCTCACCGGCTCGACGTAGCTGGCGCCAACGGCTTGGTCCTCTTCAACCGCTTCTACCAACCGGATTTAGATTTGGATAATCTGGAAGTTGTGCCTAACCTGAAGCTGAGTAGCTCCACCGAACTGCGCCTGCCCTTACGCTGGATCGCCATTTTGCATGGCCGTTTGCGGGCCGACCTGGCCCTCACGACGGGCGTTCACACCGTCACCGATGTGCTGAAGGGTGTGGCCGCGGGTGCGGCTGTCACCATGCTGGCCTCTGAATTGCTCAAGAACGGCATCAACCGCCTGATGGTATTACGTCAGGGTGTGGAAGCGTGGCTGGTGGAACGAGAGTATGAGTCGTTGGCCCAATTGCGTGGTAGCCTGAGCCAGATGAACTGCGCCGAGCCAGCCGCCTTTGAGCGGGCTAACTACATGCGTGTTCTTAGCTCCTACGCCCCGGATTATCCCTGGCGCTTGCACAACTGGGGCGCGATGTAGTTTGTTGATAGGTGTGTTTCATCTTAAAAGAAAGAGAATGCTATCTATCGCGTTCTCATTCCACGCTCTGCGTGGAATGCTCCCTTCGACGCTAAGGAATGAGAATTAAATAACTTACAGGAGACTGGGAACGAGGCCCACATGACGAAAGTCAGACCTACATTTTATGACCCGCCTCACTCTCGGTTTGTCGCCGGAAACCCCACCTAACCCCGCCCCCAGGGGCGGGGATTTCTGGCGCGGTTTCGGGGTTCGCCCCAAAAACCGCCTAATTCCCCTTCCCGCCCGGGAAGGGGGTCAGGGGGATGGGTCTTCCGACTCAATCTACCAAGGAGTTGGGTAACGCTGGTTGAGTTTCTCATCTCCGTTCCGCAGGTTATTTAATCCTTGATCCTAAGGGAAAGAAGAGATACAAGCGAATAATTAATGGGTGAATCGGTGAATAGTTAATTATTTGAAACACAGTTTTGCCCATTGATCTAAACGATTTTCTTTGTTAAGGGTGGCCCCAAACCACCCTTTTTTCTTGCCTTTTCACTGGTGACTTTTGTCAGGATGGATAGGGAAATCTGTCACTGTAGACAGTTGCCATCTCTTAGTACGATAAACAGTATCACTAATCCCATTGTGAACTTTGGCTTATCCGGTTGTACCACAGGCAATCCCCCCATAAACCCACAACCCGATGGTCAAACCAGTATTCTGAAGTTCATCCCATTGAGTCGGCTGCAAGCCGTGAAGGAACTTAAACATGGCTAAAGGAAGAGTTGTCATAGACGTGGAGCGGTGTAAGGGCTGTGAACTATGCCGCCCGGCCTGCCCGCAAGATGTTTTGATGCTGGCTGACGAGCTAAACAGCAAAGGGTATCGGCCCGTTATTTTGCTCGACCCGGATCATGACTGCACCGGGTGTGCCCTCTGTGCCACGGTCTGCCCGGATGGTTGCATCACCGTTTATAGAGATGTGCCTGTTAAGAGTAAACCAGTGGTCGTGAGTGGTTGAGTGGGGTGCGCCAGATGAGGGAGGAGGGCATGGGAACTCGTGGGAACTCAGAGGAACTCTGGGAACTCACTCAGCACTTAGCACTCAGTACTCAGCACTCAGCACTCAGCACTCAGCACTATTTCCGAGGAGCAAATCCTATGAGTAAAAAACTAATGAAGGGCAATGTGGCTATCGCCGAAGCGGCGGTTATTGCCGGATGTGAAGCTTATTTTGGGTATCCCATTACTCCGCAAACCGAATTGTTGGAGTACATGGCCCAGCGCATGATTGAGTTGGACCGGGTCTTTTTGCAGGCCGAGAGTGAGGTAGCGGCGATTAATATGGTGTATGGCGCGGCCGCGACCGGTGCCCGCGTCATGACCTCATCCAGCAGTCCCGGCATCAGCCTCATGCAAGAAGGATTCAGCTACATCGTTGGCTCCGATGTGCCAGCCGTGATTGTGGACGTGATGCGGGGTGGGCCAGGCCTGGGCAACATTCAACCCAGCCAGGGCGACTACAACCAGATCACCAAATCCGCCGGGCATGGCGACTTTCACCCCATCGTTTTGGCCCCGGCCTCCGTACAAGAAGCCATCGATCTAACCATTTTGGCCTTCGACCTGGCCGAAAAATACCGCACCCTGGTTTTTGTCGTCGTGGATGGTGCCATCGGCCAGATGATGGAACCCGCCGAACTACCCCCCATGCGTGAACTGAAGAAAGAGCGGCCAGATTGGGCCTTAACCGGAGCCGTAGGGCGGGAAAAGAGGGTGATCTCGTCCCTGTTTATGGGCGCGACAGAGTTGGAGTTAATGAACAAGGAGTTGCAGACCAAACTGGCCTACATCCAATCTAATAACGAAACCCGCTCCGCAGAATATATGACAGATGATGCCGACCTGATTCTGGTGGCCTTTGGCACAGCCGCCCGTGTAGCCCAGACGGCGGTGCAACATTTACGCCAGGAAGGGCTAAAAGTCGGTTTGTTCCGGCCCGTGACCTTGTGGCCGTTCCCCAACCAGCGGCTTACCCAATTGACCTATGTGGCTGATACGATGCTGGTGGTAGAGATGAATGCCGGGCAGATGCTCTATGATGTCCGGGCCGCCGTTCACGAACGGGTTCCGGTTCATTTTTATGGCCGGATGGGTGGGGTTATTCCCATGCCCGACGAAATTGTGAAGAAGGTTCACGAACTCATGCGGCTGGCCGAAAACACGGGTGAACTGAAAGATCATCAGTTTCCCATGAAAGCCAAAAGTAGCCACGAGTTCCTACGCATGTAAGAGGTACATCCACAGATGACACAGATTGACACAGATTTTCTTTTCTCTGCGTTCTCTGCGTTTCTGCGGTTCATTGTTTTCTCAGGAGTTTGGTATGAATCCTACACCCATGATCGCCCCGAATGAACTATTGGTCTATGCGCGGCCGCAATCTCTCAGCGACTGCTACACCCATTATTGCCCCGGCTGTACCCACGGCGTCGCCCATCGCCTGGTCGCCGAAGTCCTGGACGAACTCAACCTGCGTGAACGCACCATTTTGGTGGCCTCGGTGGGCTGTTCTGTCTTTGCTTACAACTATTTTAATGTGGACGCCTGTGAGGCTCCGCATGGTCGTGCCCCGGCGATGGCTACGGGTATCAAGCGGGTGAACCCGCACAACATCGTTTTTACCTACCAGGGGGATGGCGACCTGGCCTCTATTGGCATGGGGGAAGTGATTCACGCGGCCGCGCGCGGCGAAAACATCACCATCATCTTCCTCAACAACGCCACCTACGGCATGACCGGCGGCCAGATGGCTCCCACCTCTCTGGCGGGTCAGAAAACTTCTTCATCCCCCCAGGGGCGTGATGTCGCCATGACCGGTTATCCCCTGCACATGGCCGAGCTACTCGGCAGTTTGCCGGGCACATCCTACAGTGTGCGCCGCAGTCTCCACGACGCCCGGCACACCCTTCAGGCCAAAAAAGCTATCCGCACCGCCTTTGAGATGCAGATTCAGGGCAAGGGGTTCAGCGTCGTCGAACTGCTCTCTTCCTGCCCCACCAACTGGGGCATGACCCCGGATCAATCGCTAACCTGGATTAAGGAGCGGATGATCCCGGTGTATCCGCTCGGGGATTTTAAGGTGAGTGAGTGATGAGCGGCTGGCAGTTGGCCGCTGGCGGTTGGCAGTGGTTTTGAGTGACTTTAGATTGGTTCAATCCTAACCTGAACAAACCAGAACCAAGAAGTTTTGTCCGCAGATTAACGCCGATTTTCGCCGATTAAAAAATCTGCGTTAATCCCCAAAATCTGCGGATAATTTTCTGGAGATTGACCAGTCTACGAATTGAAGGAGTCAAAAATGACAACCCCATGGAATCATCGTTACGCCCAACGGATGCACGGCATGGGCAGTTCAGCGATTCGGGAATTGCTGAAGTTGACGGAACAACCTGATTTGATCTCGTTTGCCGGGGGATTACCAGCCCGGAACTGTTTCCGGTAGCGGAGTTCGCGGCCGCGACCGAACGTGTGCTGGCCCGCAATGGTCACAAGGCCATGCAATACAGCACCACCGAGGGCTATCTGCCCCTGCGCCAATTCTTGGTAGAGAAAATGGCCCAATACGGCATTCATGTCGGGCCAGAAAATATCCTCATCACCAGCGGCTCACAACAAGCCCTGGACATGATCGGCAAAATTCTCATCAACCCTGGCGACCTCATTATGACCGAAGCGCCAACCTACCTGGGGGCGTTGCAAGCCTGGCGGGCTTACCAGGCGGAATTTGAAACCGTGCCCGTGGATGCGGATGGCATTCGCACGGATATGGTCGAAGACGCGCTATCGGGTGGGCCAAAGTTCATGTACATCCTGCCCAATTTTCAAAACCCCGGCGGCGTCACCCTTTCCCTCAAGCGCCGTCAGGAGCTAATCCGGCTGGCCGACCGGTATGGCATTCCCATTATTGAGGATGATCCTTACGGTGATCTCCGTTTTGAAGGGGATCATCTGCCGCCATTGGTGGTACAAGATGCCCGCCGCCTGAATGGGGCTAATGGTCACGGCTTTTACCGGGGTAATGTCATTTACCTCAGCACCTTCTCTAAAACATTAGCCCCTGGTTTGCGCCTGGGCTGGATGGTAGCGCCTACAGAGGTGATTCAGCATTGTGTCATGGCTAAACAGGGCATGGATTTGCACACCAGCACCCTGAACCAGATGGTGGCTTACGAGGTTATCTCTCAAGATGGGTTCTTGAAGAACCATGTGCGCAAAATCCGGCAGGTATACCACGAACGGCGCGACATTATGTTGGCGGCCATGGAGCGGCATTTCCCGGATGAGGTTCGCTGGACGAAACCTCAAGGGGGGTTGTTCTTGTGGGTGTCGTTGCCTGAAGATATGGATAGCGAACGGCTGTTGCCTAAGGCGATTGCCAATAAGGTGGCTTATGTGCCGGGACATTCGTTTTACCCGGATGGTAGCGGCCGCAACACCATGCGCTTCAACTTCTCCAACGCCCAACCTGCCCAAATCGAAACCGGTATCCGGCGGCTGGGTGAGGTGTTCCGTGAAGCCATGTTGAAGCGGGAACGGGTGGATTACGCGTTAGCGTAAAAGAGTTTCGGGTTTCAAGTTTGTGGTTTCAAGTTTCAAGTTTCACTACAAACCTGAAACCTGAAACCTGAAACTTATTTTCAGAGGAGTTTGTCTTATGGAAACATCAATCATCATTGCGGGGTTTGGGGGGCAGGGGGTTTTGTTTGCCGGACAGTTATTGGCTTATGCGGGCATGGATGTGGGCAAACAGGTGACCTGGATTCCGTCGTATGGCCCGGAGATGCGCGGCGGTACGGCCAATTGCACGGTCATCATCAGTGATGAACCCATCGGTGCGCCGATTGTGGCCCAGGCTGATGTGGTGATTGCCCTCAACCAGCCCTCGTTTGATAAATATGCGTCGTTGGTGAAGCCGGGCGGGTTGCTGGTGATCAATAACTCCTTGGTGACATCGGTTTGCGGCCGCGACGACATCGAAACTGTCTACGTGTCGGCCAATGCCATTGCTGAGGAAGCGGGCAACGCTAAACTGCTCAACATGGCCCTCTTGGGGGCGATGTTATCCAAACGGCCCATCCTCACCCTGGAGCAGCTAGAGCAAGCCCTCGTGGGGCATATCTCGGCGGGCAAAGCCCATCTCACGGAGATGAATATGCAGGTTTTGCGACGTGGTTATATGTGTTAACTGGATGTGGGCGTTTTTTGTGTTGACCTCTGGAGACTAAGAGACTGAGAGACTGAGCGATTAAGAGATTTCCAGGGGCCGTTATAATTTGCGCACAAGTCCAGGTGTTAATGAGGGTGATCAGATCAAAGATTGGTTTAACCTTTATGAGGGTTACGAAATTAAACCGGTAATACTCGTCATGTCATGCTGAGGTCCCCCGAAGCATCCCGTTCACCACATTTGTAGGGATTCTTCCTCGAAGACAAGCCTGCCCTGTAGGAACGCCACGAAGTGTGCAAAGCCGAATGGGTCAGAATGACAGTTCAAACGTTTTGGTCTATTACCGAATCAATTAATGAACTTTCATGGAGATTGAACTGGCTGGTCGCCCTAAAAGGAAGGTTATCATGTTCAAGAAAATACTCGTTCCTCTGGATGGTTCTGAATTAGCGGAGCGTGCTCTGGAACCCGCCCTGGCGCTGGCTCAACAGGTACACGGTGAGGTGATTGTGCTCAGTGTGCCGGTTTTGCAGCATATGTTTGTCACGGAGCCAGCCGGTTATGGCTTTCTGTTGCCGGAGCAATCGGTAGACCAATCGCGCCATGAGTTGTTGGAGTATCTGCAAGGGGTGCAAAAGCGCTGTACCCACCCGAATGTGACGATTCGTAATCTGATTGAAGAGGGTGAGGAGGCGACGGTGATTGTGGAGGCCGCGGCCGCGCACCATATTGACCTCATCGTCATGTCTACGCATGGGCGCACCGGTTTCACCCGGTGGATGTTGGGTAGTGTCACCGAAAAGGTTCTGCGCGAAGCCCAATGCCCCGTGCTGGTCATCCGTAACGATCAGCCGTTCCAGCGGTTGGTTATTACCCTGGATGGTTCGGAGCTGGCGGAACAGGCAGTGGCCCCCGGCCTGGAGATCGCCAACAGCCTGGGCTGTCAGGCTTATCTGTTCCGGGTTGTGCCGCCGCTAGACGTAGACCCGCACCTCATTTCTTCGCTGGATAAGCTAGAAAATGGGTTTGGCGACCGGCTACGGGAAACCAGTTACAACCAGGCGCAAGATTATTTGCATCAGTTGGCCTTGCGCCATGCCGAAATTTATCCCCACTTACCCACGGAAGTGTGGGGCGGCGAACCGTCGCGCACGATTGTGGATTTTGCTGAAGCCCGGCACATCAACCTGGTGGTCATGGCGACCCACGGGCGCACTGGTTTCCAGCGCTGGGTGCATGGGAGCATCATGGAAAAGGTGTTGCGGACGGCTCCTTGTGCGATGTTGGTGGTGCGGCCGCGGGTTGAGGCGTAATCTAATCCTCTCGCCGGTAGACGGTGGGCCGGTTAAGGGCACATCGTCTGCTGGCTCATCTGCCTGGCAGTAAAAAACTCCCCTTCTCGGCTAGAGAAGGGGGGTTTTTTGTTGGAAAAGGGGGGAGAACGGGTAAAATGAGGGTTGTACGTGGGATAAAACAGGAGAATAAATCACTTCTATTACCGCGTAAAAAAGAAAATCATTGTCACCATGTTTTAACAATGAGGCCCCTTCATGGAAACCGTTACCTTTAAGTTGTCCGAACAAATCAATATGCAACAGCGACGCCTGATTGGTTATATGCCTTTTATTGTGCCCTTGCTTACGATTTTTCTCTTCTGGTTTACCCCATCCCTGCGGCAAATATGGATTGTACTGCCCCCTCTGGTAAGTTTTGGGATGGTTGTGTTTTTTGTACTCAGCGCTGTCCTTTTTAAAGTTCTCGCCAAGATCATTAACGCCCAACAAATGGCAGGCTTACGTGAAGTAGAGATCATCGTAGGGCCAGAGGGGATTGAACGACGCAAAGGGCAATTTCGTGAGTTTTTCCCTTTCTCCGAAATTGGAGCGTTTCGTCACCGTAAAAATCCGCAGGGGGATGTCAGTCACATTCAACTGGCAACCCCAAAAACACGCCTGACTCTGTTTGGGTTAACTCATATGGAACGGCTTGCCGCGCTTCTGGATGAACGCCTCAACCCCCAGGCATATCGAAAAGTGGAGCGGCTACGCATTAATTGGTCCCATCCTGTTGTGATGATCTTCATTGTGGTTGTGATGATGGGTTTGATGTCTGGTTCTATTTCCCTTTTGGGGGGCAGGGTGATAGGCCTGAGTTTGTTGACCCTGCCTCTTCTCCTCCTTTCTGGATTCTATTTTTCGCTTTTCCGTCCCATATCCCGCATTTGGGGTTCCAGCTATCGCCGCTATGAAAATTTGGTGGGTGCTGTGGGTATAACAGCGGCGATTATCCCTATTCTTATATTTCCCCGCTTGCTGCGGCAGGATATTTTGGACAACCCCTGCTATTTCATTACGCCAACGTTCCAGAACTCTGGTTGTGTGAAGCGTATTGAGACTGGTGATTTTGTGGCTTTTGTGCCCAATGAGACCACGGTGGTGGTATCGGATATGCAAACGGTCTGGTTTCAACCGATTGGTAGCGGCCCGTTTTATAGTGCGCGGCCGCTACATCACGATGATTCTGTTCAAGGGTTTGCTTTAGCCGCGAATGGGCAACGGCTGGTTTCCTGGTCTTTGGGCAGAACTAATGTTGTCTCATTCTGGGATGTGAATGAGAGAACCCTATTACATGAGGAAGACATAGGTGCGGTTGATCACGCAGTGATTACCCCAGAGGGAGACTACCTGGGCATTCAAATGTTTTGGGATGAGGTGTGGTTGTGGCAAACAGACCCCTGGCAGCCGTTGAAGGTTTTTACAGAGACAAATGGGATTGCTTTTTCGCCTGACGGTACGCTCATGGCGACGTTACCACAAAGTGAGACAACGCTGGTGCAGTTATGGCGGGTAGGGGATTTGACGGAAGCGTATTCGTTTCCGTTTCCTGGGGAAAGCGACTCCTGGGGGAGGCAGTTGGCTTTTTCACCGGATGGGCGTTGGCTCGCGGCCGCGACCGGTGACAGCGCTATTTACGTCTGGCGGGTGGCGGATGGGAGCTGGCAATACGCCTGGCAGGTAGCAGATGACTCCTGGCAAACCATCTGGGGTGAACCGCCCCGTGTAGTCGCAGCCCCGGCCTTTTCACCGACGGGGGACATCCTGGCGCTTGGCTTTTCGACCATCGACTATCATAACACCATTCAACTCTGGTCTTTAAGTAATGGCACTTTGTTGAAGACCATCCCACTGGGTGAGACACTGCAAAACCAACCGCATAGCCTGGCCTTCTCATCGGATGGGGCATTTCTGGCGGTTGCCACACGGAGTGAGGTGATGGTGTTTGAGATG
>JADJUV010000025.1 GCA_016716885.1 Candidatus Trichofilum aggregatum | reverse complement strand
CGGCCGCGAGCGCTGTCAGCGTAATCGTCGGCGTTATCTCTTCAATGGGCTGGCAAGCCAGAAGCACACTACTCAACAGGCAAAAACAAAATAAGCGAGCGTACAAACTTTTGTTCATCATGAAACCTCTTCAAGCGGACAAACGCTCATTGGCTGAGAAATTAGGTTTTAAAATGCATCAAATGATTCTATTCTCTTAATTATTCACTCTTCTTACGCATATGGCTTGACGGTTCACAAACGTTCGCTCAACGATATGGCGTACCTTTGTTACCGACTCGAACCCAATTCACGAAATTAAAGTAAACATAACGAATTATTAACACAATCTTGACTTTCCGCTATTCCCCTTTCGTCAAATTTTGCGCTACAATAACCAGCGAGGATTGGGTGTTGAGAATTGATGTCCCAGGCTATGCAGACTGGACATAATGTGTCTGGGCCTGTCTGCCCAATGGTAATCACACCTATGGAATCAGTTCTTTTACTCAACGCCAGTTACGAACCCCTGCAAACTATCTCCGTCCAACGCGCTGTTAATTTAATGCTGGCCGAAAAAGCCCAGGCGGTTGAAGGTATCGCCCGGCGCTTACGCACCGTGCGCCGGGTGTTTGAGGTCCCTTCGGTGTTGCGCCTGACTTACTACGTCAATGCGCCGCAAAAAGGAGCCATCTGGTCACGGAAGGCCGTGCTGGAGCGAGACCGCTGGACCTGCATTTACTGTGGCATTCGCCCCGGCCACCGGCACAAGGGGATGTTTTTCCACAAAGCTGATTTCACCATTGATCACATTTTGCCCCGCTCACGGGGGGTGGCAATACCTGGGGTAATACGGCCTGCGCCTGTGCCCCCTGTAATCAGCGCAAGGCCAACCGGATGCCCCACGAAGCGGGCATGAAGATGCGCTACGAACCAAAGACCCCCCGCGGCCGCGTCCTCATCATCCAGGGCGACATTCCTAGAGAGTGGAAAAAATACCTCGACTTTTGAGAGACTGAGCGATTAAGAGACTGAGAGATTGCCCATCACCTAATCTCTCAATCTCTCAGTCTCCTAGTCTCCCTTCCCCCTACCGCTGTTCAAACTGCAACGACCGTATCCGCGCTGGCGGGGCGTTGAACAATACAAAGCGGTGTTTCACCTGGTAGTTACGCACATAATGGTTGACCACCTGGCTGACCGCCTTGAGCCGTTGCTTCTCTTTTTTGCGGGACAGCACAGTAAAAATGGCCCGGCCAAAGGCGTATTCGATGTAGGTTAACACGCCTTCCGGGTTTAACACCTGGGCATAGGTGTCAAAGAATTCCCGTACCAACGCCGGGGGCAAATTGGTAAAGGGTACGGCCGAAATAATGATGTCGTAGGTGGGTGCACGCTCAATTGTTTCGATGCCCGCCGTATAAATGGTCACCTGATCCTTCACCCGTTGGAAGGCCGGTTCAGTCTCAAAGCGCCGGGCCAGAAAAGCCGTAAACTTCGGGTCAATCTCATAAATGTCCAGATGATCACCAGGGCGCATGTCACGCACAATGCGGGCGGTAATAGGGCCAGTGCCCGCGCCTACTTCCAAAATACGGCGGGGAGCGGGTTTCTGCCGCATAGCTGCTGTCATGGCCTTGGCCACTGAGCGCGAACTGGGGGTAATAGACCCGACTTCATGGATATGCTGGAGTGCCCCTTTGAAAAACAGGGATCGTTCTTTGAGATGTTGCATTTTTTCTCCTTTGAAAATTGGTGCGCGGATGGATTCACTGAAAGAAGCCACGATCTTTCTATGGTAACTCGACATTGGCGTTTTTTGTGCTGACCTCTGGAGACTAAGAGACTGAGAGATTAAGAGATTTCCAGAGGTCGTCCAAATTTTCGCCAGAGTCGAGTCTGGTAACTGTAACCGTTCAGCTAGATTACATCAACGGATTAAGGAAATAAACGGATTTTCCAGAGGCCACCACTAATCCGTTCCTTTCCAAAATCCGTTGATGTCATTTAAAAATAGCCCCAATCGCTCCAGACTTATCAGCCACAAAACGGCGTAATCTCCCAGTCTCTCTCTCAATCTCTTAGTCTCTCAGTCTCTTAGCCTCTCCCTATTCTCCCACAACTTGCCCCTCACCTAACAAAATCCAGGGGCCTTGCTGGTTCAGGCGTTCATCGAGAATAGGCAGTGAGCGATGGGTAAAGGCATCGTAAAGGCTCAAGGTAGCAATGACCCGTTGCCCAGGGAACGCGGCCGCGGCCACCACCACCTCATGCGGCGACCACACCTTAGACCCGGCCACCCACTTCAACGTCGGCATCGCGCCTAGCGCCGGGACACTATCTCGATCATCCCCGTCTCGCCAGGCCCAGAGCTGGCTATCCGCCTGGAAGCCAATCAATGTGACCGAGAGGTGATAATCACGGAGCACCGGTTGGCTGGTCGATAACCATTGTGGCAGGGAGATGCTTTGCCCGGCAATCAGAGGTATGTCGGCAGGCAGAGTGCCACTCAACCAGACCAGGCCATTGCCCAGGGGCACGTAATGAGTGGGTTCATCGGGTGGCACAAGCAGCATAGAACGCCACCGACCCCAGGCGGAACGAAATTCAGGCAAAATGGGGTTGATCGCGGCCGCGCCATCCCGCACTTCCGTCTGATACCCCTGCTCCGTCTGCCAATGGAGATACAGGCGGGGTTCCGCCAGCGTGAAATCCCAATCGTATCCGACCAGCCGCAACAACGGGCGACCACTGGGCACAGTGCGATAAACCGGGTTGCGGGTGAAGGGCGGCCGCGTCATCGCCGTAACTGTTAACGCGGCTAAACGGGTGCGCGGCTGATTATCGGCATCCGGCAACGGTTGTAGTCCGTCAGGCTGAACTGGTAAGCGCCAATCATCAGGCCGTAATCACCCGGCGCGGCTCCGGGCCGGGGGGTCAGGCGAAATTGGGTGAGGGTGAGGCCATCGGTGCGCGGCCGCAACGGCACATCCGCCTGTCCCAGCAACACCCCATCCGCCGTCACCAGATGAGCAAACAGGGTGGCCCCAGCCGGCAACTCCCCCACCACCGACCAGGCGACCGTTAAAATGATCTCCTGCCCAATTTCCACCTGGGCGGGTTGCACTTGATAACCCTGCACCACCACTGTCTCACCCAAAGTCAAGGTTACATTTTGATAACCGGCGGGTAAATCGGCCAAGGGTTGGGCACGGAACAGAAACGCTTCACCGGCGGGTTCAGGTGGAGGTAATTCACTATACGCAATTTCAGCAAAATGGGTGGCGATAACGTTGCGGCCGCGGGCCAACTCCTCACCAATGCGCCGTGCCCAGGTCGCATCATACAACTCTGCTGTCGGCGTCACATATTCCAATTGCACATCGGGGCGCACACCTTCCACCGCCTGCAAAGTGCGCAAGGGGGTGTACCAATGCCACTCCGCCAGGATGATGCTGTCGGTGGGGGCGTTCTCCAGCCAGGGCTGAACGGTATCGCGGGTGTCGGTGGAGCGGGCCAGCCACTGGTAGCTGGGCAGATGGGTGAGGAGTTGGGACGCGGCCGCGAGGAAAATGAGGCCGATCAAGATGCGTGTTGCGTATTGCGTGTTGCGTAAACTCGAAACTCGAAACTCAAAACTCGAAACTTGTAACACCCCCCACCCCAACATCATTGCCAGCGGCACATAGGCTGGGAGCATGTATTCAACCGTTTGGGGGGCGCGGTAGGTGGCGGTGACAAAGGTGTGCAGTAGAAAAGAACCGCCCAACAAGAAGGCAAGTTTGCGGTTCTGTCCCAGAAGCAGCACAAAACCAAACGCCATTCCCACCAGCAAAAGGGGCTGAAATTGAAAGGTCAGGACATTGCCCATCACCTGAAGCCGTTGCCACAAGGCCGTCCAGGAATCGAGATAAAACAGATCGCCACGGAAACCCAGACCCAAGGCATGGTTGAAGAAACCGGGCAGGGTTGTCAAATCGTCGGGTGCGCCTATGGCCCCGGCGGCCCCTCGCCAGATGAGGTAGAGCCAGGGCAGAAAACCGAGCAGGAAAAAGAACAGCGGCCGCGGCCATCGTCTCGGTTGTCGCCACAAATCCGCATCAACCCACAGTAGATACAACCCCATCACCCCGCTCATAAACAGCAGCGACAGGTGATGCGTCAGTCCCAATCCCACCAACAACGCCCACAACCACAGCCATTTGTCATTGACCATTGACCATTGACCATTGACCATTGACCATTTTTGTTCTCGATGGCGCAATAAGGCATAAAACGCCAACGCCACAAAAAAACCAGTCAGGCTCCGGATATTCGCCGTGGTGGCCTGCGCCCAGAAAGTGGTTGAGGTGGCGAGGGTGATCGCGGCCGCGAAACCAGCCAGACGGGGTGCGTGGTGCGTGGTGCGTGGTGCATTCCTGCCAGCGGCTAACCGCCAGCGGCTAACCGCCAGATACACCAGAGCAACAGTGGCGGAACTAGTGAATGCCGAGAGCAAGTTGATTTTGTAGGCTGGCGTAACCGCCAGAGGCAGTTTCGTCATCAACCACGAGAGCAAGGTATAGAGCGGAAACCCCGGCGGATGGGCGACACCCAACAGTGTGCCCGTGTACTGGAATTCGCCATTGTCGGCAGGCAAAATGTCCGGGGAGAGGGTGAGAAGGTAGAGGCTGAAGGTAGCCAGGAAGAGGATGAGGGGAATGAGTTTCGAGTTTTGAGTTTCGAGTTTCGAGTTAGGTGGGGGCGGGACCTCTTGTTCAAATAGAAAATTAATCACCAGAACAAAAAAGGTCAACGCGGCCGCGATTCCCGCCCATCTTGGACTGATCTCCGGGTAAAAAACGTAAATCAGCAGGCACAACAAGGGCCATGTCACACCGAACGCAATGCGGCGCAACAGCCAACACCGTTGCCAGTTAGAAAAGGGTGACCGCTATCCAGGCGGCGGGTGGCAAAAGGTGAAATCGGCCAGGACGCGGCCGCAGAAAAGTCCCCCCCGCCCCCACTGGCAACAGCCAACCCCACTGGGACGTGTGGCGCATGACGTATGACGTAACCCTATCCCCCACGACTCACTGATACCTGGTCGCCATCCGCCGGTTTCCGTCGTCGGGCCAATTCCGTTGCCACCTCATCCCAGGTTAAATCAAACTGCACCAACAACACCGACACATTAAAGATCAAGTCCGCAATTTCCGAGATGAGGCGTTCGTTCCCCTGTCCTTTGGCCGCCACAATAATCTCAATCGCTTCCTCACCAATCTTCTTGACAATCTCATCCACCCCCTTGGCCAACATCTGCGATGTATACGACTCCGGGCGGGGGTTTTGTTTACGGTCTTGTAGAACCGCCATTAATTCTTGGAGAAAATCACTCATAATAGGAACTCTGGGAACTCTGGGAACTCTGGGAACTCTAGAAACTGATACTTATCAAGTTCCCATGAGTTCCTCTCGGTTCCCACGAGTTCCTACAAAACAGACAATATCTCCGGCCCAGCCGCCGTAATGGCAATCGTATGTTCATATTGGGCCGAGAGAGAGCCATCTTTGGTCACGACGGTCCAGCCGTCTTTGAGCATTTTGCAGGCCGCCTTGCCAATGTTCACCATCGGCTCGACTGTGAACACCATACCGGGGCGAATTTTAGCCCCCACACCGGCTGGCCCGACATGAGGAACCGATGGCTCTTCATGCAAATCCTGGCCGATGCCATGTCCACCCCATTCAGCCACGACACTGAAGCCGTGACTCTCAGCGACCAACTGGATGACCGCACCCACATCACCTACGGTACGGCCTGGTTTCGCGGCCGCGATGCCTTGCGCCAGACATTCCTGCGTCACCTCTAACAATCGCCGGGCCTCGGGCCTGAGCTTCTCCAGACCACCTACCGCATAGGTGTAGCAAGAATCACCACACCACCCCTTGTAGCGCAACCCAATATCAATCTTGACAATATCCCCATCCTTCAGGCGAATGGGGCGGCTGGGCGGGCCATGACAAATCTCATGGTTCACTGAAGCTGTAATCACCCCAGGAAAAGGGGGATGCGTGGGTGGACTCCCCCGGTAACCTTTGTACAAGGGCTGTGCCCCCTTTGATTTGATATAATCAGCCGCCAACGCATCCCATTCCGATAGCGTAACCCCTGGTTGAATGGCCGTATAAAACTGAGCAAATATCTCCGCCACCAGCCGATTGGCTTCACGCATAGCGGCAATTTCATTCTTCGTTTTAAGTTTAATCAAAATAGCCTCATCTTTGGGCGGGAAGCGTTTGAGCATTTCAGCATTTCAGCACTTCAGCCTTCGGCCCTTAGCTTTCAGCGTGAGCTGACAAGCTGACCGGCTGACAAGCTGACCGGCTGACCGCTACCCGACAGTACAGATTACCCATAAACCCATAACTTTTCAACTTTTGCTATCCCCCCCCGACACCGTTACAATTTCATCCCCTAAGGAGAAGTTCGCCATGACCACGGCGAAGACCATTGTTATTGTCCCTACCTATAACGAAGCCGACAACATTCGTGACCTTGTCACCCAGTTACTAGCTTTGCCCGTAAACCTGGATGTATTAGTTGTCGATGACAACTCCCCCGACGGCACAGGTCAATTAGTTGACACCTTGATCAGCGAATTTCCGGGGCGCGTTCATGTGATCCATCGTCCGGGTAAGTTGGGGTTGGGCACAGCTTATATCGCCGGTTTTAAGAAAGCCATGAACGAGTTAGACGCGGCCCGAATTATGACCATGGATGCCGATTTTTCCCATAACCCCCGTTTTATTCCGGCTATGATTGCCCTCAGCCAGAAAAAACATGTGGTTATTGGTTCTCGTTATGTGTCTGGGGGGGGGTCGCTGAACTGCACCTGGAAACGGGTTATGCTCAGCAAAATGGCGAATATGACGGCCAAAACCTTATTAGGACTAAAGGCTAAAGATACCACGGCTGGTTTTCGTCTTTACCGGCGGGAAGTCCTGGCTTCGATCCCGCTTGAGCGTATATTCTCCAGTGGTTATTCATTTTTAATGGAAATGTTGTTTATGTGCCAGCGACGAGGCTGGCAGATCGGCGAAGTGCCGATCATTTTTGAGGATCGGCGCAAAGGCCAGACCAAAATTTCTCGGCAAGAAGTCTTTAAGGCGCAATACACCGTTTTCCGACTGTTTTTGCGCCGCTTGCGGGGGGGTGAACCTCGGCAAACAACGATCCCTGTTACCACATTATGATTCATATTGCCTGTAACTTATGCGGCCGCGACGATTGGCAGGTTCGTTTTCCTGTCACGATGACTGACCCCCAAGACATTGACGTAGACGCCTACCGCTGTACCAGCCCTGGCTACGGCTCCCACGCCCAGATTGTCCAATGTAAACATTGTGGCTATGTCTATGCCAACCCCCGTTGGCCCTCCGAAGTGCTCCTTCAAGCCTACACTTCCGTTGAAGACGAAGTGTATGAAAAGGAGCGGGAAGGGCGCGAACTGACCTTCCAGAAACACTTGAAAGAAGTGGAAAAAGCCTGGGGAGAAGGCAAACGCGGCCGCATGCTCGATGTGGGTGCCTATATCGGTGTGTTTGTCGAAGTGGCCCAACAGCGGGGCTGGGACGCCTGGGGGCTAGAACCTTCCGCCTGGGCTACCCGGGCCGCCCGCCAGCGTGGCCTGTCCATGATTCAAGGAACCCTGGATAGCCCTGAGCTACAAGATGAGTTTTTTGACATCATCACCATGTGGGATGTCATTGAACATGTGGACGATCCTAAAGGAGAGATGCAAAAAGCCTTCGCCCGGCTCAAACCAGGGGGGATGATTGTGGTTCACACGATGGACATTGATAGCTGGGCGGCTAAACTCATGGGCGCACGCTGGCCCTGGCTCATGGATATGCACATTCATTATTTCAGCCAAAAAACCATGCGGCAAATGTTGGAGCAAATCGGCTACCGGGTTATCTGGTCCGGGGCACAAGGGCGATATTTGCGCCTGGGGTACGTCGCCTCCCGCGTGCAGGCTCTCAGCCCCTTTTTAGGTCGCATCTTCCGAGGCCTTGTCTTTGGCCTGAAGCTAGACCGCATCGCCGTCCCGCTTAACTTTGGCGACTTGTTCACCGCCTATGCCGTGAAGCCGGAATAGTGGAAGCATTTCAGCCAGTCAGCATTTCAGCCAGTCAGCATTTCAGCTTGTCAGCTTTTCAGCCAGCGGCTAGCCGCCAACGGCTAACCGCCCCCTATGTCCATCCGTCGCCTATTCTCACTCCTCTTTCTCCTGGCCCTATTCACCATGTCTGTGCGCGAATTGGCCGACCCTGACCTGTGGTGGCATTTGCGTACCGGGGAATGGGTGTGGGAGCAAGGTATTCCCCAAACCGACCCATTCTCTTTTACCAAATTAGGCCAGCCCTGGGTCGCCCATGAGTGGCTTTCTGATGCGCTGATGTGGGGTATTTACCAACTGGGGGGCTTGATAGGGTTGAGTCTGGCGTTTGCGGGCATCATCGCCGCGACTTTTTGGCTGTTGGCGCGGGCCTGTGTGGGCCAACCGTATCTGGCGGCCTTTGTGGCCCTGCTGGCGGCGGTCACTTCTGCTCCCACCTGGGAAGCGCGGCCGCAAATGTTCAACACCCTCTTCCTGGCCCTGTTTGTCTATCTGGTAGAGCGTTACCGGGCCGGAACCCTCAAACCGCGAACCTTGCTCTGGCTCATTCCGCTCACCACCTTGTGGGCTAATTTGCATAGCGGCTACTTGTTGGGTGTGGTGGTTCTGGGCGGTTATGCCGTGGGCGAAACCATTCAGCACCTCATCCGGCAACGCTGGCCCCAGGCCCCGTTCATGCCCGGCTTGAACCAATGGGCTGATATTCGCTGGCTGTGGCTGCTGACAGGTGGGAGTTTTCTCGCGGCCGCGTTCAACCCCAATGGCTTCCGGCTCTGGATTTACCCGTTCGAGACCCTGCGTAGCCCGGCCATGCAACAATATATCGTCGAATGGCAGTCACCCGATTTTCACCTGTGGGATTTCCGCATTTTTGGGCTGATGCTGGGGGTAGGCGTATTGGCCTGGGTCTGGAGTGGGACGCGGCCGCACCTGGCCGAGTTGATCTTGTTGGGCGGCGGCGCGGCCGCGGGTTTACTCTCCGCCCGCAACATTCCCCTTTTTGCCATTGTTGCTACACCGATTATCACCCGGCATCTTCTAGCCGCCTTTCAGGGGCACTCGGCCTACCCCATTTTGGCTGGCACCGCCCCGGAACCCACCGTCAGCCGCTTCCTGCAACGGATGAACTGGCTTATTTTGTTCCTGGCAATTCTGGCGGCCAGCGTGTGGGTGGGGCGTCGCCTGGGCAACATTCAGCCGCTGATTGACCAGCTTTATCCGGTAGCCGCCGTGGATTATCTGGAAGCCAACGGCCTGGCCGACCAACCCATTTTCAACGATTACAGCTTTGGCGGGTATCTCATCTGGCGCGGCATTCCCGTCTTTGCTGATGGCCGCGCCGATGTATATGGGGACGAATTCCTCTTTTATTACCTGCAAACCTACGCCGCCCGCCCGACCTGGCAAGAGCCGCTAGAGGATTGGGATATCGAGGTCGTGCTGATGAGCCGGGGAGCAACGCTCACCACCCTGCTCACCGCCAGCCCAGATTGGCAGCAGGTGTATGAAGATGAAGTGGCCCAAATTTTTCTAAAAGCTGATTAGTGGTATCCACTCACGTGTTCTCGCTCGCTGCTCTGCGGAATGCTCCGTCGATCCTGTCGCTAAAACGAGACCCCCCCCTAGGCCATGCTATTCCTGCCCGGCGCAAGCTAGATCCCTTATCCCGCTGAGTGCGGTGGGAATCCAATGCAAAGTTAGAAAGTATAGTTCTGGGACACTTTAATAGATACGATTAGTGACTGAGTTATGGGTAAGCCATCAAAGAAATCTACGATGCCCGTCTCCAGAGAGTATTCCGCGCCCACAACCAGCAGTCCCTGACTTTGAATCAATTGCTCAAGTATCTGCGAACCATGCCGCAAATGGTTGGCTGAAGCCCGAACGTTGGTCCGCACCGCTTTTTGCACCAGCAACTCCCGGTGCGGCCAGGGTTGTGTTTCCAGTAATACTTCTACGGCTGGCCGAATGTGGTCAACGATGGCGCGAAGGTTGGGCGAGCGGCTTTCGGTCGGGCGTTCAAGCTCTTCCAGGGTCGCCAAAACAGCCCCACACATCGAATGTCCCAAAACCACCACCAACCGTGTGCCAAATCGCTCGGCGGCAAACTCCACACTCCCCACCAGTGAAGGTGCCACGATATTACCCGCCACCCGGATAACAAACAGGTCTCCCAGCCCCTGGTCAAAGATGATCTCCGCGGGCACTCGTGAATCAGAACAGCCCAAAATAATGGCGAACGGTTCCTGACCATCTACCAACTCATGGCGCCGCGTCTGGCCGTCAAGCGGGTCGCGGCCGCGAATATCATGCACAAAACGGTGATTACCTTCTTGTAACTGTTTAAGCGCTTCTATTGCTGTGATCATTAACGGCTGTTCTCCTATTCTATCGTGGTTCAGATAATCATTTGGGGTCTTTGTTCGTAGTGACCGTTTTAGCGGGCTAACAACCAGCCCGCTAAAGCGGTCACTACAAACAAAAACTTTTTCTTGAAAGCGATGGTTTTACCCGGTAAAGGTGTCTGACTTTTGAACCATACCGAATACAGGTACAATCGGGCAAATTCTCGTGTGAGATTACTCATGAAACGAAAAGATTGGTTGTGGTTAGGGTTGGCTGGTTTGTTATTCCAGGGGTTGTGGCTTTTACTGTTGCCAGAACCCGCCTACATGGATGCCTATTACTACACCACCAATGGGCAACGTCTGGCTGAGGGGCATGGCTGGACAGAATTAGTTATTTGGCAATATCTGGATGATCCAGCGGGTGTGCCTACCCCCAGCCACACGTATTGGATGCCGCTACCATCGTTGCTCGCGGCCGCGGGCTACAGCCTCATCTCCTCTTTCCGTGGTGCCCGACTCCCCTTCTGGCTCCTCGCCCACCTGCTTCCCTTACTCAGCTACCTGATCAGTTATAAATTAGGGGTGAACGCTGGCAAAATGTCGCGGCCGCGCTCCTCACCATGAGCGGTGGCTTCTACGCCGCTAACTGGGCACAGCCAGAAACCTTCGCCCCCTTCGCCTGGGCAGGAGCCGGATGTTTGTACCTGTTAGCGGGTCAGCAGGTCAGCAGGTCAGCCAGTCAGCCAGTCAGCACTCAGCACTCAGCACTCAGCACTCAGTACTCAGTACTCAGTACTCAGTACTCAGTACTTCGCTACACCTTCGTTGGTGTCCTGGCCGCTTTGGCCCATTTAACCAGGGCCGATGGATTGTTACTGTTGATTATAGCGATCATTATTATCATTATCCCCCCACGCCCCACGCCCCACGCCCCACGTAAAGAGGGCGAGACAACCGGGAAATTAAGCCCGGGTGATCCCCCATCAGTCACCCCGGTTGCCCCGCCCCTACACAACTCGAAACTCCAAACTCGAAACTCGAAACTCATCGCCACTCGCCTACTCGCCACTCTCCTCGGCTACCTCCTCACCATGCTGCCCTGGTTCCTGCATAATCTGGATACTACCGGCACAATTCTGCCTACGGTAGGTACACAAACGATGTTTCTGACTAATTATGATGATCTATTTGCCTATGGACGGACGTTTGACCTGAGCAGTTATCTGGAATGGGGCATCGGCAACATTGTACGCTCGAAGGTGGCCGGGTTGTGGGTGGCGGTGCAAACGTTTATCGCCGTGAACGGGCTGATTTTCCTCACCCCGTTTATTCTCATCGGCGGCTGGGTGCGCTGGCGCGAGGGAAAACAGGCGTGGCTGCGGCCGCTCATCCTCTACACCCTCTTCCTTTTTGCCGCCATGAGCCTGGTTTTTACCTTTCCCGGTGAACGGGGCGGACTGCTCCACTCCTCGGTGGCCTTGTGGCCGTGGTTCATGGCCCTGGTTCCGGTGGGTATTGGCTGGAGCGTGGATGGGTTGGCGCGGCGGCTGCCTCATTGGCAACCCGAGCGGGCCAAGCGGCTGTTTACCGGTCTGTTTATTGGTGTGGCCCTGGTCATGAGTCTGGTTGTGGGGCTGGCTCGTGGTTCAGCGGACATCGTGGCGATGTTGTATCCAGAAGTGGGGACCTTGTTGCCGGATGACGCCGTGGTAATGGTGGGGAACGCCCCGGGTTTCTATTACCATACGGGCCTGTCGGCCTATAGCATCCCCAACGAACCATTGGAGACGGTGCTGACCGCGGCCGCGCGTTATCACATCACGCATCTCATCTTGGACGAAAACCGGCCTCTACCCCTGGCTGATCTCTACCAGGGCATGGTAACGCCCCCGACTCTGGAACTTGTTACTACCCTGGAAACGATTCAGATTTACCGCCTCGTACCTGTGAAGAACGATTAAGCGCTACGTGCCAGTACTGCAGGCTGATGGACGCCGAGGTCATTTTTCGTTACAACCTACGAGTGCTCTGTAAGAAACTCGACATTGGCGTTTCTGTGCTGACCTCTGGAGACTAAGAGACTGAGAGATTAAGAGATTTCCAGAGGTCGTCCAAATTTTCGCCAATGTCGAAAAGAAAGTTTGACATGGTTCAGAAAGTGGAAGATGTCTCACGAGTGCGCGGGCTTGCCTGTCATTCTCCTGGTAAACTAAGATTCCTCTCTGGCGAGGGTCTTCGGAGCGAGGAATCTCTCTACTGGCTCGCTAAAAAGATTCCTCGGCAGACCTCGGAATGACAATTTGGCACCGAATTTGTAAACGTGAATGGGTCGTTTTTGAACCATACCGAAAGTTTAAATCCCAGATAGTTCAGCAACCGAATTTCTCTATCTAATAGATTCGTGGAGAATAATTATGAGCCAAGGACTTGATAGTCAGGAGTCGCGGCCGCAAAATCGTATCCTCATCGCCGTGGTGGTGAGCCTGGGGTTATACCTGGTCTTGCCTACCCTCAGCCAACAGATAGGGTTTCCGCTTGATGATGCCTGGATTCACCAGACCTACGCCCGCAACCTATGGCAAACAGGCCGCTGGGAATATGCACCCGGTATGATCAGTGCCGGGTCCACTGCCTCCCTTGTGGACGATTTTGTTAGCCGTAGGTTATGCGTTGCGCCTGCCCTACCTGCTGTGGGCGTATCTACTTGGTGGCCTCTCCCTGTTTATCCTCGCTATCGGTGGGATGCGTTTATGGCAAGCCCTGTGGCCGGAAAAGTCAGCCTACGGCTGGATCATCGGCGTGGTATTGGCGCTCACCTGGCAACTGGTTTTCGCGGCCGCGAGTGGCATGGAATCCCCGCTGTTTATCGCCCTGGCCCTGCATCTGGCCGCTACTTACACCCATTGGCGACGCGACCCCCTGCCCCATCCTAATACCCCCATCTGGTTGGGGCTGGTTAGCGGGTTATTCATTTTGACCCGGCCAGAGGGCGCCATGTTGGTACTACTCCTGCTGATGGGCATGGCTCTGCGGCCGCAACCGTGGCGTGAACGCGGCCGCATTTTCCTGCTGTGGGGTAGCGCGGCCGCGTTAACCCTCGTCCCCTATTTCGCCTTCAACCTGGCCTCATCCGGCCGCATCTGGCCCAACACCTTCTACGCCAAACAAGCTGAATACGCCGTTCTACTAGCCCAGCCCATACTGCAACGGCTGACTCAACTCCTGTTTTTTAGCCTGGGGGGGCCAGAAAGTGGCTGGCGCGGCATTAGTGGTGCCCACCTGCTTCTGTTACCCGGGTTACTCATTGCTGGCTGGCAGGGTCTCCACTCCGATTGGCGGCAAAGGCGTTTGCTCTATACCCTGCCGTTACTCTGGGCTGGCGGCCACGTTCTTTTATATGCCTTGCGGCTACCGGTTACGTATCAACGCGGCCGCTACCTGTGGCCCGCTCTACCCATCTGGATCATCTACGGCTTAGCCGGGTGGCATTTCCTTCTGCAAACCCGATCCATCCAACGGCTGGGCATATTAGCACCACGCGCCATCCAGATGATTTTTGCCCTCATGCTGATTATCTTTCTCTTTTTCGGTGGGCTGGCTTACCAGGAAGATGTAGCCTTCATCCAGGGAGAAATGGTAGAAGTGGCTCATTGGCTTAAGGAAAACACCGCCGAAAATGCCCTCGTAGCCACACACGACATCGGGGCCATTGGTTATTTTGCTCCTCGCCCCCTGCTTGATCTCGCTGGCCTCATCTCCCCCGAAGTCGTGCCCTATCTGGATGATCCGGTCACCATGGCCGCTCACATCCGCGCCAGCCAGGCCGATTATTTAATCACCGCCCCTGGTTGGCGCTACAACAATCTGACCGATGACGCCCGCCCCCTTTACACAACCAACTACGCCTGGACAATTGAACAGGGGCTAAACAACATGGCTGTTTATCAGCTACCCTAGTGCTCTGGTAAGAAGAAATTTGAAGATGCCAATGATGCCCAACAGTCCACACGTGGGCGTGCTCACTCCTCAATCTTTGAATGAACAAGGCACTAATACCGCTTTGCAAAAGGTGGGTTTATATTTTTATGACAAATCTCCGTATCAGTTTGTCGCCGGAACCCCCACCCCTAACCTCGCCCCCAGGGCGGAACTTTTCAAAGGCCGTTTAGGCGCGGCTCGAAAACCGGCACACCTGATATTCCTTCCCAGGGGAAGGGGGCGGGGATGGGTCTTCAGGCGAAATCCCAAGACTTCTGCAAAGCTGTGCGAGCGGTAGATATTCAAGTGTATCCTCGTTCGTAGTGACCGCTTTAGCGGGCTTTCGTCAGCCCGCTAAAGCGGTCACTACGAACCAAAACCTTTTTACAATTCTGTCAATCCCCATCATTTCAGATACAATCTCCAGAAATATGGGCAACAAACGCCCAGGCACATGACAGCTCTAGAAGCTGAATCGTTTACAAATGTTGGCACGGTGCAAAACTGGATAAAGCGTCCTACAAGCCTGCAAAGGGTTGCCTCAATCTTCAGTGATTGAAGCAATCTTGCCCGGTTAATAACGAGCAAACCCAAAGCACCCTTGAACCGTGTCCCAATCTTCATTTTTACTGGCAAACCCCGTTCATGCTGACTCCTGTGGATAAACCATTACCCCCCTATCAACTAATCGCCACCCCAGAGCAGTGGCAAACCTGTTGGCAACAATTGCGTCAAGCTCCTCGGCTCGGACTTGATCTAGAAGCGAACAGTCTGTATGTCTACCACGAAAATATCTGCCTCATCCAGATTTCTACCCCGCAACAAGATTACATCATTGATCCGCTTAATCTGCCTGACCTCTCTGGTTTAGGGCAAATTGTGGCCGACCCGGCTGTGGAAAAGGTATTCCACGCCGCTGAGTATGATTTGATCTTGATGAAGCGGCATTACGGCTGGGAGTTGAACAATTTGTTCGATACGATGTGGGCCGTGCGGGTGCTGGGCCATCAGCAGATGGGGCTGGCAAAGTTGTTGCAACGTTATTTCCAGGTAAGCCAGGATAAGAAGCATCAACGCGCCAATTGGTGTGCGCGGCCGCTAACCCGTGACCAATTAGCCTACGCCCAAATTGACTCCCATTTCTTGCTCCGCTTGCGTGATTATCTGTATGACGAACTACAACAAATGGATCGTCTGGCTGAAGCGCAGGAAATTTTTGTGGAACACAGCCGGGTAAAAGCACCCCCCATCGTTTTCGACCCGGAGAGTTTCTGGCAAATTAACGGCGTGCGTGATTTGCTTCCTCGCCAACAGGCCGTGCTCCGAGAGCTGCATCTTTTCCGCCATGAAGAAGCCGAGCGGCGTAACCACCCTCTCTACCGCATCATTTCTGATCGCACCACCTTGGAATTAGCCCAATTGTTACCTGAATCGTTAGAGGATTTGGCCCAGGTTTATGGCATGTCGCCCGGCCAGATTGGGCGGTATGGTCGAAAACTGTTACACCTTATCCGTGAGGGCAAAAAGGCGGAACCCCCTCGCCCCCCCCGCCGCAATGAGCGCCCGCCGGATGATGTCATGGCCCGGTTTGATCAGCTACACCTGTGGCGCAAGGAACGAGCCATCCGACGGGGGGTGGAGTCGGATGTGGTGGTGAGTAAGGAAGCGTTATGGGCGTTGGCTCAGGCGCGGCCGCGTACCTGGGAAGCCCTGGCCCAAATTAACGAAATCGGCCCCGTGCGGCGTCAGCTTTATGGGGAAGAATTGTTGCAATTGTTGAACAGATAGCGCGTCAGCATTTCAGCTTTCAGCATTTCAGCCGGTCAGCATTTCAGCTTTCAGCTTTTGGCTGACTCGCTGACTCGCTTAGCTGACAGGCTGACTAGCTGACTAGCTTCTTAGCTAACTCGCTAACTCGCTATCCCCACAGGAGCTTAAGATGAAAATCACCTTTCATGGCGCGGTGCGAACGGTTACTGGTTCACAACATCTGTTGACGATTAATGGCAAGCAGATTTTGCTGGATTGTGGTTTATACCAGGGGTCGCGCAAGGAAACGTATGAACGGAACCAACATTTTCCTTTTGACGCGGCCGCGGTAGACATCCTCGTCCTCTCCCACGCCCACATGGATCATGCGGGCAACATCCCCAATCTGGTCAAAAGCGGTTTCCGGGGCGACATCATCTGCACCTACGCCACCCATGACCTGTGCGCCATCATGCTGCGGGACAGCGCCAAAATCCAGCAATATGATATTGAATACCTGAATAAGAAGCGCATACGGCAAAATCTCCCCTTGTTAGAGCCACTTTACACCCTGGAAGATGCCGTTGAGTGCCTGAAATATTTCCTGGCCTTTGGTTATGAGCGGCCGCGCCAAATCATGCCCGGTGTCACCCTTACCTTCTACGATGCCGGTCACATCCTGGGTTCGGCCATCGTCGTTCTGGACATCGAAGACGAAGAAACCCACCAAGACATCCGGCTGGTTTTCAGCGGCGATATTGGCCGACCTGGCCGACCCATCCTGCGGGATCCCACCTTTATTGATTCGGCTGATGTGCTGATTATTGAAAGCACCTATGGCGACCGCCTGCACACCGATGAAGGAGATACGGACAAAAAGCTGGAGCGGATCGTCAACGAAACCTACAAAAGGGGGGCAAACTGATCGTCCCGGCGTTTGCCATTGGCCGCACCCAAGAGCTAGTCTACCGGCTCCATCAATTGGTGGAAAAACGGGACATCCCACCGATGTTGGCCGTGTACGTAGACAGCCCCCTGGCGATTGACGCTACCGGCATTTATCGTCTACACCCTGAAGCGTTTGATGAAGAGACAGCCCAATTCCTGTTACAAAGCCGCAATGGCGATCCGTTTGGGTTTGCTATGATGCAATACACTCGCTCCGTGGAACAATCGAAGGCCCTGAACTTTTTGCGTGAACCGGCGGTCATCATCAGCGCCAGTGGCATGGCCGAAGCCGGGCGCATTTTGCACCACCTGAAAAACAACATCGAAGACCCCCGCAACACCATTTTGATCACGGGCTGGCAGGCTCCGCACACGTTGGGACGGCGGCTGGTGGACAAAGACCCCATTGTTAAAATTTTTGGCGAGGAGTATCAGCTAAAAGCCCAGGTGGAAAAGATGAACGGGCTGAGTGCCCATGCCGACCGGGATGAGATGCTGGACTGGGTGAGACATTTCAGGACGCGGCCGCGGCACACCTACATCGTCCACGGTGAAGAGCCAGTCTCCCTAAAATTTGCCGGATCCCTGCGCCAACAGGGGCTGCCGGATGTGCATGTACCCCATTTGGGGGAGAGTTTTGTGGTGTAGCAGTTGGCCGCTGGCGGCTGGCGGCTGGCTAACGGCCAACCGCCAATGGCTAACGGCCAGAACCGAGGTGCAAGATGACCACGCTTATGCTTCTTTATGTGATTGGGGGAATCGTTCTGGTGGCCTTATCCTTGCCCCTGTTGTGGGAGAAAGTGCCGCCGAATCCGGTGTATGGCTTTCGTTTATCCGCCACGATGAATGATCCACAGGTGTGGTACGCCACGAATAAATATGGGGCCAAACGGCTGATGGTGACGGGGATCAGCACGGTGGTCGCGGCCGCGATCTTTTACTTCATTCCCGGCATCACCGTAGACGGGTACGCCCTGGCCTGCCTTTTCGTGTTTGCTCTGGTTTTCACCATTGGCCTGGTACAAAGTCTGCGCTACATGCGCTCCATTCAACAATAAGCCAAAGGAACTCGTAGGAACTCTAGGAACTCCAGTAACTTGAAACCTGAAACTTGAAACCTGAAACCTGAAACTTGTTTTCTCAGGAACAACAACAATGTATCGTCCATTAGATTCGCGTTACGACAACATGGTTTATAACCGTTGCGGCCGCAGTGGCCTCAAACTGCCCGCTATCTCACTTGGCTTATGGCACAATTTTGGCGGCGTAGACGCCCTGGAAAACAGCCGGGCCATGCTCTGGCGCGCCTTCGACCTGGGTATCACCCACTTCGATCTGGCCAACAACTACGGCCCGCCCCCCGGCTCCGCCGAAGAGACGTTTGGCGTCGTACTTAAACAAGATTTTGCTCGCCACCGGGATGAGATGATCATTTCGACCAAAGCGGGCTACTGGATGTGGCCGGGGCCATATGGCGAATGGGGTTCACGCAAATACCTCATCGCCAGCCTGGATCAAAGCCTGAAACGGATGGGGTTGGATTATGTGGACATCTTCTACAGCCACCGCCCCGACCCGGACACCCCCCTGGAAGAGACGATGGGGGCGTTGGATTATGCGGTGCGTAGCGGCCGCGCCCTCTATGTGGGCATCTCATCCTACTCCGCCGAACAGACCCGGCAGGCCGTGGCTATCCTCAAAAGCCTGGGCACACCCTGCCTCATCCACCAACCCAACTACCACATGTTCGACCGCTGGATTGAACATGGTTTGTTGGATGTTCTGCGTGATGAAGGGGTGGGTAGCATCGTCTTCTCGCCCCTGGCCCAGGGGCTGCTGACCAACAAATATCTGCGCGGCATCCCCGAAGGCTCACGCGCCAGCAAACCCCACGGCTTCCTGCGCCCGGAGCACATCACCGACGCCAAAATCGCCAAAGTGGAGAAACTCAACGAACTGGCCCAATCGCGCGGCCAGACCATGGCCCAACTGGCTCTGGCCTGGGTCCTGCGCCACCCCGAAGTGACTTCAGCCCTCATCGGGGCCAGCAAAGTGTCCCAAATTGAAGATGCCGTGGCCGCACTTGAGCGGTTAGATTTCACCAGCGACGAGTTGCAAGCCATTGAGCAGATTTTGGCCGGGTAGTGATTAAAAGAAAAATGCCACGAATTTCACGAATAAAGCAACTTTATTCGTGAAATTCGTGGCAAAAAATGTCTGCGTTCAAGTTTGCCCAAACCAGGCAACCCTAGCTGATAACCCCCAGTTCCTTCCCCACCTTGCCAAAAATCGCCAATGCTTGCTCAATATCGTCCGGGCTGTGAGCGGCGGAGTTCATGACGCGGATGCGGGCCTTGCCTTTGGCGACGGTGGGGAAACCAATAGCCATAGCAAACAGCCCTTCCTCAAATAGTCGGCGGCTGAACTGTTGCGCCAGCGGCGCTTCCCCCAACATGACCGGCACGATAGGCGTCTGACTGTTGCCGGTGTTAAAACCCATCTGCTTCATACCCATTTTGAAGGTTTCGGCATTGGCCCAGAGCCGTTGCACCAGTTCGTGCGACTCTTCAAGGATGTTGACCGCTTCCAGACAGGCGGCCACATCGGGCACGGTCATGGCGCTGGAGAACAAAAACGGGCGGCCGCGTTGCCGAATCCAATCAATGATGTTTTTCTTCCCGGCTACCATGCCACCCATCACACCAAACCCCTTGCTCATCGTGCCCACTTCCACATCCACCCGTCCATGCAAATTAAAATGATCTACAATACCGCGGCCGCCTCGCCCCAACACCGCTTCACCGTGGGCATCATCCACCATCAGGGGGATGTTGTACTCTTCCGCCAGTTCACAAATTTTGTCCAACGGGGCAATATCACCGTCCATGCTGAACACACCATCGGTAACGATGAGCCGTTTGCCCGGTTCATCTTTCAGGCTCTCGATTTGGCGGCGTAAATCGGCTACGTCGTTATGGGCATAACGCACGGTTTTGGCCCCACTGAGGCGACAACCATCAATGATGCTGGCGTGATTCAGTTCATCGGAGAAGATGAAATCCCCTTTGCCCACCAGGCAGGGAATGGTCGCCAAATTGGCGGTGAAGCCGCTTTGTAGGGTGATGCACGCTTCGGCGTGTTTGAAGGCGGCCAACCGGTTCTCTAGCTCTACGTGCAGGGTCATGGTTCCGGCGATGGTGCGGACGGCCCCCGGCCCGATGCCATATTTGTCAATGGCCTTGTGCGCGGCCGCGAGCATCCGGGGATGATTAGCCAAACCCAGGTAGTTATTGGCACAAAAATTCAACAGGCGGCGACCATCAATGCGGACCCACGCCTGCATGGGTGACTCTATCACCCGAATGTTGGTAAACAGGCCAGCTTCTTTCAAGCTACTGATTTCATCGTCAATCCAGTTCAGGGCGGTTTTGCTCATAAGGGTCTCCTTCTCGGGGTGTGTGGTGTGTAAGCAGCATCAGTGCAACTGTTGTTAAGAAACGGTATTCATCGGTCTTCTGAGTTCCAGATCAATTCTTTCCTTCAAAAAGATTTTAATTAAGGATTGATAGGGAACATCTCGTTTATTGGCGATTAAGCGGAGTTCTTGCAACATGGGTTCAGGAAGACGCAATGAAATCGTTCTTGTGGATGGTTTCAGTTTAGGTAGAATCACTTCTTCGGCATCATCCCAATTGATGTATTCAGTTGTATCATGCGTGGCCCAAAACGCTCGTTCCTCGTCCTCATTCTGAAAAACGGGGATATCTTTTAAGACTGGTTTCATACTTTCTCATTTCCTTCTGATTCATATCCCTGGCTGAGATGACACGAATCAAATTATTCCTGATGGTGAAGGTGATGGATAACCAACGATTACGATCTGTGTGACCTAAAGCATAGTAACGCTTTTCATTGAAAGAGTGTTTTGGGTCAGCAACAAGAATAAGGGGTACATTAAAAAAGGGTTCTTCGCATTCCGTGTTCGTCACTTCATGCAAATACCAATTCTTATCAAAATTAGCTTCATCCCAGGTGAAACCTTCCACATCACGAAGCAGATCTTTCATGGTGTTTGTATATTACAACAGTATACATTTTGCAGGCAATAAGATTTAGGGTGATTGCGGCCGCGTCAGCTTACAAAACCACCCTCTTCCAAAAGTGTCTGTCCATGCCTCACATTCCCGTCGGGTAGTCAAAGAAGCGTGTCTCCAGGCCAAACTGGGCCGTGAGGTGCTGGCCGAGGGCTTTGACGCCCACGGATTCGCTGGCGTAATGTCCCGCAAAAATAACGTTCACCCCATAATCAGAGGCTGCCCAGTAGTGGGCATGGGATGTTTCACCGGTGACGTAGGTGTCCGCGCCCAATTTCCTCACGTCGGCTACCTGATCGGCCCCAAAACCGGACAGGATGGCGACGCGCTCGGCCTGGGCGGGGCCGTGGGCCAAAAGACGTGCCTGGGTAGGCAACTGCTCGTTGAGCAGGGTGACGAGGTCGGTGACGGGCACGGGCTGAGACAAAAGACCAAAAACGCCCAGGGGTGCGTTGGTGGGGGAGCACCACCAGTTGGCGACGGCGACGCCTAGCATCTGGGCCAGCACGGCGTTGTTGCCCACTTCGGGGTGGGCATCGAGGGGAAGATGGGCGGCGTACAAATGGATGTCGTGTTTGAGTAACAAACGCACGCGCTGGCCTAAGGCTCCGCTCAAGCACTCGACGTTGCGCCACAGAATCCCATGATGCACCAACAGCATATCGGCCCCCCACGCGGCCGCGCTCTGGATAATCGCCGGTGACACATCCACCCCCAGGGCTATTTTGTGGATGTCGCTCTTCTCGGCTTCCACCTGCAACCCCTGTGGCCCATAATCCTTTATCTCATCAACGCGAAGATAAGCATTTAAGTAACTGAATAGAGCTTGCGTGTTCATAGGACTCCTTGTAAGCGTAAATGTTATGCGACAACAATTCTCAATTTGACAGACCATGATAGTAGGGGCGGGACGACGCGGGTTCAATGAGGATGAACTGGAAACGATCTTTCCGTGTCGTCTCGCCCTCTTACTGAAAAAGGGCGAGACAGGTGGGAAAATAGGTTCCCTGCTTGACCCGATCCTGGCCCACCTGTCCCGCCCCTACGAATGGTCTTAAATGGAGAATTGCCGTCAGGTGGGTAATTCCTGGTTCGATGCTGGCTTTTTGTGCTAAAGTTGACGTGGCGCGGCCGCAACCCTCAAATTGTCTTGTCCAGGGCCTTTAATTTACCCGAATCCAATCCTATGACCAACCTTTTCCCTCTCGCCTACATGCCCGAACACCGGTGGCATGATCCACAAATGCAAGTGAGTTTTGGCCAATGTGAACGCAACCCGGAGCAGCCTTATCGCGCGGCCGCAACCCTGGCCGCCATCCAGGCCTTACCCCACATCAGGCCCATCGCCCACACCCGCCAGGCTACCGATGCCGAACTGCTCACCGTACACAGTGCGGAGCTGATCCATTTTCTGGCTGAGGCGTATGGTCAGTGGGAGAAGGATTATCCCGGCCAGGAGCTGTTACCGGAGGCGTTTACGCCGGTGGCGGCTACGACCCGCCTGCCACGCTGGTTGCCGGTACACGCAGGGCATTATTGCCTGGACACGGCCACACCCATCGGTCCGCACACCAACCGCATTGCCCGGCAAGCGGCCGCGTTAGCCCTGGATATGGCGGAGACTTTTTTAACGGGGGAAAATGAGCGGGCTTATGCCCTGTGCCGTCCGCCCGGTCATCATGCTATGCGCGGCCGCTACGGCGGCTACTGCTACTTCAATAATGCCGCGCTGGCGGGGAAAAAATTGTCCCAACGCGGCCGCGTCGCCATTCTGGACGTGGATTATCACCATGGCAATGGCACGCAGGAAATCTTCTACCACAGCGACGAAGTTTTATTCCTCTCCATCCACGCCGACCCTGATGAAGAGTATCCCTATTTCTCCGGCTACGCCGAAGAGACCGGCGCGGCCGCGGGGCTGGGTTTTAATCGCAACTACCCTCTGCCCCTCCACACGACCGATTGGTCGGTTTATCGGCCATCGTTGCAAGAGGCGCTGGATCAGGTGGTGAAGCAGGATTGCTGGTGCATCGTGGTGTCGTTTGGTTTGGACGCGGCCGCGACCGATGCCCTCGGCAAGTTTCAACTCACCCCGGATAATTTTCAACAGATGGGCCAACTCATCGCCGGGGTGGGCCTGCCAGTGTTAGCGATTCAGGAAGGGGGGTATTCAGAGGGTAAAGCGTTAGGTGAGGTTGCGGCCGCGTTTGTCACTGGGCTACGTTCTTAGAGTTTAATAACCACCGCTTTCTCGTCATATTCTGCCCAGACGGCCAAAAAACTGTCCCAAACCACTGTCTGCGGACCTTCAGTCGCGACTTTGTTCAAAGTGCGGCACCGGCAGCCAGGCGTTGGGCATGGTTTCGGATCCCCTTTGCACATTCCAACAGGACACACTCCATGCGCCTACCTGGCCAATTCGGCCGAGAGTGGTGGTGGCTAGAGCGACTGGAACCCGCCAAAAAGCTCTGTCACCACGCAAAACCAGTGTTGGTGGCTCTCCGTATAATAGATGAGCAATTTGCTCCCCCACAAAAATACTCACCCGGCGACGGGCGACATCTCGACTGGTTTTAATCTCAATTTTTTGCTGAATGTTAAGCTCCCAAAAACCAATATCGGGTGGGGCTACTGTCTCGAACATGACATCCATCTTTATGCTCCCTGACTAAATGTAACAGTGCTGTCTACACAATCCGGTCTAGACAATCAAACTCACTATTTGCCACTTGAAGCAATTCTATCATATTCTATACTGCTTTTATCTGCTGATTCCTAACTGTTCACTGTTTACCATCCCGTCCTTCCCAGGAGATCGTCATGAAACTGTTTAACCAGACGCCACCCGAACTTGGTAATCAATATGTGGAAGACCGTGTATTGCGCTCTTATTTGCGGCGGCATTTGCCCGCCGATGTGTTGAAAGAGATAGAAACGGACTTGTTTACGATGGGTGAATTAGCCGGGGGTGAACTTTACCGGCTGCAATTAGCTGACCGGCTTAATGAACCGGTGTTGAATCAGTGGGATGCCTGGGGGAACCGGCTTGATGAGATTGAGCTGACGCCCCTGTGGCAACGAGCGGAGAAAATCGCGGCGGAAATGGGGGTGGTCGCGGCCGCGTACGAACCCAAGCTCGGCCATTTCGCCCGTACCCATCAGTTCGCACTCGCCTACCTGTTCCACCCCTCGACCGATGTCTACACCTGCCCCCTGGCTATGACGGACGGCGCCGCCCGCACGCTAATCAACTCCGGCAACCAAAAACTCATCAGCCGGGCCGTTTCCCACCTCACCAGCCGTAACCCCGGCTTCTTTTGGACCAGCGGCCAATGGATGACAGAGTTCACGGGTGGCTCTGACGTGGGTCTCTCGGAAACCATTGCCCGGCAGGATGAACAAGGTGTCTGGCGGCTCTATGGGCGCAAATGGTTCACCTCGGCGGCCAGTTCGCAAGTGGCCCTGACTCTGGCAAGGCCCGAAGGCAACGGCCCTGGTGGCAAGGGGTTGGCCTTGTTTTACCTGGAAACGCGTGACGACCGCGGCCGCTTACTCAACATTACCGTCAACCGGCTCAAGGACAAACTGGGCACCCGGAAAGTGCCCACCGCCGAATTGATGCTCAACGGCACGCCCGCCGAGCCACTGATGGGGCTAGAAAACGGCGTGCGCAACATCGTGCCCATGTTACATTTGACCCGTACCTGGAACGCTGTCACCGCGGCCGCGTTCATGCGTCGTGGCTTGGCCCTGGCTCGTGATTATGCCCGACGTCGTTTCGCCTTCGGCAGCACCCTCAACGAAAAACCCCTGCATCTCGACACCCTGGCGACCCTTCAGGCCGAGAGCGAAGCGGCCTTTCATCTCAGTTTCTATCTGGTTGACCTGATTGGACGGCATGAGGCCAACGAATTACAAGGGGAGCAGGCTGATCTGCTGCGTATTTTGACCTCCATCACCAAATTGACGACCGGCAAACAAGGGGTGGCTGTCGCCAGCGAGGTTTTGGAAACATTTGGCGGTGCAGGTTATGTGGAAGACACCGGGCTGCCCATGCTGCTTCGTGATAGCCAGGTGTTGCCCATCTGGGAAGGAACGACGAACGTGTTGTCTCTGGACACACTGCGCGGGCTGTCGGATGGGACTGGTTTGAATGCCATCAAGGCTAAAATTGATCAAGCCGTGCAGGCGGCTCGTGATACTCGTCTCAGCAACGCGGGTCGCACGGCTCAGCGAGCGCTGTTTAATGCTCAGGCGTGGTTGAACGCGGCCGCGCAGCAAGGCCAGCCCGCGCTCGAAGCTGGCGCACGCCGTTTTGCTATGACGCTAGGCCGGGCGTTGTCGCTGGCCTTACTGGTGGAACATGGGCAATGGTCGTTGGATTATGAGCAGGATGGACGGGCACGTGCGGCCGCGCTCCGTTTCGCCGCCACCCCCATTGACCTCATCACCGAAATGGACGCCGCCCACGCCCGCGCCCTCGCCAACGATGAAGCCTTACCCGTTTGATACGGGCTAGAGTTCACTTCAGATTTATGTGATGAAGTGAAAGAACTTGTACAATAGGCAAGCTAAACGGCTCTTTCCGTTTTGTTTGCCAATGGAACATCTCAACCCCGCCAATTGAAGAGGCTCTTTATGAATTATCTGACCCTACCCGATGCCACCGAGTTGCTCAAGCAGATTCAGAGTGGCGAACGCAGTGCTGAGGGTGTGGTAAGTGAGTATCTCCAGCGCCTGGAGACACAACATCCCCGCATCAACGCCGCCGTACACATCTTCCGCGAAGAAGCCCTGGCCCAGGCCCGCACGCCGCAGTCCGGCCCACTTTCTGGTTTACCCATCAGCGTCAAAGAGACCTTTGGCCTGGCTGGGGAAACCGTCACCGCCGGTTCGATGCGGATGCCCCCCATTCCCCATGAGCAAGACGCCGAAATTGTGCGCCGGTTACGTGAGGCTGGCGCCATCATCATCGCCCGTAGTAATTTGCCGGAGTTCGCCATGACGTATGAATCAGATAATTTGCGTTATGGCCGTACCAACAATCCACTCAACCTGGATCACTCTCCTGGTGGCTCCAGCGGCGGCGAAGCGGCCCTGGTGGCTTCTGGCTCGACGGTGTTTGGCGTGGGGTCAGACATTGGCGGCTCCATTCGATACCCGGCCCATTGTTGTGGCGTGGTGGGCTTCAAACCCCATTCTGCCGCAATCAACCGGCAAGGAACCTGGCCGGTTATGGACGGCATGATTGGCTCGATGCTGGCTTTAGGCTCCCTGACTCGTTCGGTGCGGGATGCACGGCTGGTTTACAGTGTGATTGCGGACGAGCCGTTGGGAGAGGGGGGGGATGCGGCCGCGGCACGGCTTCATCACCGCCCCAACTTCCGCATGAATGTGCAAGACAACGCCGTAGCTTCCGCCCTCAAACGGGGCATTGCCGAATGGCAAGGCGAAGGGCTACCCAGCGAAACACTCGACATCCCCGAAGTCGGCCCCCTGGTGCAAGATTACATCAGCTACATTGCCTACTGCCTGGCCGATCCGTTCTTTAACCTGCTCACCACGGCTGAAGGGGAAAAACTATCGTTGGCGGGTGAAGGGCAGAGGCAGTTGTTGCGCCGCCCCACGGTGCATAAATATGTGTTCAACATGCTATTAGCGGCTCCCCTTATCAAACCCAATGAGCGCAAAGCCTTAGCTATTGAGGAGCGATTCACGGCGGCACGGGAAAAGTATTACGAGAAATTAGGCGCGGATGGGGTGCTGATTCTGCCCACGAGCGGGGCGTTGGCAATGAAACACGGCAAAGCGGCCGCGACGGTGCTTCGGCCTGGGGTTCCGGGCGTGTTTACTCCCACCCTGCTCATCAACATCCTCAATTTGTCGGCCATTTCCATTCCGTCCTGGTACGACATTGACCGCAAAACCGGGTTGGTTCCCGGCCTCATGCTGGCCTGTAGGCCGGGAAGCGAGGGGGTGTTGCTGGACGCGGCCGCGAGGCTCGAATCACTTATCTAACCACCTCAGGCCATGATGGCAGGTTGTAGAAATGTAATGGGGTCATTTCTGTAGCAATCAAGGGCGTATAAGCCAACAAGCCCAACACCTCACTGACGGGCGGCTGGCGCAAAATTTCCCAGACCATTTCTTGCATATCAACCGATAATTCAGACAGGCCTGCAATGGGAAAACTGCGTGGGCCAACCTCTGTTGTTTCGGCCAAAATTGAATAATCAAAAAAGTGAGCTAATCGCCCGGCGTTCTTGTGTTGTTAATCCGCAACAAAATATGTTCATTCAACTCAATGCCCGTGGCCGATTCACCTGGAGAGAATGAGACATACAGCGTGTCGCTGGGTTCATCATAATTAAAGTGTGGTTTGTTCATCATTTTCACCCAAGTTCTTTCTGATAAGCGGTCACGATGTAGTTGTTGGGAATGGGTTCGTTGTTTTCCCCTGTACCAAACCCAAACAGAACGATGACAACAATGTGGGTGTTGTCCAGGACGAGATCAGCAAAGGCTTTACTATAGCGGTACTTTCTTGGGTTGAGGGGGTCTTGTTGTCTTCTACCCTCTTGCAACGGACCTTCAGATGTTCTTCAAAATCCGTCATTTCGGGATGGTTGATTGGCTCAATAATGTGTTCCCACCGCTCTTGAGTCAGGTATACCATATGACCATATCGGTCACGACCCGTCCACCGTTTGCCTTCGCTCATGTGCCAATTCTACCATGTTCGACAAAGTTTAGTTCACCGCTCTGCTATCTGTACAAGATAGGGCTGGTTCCCGGCGTCATGCTGGACGCGGCCGCAAGACTCGAATCGCTTGTTTGATGGTCTATTGTGAGATCGCTCATTGTTGGTTGCGGCCGCGAGGCCTGCTGAACGCATCACGCATCACGCATCACGCATTTCATAAAGCTCTGGCCTGCGGTCGGCAAAGACGGGGATTTTGGCCCGGACGGTGTCTACTAACGCCGTGTCAATCGTGGCGACGAGCAGTTGGGGCGACTCGTCGCCCTCGATGACCGTTTCTCCCCAGGGGTCAATGATGCAGGAATGACCGAAGAAGTGGGTGTTTTTGGATGTACCTACCCGGTTGCAGGCGATCATGAACATCTGATTTTCGATAGCGCGGCCGCGTACCAACGTCTGCCAGTGAGCCAAGCGGGGATGGGGCCACTCCGAGGGCAAAAACACCAGCCGCGCCCCCGCCAACGCATAGGCCCGAAACAGCTCCGGGAAGCGTAAATCGTAACAAATCGCCAGCCCGGCCTTGCCCCACGGCGTTTCCAGGGTGGTCAACTTCTCCCCCGCCGTGAGAAACTGCTCCTCTGCCATCAGGCGGAACAGGTGGATTTTGCTATAGGTTGCCAAATTTTGCCCCTGCGGATCAAACCAGGTCAGGGTGTTGCCAAACCGATTTTCCCCCAACAGCGACAGGCATGATCCCAGGATGTGCAAGTGATGTTCGCGGGCCAGATCGGCCACACGGGCGAACATACCCGTGTCTACAGGGGTGGCGTGCGCGGCCGCGTGCTCCAAATCGTACCCCGTTGACCACAACTCCGGCAGAACCAGAACATCAGCCTGGCGCGCGGCCGCGTCCTGGGCCAGTTGTTGCACCGTCTGCCAGTTCCGTTCCGGCTCCCCTACTATCACATCCATCTGCCCCAAAGCTATCGTTACCTTCATGGTTCAATCTCCCAAAAAATAGGACACAGAGAGCACAGAGAAGGCACAGAGAACACAGAGAAAATCGCCGTTAATCAGCGAAATCTGCGGTTAAACCTCTCCAAAAATCTGTGCGAATCTGCGAAATCTGTGGTTAACCCTCTCCAAAAATCTGTGTGAATCGGTGAAATCTGTGGTTAAATTCCCCTGGCATAGTATAGTACGCACCCATCCATTCCACCAGAGGTCACTATGAGCTATCAGGCTGAACGTATCCGCCACCTGGGCACTTCCATCTTTGCCGAAATGACCCAACTCGCCAGCCAACATCAGGCTATCAACCTGGGCCAGGGGTTCCCCGACTTTCCCGCCCCGGCGTTTCTCAAGGAAGCGGCCATCAACGCCATTAACCAGGAGATTAACCAGTATGCGCCCAGCGTGGGGCGGCCGCGTCTGCGCCAGGCGGTGGCCCAGAAAATGGCCCGCGATTATGGCCTGAACGTCAACCCGGACACCGAAGTGCTCATCACCCACGGGGCCACCGAAGCGATTTTTGCCAGCATTCTGGGACTGATCAATCCCGGCGACGAGGTGATTATCGGCGAACCGTTTTACGATTCCTACCTGCCTGCCGTGCAAATGGCCGGGGGCATTCCCCGCTTTTATCAGCTTCAGCCGCCAGACTGGGCGATTGATTTTGATCATCTGGCCGGATTGTTCAACGCCAAAACCAAACTGATCCTCATCAACACCCCCCACAACCCCACCGGCAAGGTGTTTACCGCCGAAGAAATGAGCCGGATGGCCGCGTTGTGTATTGAACATGATGTGCTGGCCCTGGTTGATGAGGTGTATGAACATATCATGTTTGATGAGCACCAGCAGGTGACGATGGCGAATTTGCCGGAAATGCGGCCGCGTACCCTGCACATCTCCAGCCTGGGCAAAACCTTCAGCGCCACGGGCTGGAAAGTGGGCTGGATCGTGGCGCCACCGGAACTGATTCAGGCGGCGTTTCGCACCCACCAGTTTATGACCTTCTGTGGCGCGGCGCCGTTCCAGGAAGCGGCCGCGGTGGCTCTGGAAACATCTACCACCTATTATGAGGAGTTGCGGGTCATGTACCAGGCCAAACGGGATTTGTTGGTAGACGGGCTGAAGCAGGCGGGGTTGCGGCCGCTCATCCCACAAGGCACTTACTTCGTCATGGTAGATATTCACGACCTGGGTTTTGCTGACGATGTGGCCTTTTGCCGCTACCTGACCACCGAAATCGGGGTGGCGGCTATTCCCCCCAGTGCCTTCTACCACAACCCGGCCGATGGCGCGGGGCTGGCCCGGTTTGCCTTTTGTAAACAGGATGCGGTGCTGATCGCGGCCGCGGAGCGGTTGCAGAAGTTACAAGTGACCCGTCACCAGTGACCAGATTCAATCCGATTCGTTAATTGGAAAAGGTATTAACGCATAGCCTGTTGGCAACAGTAACTTAATATTCCATCCAGCATGTAGAGCAATCTGGTGCTTTGCTAATATCCCCACCGGCAGATTTTCTGTTTTCGTTGGCCATGCCCAGACTTCATCCATCAATACAATCGTTGCGTGTGATAGATCTACAATTTTTTTGACATAGATGAATCAAGGTGTTGTGTAAAGCAACTATTTGGTCAAGGTCAAATTGACCAAACGCCCACCGTGTCCCGCAAATTCTTTCCATATGGTGGGTAGGAATACTGATATACAACAGCGAATAATGATCATATGTGCGTTGAAATAGTTTGGCTCCAACAGGGTTTATAAGAGCGGGAACAGAGATGATGCAATATTTCACCTCATTTTGTGTCACAAGGTCAGACATAACATTCCATTCAAGAACAAATTCATCCGACATTATGCTATCTATGAGCTTCATGGATGGTGTCTGATTCTTTTGCACGAGTACAGCGTGAAAACTCGGTCCAGAACGCCAAGTTTTCGCATCATTGAAATAACCAAGATCGTCTTCAGCTAATGATTGCATATTGTCTTCAAAGTGTTTTGCCCTGTTTCCCGTCCCATGCCCACCATGACATTACATTCATTCTGGGGGTAGGGTGAGGGTGGGCGAGATGATGGTTGTAGGAACCAGGGTGGGTAGCTCAAGAGTGGGAGAGGGGCCGGGGGTGGGTTCCCGGTACGGCTCGGTGATGATGGTGATGGGGCTGACCGCGGCCGCGAACACTTCCACCTCGGCCCGATATTGCACCCCCTGCACTGTCACAAACAACTCATACAGCCCCGGCTTCATGTCGGCAAAGAGGAAATTCTCCGCATACACCTCATCCGGGTTAATCAGCCCCTGCGGATCACCCAGATAACTCCAGGTGCGGGGTCGTTCTTCGAGGTTATTCTCTGAACGCCCTACCGCTTCAATGACGATTCCCTGCCAGGGGCGCCCTTGCGGGTCTAGCAGTCGCCCGGCAATCACGCCCCGCGCCGTGCCGGGATAATACCAGAGCATCGGGTTGCGCGTGGAGCCAAATTCGTTGGTTCCCACCCGCACTTCCAGGTGCAGGTGAGGCAGTAAGGCCGCGCCGCCCTTGCCAATTTCGGCCAATGGTTCGCCCCGGTAAACCCGCTGCCCCACTTCCACCACGATGTTTTGCACGTGGCCGTACAAGAAATAGACGGGCTGACCCTGCCACAAATCGTCTAGTTGCACTACCACCAGATGGCCGTACCAGTCGCAACGCCAGCCGTATAACTCGTTGACATCCTCACCCGCCGTGACGACAGTGCCATCCGCGGCCGCGAGCAAGGGTGTGCCTTGGGGTTCGGCCACATCGGTGCCATTGTGGAGCAAATAGCGGTACGCATCCCAGCCGTAGGGCAACCAATCATTAGTGAGGAAACGGTCGGCTCCCGGTAGCGGCCGCGACAACCAGAAATGGGGTTCTGCGGCCGCGGCACTGGGCGTCGGCCACAGTTCGGGGGACAGGAAACCTCGTTGGTATTCCGGCTTGGCGGGGGATGTCTCCGGGCAACGCCGATTCACCGGCACGGGGGTGGCCGTGGGGATGGTTGTGGGGGTTTCGGTTGGCGTCTGGGTGGGGGTGGCCGTGGGTGAAGGGGTCCAGGTTGGGGTTGAGGTGCGCGAGGGTGTTACCGTGGGAATGGCAGTGAAGGTGGGCGGTGGTGTGGGGGTGAGGCTGGGTAAAACGATGGTGGCGATGGGCGAGGGCAGGGCCGCGGCCGCGGTTCCCGCCGTTTCGGTGCGACAACCTACCAGCCAGAGAACCAGGGTGAGCCAGAGGAATAAACGTGGTGCGTGGTGCGTGGTGCGTCGGATGTAAGCCGTAGATACAGGCCCTTTTCTATTTAAGGTTTTGCCCATCTCTGCTCCCACTCTTCCACGTAACACGCCCCACGCCACACGTCCCATACCCCAATTGTCTGCTACCCATCGCCCGGCGTCAAACAACCTGACGCCTGTCCCACGCATTTTTAATTCCTCGGTTGGGGGGGGGGGGGGGGGGCGGGCCGGCGGGGCGGGCCGGTTCCCCCCCCCCCCCCCCCCCCCCCCCCCCCCCCCCCCCCCCCGCGGGGGGGGGGGGGGGGGGAAATCGTCCTTTTTTTTCCCCCCCCCCCCCCCCCCCCCCCCCCCCCCCGCCAAATTCGCTCAAAATGAGAATTGCTGCCTGTCCCATTGTCACATTGTCACATTGGGCAAAACCTGCCAAAATCACGAATCATTCGTGCCCACAGTGGCAAGAGGGTAATTTTCCCAGAGAAGGAGATAAAGGATGCGCTCAATGAAATGGTTCTGGTTTACCCTGGTCTTGTTTGTCGCCCTGGCGGTTTTTGCTTGCGGTAACAATACCGAAACGTACAACAACGAATATGAAAACTATAATGACGATTATGCCTACAATGAGGAGTGAACAACTCAGGCGAAAATGCCCTGTATGATGATGAAGCTTATGCCGATGAATATTATATGTCGCCCGAAGATTGTTATGACGATGAGGAATACGATGAAGCCGATCAGATGTGTTATCCCATCTATGACGGGGAATGTGTGGATGATGACTGTGAAGTGATTGATGAAGAGTTTTATACCCTGGTAGATGAAGTTTTGGGGGTTTTCCTTTCCGGGGAAGAGGAGTTCAGCGAAGAGGGCTTCGCTACCAGTGAAGATGCTATCATCACCTATGTCATCCAGGGAAATAAAATTACCGACCCGCAACCGGCGGCCATTACGAGTAACCTACAGGCGTACCAGGACGACGCGGCCGCGCACCAGCGCATTTGGGTTCTCTTTGCCAACCTCATCCCGGCCGAACATCGCACTTATTTTGCCAAATATGTCATCTTTACCGATGGGGTAGACGAGGTATTAGCCGCCGTCGAGCCAGACCCGGATGATCCCAGCCGTTGGATTTTGAGCGTAGACATTGCCGATGCCGCCAACGAGGATGAACTCATCTACACCCTCGTGCATGAATTTGCCCACGTCCTCACCCTCAATGAATCTCAGGTTCCTTTTGATAACGAGGTTTTTGCCCAGCCCGACGACGAGGACTTATATCAGGAAGCCGAAGCCTCATGTCCTACTTTTTTCCCTGGTGAAGGCTGTAGCCTGAGAGACTCCTACATCAACGTCTTTTTGATACCTTCTGGGGTGACATCTATGAGGATTGGTTGGAATCCGACCCGGATTCTGATGAGTTTTATCAGATGTATGAGGATCAGTTCGTGACCGATTACGCCGCCACCAATCCGGCAGAAGACATCGCGGAAACGTTTATGGCCTTTGTCCTGGAACCCAAACCAAATGGGGACACGATTGCCGAGGAAAAGGTGCTTTTCTTCTACCAATACCCCGAACTGGTAGCAATTACGCGCCGAGATTGCTGGCCGCACCTATGCTCGTCTGCGCCGGTAATAATGTAGTTACCTTACGAGTTAACTTTTTGACCAGTTAGCAAGAAAGAGATGACACAGAGATTCACAGAGGAAGCGTAGAGGTTCACAGAGAAAAGCCAAGACCGTTTTTATAACTCTGTGTATCTCCGTGTCTTCTCTGTAACCCTCTGTGTTCCTTCTTTTTGGTTCTCGCTTGTTCAGGTTAGGAAGGATGAAGGGGGAACGCGGCCGCTACTCAACCGTTGAGAAACTAGAAACTATCCGTTCAAACTCATCCGTAAAATATTCAAAGCTGGATTCTCGACTATGAAGCATGAAAACGATGATGTCACCCGCACGGACAAGGTAAACATCCTCAGTCAGATAAACCTCTCCCGTTTTCACGTTGTACCCTTGATACCGTCGGCGTGCGATTATTTGCCCGTTAAGCTCTTCTTGTCGCCAATAAAGTTCCGTAATAGGTTCGTCACCGCGTGAAACCAATAACCTGTTTATTCGGGCAATTCTCTGTTCGCCCCATCGAATCGCTTTGTCTAATGTGGGATTGTTCATGGGAACAACTCGAATTTCGATACTGGCGTAATCGTTCCAGGGAAGAGAAAGGAGCACTTTCAGCTCTTCGTCACCGTGATAGGAAATATCCTCGCCATATTTTCTGGCCCGCCACTCAGTCGGGTATTCAAAAGAAAAGCCATATTGTTCATGGGTGATGGTTTCCCAATCAGCTCTTGGACGAGCAAGATAGAATAATATAACTGCCAGAAGAATCCACCCCGTTACAACGGCAAGCGTATAGAGGCGGCGTAGGATGGTATCAATCTGCATTTTTTATATTCCGCATAACTTTAACTTTGTCCACGGCGTGGCAGGAATGTTTGTTGAAGGCGCTGATTTTGGCAGGATGAGAGGGGGAACGCGGCCGCGAATCCTACCTACAATTTCCCACGATTAAAGTGGGTATCACGTTCTCGGATATGTATGACTTCCGCGTAAGTAATTTCCGATATAAATTTTGCTCCGATCTCTTTTTCTCGATATATGTCTCCAGGTTTTATCAGTTGATATAGGTGTTCAATTCCTTCTGTATAAGAACACGACTCCACAAGGATCTCATTATCGCCCCATAACTGATACTGAGAAGGCTCTTCTGTCATGCTACGAAATTTCTGGACTAACTGATAGATGGTCATGTACTGTCTCCGAAGTGTGAGCATCCGCAACCCCTTGCTCTCACTCCCCCACCCTTATACTCTGCCTACGCGCCACCACCTGAACCCCCCACCGCTCCAAATCATCCGTCACCACCCCCTCAAACTGCGTCAACACCAGCACCAACAATTAGGGTCAATCTCCCTGCCGCCAACCAAAACAAACCCCATGCATCGTGATCAAGCGTACCTAAATATCCAGGTGCGTTCGATCATCCTTCTCAATTATTATGGCGATATGGAGTGAACTTCTTATTATTTATCATCCGCCACAACGCTCAAGTTTTGATAAAGTGCCACCCATTCCGGCAACGTTAGCGTTTCCGCCCGCCTTTGGCCGTCTATATGGGCTTTTTGGAGCGCGGCCGCAACCCGCTCACTGCCCATCCCCAGTGCCAACAAATTATTCTTCAGTTGTTTGCGTTTCTGGCTAAACCCGGCCTTCACCACCCGGAAAAAAGCATCCTCTTGGGCCAGGGGCAAAAGCGGTTCCGGGTACAAGTCCAACCGCACAATGGCCGAATCCACCTCTGGGCGCGGCCAGAAGGCCCCGGCCCGAATGGTGCTCACCAGCCGGGCCTGGCCGTAAAATTGCACACTGACCGCCATCAGGCTCAGGTCGCCCGGTTTGGCCGCGAGCCGTTGGGCCACCTCTTTTTGCACCGTCATCACCATCAGCGAGGGTTTGCTCTGCGCCGAAAGCAGGTGGCGCAAAATGGCCCCGGTAATGTAATAGGGCACGTTGGCGACCACTTTGTAGCTTTGTTGGGGGAAAAGAAGGGCCAGGTTTTGCTCCAGAATGTCGCCGTGGATGAGGCGCACCTGGGGCAGATGGCCCAGGCGGTCATGCAGAATGGGCAGGTAGCGTTGATCGAGTTCAACAGCGGTGACGGCCGCGGCCGCGTTCGCCAGATGTTCGGTGAGGTGGCCCAAACCCGGCCCAATTTCCAGCACATGATCGGTGGTAGTAAGGGACGCGGCCGCGACAATTCTGCCCAGCACCTGATCATCAAACAGAAAATTCTGCCCCAGACTTTTCTTTGGCTCCAGCCCATATTGTTGCAAAATCGCTTTGGGGTTCATAGATAATCAGTCAACTTTTTGTACAGCAAGTCAGGAAGAGGTTACACAGAGCGCACAGAGATGAAGACACAGAGATTCACAGAGAGAAAACAAACTGCTTTTAAAACTCTGTGTGTCTCTGTGTCTTCCTCTCTGTGCCCTCTGTGAAACTTCTTTCCCGGTTAAGGCAAGGTGGTGGGGATGAGGAAATTGATGCGCTCCGTCGGCGGCACGGGCGTGAGATAATAAACGTCCACATATCCAGACCAGCCCACATACTCCTCTTCATCATAACCCAGGTCAATCCAGCGGCCGCGAACCCCACCCCCCGTGTCACCGGCATAACCCATCCCATAACCCGGCACATACACATACGTCCGAAACGGAATTACCGCCCGATCCACCGCTACAATACCGGTTCCGGCGGTCAAGCCGCTGGCCGTAATCCCATACGCCGGATCATCCGGCTCCTTACCTGAACTGGATGCCGTATAAGAAGTCACCCGCATCCGCACCACCCGCCAATATTCCACCGCCCCATCAGGCGTATCCAGCACCCGCAAAACAATTTTGGTGCCATAACCGATGATTTCACTGACTGGCTCCTGGGCTAACCATTCCCCATCCACCTGCTGGCTCACTTCCGCCCCGTTTTCATAACGCACCCGCACCCGCTGCCGCTGAATACCCGGCACACCCGCCTGGAGCAAGATGCGCGTATCAATTTCGGCCTGATCCGTCGCTTGCCAGAGCGTTTCGTAGGGAACCGGCGCATCCACCAGCCGAAAATCCTCGGTAACACGGACAACCTGGATGGTTCCCCCTGATTGGAGCAACGTTTCCGCCGATGGGCGGGTGAAATCAAAACCCACCAGGCCAATGCCCGTCTCGGCCAGTACCGCCAAAACGCTGGTGCTGTGGCTCCGGGTCTGGATGGTGCGACCATCCACCAGGATGGTGTAGGGCTGAGAGCGTTGGATATAGATGTGCAGATCAGGCGTGAGCCAGCTACCCGGCGGTGGCTCCACCCCATCGGCGGCGTAAAGGGTAATACCGGCTTCCTGAATGGCCGCGCCCACCGTCTGTACGGCCGTGCGCACCGTTTTCTGCTGGCCCCCTTCGTGGATGGTCACAGTCAAAAAATCCCCAATTTCTACGGTTTGGGGTAAGGGTGTGTCATTGATCTGGTTGAAGGAAAGGATGAGGCCGTCAGCGTAGACCTGATCGGTGCGCTGAGCCATGAGGCCAACTTCGTTGAGAAACGCGCCCAACGTGAGCTGATGGGTGAAATAAGTCCGGGTTCCGTTCTCGTTACGCAAGGTGATGGGGGTGGCGTGTTGCACCTGTATAGCCACATCTGGGGTGATGGGAGCAGAAGGAGCGGGTTGGATGATGTCTTCGGGACGAGTGATGATGTTCGCGGCCGCGAGCACCTGAGCGACCGTCTCATACTCCCCCTGCACCTGCACCGTCTGCCCATCTACATAGACGGCATAGGTATCCTGGGACAAGGCCCAGGCTGTGACCAAAAAGTCCACCTAGCGCCAGCAAGGTAAATGAAAACAGGAGAAAAATCTTAACGGGGCGCGTCATACGGATTTAGGGTTGGGGATTGAAGTTGGACGATGGGAAACCGTCGTAAACTTCAAATTCTTGGGGTGTACCAAAAAAATGTGCCCATGAGACCGATGATCACCAGGTTTTCCTGGTCACCCGAGGGATACGCCTTAGTGCTGCTTCCTTCCGGACCTGACACGGTTCGACGGCCCCCGCCGCCAGGGACCCAGTCATCACCGGCCCCACGGGCACATTTGTAGAGCGGGGATAGTAACAAAGAGAGAGGGAACGGGCAAGTTTAGATGAGGTGACGGTGAATGCCCGTTAGTTCCAGACGCCCAGAATTTCCAGGCCACGATCTAGCTCCCAGGGATAGATGATGTAAGCATCGGTAACGGCGGCATAGTAGGTGGGGGTGTGACCGGGGTAAAGGGATGAGCCGGGTTTGTAATGAAGGACGCAGGTTTCGGGAGTACCCCCGGCGGCGTCTATGCGGCTGGCGACGGTGACGATGTTGCGGCCGCGTGTCCACACATCATCCACCACCAGGATACGCCGCCCTTCCAACAGGTTATCGTTGGGAAACTGCAAAAATTCCGGGATAGCATACCGCTCTTCCTGCAAACTCGGCAATGTCCCCACATAATCGGCCGGAAAACGCACCGACGCCGTGAGAATATAGGTGATATTCAACGCTTCAGCCATCAAACCCCCAGGGATGAGGCCACCCCGGGTAATGATCATCATGGAGTCGTAACGTCCGTGAATCTGTGGCACCAGATAATCAATGAGTTTATCCACATCGGACCAGGTAAGTACTTCACGGCGTGTTGGTTGCTGTTTTTTCATGGCGCTTATTTCCGCCTTTTGGAGTAATGAACGGCTTTTGCCCTTAAGGCATAATTTTCGTAACTAGCCACCCTAGAGTTGGCCTAAACTAGGAAAATAACAATCGGAAGATCGTACATCTGCTATGTCTGTGTGTCAAACAATCTACTCGCTTTCCTCCCAGGCCGAATCCGCTTTGAAAAGCCCTTTCTCGCCCGGCTTCAGCTAGAGAAAGGCCAGTGGTCGCGGCCGCATCCCCTTGTTCATCCGTAACCGCACTGGCCCAAAGGGCGTCCAGGTCTAGCGCGCTGTCTACGGCGTGTTTAACAAAGCGTCCAGGTCCATAGACATCTCATCATCACCCCTGCATGAGACCCTTGAACCTGGGGGAAGGAATCCGCCTGACCCGGTCTTCCCGGCTCTGGTTAATGGCCTCATCCCAAAAGCATCCAGGTCGAGGGCTTCTTCCGGGGCCAAGGAAACAGATTAGCCAGAGCGGCATCATCCGGGGTACCTGATGATTCTTGTGTCAGTTCACCAGGCAACAAACCGAGGCTCATCGCTTCGGCAAAGGATAAACCATCACCAGGTACAGGTTCCGCCGCGGCCGCGTCATCTAACCAATCTTCCGGCATCTCATCTGGCATAGCCTCATCAGACAAATCGAGCCATTCTGCCAGAGCCGCCTCCGCCGCCTCATCACCACTCTCTTGAGACTGGACCAACCCACCGGGTATGAGACCCTGACGCATCGCCTCAGCAAAGGAGAACGCCTCTCCATTACCGGCCGTGCTCTCTTCGACCGCCTGATCCCAAAAGTTGTTCAGCGTGGCGGCATCGGCTGATTCATTTGCTTCCAGGATAAATTCGGCGGGAACCAAGGTTGGGGGAGGGTGCTTCTGGCGAGGTAACTGGGGGCACGGGTGGGAGTGCGCACACGATCAGACAGCGCTCTTTCCACCTGAGAAGCGGTGTTTTGGATGGAAAATCGGGCAAATCGGCGACTCTTCGGGCCTGGGTGACAGTTCGTGGAGGATTGTCGGCGCCTCAGGCGCAGGGGCAAAGGGAGTCGCTGCCCTGGTGGGGAGTAGCGGCAGCAACTCTTTGACCAAACGTTGGGCGAATACCCAGACAGTGCCTACGCGGCCGCGGCGGGTTTCCGCCGTAAAAAAGATAAGAATCTGATAGGCATCCCCTACGCTCATGGCATAGAGTTCCGCTTTCGTGCCTGATTGATATTGCAGCGTAATGGCATCCTGGTTGCCTAACTGCTCGGCCAGGAGCTGGTTGTGGCGCAGGCTGGTAGCCACGGTATTGAGCAGGTCAGGAGGGCCAGCCCCTTTCCCATGCCAGAATCAGTTTGGATGCGGCCGCTGGCATCTGCCAGAACAACATAGGTGGCGCTAATTTCGTTGCGCAAGGTGTGCAACCGCTGATTAATGGTAACAATCAACGCTCACGGTAGATGAGGCCGAGGGCATAAGGGAACTGCGACAGGCGCAGGTGTTGGCTCCGGCGCGGGTGGTTCTTCCAACAGGTTCACCAAATAAGGTTCGTTGAACCGTGAGCAGCAACAAGTCACTATCCAGGGGTTTGACAAAATAATGAACCACCCCCAACGCGGCCGCTTCTTTTTGCCCTTGTTCAATGCCATACCCAGAAATCATAATCACGGGCAATTCTGGCCGGGCGCGGCGCACGCGGCGAATGAGATCAAAACCGCTCATGCCGGGCAGACGGACATCGGTAATGAGCAGATCAAAGGGAGTACGGAGCAGTTCCAGCATCCCTTCTTCGGCTGAGGGAACAGCCAATACCTGGTAGTCGCGGCCGCTGTGCTGCAACACCGTCCGCATAAACTCCAGCATCTCAAAATGATCATCCACCACCAAAATTTGTTTGACGTCTGCCATGTAAGCAAATCCTCTCTAGCTCTTATTTCCCGTAGGACAAAGGACTCAGGTTATGGCCGGTTCCAAGGCTCAGCGATTTGGCATCCCACCTCTTCCCTGCTTCGTCGCTTCTCGGGGGTTAGTGATCAATCACATACCACTCATGCACATTAGCAAAAAGGTTCCAACCGCTGGGGTGAAAGTTCTGCAACCGGGTACTCCAAACGACATTGACCAGCGGAGCATAGAGGGGGATGTAGGGAATGTCCTGATAAACCAGTTCCTGATTTGTCTGATAGAACGAGGCCCGGTCTGCGGCCGCGCAACCAGCCACACTGCGGCCGCGAGCCAAATTATCTTCCACCGCTTCATTGTAATACGAGGCGAAATTAAAACCCATCCCTACCGTATCCTGCGTGTACGAGAGAAAATTACTATCATCCGGCTCCGGGTTCACATCTAACCAGCCCGCCACGGCCATGTCAAAGGTCTGATTACGCAATTTCAACACCGCCTCATCAAACGGCAAAACTTCGACTGTTATGGCAAAGCCAAGTTTCCCCAACTGCTCCGCCACCAGCAGCGCTACCTGTTCCCGGCTAGGGTTACCCGCATTCAAAGTAATCGTCAGCGCCAGGGGCACATCCCCCTTGGCCCGAATCGCGGGCAACTCCTCATCTTCTGGTTCAACCAAGGCCCAGCCCGCCCCATCCAACAGGGCAACAGCCTGCGTCATATCTGGTTCATAGGGTGTCAAGGCATCATTATAAGCCCAATCAATCGCCGGTGAAATATCCGCCACAATGCGGCCACCTTGCCCATAAACCGCCTGACTGATAATGTCATCATAATCAAGGGCCAAGGCGATGGCCTGCCGCACCGCCAGATCACTCAGCACCGGATGTGGATCCTGGGTCTGCACTGGTTCACCAGGGTTATACACGCCATCCTCATTTTCATCCAGCCAGCCATTTTGCGGATTGGCCGGATCAGCCAGATTAAACGCCAGATAGGTGAAGCCGTTGACAAACCACTTATTGATTTCTACATCAGCTCCCCGCGCCATCGCACTCTCCACACGCCCCACAAACTCCGCATCTACGGTAGTGTAATCAATGGTTCCGGCCAAAAGATCGTTCAACATGGGAATGGCATTGGGGTAAATCTTCATCGTCCAACTATTTACGACCGGTTGCCCGGCATAATAAGTCGGATTTGCCACCAGGCGCACCTGCTGCCCCGGTTGGTATTCCCCAAAAAGGAATGGCCCAGATGTGACCGTTGGAGCCAGGTTTTCCTCACTATCAAGGATATTGAGGGGATCGTTGTTATATATGTGCGCCGGAATCAGGCCCACATTAAACGCATAAATGGCCGTGCAATCAGGTGCACCCAGTTCAACAACAAGGGTGTTCGCATTCGCCACCTGCCAACGGGTGATATTGACGAAGTTAGCCAGGTGTGGAGAGTTTAGCTCAGGGGTAGTGATGGCCTGGAAGGTAAACGCGACATCATCGGCGGTGAGAGGCGTGCCGTCACTCCAGGCAATGTCCTGGCGTAAGTTAAAGGTGTAGGTGAGGCCATCCTCAGACACGGTCCAATCCGCGGCCGCGCGCGGCATTAAGGCGCCGGTCTGCGCATCAAGGGCCAACAGGCTCACAAAAAGTTGACTGGTGACGGTGCTAGATGCACCATCATTACTAAGAACCGGGTTCAAACTACGGATATCGGCCAGAGAGGCGGTAACAATTTCACCACCCGCAGGCAAAGGAGTAGGTGTAGGTGTAACGAGTCGCTCTTCAACAACAACACGAGTAACCACCGTTTCCTGAGTAATAACTTCAGTGACAACGACTTCATTCGTGCTGGTCACAATGCGGGTGACCACCGTTTCTGGGGAGTTATTGTCCTGCTGACAAGCGGCCAACAGGAACAAGCTAAATAAAAGCAGGGCAAACAAAACTTTCTTGCGCATCAAAGCCTCCAACAAGTGTTAATGCAGGGGATAGGTTCATGAAGCACTAACGCTGATGGTGTGCTAACCATAAATCCTGAAAGGTAATTTTGACGCAAAGCGTCAGATAAGCCAAATTGTAGCAAGCAGCACAGAGCATTGATGAATAGACGGAAGAAAACAAAAATGGGCACATGGTGCCCATTTTTATTTTCTGTTTTCCCCTAACCCACTGGCTCGTACACCTGTATGCCTGTTCCGGTTTCAAGCCAGTGGACTAGGGATAATGTTAGGGTAATTATTCCGCCGCTGGCGCTGGTACTTCGGGGCGGGTCATGGCACTGGTGTCTGCTCCCAAGTCGGTTAGACCGTCATACAGGAGTTGCAAGACATACAGACCATTGTGAGCAAACGCACCTGTGTCCTTGGTCACATACTGGTAATTGTACGCGGCCCGGAGTAAACGCGGTGACCAGGTGTTATAACGACCATCATTATTCAGCTCTTCGGGATCAGCCACGCCGTTACCATTTGCATCAGCAAAATAGTACGGATAAGCCGCCTCAGAGTAGAGAATGCCGGTGCCTACGGTTTCCGTGGCATACACTTGCATGGCGGCATACAACTGCTCTTTCATTGTTGCGATTTCCAGAGCAATACCTTCAGTAACATCGCCATCGCCATCGTAATCAATGGTGTTTTCCTCAAAACGGATGTTTACCAGATCTTCCGCCGAAGCAACACTTTCGTGGCAGTCAGCACACTCTTCAACCTGTACTTCCAACGCATGGGTGTCATGGCATTCATTACAGCTATTGAACGCCCCTACATGCTCATTGCGTCCTACGTATGTCTGACCTTCATATTCATACGCACCCTTCGCTTCCGTGCCAAACAGCGTAGCACCAGCGGCAAAGTAATGGATATTTAAGAAGCGCAGATTTTCGGAAACTTCATCGTCGGCCAGACCACCGATTAATCGGTTGACACTAGCCGTAGATTCACGGCCCTGATGACAGGAGATACACAAGTTGCTGTCCAGGTCTTCTTCCGGATTGGTCAGTCTGACACCACTGGGGAAGGGCACGGTTGCTACTTCATAGCGGGTGAAGGTGGTCAGGTCATTGTGGCAGGTGGCACAGTTCAAACCGCCGGAAGCGGGTTGATTAATGGCTACGCCCTGGGTCACGAACAGAGGCAGACCAGCAGCAGAATGGCAACGGCTACATGTGCCAGGCACAATGCCACCATCTTCTTCACCATCCCAATGACGGAACGCTTCTTCGGAAGCCGCAAAGTGGCCTCGATCTAGCCGATTGGCATTGGTCAAGTCAACCGGGGTGGTCATACCCGCATTCAGGTTTTCGATAGAGTCATACAGTAACTGGATGATATATTTGCCACCATGCGCGAAACGACCCGGATCCTTGAGGGAAACCTGGTAGTTGTAAGCCGCTTTGGCTAAACGGGCTGTCCAGGCATTGAAAGCGATTGTCGCCGTTGACTTCGGCTTCATCGGTAATGCCGTCGCCGTTGCTATCAATGAAGAAGTAGGGATGGTTTGCCTCGTCATAAACGATAGCTGTACCAGGAACTTCGGTAGCATAGGCTTGCATTGCTTGATAAAGCATGTCACGCAATCCTTCGATTTCGAAGTAAACTCCTTCTTCCATATCGCCATCGCCATCATAATCGACCAGGGAGCCAACCATACGGATGTCTACCAAATCTTCAGCGTCTTCAACGCCTTCATGACAGACGACACATTCGTCGAGTTTGACTTCCAGGGTATGGGGATCATGACAGTCCACGCAGGTGTTGTATGGCTCGACATGGTCAAAACGGGCATCGTAGGCATTGCCAACATATTCGTAACCGCCCATGACCGAGGTGCCGTATTGAGTAGCCGCGGCCGCGAAGTAGTGAATATTGGTAAAGCCCAAATCCTCACTCACCACGTCCTCGTCCGCTTCCGTCAGACCGGCAGTGGCGATGGAGTCATTGACCTGTACAGTAGATGCGCGGCCCTGATGACACTGAATACAACGCGCTTCTGGCCCTAAACCAGTGAGTTCAGCCCCGGAGGGGAAAACCGCACTATCCAGGTGAGAGGCAACTTCGTTGTGACAAGCCACACATTCAACGGTTGAGCCGATGGGCGCGGCCGCGTTCACAACACCAGCTTCACTCCCATCCGCTCCCAGGAAATCCTGGAAGCCAGGGGTGCTATGGCATTTGGCGCACCGATCCGGCACTTCAGCCGGGTCTTCCTCATTCCAATGCACAAACGCTTCCGCGCTGGCGTCAGCATGAGCTGAGGATGCCCACTGCTCTTCATACGGTACAGAAGGTCCCGCCGGTACTTCTGGCGCAACCTCCACAACCCGGGTAACTTCGACCTCTTCTGTAATCGTTTCACCCGGAACTTCTACGGTAACTTCGACAACTCGGGTTTCAACTACTGTTTCCGGCTCTTGGGAACAGGCGACCAGGATCAGAGAAAACAGCAGAAGCAACCCCCCTAGCAAGTAGGGCCTTATTCTGTGATGCTTCATTGCCTTCCTCCTTACTAAACGGGAGCAGTCAAGACTATAAACAATCGTTCAATCCGATAAATGAGTTTCTTGAACAACTGTTTATGGGACTGTGGTTCCCGCTGGGACAAAAATTTCACGCGTTACACGGGGTATGGTCGTAATAGCTGTCTCTTCAAACGTGATGGCCCATACCACAACAGCAACAACAACAATACTGACCAGGATACTAGCAACCACAAAAACCCGTAAGCGTCTTTGCAAAACCGGCAGAGCCAGTTCGGGCCAGGGTGGCTCTCCTGCCTCTAACCGCTCCAGTTCTAAGGCATGTTCCTCCTCCATCTGATGACGGGGAAGATTGCCGGTAAAGATACTGGGATTGAAATGTTTAATATGAACGTTGTACATGTGCCAGAGAATAATGGCGAGCACAGCTAACAACGCTTCACCACCATGAGCGGCTTTGGCCATCGGTATAAGTTGCCCAGGAAATACTGAGGAAAACGCGATAGGGTTCCACAAAACAAACCCAGTAATGGCCATAATGAGCGTGCCCCAAACAACCGCCCAATACTCAAATTTCTCGCCAAAATTAAACTTTCGCATTTTAGGATGCTGCTTTATCAAACCCAGGTTGTAGCGAATCGTATCCAGCATATCCTGCAAATCTTTCTTATCAGGAATCATTTGCATCTGTTCATGCTTCACAAATAGACGATAGGCAGATGTCAGCAAATGATAAGCAGACCCTAGAACCAGAACGACAGCGGCCAGGCGGTGAATCCATCTTGTCAGCTCAATACCACCCATCACATCAATGAGCCATTCGCCCGGGGCAATGACCGCATATTTTTGCGCCAATCCGGTTACCCCCAGAACGGTGAATGAGGTCATCAGGATAAAGTGCTCAATGCGAGCGCCCAGGCGAAAGCGTGGATAGACTTTTGCAGGTTGTGGCACAGTTTTTTCCATGTTTCCCCTTAACGACGGCGCAGAATGAAACGCCGGTAAATATCTGTCACAACCAGAAAACCAAAGAACCCCAGCGTTCCCGGAATCACGACCCAGTAAAACGAGTTTACGAGATAGACCAGGGGGTTGTTATCCAGGGATGGCCGGAAGTGGCTCGTCCAGGAGTCAGGGAAGTTTTCCGTGGCGTCAGGATGGCATTGGCGACAGGTTTCGAGCAGGTTGTTCTTGATACCTGATTCAGGATCGTCCGGTTTTTGAATGTCATGAACACCATGACAATCGTAACAAACCGCTTTGTTAGTCTCAACGTTTGGGTCTTGATGCTCAAACAGTGTGACGGTTGTACCGTGAAAATCGGCCACGTATGTATCAAAGACCTCGGTCGAGATTTCGTATTTGTTCATCAATTCGTTGTCAGCGTGACAACTGGCACACAACTCAGGGGAACGCACACGGAAAAGGGCCGTTGTGGGGTCGTTAATGTTATGAACGCCGTGACAATCGGTACAGGTGGGCACATCTTCGTTGCCTTCGCTGAGAAGGGCTTCGCCATGAACGCTTTCGGCATATTCATCAAAGATGGTGCTATGACATTGGCGGCAGGTTTGGGCAATGCGTTCACGGGGTTCGGCGGGCGGTGGGGTGTCATGCGCTCCGTGGCAATCGGTACAAACGGCGGCTTCCAACGTACCTTCTTCTAGAGCGATAGCATGGACGCTGTCCTGAGCTTGATCGTATTTAGGTTGGTGACATTCAGCACAAGCGGGGTATTTTTCCAGGCTATAGGCACGCAGATTTTCAGCGGTGACTGGCTCATGAGGGAAACTATAACCATCGTGGCAATCTACACAGGCCAGGGCTTGCCATTCGTTGCCTTCGCCATGAACAGAATGGGCTAAGGTGTCCTCGGTAACGGTCAGGTCTAGAAGTTCGCCGCTGGCAAGGGTGAGCGAGAAGTTTTCCAGGCTGTGGCAGGAAGCACAGTAGGTATTGGTGGGGGCGGTGGTGGTGAATAAGCCGTTTTGGATGACTTGAGTGAGTTCGGCGCGGCCGCGAACCCCCACCTCATTGCTCTCATGACAGGCCACACAACTCTCTTCTACCCCTTCCCCTTCATGCCAGGCCTCTTTAACCTGGACATCATGGGCTGAATGGCAGGAGACGCAGGTGACGGGAGCTACATCATCAATTTCCTCATGGCTGGTAATATGCGCGTTTTGGTGACATCGTTCGCAAGTAGCCTGAGATTGGGCTAACTGGTAGGAAAGGAGGTCCGGTGCTTCAATGGGCTGATGAGGATATTGATATTCGGCCGGGGCATGGCAAGAGGTACAGGCCAGGTTGGCCTCGCTGTGCTGACCGTGAGCCGAACTATCCAACTCGTCCAGGGTTACTTGAACCGGTAGCGTCTCACCAGAGGGAAACGTGATTTGGGCCGTCGTGTCGCTGTGACAGAGCCGACAGGCACTATCATCGGCCGGTTGCGGAGTTGGCTCGGTTTGGGCCATTACCTGGGTTATCCCCATAGACGGGTGAAGGGTGGCTGAAGATGCGGCCGCGGACGAAGGCGCCAGCCAATACCACACCAACCCCATTATAAACAACAGGGCTGGTGTAGTTAAAAGCAGAGGGAAAAAACGGCTACGTTGACGAAGCACCTTAATTCTCCTTACGGTGTTGTTGTCGCGGTGGCCTCAGCAGGTGCTTCAACCGGTGCAGGTACGGGGATGTGATAATTAATAGCTACCTGGAGTAACTCTTCATCTGTTTTAGGGAGACCAAGACCATCAGGACGATGGCAGGTACGACAGGCATAATCCAGAGAAATCTGGGACAGGGCCACCGTACCGTCTTCGCTGAACTGGCTGATCTGGGTGGGGTCAATGGCGACCATGTGGGTGCGAATGTCCCCTGTGAATGCGGCCGCGTCGCCTTCCGCACTACGAACGAGTCGAGGCATATGGCACTGAACACATTCGATGGTCAGGCTTTTGTGAACTTCGTTGTTCTGGTTTTCTGCCTGTTTGAAATGGCAGTTTTCACAGAGGGTACGGGTGGTTTGTTCGCCCGCTTCTTGTAGTTGGACAACACCGGAATGGGGGTCGTGGCATAAAACACAATCTATAACGGCGTGTTTACTCTGGAATAACTCTTCGTATTGTTCATGATGCTGAATGAACCCATCACCAGCATTAACTTCGGTAAAGTCACCACGGACATGACACTCGCCGCACGCGGCCGCGTCCCGCTCTATTTCCATCCCATAAGCCATCGGGTGGTTAGCATGTAGACTGCCCGGCCCATGACATTCTTCACATTGAACACCGGGGAAGGCCCAGGTTCCTTCAATGCCGGGCAACCCATCCTGATGACCTTCAGGGCTATAACCAGTGGTGTGACAGGCTCCGCAATCATAGGACAAGTTGGCCTCGCCCGCATGATACCCAACCCAGCCACCATTGGTTCCCAATTCATCGTTGGGCAGATTGTATTGCGTCGTCGCATTTTCATCCGTTCCGGTGATGATATAACCTTGCTGATCAAGGAAACGAGCTTTCCAGTTGTATCCCCCAATTACATAGCTGATGTCGTCCCAGGTATAACCTTCGGGTGGTCTGGGGATGCTACTGAAGGGATAGTCAGGCGGTTCGCCATTGACAACGGGGGTTAGTTTCCAGGGGTGACCACTTTGTTGGAAGACGGTGTAAATACTCTCATGGCATTCAGCACAGGTTTCACTACCAACAAAGGCGGGCGGAACATAGCTGGCCCCATCACGACCGGGTGTGCCGGGTGCACCGGTTTGACCCACACTGCCTTCGGGACCAGGGGGGCCTTGGTCCCCTAGTGGGCCAGCAGGCCCCATGGGACCTGGTTGTTCAATACAGGCCGTGAGAAAAGATGCGGCCGCGATAAAAGCCAAAAGTATCAAGATGGTTCGCCGCATAACGACATTCCTCCATTCAGTTATGACACTGGAACTGACAATTACGGTTCAGCCCATTATACTCGCGATACTGAGTCTGTCATGAAAATTCACCCATTAGCCTATGTGAATGCGTGAATGATGTTACCTTTGTTATTGGGACTGGGGAGTGATATTTGTCATATCTAAACTGAGCAAATTGCACACGTTCCCAATATTTCTCTTTATGAAAGCGTCAAGGCGGGATACGCAACGAGGTGGGAAGTAGGTGTTGCGTAGATGTTTGCTCAGGGCAGACAATTCATCAAGTTGATGCCGAGCATAGAGACCAACCAACCGAGGCATCATTATTGTAACATAAAGTACCAAAACCTGGGCATATCAGAAACAAAATGGTTTTTCCACGAATGATACGAATGAACCAAAATTGGCTGTTGGGGAATTCTGGGGCAACCCGCTGAGTTCCCCAACAGCTAATTTTGATTTCGCGGCCGCGACCCTTATCCTTTTACCTTACGACAAAGGCAACACCGCTTCCACGACTCCCTGGCTGATATGCATCTGGAAACCTAGTTTCTGGGAGATGGCTTTCATAGCCGTATTCTCCGGCAAAACAAACCCCACAATTCGCTCCATCTTTTCATCCTTACCTACCTGAATCAGCCGTTGCAGTAATTCTTTACCCAACCCATGCCCCTGGTATTGATCGTTTACCAATAGGGCAAACTCAGCTTCATTGCCATATAGTTGCTTACTCAACCGACCAATCGCCATGATTTCCCGTTCGCCATTTTCGGGGTTTTGGCGTTCGGCGACCAGAGCCATTTCTCGGTCATAGTCAATGAAACAAATACGGGTCAACCGCTCATGAGCCACACGCGTATCTAGTTTGAGACTACGGAAATAACGCATGTATACGCTCTCATCGGAAAGCGTTTGGTGGAATTTGGCGATGAGTGGCTCATCATCGGGGCGGATGGGACGAATGGTGACCGGTTCGCCCAGTTTGGTGGTCCATTGGCTCACATATTGGCTGGGATAAGGGCGCACTGCCGGGCCGGGGATGTCTTCCAGGCGGGTTTCCAGGGGATGCAGCAGAATGCGACCATCCAGAGCCAATAACCGCTCTTCTGAAGCCAGCAGAGGGTTAATGTCTATCTCCTGTATCCAGGGTTGCTCCACCACCAACTGGCTGAACCGGACGATAATCGCTTCTAACTCGGCCATGTTGACGGAAGCGCGGCCGCGAACCCCCTGCAACGCCTTGTAAATCTTCGTCCGCTCCATCATACGCCGGGCCAACGTGCTATTCATCGGCGGTAAACCCAGGGCACTATCCTTGTACACCTCTACCAACGACCCCCCCGACCCAAACAAAAGCACCGGGCCAAACTGGGGATCAAGGCTACTGCCGATGATGATTTCATAACCATCCAATTTAGCCATCGGCTGAACAGTCACACCCTGAAAATCTTTGCGCCCTACCTTTTCGGTCACACTTTTTTTAATGGCTCGGAAGGCTTGACGCACGGCTTTTTCATCCGCCAGGTTGAGCTTTACCCCGCCCACATCTACTTTATGGGTGATGGTTTCAGAGTTTATTTTGAGCACCACCGGATAACCCAATTCGTTGGCGATATGGATAGCGGTATTTTCATCAGCCGCCAGATGGGTAGCCACAGTGGGGATACCATAGGCGTTAAAAATCTGTTTGGATTCATATTCCGTGAGGAGCGTGCGGCCGCGTTTCCTCACTTGTTCAATAATCCTTTCAGCCACCACCCGGGGCGGATCCTGCCCTTCCACCTCCGCGATAAACTCTGGCGTCTCATAAAGGAACTTCATCCGGCGGCTATACATCCACATATAGGCAAAAATACGGGTAGCTGTGTCCGGGTAAGGGTATGTAGGAATATTGGCTTCATTGAGAATCGTCTCCCCGGCTATCACCGACTGACCACCCATCCAACTCGCCAACACCGGCTTACCCACCCCGGATGTCGCCGGGCGACCAAAGCGGGTTTTGATCTCCTGGGCTGTCTGAGTGGCATCGGTCATATCTTGGGGCGTCAAAATAATCAAGGCCCCGTCACTATTGGGGTCATTGGCGATGATGTCCAGGGTATCGGCGTACCGTTTGGCTCCGGCATCCCCCAAAATATCGACCGGGTTGTTATGACTCCAGTGGGCAGGCAAAATTTGATTCAGGGCTTCAACCGTTTCCGGGGAGAGTTGGGCCAGTTCACCCCCATTAAGGATGAGGCTGTCGGTGGCGAGCACGGCTGGTCCACCGGCGTTGGTAATGAGGGTAAGGCGTGGGCCTCGCGGCCGCGGCTGTTTCGCCAACACTTCCGCCAGATCAAACAGGTCCGAAATCTCGTTCACCCGTAAAACGCCACAACGGCGGAAAGCCGCCTCTAACACCTCGTCACTACCCGTCAATGAGCCAGTATGCGACGCGGCCGCTTTGGCCGCATCCGCCGTCCGTCCTGGTTTAATGATAATAATTGGCTTGGTAAACACCACTTCCCGCGCCGCCGAAATAAAGGCCCGCGCATCACCAATCGTTTCCATGTAAATGACAATACTCTGCGTATTGGGATCATTGCCCAGGTAATTGATCAAATCCCCCCAACCCACATCCAACATCGAACCTACCGACACAAAGGCACTAAAACCCACATTTTGCCGCCAGCTCCAGTCCAGAATAGCCGTCAGCAAAGCGCCGCTCTGGCTGATAAAACCGACATTACCACGGCGGGCCATGCCCCCAGCAAAGGTGGCGTTTAAGCCACTCACCGGACTCATCACCCCCAGGCAGTTAGGGCCAATAACGCGCATCTGCGCTTTACGGGCAATTTCCAATACCTGTCGCTCTAACTCCACCCCTTCTGGCCCTGTTTCTTTGAACCCGGCGGAAATAATGATAGCGCCGCGTACTCCGGCATCAGCGCACTCCTGCATGAGCGCCGGCACACTGGTGGATGGGGTAACGATAACGGCCAGGTCTACCGGCTCCGGAATGGCAGCCACATTGGGATAGGCGCGGATGCCCAAGACACTATTGTATTTGGGGTTGACCGGGTAAACCGTGCCCCCAAACGGATTGCTGATCAGATTCCACAGAATCGTGCGCCCCACGCTGTCAGCTTTAGCGGTTGCGCCAATCACGGCTACGCTCCGGGGAGCGAAAATGGCATCCAAAGGTTTGCGTTGAACGCCTAGAATGTCATGTGCTCTGGATGAGACTGTTTGCGTCATAATAAATGGTTCTCCAAATAATGAGTCCACCGAAAGAAATCACGCCTTGCCCGAATTTTTTTGGTGGCTCAAGGGTAAATGTCATGCACGGGGCATGATGATGGTGAAAGATCGAGTTAGTGGAGCTTGGCGTTTTTTGTGTTGACCTATGGAGATTAAGAGAGTGAGAGATTTCCAGAGATAGACGTAAAATTCGCCAAAGTCGAGTGAGTTAGTGTAAATGGAGCCTGTCACTTCCTGGTTACAGAGGTGTGCGGGTTTTCCTCAAAATCCACCAAAGGCAAACCCGATTATACCCAGACAGACAGAAAACCGGGCAAGTCTGGTATAATTCACCCCAGTAACTTGCCTCAGGCGGCCGCATTCCCGCGGTTCACCGAACCAATGACCAATAGTGAAGATACCTTCTCATGACTAAACTTATACCCCAATCCATTCACAAGCTACTCCTCATTGACGGCCATGCCCTGGCCTATCGCATGTTCTACGCCTTACCGGTTGAACAATTTACGACCAAAGAGGGCGAACCCACCAACGCGACGTTTGGTTTTACGCGTACTTTGTTAGAGCAAATTCTGTCGCCCCAGCCGCCGCGCTATCTGGCGGTTACTTTTGACCTGGGTGGAACATTCCGTGATGCCCTATACGAAGAATATAAGGGTACGCGGGCTAAAATGCCGGATGAACTGAGTCTGCAAATTGAACGCATCAAACAGGTAGTGCGGACGATGAATATCCCGATTTGGGAGATGGAAGGGTTTGAAGCGGATGATTTATTGGGGACGGTGGCCCGGCAGGCGAAAGATTTGGCGGTACCGACCCATATCATCACCGGGGATCGTGACCTGCTCCAACTGGTAGATGAGAACACGCTGGTTGAGTTACCACCTGCGGGCAAGTTCCAACGGGAGCCACAAAAATTTGACGCGGCCGCAGTCGTAGAAAAATACCAGTTTCAACCCCTCCAGATCGTAGATTTCAAAGCCCTAGAATTGAAAAAAGGGGAGCGCGAAAAGCTGGAAGCGAATCGGGAGATGGCCTATTTGAGTTATAAATTGGCCTTGATTGTGCGCGATGCCCCCATTACGCTTGAACTAGAGGCTTGCCTGACCCATGATTTTGACCCTGCCCCGGTGTTGGACCTGTTCCGCGAGCTAGAGTTCCGCACCTTGAGTCGGTTGCTGGCCGAGATGACAGACGCGGCCGCGACCACCCCCACCCCGGAAGAAGAAGCCCTCAGTGCCGCCTACCAAACCATCACCGTACAGACACCGGCCCAACTCCAGGCCCTGGTCAACGATCTCAACCGGGCCAAACTTATCAGCTTCGACCTGGAAACCACCAGCCTGGAAAAGATGAACGCCGAAATTGTGGGTATCTGTCTGGCCGTTGAACCAACTGTGGGTTATTACGTCCCCGTGGGGCATCTGCAAAATGAACCGCAAACCACCAGCGGCCAGATGAACCTCTTCGCTGGCGACCGTAAGTTGGCCGAGGGGCAACTGGCCTTACAAACCGTACTGGACGCCATCCGTCCGGCCATGACCAACCCCAACATCGCCAAAATTGCTCACAATGCTAAATATGATTACACCATTCTGGATAGAGCGGGAGTACGGGCCACACCCATCACCTTTGACACCATGATCGGTGAATGGCTGATTGACCCCGATACCAAGCACAAGGGGCTGAAAGATTTGGCCCGACATCGGTTGGGGGTCGAAATGACCCCCATCGAGAAGCTGATTGGGACTGGCAAGGCGCAGCGCAATTTTGCCGAAGTGCCGATTGAGGACGCGGCCGCGTACGGTTCCAGTGATGCCGTCATGACCTTGCGCCTGTTAGAACCTCTGCGCCAGGAGATTATTAGCCTCAAGTTAGACAAAATACTCGACATCGAAATGCCTCTCATGCCCATCCTCTCAGACATGGAACAGGCTGGCGTGCGCCTCGACGTAACCTTCCTGACCCAGATGGCCAAAGAGCTAGACAAACGGCTCGCCGAACTAGAAGCCGATATCCATCGCCTGGCGGGTGAACCGTTCAACATTAATTCACCCCAGCAATTGAGCGACATTCTCTTCAAAAAGCTCAACCTGCCCCGTGAAGGGTTGAAAAAGAACAAGACGGGCTATTTTTCCACGGCTGTCAACGTACTAGAAAGCCTGGAACCGGGTGACGATACCGGCATCATCGCCTGCCTGATGGAATACCGGGAGTTGGGCAAACTGAAAAGCACCTACGTGGATGCCCTCCCCACAATGGTCAACAGTACCACCGGGCGTGTCCATACCAGCTACAACCAGACTGGCTCCGTAACCGGGCGCATTGCCAGCAACTCCCCCAACCTGCAAAATATCCCCATCCGCACCGAGTTGGGTCAGAAAATTCGGCGGGCTTTTGTGCCAGAGCCGGGTTGGGTCTTTATTGCCGCTGACTATTCCCAGATTGAGTTACGCATTTTGGCCCATATCACCCAGGATGAGGCGTTGCTTCAGGCCTTCTGGGAAGATCAAGACATTCACCGGGCCACCGCGGCCGCGGTGTTTCGCCTGCCCGTAGAACAAGTAACCTTTCAACAACGGCGTTTCGCCAAATCCGTCAACTTCGGCCTCATCTATGGCATGGGGGCTTACCGCCTCTCCCGCGATTCCGAATTTACTCTGGCCGAAGCCGAAAATTACATCAAAGAATATTTCGCCCGCTTCCCTGGCATCCAACGTTACCTGGAAGGCACCAAAGAAAAGGCCCGCCAGGATGGGTTTGTCGAAACCCTATTAGGACGGCGACGTTATTTTGACATATTCAAGTCCCAGGCTGGGCAACGCAACGTTCAGGCACTCATGCGAGCCGAACGAGAAGCCGTCAATCACCCCATTCAAGGCACAGCCGCTGACATTGTGAAGATTGCGATGATAATGCTACACAAGAGATTGTCAGATGGCTTCCGTGCCCGTATGATATTGCAGGTACATGATGAATTGGTACTGGAAGTTCCTCAAGAAGAGAGTGACGCGGTTCAATCCCTGGTGGTAGAAGTCATGTCAGGGGCATTCAAATTAGATGTTCCGCTCAAAGTTGAGGCCAGTACCGGTAACAACTGGTTGGAATTGAAGGGGTAAAAAATCATGGTGTATTGGCTATTTGAGAATGAAGAATGACAAATAACCAATACACCCTGGCACTACCCCCGCACGTCGTTGGAATTCTGCCGGTTGACTGACCCTTTGTTCTGAAACTCAGTCACCAGCAATATGCGAACATTACCTCCCTCATCCTATCTATACTCTCGTGAATTAACCATCGTCGCCATTAGTGATACCCACGGCATGCACCGTCTGATTGACATTCCCCCGGGGGATGTATTGATTCATTCGGGTGATTTAAGCTGGACGGGGGAATTAGGCGAAGTCGCCGAGTTCAATGCTTTCTTGGGAACCTTGCCTCACCGCTACAAGATTGTAGTGGCGGGCAATCATGACCTGTGTTTTGAGCAACAGCCCGCGGCCGCACGCGCTCTTCTCACCAACGCCATCTATTTGGAAGACGAATCTGTCACCATCGAAGGGCTAAAGTTCTATGGTAGCCCCTGGCAACCCCGCTTCTTAGATTGGGCTTTCAATCTTAACCGGGGGCCAGAAATCCGAGCCAAGTGGGACCTGATCCCCCCTGATACGGATGTGCTTATTACCCACGGGCCGCCTTTTGGCATTCGGGATTATATTAGCCAGACCCATGAACGGGTTGGTTGTCAGGATTTATTGGAAGTGGTGCAACAGGTGCGGCCGCGCTATCACTTCTTCGGCCACATCCACGACAGTGCCGGTGTTACCATTCGCTACGGCACAACCTTTATCAATGCCAGCATCTGCGATATGGGCTACCAACCCATTCACCGACCCGTTGTCTGTAAGGTACGTCTACCCCGCCCTAAATCAGCAGTGCGCCGTGCGACTGCCCCCCTCCCCGCTCTAGCAAGCTAAGAAAGAGAGACGAGAGAGTGGAGATTGAGCTTCTTCAGTCTCTCGTGTATCTCCACAAAAATCTTTAGTAGATTACTCGACTTTGGCGAAAATTAGTCCGACCTCTGAAAATCCCTTAGTCTCTCAGTCTCTTAGTCTCCAGAGGTCAACAGAAAAAACGCCAAACTCCATTTCATTCCTCAATCCCAATCGAAAACATACTCTCTAAGTCATGCCGCGAAAAAACGCGGAAGCTGATCAAGGTTTCCGATGCGACAATGCTTTCTATTTGTAGCATTTTGCCAGTGACCACATCGGCCAGGGCATCCGTATCGGCCACGCGTATCACAGCCACCAAATCATAACGCCCGGCCACTGAATACACCTCGGTCACACCGCGAATAGCGACGAGCGCCTCAGCAACTTCGTTGATACGATTCCGTTCGATGTTCAACAATACCAGGGCAGAAACCATGTGTGACTCCTTATGGGACATGAGATATGGCTCGTTATTATGCCGTAACCGAGGTCAGATGACGAATGGCCGGGGCAGAATGACCGTTGTGCGGCCGCGTCCCCGCCCCCTCTCCCATTAACTCAATCGTCAGGACAATTTGCCCATCGGATACCGTTTGCGTCGTGGGCAAACCGGCATGTTTTACCAGTCGCACAGCCGCCTGATTGTCAGACTGCACGGTGGCTACAAACTGCCGAATATTCTCTTTTTGCGCGGCCGCGATGAGCCGCGCAAACAACACCCGGCCAATCCCCTGCCCCTGGAAATCATCCCGCACTGTCAGAGCTGGCTCGGCCTGATCCTGGCTGAGACGGACATAACGGGCCACAGCCACGGGCGCGGCCGCGCCATCCACCTCAGCAAAGGCAATCCAGGCAACCCCATCCACATGGAGTAACTGCTCGGCTCCCTGACGCACCTGCTCCAATGAAGGATGAGCCAAGGGACGATGGAAACGATGATACCGGCTCTCCGCACTTAAATGGTCAAACAAGTCAATCAGGTTATCAATATCGTTCTCATTGAGCTTACGCGCATTGATTAAGTGATCGCCATGGGTCGTAAAAGAAAACCCTGCTTCAGCAGGCATAGTTGGCTCCTCTAAAATAGCTTGTCAGCAGTCAGCCGGTCAGCTTTTCAACCGGGCATAAATGCTTAGGGAGAAGGCTATTTAGCTGACGGCTCTTCGATTCAGACTTCCATGACGCAGTGCGTCGTAAAAGAATATAATGTATCTATTTAGGGCTGTCAACAGTACCTCAGCCACCATGGCCCGTTTCGCTGGTGTGATTCCCGGCTTTACGCTCCGGCTAACTGGGTCAATTCTGTTTGCAACCGCGCCAATCGTTCTAACAAATCAGCCAGGTCTGTTTCGCTTAAACAAACAAATGGGGCATAAAATCGTTCATTGGTGACTTGTTCGGCGGTTTCGCGGACGGCCCGACCCGCTTCGGTGATGGTGTAGTCGTTATTTTCCGCGGCCGCGACCCAGCCCCTTGTCACCAGTTCATCAACCGCCTGGGCCACCTCCCGCCGCGACAACCCCCGGTAAACCAGCGCCTCGTGAATTGCATCTACCGTGTTGGCCTGCTCCTGCCAGATGGTCCAAAAGATTTCCCACACCTGTCCACTCACGCCGTATGGCCGATAAGAGGCCATGTGGGCATCATCCCGAAAGGCGTTGAAGTCGGCGCAATATTGGTTGATTTTGAGCACCGCGGCCGCGTCATCACCCGGCGCCCGGCGGCGTGAGTAACGCAAACACCAGGGGCCATCCGCTTCCGTCGCCATACAACTGGCAATCACCCGCCCCAATAAAATTGCCAAACCACCCAGATCCGTCAACTCCGTTTCTAAACCGCCCAACCATTCTCCAGTACGCTGGCGCATGCGCTCCATAACGTCCCGCCCCGCCGGAGTGGGCACATAATCCCCATCCCCCTGATAATCAAGCCAACCCTCAGTCGCCAAAAGTTCCAACAGCGCGGCCGCGATCCGTTCCCCCGAATAAACCGCCCGCACCCGCAACCGGGCCACACTCAGCGGCTCCGGGTCGAATTCCAGAGCCTGCACCATGTACCAGGCCGGGCTTTCGGCATAACCCCGCCGTAGTTGCATAATCACAGGGGGAGCCGGGGCTGGCTGATCAGGTTGGGGGGCACGCGATTTGATCGCGGCCGCGGCCTGCCACAACAGCCCTTGCAAATTTTGCGTCCAATCATAAAAATTCCGCTCAACCAATTGATTTGTCAGCATAATTTTCTCCTGCCCGGATGATGGTGGTATGCTTAAGTAAACAACAAATAGTCACCATTGGCTATATGGCAAAGGTATGTTTCAAAGGAGTTGAGCAAGAAGTGCCTGGCACGGGGCGGCGAGATGTCCTGCCCAGGTTCATCTGCCCAATGCACACTCAATTATTTGCTGTCCAACTGAAATGGAAACACACCCTATGGCAAATCACTTATACGACTCCGGCGAAGATTACGCTAATCTCTCAATCTCTCAGTCTCCTAATCTCATCCTATGCGCGCTGATCGCCTCATCTCCCTTCTCCTTCTCCTGCAAACCAGAGGCCAACTCACCGCCCGCGAACTGGCCGGGGAGTTGGAAGTCTCCGAACGCACCATTTACCGGGACATCGAAGCCCTGAGCCTTATCGGGGTGCCTGTTTACGCCGAACGTGGCCCCAATGGCGGCTGTGCCCTGCTGGACAATTACCGCACCAGCCTCACCGGCCTCACCGCCGCTGAGATTCGCGCTTTGTTTGTCGCCAGCATCCCCCAAACCGACACCCCGTGGAGTGAAGGCCGCACTCTCAACAGCGCCTTACTCAAACTCACCGCCTCCTTGCCGAAGCCGCAACAAGATTTGGCCGAACAGGTACGCCAACGGGTTTATGTGGACAATAATCCCTGGTTTGGCCCAGCCGAAACGACGCCGTTTCTGCCGCTGGTTGAAGAAGCGATGTGGCAACATCGTCGCCTGAAAATGGTTTATCGCACCCAGGATGGCCGCTGGATTACGCGGCTGGTGGAGCCGTATGGTTTGGTAGCCAAAGGGGGTATCTGGTATATGGTGGTGGGCAACCGGGGCACTATCATGGTGTATCGGGTAACCCGCATTCAGGAAGCCCACCTGACGGAGCAAACCTTTACGCGGCCGCACACCTTCAACCTGGCCCCCTTTTGGCAAGAATGGCAGGCTGGCGTAGAGCAACAGTTCCCCCGTTTTGAGGTAGTAGCCCGGGTCGCGGCCGCGGGCATGGCCTACCTCACCGAACTCTACGGCGACGCCATCCACACCTTACTGGCCCAGGCTGGCCCCACCGACGATCAGGGTCGGATTCAACTCACGCTCTCCTTTGTCAGCCAGGAACAGGCCCGCGCCCATCTGTTAGGATTAGGTTCTCGCGCCACCATTGAACAGCCGGACTGGTTCAGGGAAGATTTGCGCCGGTGGGTAGAAGAATTGCGGCTAAATAACAAGGCTTGAATGATAGATGGGCTGATAATCATCTGGAATTTTCGTTCGTAGTGACCGCTTTAGCGGGCTACCGTTGGTCGGCTAAAGTCACGACAACAAACCGAAAATCCTTTTCTTGAAAGCTATACTCATGATTCCTGACGATCTAGCCATCCGCCTCAACTGCTTTCCCCGGCTGACTTATGGCAGCTACCCTACACCGCTGGAGCGGTTGGCGCGGCTGGAAAAACAACTGGCTGGCCCCACCCTCTGGATCAAACGGGATGACGGCATTGGCCCGGCGATGGGGGGCAACAAAGGGCGCAAACTGGAATTTCTGCTGGCCGAAGCCGTGAACCGGGGCTATAAAAAGGTTGTCACCTTTGGCGGTTTGCAGTCAAACCATGCTCGTATGACCGCGGCCGCGTGCGTTCCCCTCGGTCTACAAGCCCATCTTTTTTTCTTCGCGCCGCGCCCGGTGCCACTAGAGGGCAATCTGCTGTTAGATGACCTATTAGGAGCCAGCCTGCACTTCATCCCCTTTGGCGGCCAAAGTAGCGGCGCAATGACCCTGGAACAGACCACCCGGCTGGTGCGGTGGGTATCTCGGCTCATTGTAGGGCCAGGAACGTATTATATGCCGGTGGGTGGGCATACACCTTTGGGCTGTTTGGGGTATGTCGCGGCCGCGCTTGAACTGCATCAGCAGGTCCAGGCCATGGGTTTACCCCCAGATAAAACCACGATTTTGACCGCTGCTGGCACAGGGGGAACGTTGGCCGGACTAATGACCGGTTTGCGGTTGCTCAATTCGCCCTTGCGGGTGTTGGGGTTGGATATTGGTAAGTTGTGGCGGGGATTCCCGGACAGTCTGGCCCGGTTGGCCGGGCAGATTAGCCGCTTATTGGGGGAGCATGAGGGCTGGCGCGGCCGCGATATCCCTCTCATTGAAAACCGGTATGCTGGCCCCGGTTATAGCCAGCTTGACGAACCTACCCGGCAGGCCATGGGTCTCATGGCTCAACAAGAAGGCATTCTTCTTGACCCCGTCTATTCAGCCAAAGCGTTCGCCGGTTTATTAGATTTACGACACCAGGGGCATTTTCAACCAGATGAACATCTCATTTTTCTGCATACGGGTGGTTTGCCAGGACTGTGGGCTTTTCCGGCGGGCCAAATAACTTAAGCTCGCTGCCATCATCAGTCCAACGAATCATCCGCTCAAAGGTAAGGCCAATTTTTTGTAGGACATTGATGGAGCCAACGTTGTCTGGCAAAACGATAGCCACGATCCGGTTCAACCCCAATACCTCATGGCCATAAGTCATCACAGCCGCAGCCGACTCAAAGGCATACCCCAACCCCCAGAACCGGGGGAGAAACGCAAAACCGACGTCTACATCAGGCAAATTATCCCTTTTTATCAGCCCACACATGCCAATTGGCGTATGCGCTTCTTTAAGCTCGACTAAAAACAAACCAAAACCAAATCGTTCGTAGCTGGCTACAGGGCCGTTCAAAATATAGGCCTGGGCATCATCTACCGTGCGTATCCCCCGGTCACCGATGTTTTGGATAAAAGAGGGTTCATTCAGTAGTTCAAAGATGAACGGCGCATCGTTAATCGTAAGGTGGCGTAAATGCAGCCGTTCCGTTACCAAGACATTCATAGATTCACCTTCCAGAAAACGAAACTTCAGGCAGATTTTTTAGGACGCAGCTTCACCCTGCTATAGCTTTCAAGAAAAAGATACGATTCGTAGTGACCGCTTTAGTTGAAAATAGTCAGGTGACCGGTTTCCCCCACCCCCCCGCCCCCGGGCGGACCGGTTTCGGCGCGCCACACCCGACTTCCCCCAGCGAAGGGGGAGGATCCCTCATTACCCGATTAAAAATTTAATCAACAAAAGCGGTCACTACGAACAAAAACTCAAAATGATTAGCTGAATAGCTACAAATAAAAAGACCGCTTCCAGTTAAGGAAACGGTCTTTTTTAAACCAACGAACCAATCTGGTTCAGTTGAGTTACAGTTCAGAAATTACCAACGACGGCTACCACTGTTGCCACCGCTGCCACCGCCACTCCGGTTACCGGAATCGCGACGACCGCCGCCGAAACCACCGCTGCCGCCACTGCTACGGCCACCACGATCGCCACCACCACCGAATGAACGGTTTTCTTGGGGGCGGGCTTCGTTTACACGCAGGGCACGACCGTCTACTTCTTTGCCATCAAGAGCCTTAATAGCATCAGCGGCCGCAGCGTCTTCCATTTCGACAAAGCCGAAGCCACGAAATCTGCCCGTGTCCCGATCATTGATCAGAGCAACAGATTCTACCGTGCCGTGCTGTCCAAATAACTCTCGAACTTGCTCCTCTGTTGCTTCAAAGGACAGATTACCAACATAAATTTTCTTAGACAACTTGTCTTCTCCTAAGTGAACTAACTTCCATACCAAATCACAGTGCAAACTGAGCCGAGATGGAAAACAATATAACGAATGGAGTATGTCACCTTTTGTGGATTTTGTCCAGAGCAATCTTCTCACAGGTGCTCCCTGGCTCACTTGCTCATAACAAACTCATACTAATGGCCCATAAGGACGAAAAAAACCTCAGATGGATCAGGTAGTGTCACTGCCAGAGGTAAAGTGGGTGTATGTCAGGGGAATTCCGTGGTGGCCACTGACACAGATGTTGGCTCTGACCCCGGGACGAATCCTGGTTTGGTCGAGGCTTTCCGGCACACTAGCGGGAATTCAATACCACTTACTTTTCTGGTCAACTGCCTGTCATCTGAGGCTATATCGACATTGCTACTATAAAACAGTTGACAAAGGGTTGTCAATTCCTATTTTACTCAACATAAATGATGATGGGCGCGGCATCAGGTTATTGACCACCAGCAAAGGGTGAGCCGAGCACAGATTCCAGCAATGTTATTATGCTTTCATCCGTGCCTACGTAGAGGATGATCAGGTTGTTGCGCTGGTAAAAGTGGGGGGGATTGAGCCAATCTACAACAATCTCTCCGCTTTCACTGCCTTCAGGCGGCTCAATGATGAATCCATCAGCCGAGATGCGGGCCGCATCACTCGCGGCCGCGTCCCCACTTTCATATTGATAAAGCGTAATCTCCTCGCCGTTGACAAAAAGGATGTATCCAGACACGGTAAAGATATCTGCTCCCGAGATGGGTTCGGTACTAAGAGCCACGGTGGCTCCGGCACTTTCCAGCTCACGTACCAGATCGGCCCCAGTGTAGACGGCAATGCCCTCATCAACGGGTTCACCTTGGCCTGTAACCATTATTGAGCGAACCAACGCATCAAGTGTGGCTAAATCCGGCGTGAACGCGGCCGCGTCCGCCCCATTCATCTGCTCTATGACGCTGTTCATATAAGTTTCAAAGTCATCCGCCATGTCCTCTGGTACAGAGGAGATATCGGCGGGCAGATCAGGGTGGGAAACCGGGAAGACCGCCGCTACGTAGTACGCGCCGTCATCGGTTAAACCTTGATACGTGTAGAACAGCTCCTGATTGTTCACAGGGACGGTTGCCTGTTCGTATTGAGTCAAGTAGCGAATGCCGCTACCGTTGGCGAAGTCCAAATACTGCCCCTGGGCATGGAACATGGGTGCAGCATTAAAAAGCGGCAGAAATGGCAATGTTTGCGCTTCAACCAGTAGTGGCTCTGTGGCCAAGAGTTCACTGAGGGCGTCAATTTGGGCCGCGGCCGCGTCGCTCAGCCGCGCAAACTCACTGGCCGGATAAACCAAAAGGCGCGGGACCAGCAAAGAATCTGGCTGGACATATCCGGCTAATGTGATTTCCGTATGCAGGGGGAAAAGTTCCCAGTACGGCCTGTCTTCAGTCACCTCAGTGGCCGTGATGATCTGGGTGGTGCTAGAGATAGCAACCGTCTCCGTCAGGGTGAAGCTTACCGTGGGCGGCAAGGGTGTGTTGATGCCACTGCCGTTTGGCCAGGCAAAAGTGGTGGTGTGTTCATCGTTTACGACCACAGTGTACTCGCCAGGGGGTAAATCTGCGGCTTCGGTGCCCAGCGATACGGTGTGGGTGTAAGGAACGAGTGCCAGAGTACAGGCTACATCATTCGGACGACGGGTCATCACATCAACCACAAAGGTTGTGTCGTTTACCATGATGGCACTACTTTCATAAATTTCTTCGCAGCCACCCCGTAGTTGCCCACTGATGAACACACTCACAGGGGCAGGCGCCCCGTCATCAAACATGATTTGTAGATCATCTACCAGCGCTAGCTCGAAAGTGTGGGTCGAGGTGTAGGTTCCGGTGGGGATGGAAGGGGTGAGCGTGGTATCAGTTGTGGCCGCTATTTCTACCGTGGCGGCGGCCGTTGGTAAGGGGTCTGAAACAAGCAGGACTTCGTTATTCATACCGTGGTATTCATAGGTTTGGCCCTGGGCGTTCAGTCTGATGATGAAGGTTCCACCGACTTCAAACGGTTCAATCATACTTTCCAGTTCAATCTCTGGGGGAGGAATACCTAATTGTTGGGCCAGGGCATCCTGGCTTAAGGTGAGGTAGGTTTGGGCGGCGGCGGAGATTTGAGCCTCTTGATCAGGCGTGGGGGTGGGGTCCGCGGCCGCGCCAGTGCCACACCCTGTTATCATCATAACTACCAGCAGTCCCCACAGCAGCGCGATAAGGCGTTGCCCTGGCATCAGGCGATTTAGTGGATGTTTATTCATGTGATACTCCTTTTCCCTGAAACAAGGTTGGCTCCCCAACAGGGATATATGCCCGACGCGGCGACAAAGCGAGGGGGTGACGGGGCGAAAACCTTTGTTTATGCCCACTGCCTGTATGGTTATCGCCTGGTTAAACATCGGGCAAGACCAGACGTTAGCCTTACTGTAGGGTAGCGGCCGCGATTTCTCATGTACCTTGATACAAGTGAGGGGTATAGATAGGTTATACAAAGGCCTTTGGCCAGAGAGGAAAAGGTAAAAACGAGAGGGGAATGAAGTGGACTGAGTGAGGCAAATCTAATCGACGTTTAAGGAAGAGAATTAATAGACGGATTACCCAGGTTTGGCGTAATCCGTCTATTTGGTTCAAGTGGATTTTAGAACAGGCCGAGGACGCGACCGTCTTCGTCTATGTCTACGTTCATGTAGGCGGGTTTGCTGCCCAGGCCAGGCATGGTGCGCATGGTGCCTAGCAAGGGATAGATGAACCCAGCACCGACAGAGGCCCGTACTTCGCGCACGGGGACGGTGAAACCGGTGGGCGCGTTTTTCAGGTTGGGGTCGTGGCTTAAGCTGAGATGCGTTTTGGCCATGCAGATGGGCAGGTTGCCGAAGCCGTTGGCTTCGTAGGATTTGATCTGTTGCTCGGCCAGGGGTTCGTAAGTGACCGCGGCCGCGCCGTACATCTCCTTGGCAATCGTCTCAATCTTGGCCTTGATGGATTGCTCCAGCGGGTAGAGGAAGCTGAAGTTGGACGGTTGTTGGCACGCGGCCGCGACCGCTTCCGCCAGTTCCATCGCCCCATCACCACCCAAGGCCCAATGATCACTCATCACCGCCGTTTCTGCCCCAGCGGCGATAGCTCCCTGACGCACCGCTTCAACTTCGGCGGGGGTGTCGGTGTGGAATTTGTTGATGGCGACGACAACGGGGATGCCAAACCGTTTGGCGTTGCGAATGTGGGCCGCCAGATTAGCCATGCCCGCGTTGAGCAGGTCAATATTTTCTTCGATGTACGCGGCCGCGAGCGGTTTTCCGGGCACCACTTTGGGGCCGCCGCCGTGCATCTTCAGGGCGCGGATGGTCGCCACCAGCACCACGCAGTTGGGAATGAGGCCGGAGTAGCGGCATTTGATGTCGAAGAATTTCTCCATGCCAATGTCCGCGCCGAAGCCGGATTCGGTGATGACGAAATCGCCCAGGCGCATGGCGATCTGGTCGGCCAGGATGGATGAGTTGCCGTGGGCGATGTTGGCGAAGGGGCCAGCATGGACGAAGGCCGGTTGCCCTTCGAGGGTTTGCATGAGGTTGGGGTGCAGGGCATCTTTCATGAGTACGGTCACGGCTCCGGCCACACCCAACTCTTCCAGGGTGATCGGTTTTTTGCTCTTGCTGTTGCCGATGACGATGCGGCCGCAACGCTGGCGCAAATCTTTCAAAGCGGAACGGTAATCCGTGCCATTGACCAGGGCCAAAATCGCCATGATTTCGCTGGCGACGGTGATATCGAAGCCGGTCTGGCGCGGCCGCCCGTCTTCGTTGGGGCCGAGGCCGACGATGACGTTACGCAGACTGCGGTCGTTCACATCCATGACCCGGTTCCAGGTGAGGGCGTAGGGGTCAATGTCTAGCCGGGTGAGGCCGATTTTCGCCAGTTGCTCATCGGTCATGCGGTCTTCGTGGAAAATGCGGGCATCAATCGCGGCCGCGACCAGATTATGTGCCGCCGTGATGGCATGAATATCCCCCGTCAGGTGCAGGTTGAAATCTTCCATGGGGATGATCTGGCTGTAACCACCACCAGCCGCCCCACCCTTGATGCCGAACGTCGGCCCCATGCTGGGTTGGCGGATGCAGGCGATGGCTTTGTAGCCCAATGCGCCCAACCCCTGTGTCAGACCGACGCTGGTGGTGGTTTTACCTTCGCCCAGGGGCGTGGGGGTGATGGCGGTCACGTCCACATATTTGGCAATGGGTTTTTCGGGCAATCTTTTGAGCACATCCAGATGGACTTTGGCCTTCGTTTTGCCGTACATGATCAAATCGTCGGGGCTGAGGCCGATTTGGGCGGCGATTTCGATGATGGATAAAGGGGTAGCCGCCTGGGCGATGTCCAGATCAGAAGGAACGGGGGTCAAACGGTTGAAACGACTCATGGGATTCTCCTGGGGATGGGATAGTAAACAGTGAACAGTGGTCAGTGAACAGTCATGGCCTACTGTTCACTGTTTACTGTTTACTGTTCACTTCTTACTATTAACAACAAGTTGCGCCGCTTTGAGCGTGTTCTGCATGAGCATGGCGATGGTCATGGGGCCGACGCCGCCGGGGACGGGGGTAATCGCGCCCGCCACTTCTTTGGCGGATTCGTAATGCACGTCGCCGACGAGGCGGTAGCCCCGTTTGGCGGTGGGGTCGTCTTTGCGGTTGATGCCGACATCAATGACGACGGCTCCGGGTTTGATCATGTCGCCCGTGACCATTTCGGCGCGGCCGACGGCGGCGATGATGACATCGGCCTGGCGCAGGAAACCGGTGAGGTCACGGGTGCGGCTGTGGCAGATGGTGACGGTGGCATCGGCTTTTTGCAGGAGCATGGCCATGGGCAGGCCGACGATGTTGGAGCGGCCCAGGACAACGGCGTTGGCGCCCTTGAGTTTGGCCCCGGCTTCTTCGAGTAGAACCATACAGCCGTAGGGGGTGCAGGGGATGAAGAGGGGGTCGCGCCCTTTCATGGCGAGGCGGCCGATGTTGACGGGGTGGAAACCGTCTACGTCTTTTTTGAGGTCAATGGCGTTGAGCACGGCTTCTTCGTCGAGGGGATCAGGCAGGGGGAGTTGCACCAGGATGCCATTCACGGCGGGGTCGGCGTTGAGCTGGCGGACGAGGGCTTCGAGGTCGGCCTGGGAGATGTCGCCGGGCAGTTCGTGATGGATGGAGTTGATGCCGGCTTCTTCGCAGGCTTTGCGTTTCATGCGCACGTAGGTGGCGGAGGCGGTGCTATCGCCGACGAGGACGGTGGCGAGGCCGGGCACGTAATCGTGTTCGGCTTTCATTTTGGCCACGTCGAGGCGGACGTTTTCGCGGATACGGTTGGCAATTTCGTTGCCATCAATGATTTTGGCAGTCATAGGATTTTTCTCCGGTTGGGGGAATGGGGGGTGGAATTCATAGGAACTCTAGGAACTCATAGGAACTTGTGGGAACTCGAAACTCCCAGTATTTCAGGTTGCCCTGGTAATGATGACGTGGTTAGGGCAAATGGGGTAGTTACGAATGGCATAGGTGGATGGTTATTTTTATCACGAAAGGGGGAAGTGGTAAAACGAGGGTGGGGTTTTGGGGATTCGTGCCTGGCACAGGGCGCGAGGTTTTGGTGGGTGAAGGTTGGGCTGCCCTGTGCCAGGCACGGGATAGGGGTTGTCGCGGCCGCGAGGGGTATAATCGTGTATTGAATCATTACTCGACATTGGCGTTTTTTGTGCTGACCTCTGGAGACCAAGAGACTGAGAGATTAAGAGATTTCCAGAGGTCGTCCAAATTTTCCCCAGAGTCGAATCATTAATGAAAAAGAGGTATTGTGATGCCCAACCCCAATTCTGTACCCCCGGAGACTGCTTGGGATGTCTTATTTGCTGTTGTGGGAGGTATCGCTGGTCTCATTGCGACACAGATGGCTTCCCGCTTTGTTCGTCATGCCAGAAAGACAGCAACCTCGAAATGGTTGCTGGTTAGTGGGCTTTTTCTCCTTTCCTTTACATTGGTGTTTGCGGTTGTGTATCGCGTATTTGTGGGTTTCGAGACTCCTATCCCCGCATTACCCATATCCGTCATGGTGGGTGGTTTACTTATGCTGTGCCTGATGCTTCCGTTGATAGGTATTCACACGTTCCTCCGCAAATTGACTCAAAAGAATCCCGATCATGAAGCATAACGATTGAATTTTGGGGATAGTGTGGACGCAGTTTGAGGGGCGGGTGAGGATGGTGGATGCGGCCGCGGTTCCCCTTCCAACATCTGTACCTTCCCTGTATACTTTAAACAACTCGTTACTGTTCTGGAAACGACCTATCCCTTGGGAAACAAAAGCTATGGATGATCAACAACTTCTGGAAAGAATAACCGTTAACCCCAAAGTAATGACTGGCAAACCGGTCATTCGCGGCACCCGCCTGACCGTTGAGTATATTCTCAATTTGCTGGCTCATGGGGCGACGAATGACGAAATCTTGGATGAATATAAAACCCTAAACCAGAAGGATATTCAGGCGTGTATTCTGTTCGCCACAAAATCTCTGGAAAACACTGCTTTCATGCCACTTGTGGTGGAGCTGGCTTAAATGCGTTTCCTGGTAGACGAATGTACTGGCCCTGCGGTCGCTGAGTGGCTCCGAGCACAGGGTCACGAGGTTTTCTCTGTGTATGAAGAGTCACCGGGAGTGAATGACGAAGATATTATCCGCAAAGCTTTTGCTGAGAACTGGATTTTGATTACCAATGATAAAGACTTTGGCGAAAAGGTTTATCGAGAAAAGCGGCCGCATCGCGGGATTGTCTTGATGCGCCTTGAGAATGATCGTTCTGTTATAAAAATTAGCACTCTGCGTCAGTTATTCGAGAGTTATCTTGACCGACTTCCCGATCAATTTGTGGTAGTCACTGAAAAGCAGGTTCGTTTTGCCCGTTCATAAATAAACAGGTTACTGCTTCAGTTATTTCCCCTCTCATCCTTCCAAAATCCGCGCCTTCAACAAACACTCATCCCACTCCGCGGCCGCATCCGAATCCCACACAATGCCACTGCCGACATGATAACTGGCCTGCCCCGCAGTCCGGTCAACCAGGGCGGTGCGGATGGCGACGTTGAACTGGGCCTGTCGCCCCGGAGCCAGGTAGCCGATAGAGCCAGTGTAAAGGGAACGCGGCCGCGGCTCCAACCCCCTGATAATCTCCATCGTCCGCACTTTGGGCGCACCCGTAATCGAGGCGCAGGGAAACATCGCCGCCATGATGTCGCTGAACGGGGCCGAGGTCATGCCGGTAACGGTTGAGGTCATTTGCCACAGCGTGGGGTACGGTTCCGTCGCAAACAGGTGGGGAACCTGCACCGACCCGGGGCGGCAGATGCGCCCCATGTCGTTGCGGATCATGTCTACAATCATCACATTTTCGGCCCGGTTCTTGTCGGAATGGTAGAGAGCCAGGCGGTTTTGTTCGTCGGTGGTGGGGTCGCGGCCGCGTGCCATCGTGCCCTTCATCGGTTTGGACCACAGCCGCTCCCCATCCAGGCCAAAAAACAGCTCCGGCGACGCCGAGCAAATCGCATGAGTACCCAGGTCAAAATAAGCGGTGTAGCTGGCTCGTTGCGCCAGGGCCAGGTGATGAAACAGGGCGTAAGCATCGCCGTCAAAAGGTGCGTGCAAGGGGAAGGTGAAGTTGACCTGGTAGGTGTTACCCTGGGCGATTTCATCTTTGATGGCCTGGATGGCGGTGGTGTACGCGGCCGCGTCCAGCGACGGTTGCCAGGTCGTGGGGGTAAATGACGAGGCCGGAGACGGCAACTGCGGCAAAATCTTTGGCTCGCGGAAAAGGCCAAACCAGAGCAGGGGCAGGTTATCAGGTGATGGGGAGTGGGTGGTGAGGTGGAACGCGGCCGCGGCTTCGTAGGTGAGGAAACCAACGGCGTAGAGGCCCTGGGTGTTGACAGCCTGTTCAATCGTGTGGAGAGCGGGGAGAATATCGGTGGGGGTTGCGGCCGCGAACACCATTTCCGGCTGTTCAAACTGCCACCAAACCCGGCCCACCTGCAACAAAACACAGCGCGGCGTCAACAACGTAATCATCCTGTGCATTGTATCAGCTTTCGCGGCCGCTAAACCAGGGCCGCAACGTAAAAACTCGACACGGTGAGTTCCCACAAGTTCCTGGAGTTCCCATGAGTTCCCACAGTTCCGATGTTATAATCCCGCCTCATGTCCCACCCCACTTTCCACTTACGCTGTTTGATTTGCGGCCGCACCTATACCCCTACCGATGTGGCTTATATCTGCCCGGAACATGGTCAAGGAAGGCATCCTGGATGTCATCTACGATTATGATGCTCTGCGCTTCCAGGTAGATCGGGAAACCCTGAGTGCCAGTCGAGATTTTTCCATCTGGCGCTATCGGCCGTTAATGCCCATCCGCCCGGACGCGGCCGCGCCCCCCTTGCAGGTCGGTTGGACACCCCTTTACCCGGCCCCGCACCTGGGAGCGGGGCTGGGGCTGGCCCATGTGTGGGTCAAAGATGATGGACGTAATCCCTCGGCCTCGTTCAAGGACCGGGCCAGTGCCCTGGCCGTGGTGAAGGCCCAGGAACAAGGGGCTGAGGTGATTACCACCGCCAGTACCGGCAACGCGGCCGCGGCCCTCAGCAATTTGTGCGCCAGTGTCGGCCAGAAAAACGTCATCTTCGTGCCCCAGACCGCCCCACCCGCCAAAATCGCCCAACTGCTGGCCTTTGGCTCGACGGTGTTGCTGGTGCAAGGAACCTACGACGACGCTTTTGAACTCTGTCTACAAGCGGCCGACCATTACGGCTGGTACAACCGCAACACTGGCTACAACCCGTACATGACCGAGGGCAAAAAGACGGCCAGTTATGAAATCTGCGAACAATTGGGCTGGCAGGCCCCGGATGTTATTCTGGTGAGCGTTGGCGATGGCTGTATCATCGGGGGTTTGCACAAGGGGCTGAAGGATTTGTTGGCCCTGGGCTGGATTGTGCGGATGCCCCGGCTGATTGGGGTACAGGCTGAAGGCAGTAACTACCTGGCCGAAGCCTGGGCACAGGGCGAAGATGTCCTCACCAAAACGCCCATCCGGGCCAGCACCGTCGCCGATAGCATCAGCGCCGGTCTGCCGCGTGACCGGCTGAAGGCCATGGCTGCGGTCAAAGAGACGGGCGGGGCCTTTGTCACGGTGTCGGATGAGGAAATTTTGGCGGCCATTCCGGCCCTGGCGCGAGGCTGTGGGGTGTTTGCGGAACCAGCGGGCGCGGCCGCATACGCCGGTTTAGTCCAGGCGGTGGCCCACAACCTGGTCTCCCCCGCAGAACGCATCGTTGTCCTCAACACCGGTAATGGGCTGAAAGACATCGCCAGTGCCATGAAGGGGGTAGAAGCGGTGGGCACGCGGCCGCAAACCATTCCCCCCACCCTGGCCGCCGTCCAACAACTATTTGATTGACGATTTACGATTTTAGATTGACGATTAAGGGCACATCTGCCAATCGTCAATCGTCAATCGTAAATTCCTAAAGTCCCACGATAAGGAGTCCCCATGATAGACCTGACCATTTATGATGAAGCCGCTCTGGAACGCGCCATACAACGCGGCCGCGAACGGCACATTATTATCCCCACCTTCCAACAGATGATTAACCCCAGCCTCATTCCCCAGGCCGTCCAGGAAAAACTGCGCGATGTGGGACTGTGGGATTTGAATCCCCTCAACCTGTTCCGCATAACCTGGCACAACCAGCCCACGGCCTTCGGGGGCGGTTTTGGCGGGGCTAACTATATGGAAATTCCGTCCGCGCTCTCCGGTATACCGGCCCGCATTTTAGTTTTACTGGGCCAATGGTTCCCCACCGGGGCACACAAAGTTGGGGCCGCTTTTGGTTGCCTGGTTCCCCGGCTCGTCACCGGCCAATTTGATCCCACCAGCCAGAAAGCGGTCTGGCCTTCCACCGGTAATTACTGCCGGGGCGGGGCCTATGATTCCAACCTGCTCGGTTGTGAATCCATCGCTATCCTGCCCGAAGGAATGAGCCGCGAGCGGTTCGCCTGGTTGGAACAGGTCGCGGGCGAAATCATCAAAACCCCCGGCACGGAAAGCAACGTCAAAGAAATTTTCGACAAATGTTGGGAGCTACGTCGTTCCGGTCAAGACCTGGTCATCTTTAATCAGTTTGAGGAGTTTGGCAACTATTTGTGGCATTTTGAAGTGACCGGGCGAGCCATGCAGGAAGTCCTGAATCAGGCGATGGGGCCACAAGATCGGTACCGGGGCGTCGCTCTGACCACTGGCTCGGCCGGGACAATTGCCGCCGGGGATTATCTGAAGGAGCAATATCCGGGCAGTCTGATCACCGCCAGCGAAGCCCTGCAATGCCCCACGCTCCTCAACAATGGTTTTGGGGCGCACCGCATCGAGGGGATTGGCGACAAACATGTGCCCTGGATTCACAACGTTAAGAATACGGACATGGTGGTGGCGATTGACGACGCGGCCGCGATGGGGCTGATGCGCCTCTTCAACGAAGAAACAGGGCAGGAATATCTGCACAAACAAGGGGTTTCTCCCGACCTCATCCAACAATTGCCCAGCCTGGGTATCTCCGGCATTGCCAACGTACTCTCGGCTATCAAAATGGCGAAATATTATGAGATGACGGAGCGGGATGTGTTGCTGACGGTGGCGACGGACTCCATGGAGATGTACCGGAGCCGGGTGCAGGAGTTACGCACGGAAGAAGGGAGACTTTACGGAATTGGATGCGGCCGCGGCCTTCCATCGCTATATGCTAGGCACAACCACCGACAATATGCAGGAACTCAGCTACCAGGATCGCAAACGGATTCACAACCTCAAATATTACACCTGGGTGGAACAACAAGGGCGCACCTTTGAGGAAATCCAGGCCCAGTGGTATGATGAAGCGTATTGGACAAGTTTACGCGGCCGCACCGCCGAAATTGACCGCCTCATTGAGGACTTCAATCATCGGACTGGATTGTTGTAGGGGAGAGACTAAGAGACTGGAGACTGAGAGACTCAGCACTTCATCACTCGAAACTCAAAACTCGAAACTTATGAGCATCTGGCAATGGGTTGACGATTATCACCGACAGGCGTATGACGCCCAGGATTTGGAGCGTTTACACCTGGTTGAACTGTTCTTCGCCGCTAATCGGGCTGAGGATGTAGACCCCAACTGGCAACTCAGTTTGCTGGACGAAGGGTTAACCCTGGCTCGCCGCCTGGCTGAACCGTGGTGGGAACTCTGTTTCACCCATTTGCACCTGCTCACCCTGATGGCCGACAAGGGCGAATACAGTCAGGCTCTGGATAAAGCCATCCAGGCCACTGTAACCGCCCGCAAACCGGCCATGCGTGATTGCCCCCAACGTATCTGCGTGCATGAGGATTTGATTCGCGCCTACATGGGCATCGATCCGTTGGGGTATGCGCCGCAAATCGAGCAGGCGCTCAGCTATATGGAGCAGGAAGTCAGCCCCAAAGTGGAATGTTATCATTGCCTCTTGGGCAAACGTGCCCAGTTTGAATTGAAAAAAGGCAACGCGGACAAGGCTCTCTCGATTGAATTAAACCGGATGGCGCGTCTGGAAACGCGGGCCGAAGATGACAAAGATGATTACCGGATCAATGTGTATCTGGGGCTATGTGCGGTTGTTTTTAAGCTGAAGGAGTGGGGCAAGCTGGCGGAATATGCCAATCTGGGCATGAAGGCCATTGAACGAAGTTATTGGTCGTGGACGGCGCACCGGTTTATTTATGCGGCCTGGCAGGCGTGCGCGGCCGCGTACCAGGACGAAATCCCCCAAAGCCAAACGGTTCGCCCGGCAGGCTATCAACCAGGCCGAGCGCTGGCCCGGCAAACCCCCCACGGATTATTACGACGCTCTCTGTGCTTTCCACCTTCGCCTTAACGAACCAGCCCGCGCCCTGGAACTACGCCAACAACAACTGTTAGAACTGGTGAACACCGGCCAACTGGCTACCGAATGTCAATGTCGTCTGGAGATTTGCCGCCTGCTGGCCCAACTAGGCCAACCCATCACCCAGGCCATTGCCGAAACCCGCACCGCCGCCCAACGGCTCAAAAACCCGGAACGTATCCTCTCCCACCTGGATGCGTTATGCTGAAGAAAACGGCTCAGGCTGATTTTGGAGTCGCGGCTTTAGCCGGTAGACCCAAAAATTCGGAGTCGCGGCTTTAGCCGGTAGACGTTCCGACTAAAGTCTCCACTCCTCTGATAAAGCCGGTTAAAACTCCCCTCGGAGAACATCATGCTCGAACTCATTAACCGCCAACCCGAAGGTATCGCCAAACCGACACCCCTCTTGTTTATTCATGGCGCCTGGCATGGAGCCTGGTGCTGGGATGAACATTTTCTGCCTTATTTTGCCCAACATGGGTATGCCAGTTATGCCCTGAGCCTGCGTGGGCATGGCAACAGCCCCGGCCAGGAACGCCTGCGCTGGACACGCATACGGGAGTATGTGGATGATGTGGCCCATGTGGTAGCCCAGCTACCCGCCCCACCGGTACTCATTGGCCATTCGATGGGTGGGTTTGTGACGCAGAAATATTTGGAAAAGTACGCGGCCGCAGCCGCAGTCCTACTCGCTTCTATTCCCCCCACCGGAACCCTCAAAACCGTCTTCAAAGTGCTCCGCCATCACCCCATCCCCTTTCTCAAAGCCAACCTCAAACTCAGCCTATACCCCCTGGTCGCTACCCCTGAACTGGCCCGCACCCATTTTTTCTCCCCCACTATGCCCGAAGAGCAGGTCGTGGCTTATCAACAGCGGCTCCAGGATGAGTCCTATATGGGTTTCCTGGATTACACAGCCCTTGATCTGGTCAAACAGAAGAAAGTTAGCCGCGTACCTATGTTAGTGCTTGGGGCGGCTGACGACACGCTGTTTTCGCCCCAGGAAGTTGCCGCGACGGCTCGTGCTTATGGCACCGGGGCCAAAATATTCGCCGACATGGCCCATGATATGATGCTGGAATCTGGCTGGCAGTCCGTCGCCGACCACATTCTCCAATGGCTGGAGAAGACCAACAATAAAATGAGCTTCCAGGAATATTTCACCGCTGAACATGAGATGATCCGGCAGACCACCCGGCGGTTTGTCACCAAGGCGATCAAGCCGTTTGTGGATGAGTGGGAAGAGGCAGGGGCTTTTCCGCGAAAATTGTATGAGGACGCGGCCGCGGTCGGGATTCTCGGCCTCGGTTATCCTGAAGAGCTAGGTGGCTCCCCTGGCGACCTCTTCGCCCAGATTGCCGTGTGGGAAGAACTCATGCGCGGCGGTTCCGCCGGTGTCGTGGCGGGATTAGGCTCACTGCACATCGCCCTACCCCCCATTATCCTTCTGGGCACAGCCGCTCAAAAAGAGCGGTTTGTTCCCCCCGTCCTGGCCGGACAAAAAATTGCCGCCCTGGCTGTCACCGAGCCGGGCGGTGGGTCTGATGTAGCCAGCTTACAGACGACGGCTGTCCAGGCTGGTGATCACTATGTGGTTAATGGCAGTAAAACCTTCATCACCAGTGGTTACCGGGCCGATCAGGTCACAGTGGCCGTGCGCACGGGCGGCCCTGGCGCTCAGGGCATCAGCCTGCTGGTCATCGAACGAGATACGCCCGGTTTTTCTGTGTCTCAACCCCTGCGCAAGATGGGCTGGTGGGCGTCTGATACGGCTCAACTATTCTTCAGCGATTGCCAGGTACCCCCCGAAAACCTCATTGGCCCAGAAAACATGGGTTTTTACGCCATCATGGCCAACTTCCAGCGCGAACGGTTGCAACTGGCGGTGATAGCCAACATGACGGCCGAAATGGCCCTGAATGAGGCGCTGCGTTATGCCCAGGAGCGGGAAGCCTTTGGCAAATCCTTAACGGGTTTTCAGGTGACGCGCCACAAATTAGCCGATATGGCGACTCAGGTGGAAGTTAGTCGGGAGTTTACCTACCGGGTGGCGGCCAAAATGAGTGCTGGCGTAGACCAGGTGAAAGAAGTTTCGATGGCCAAGAATTTTGCCTGCGAAGTGAGCAACAAAGTGACTTATGAAGCCGTGCAAATTTTTGGTGGCTACGGCTTTATGCGGGAATATCTGGTGGAACGGCTATACCGGGATAATCGTATCCTCACCATTGGTGGGGGCACGACGGAAATTATGAAGGAAATTATTGCCCGGCGGATCCTGTGAAACATTTTGGGGTCAGTCGTGTTGGTTTTAACTTAGGATCAAGGATTAAATAACCTACGGCACGGAGACGAGAGACCCGACCAACTTTATCTAAGCCCTTCGGAGATTGAGTCGGAAGACCCATCCCCCTAACCCCCTTCCCGGGGAAGGGGAATATCAAGGTGCTGGTTTTCGAGCCGCCGCTCGAAAACCGGCACTTTAGAAAGTTCCCCGCCCTAGGGGGCGGGGTTGGGGGGTGGGGGTTTCCGGCGACAAACCGATACAGGTACACATACAACCTACTTACGCCAAGCTGTACAGGCCTATAAGGCGGAATAAATAAGATGAGTTTAGTGCAACGGATAGAGCGGGAAAAAGGGGGGCTGACGGCCATGCTGGTGCTGGTCGTTTCAGTATTTGTCGTGAGCCTTGCTCGTGGTGAGCATCGTTCGGGAACCCTGAGCTTACTCCTGATATTAGGCGCTCTTTTTCTGCTGATAAACGTTTGGGCGGCCCTATTTCTTGGCGATGAATCCCCTTCTGGCTGGCTTACCGGCGTCTATTTTCCGACAGCATTGATTCTGGCAACGGTTATTAACTTTGTGTCCATGCAAGATCAGAATTTTGGCATGACCTGGCTAATTGTGTTGCCGGTGGTGTCACAAAGCCTGGAAATTTCGCCCCACCCTAAATTTTGGAATGCCATCGTTTCGCTATTAGCCGTGATCACGTTTGTCTGGCCAACCACGCAAATTTTTGGCTGGGAAGTAGCTGCCGACACGGTGTTTTCTTTGATACCGGCTATTTTGTTTGTCAATGTGTTTACCCGCATGGCACAGCGGGAACGAGCGGCACGGGAAAATATGGAGCGGTTGGCAACGGCGTTGAATGAAGCCAATCAGAAACTCCGGCTGTATGCGGCGCAGGTTGAGGAGTTAGCTACAACGAAGGAGCGCAATCGGCTGGCACGCGATATTCATGATAGCCTGGGACATTATCTGACGGTGATTAATGTTCAACTTGGCGCGGCTCAGGCGGTAATAGATAAGGACAGGGAGAAGGGGTTGGGGGCGTTGCAGAAAGCCCAACAACTGACCCAGGATGGTTTGCATGAGGTACGCCGGTCGGTGAAAGCGTTGCGGGAATCGCCGCTGGATAATCGTTCTCTGACGGATGTGATTGGTGAGCTGATAGAAGGGTGCCGGGAAGCGGGCCTCGCGGCCGCGTGGCAAGTCACGGGTAACATTCTCCCCCTACCCCATGAGGTACAGATGACCCTCTACCGGGCCGTACAAGAGGGGCTGACCAATGTGCGCAAACACGCTCTGGCTTCTCGGGTGGATGTGGGGCTGGATTATGGGTCGGAGTGGATCAAATTAACGGTAGCCGATAATGGCATTGGCGCGGCCGCGAGCACTCACAACGGCTTTGGTCTCATCGGCATCCAGGAACGGGTCTCTCTGTTAGGCGGGCATGTCCGGACAGAAACCACACCCGGCAAAGGGTTCCGGCTGGTCGTGTCGTTACCCGTAGAGAAGAGCGAGGGCCGTGAACAGTAACCAGTAACCAATGACAAACAAGTTAACAGGTTCTATGCACCACGCACCATACACCATGCACCACGAGTGAGGACAATCAATGATTCGTGTACTTCTAGTTGATGATCAGGCCCTCTTCCGAGAAGGGTTGAGCACATTGCTCTCGGTTTACCCTGATGTGCAGGTGGTGGGTGAGGCCGGGAATGGGGAAGAAGCGCTGACCCAGGCGGCGGCCCTGCAACCGGATGTGGTGTTGATGGATTTGCGGATGCCGGTGTTAGACGGCGCGGCCGCGACCCGGCGCCTGCGGGCGGCCTATCCCCACATCCAGGTCATCGTCCTCACCACCTTCGACGACGACGAACATGTTTTTGAAGGGTTACGCGCCGGAGCCGTGGGCTATCTGCTCAAAGACGTGCCTTCAACCCGGCTGGTTGAGGCCATCCGCACCACCGCTCGCGGTGAGTCCTTCCTGCATCCCTCGGTGGCTACCCGCCTGGTAGCCGAATTTTACCGGCTCGGCGACACCTCTTCGCCATCTTCCGGCGCAACCACGCCAACGTCCACCCCACTGCTAGAACCCCTCTCTGAGCGTGAGTTAGAGATTTTGCGCCACCTGTCACAAGGAGCCAGCAATCGGGAAATCGCCAACGCCCTTTACATCACCGAGGGCACAGTCAAAAACCACATCACCAATATTTTGGGCAAACTAGGGGTGCGGGATCGCACGCAGGCGGCCCTTAAGGCACGAGAACTAGGGCTGATCTAAGGGGAGCTAGAGCGAGAGGTTGGAGCAAGAGATAGGCGTAAAGCCATGCATTCTCCTTCTAGCTCTCCAGCTTGTCTGAGTTAGTATGAAGTCAATAAAAGCGGTAGATAGATTCTTGGGCTGTAACCACCAACAGTTGAAACAGGGCCAAACAACACTTCGATTCCGCTAAATTCAAGCACTGCCAGTTTGTACCAATACGTTTGTCCACCTGCGGCCGCGACATCCCACACCTCATACAGTTCCCCAGTTTCAGGGAATGTTGCCATCGCCGGAATGATATTAACCGTTTGACCATTCCAAACAACATCAATGGTTTCATAAGGGCCATCCGGCTGAGTTGCTCTTTTCACCCGAAAACCGGCAATGTCATGCTCCGAGGCAGTTCTCCATTCCAATCGCACTCCCTCCGGGTCACTTTCAGCCAAAAAGTAAATCAAGTCAACCGTATGCCCTTCGTGAGCCTGTGCTGACTGTCTAAAATAGGCCCCAACCGCTAACGCTAACCCAAAAACCAAACCAATGAACCAATGATAAGCTATTTTATTTTTCAAAATCGCCTCCTTAGTTGAAGAATTGAAACCAGGTTCTCATCAATTCTTGTCCGTAAAATCAAATAGAGGGTTATCTCCTCAATAAATACAGCCAGGGTCAACGCATTGAAGAGCATCAGGAACGGGTAGTTAAATTGTGACCAGAGCGAGGTGCTGATCCAGAGGACAAAGGCGATTGAGGTGATTTTTTGCTGATGAGGTGAATCTGGCGCGGTTTGCCGGTGAGCAGGTAGCCGAGGGGCTGGAGCAGGGCAAAGAGCAGAATGGGCAAGAAGACGATGGGCCAAGCGGCCGCGATCTCATCCCACAAGAACCAGACCGCTCCCCCATAAAAGGTAGTGTGAAAAACCATATCCGCTTTGCCGTCCAGGTCGCGGCCGCGATCCGTCATCACGCCCCACGTCCGCGCCAACACCCCATCCAACACATCCGTCAGCACCAAAGCCAGCCCGTAAAGCAGAAACAGTCTGGGATTATCCACCCACAGCCAAACCAGCAACCCCGGCGTCAACACCAACCGGCTCAGCGTCAGCCCATTCGGTACTTGCTCTTTCCAGTGTAAGTGTAGGTTCATAATATCCGTACCTCACGAATGAGACATCCAAAGCCACAACAACAAATGGCCTGATGGATAACCCAACAACTAAGTAGTCGTTCGTGAATAAGTTCGCTAGATTGCGGCAGTCTTGAAGACTGCCGCAATCTAAAAATCGCTAAGTTAAAAACGAACGATGACTAATGAATTGAAGTGAATAAATAGGTGAAATAGGTGATGAGCGCAAATGCGGCCGCAATCTCTAATGCCCCGCAGAATAACCCGATAATCGCCATCTTTAGTTGCGTTTGTGGCTTTCCCGCCTGGTATGTCAAAAGACCAGCAATAAGCGCCAGAATGCCAATTGCAAAAGAGGGCAATCCTACATAGAGACCAATAACGAATATGGGTTCTAATCCCACAAAGCTAAGACCACATGCCAGACCACACACCCCTGCCATGCCCCACAAACAACTAATGACGGCCAACAAATCAGCTACTGAAGAAACCATTTTCGACACTTTTTTATTCATACGCAGCCTGGCGAAGCGACAACTTTTTCACTTTATCTACAACAGATTCAATCACCATATTGTCACTATCATTCATCAGTCCCGCCCAGTCCGAACCAGAAACTTGATGGGGGATGATAATTCTGGGTGCAGAGCTACTGACGAGGAGTGCTGTTACTTCGTCGGTAAGGGGCATAGCCTCTTTCCCGGCCAAGGTCAACGGCCAGCGACCGATGATCAGGTCTATGCCGACAAACTGTTGGCTGACAGGGAGAGAACCTTCAACCGCGGCCGCGGTCAGGTCAAAATAGGTTAGATGACATTCGGGTAGAGCTTGCTCCATTTTCTTGATTAACTGGTGTTCCAGACTGGTATCACCCTGGCCCAAGACCAAAATCCGCAAGGGTTGCATCTGCGCTTGCTCCTGCGCGGCCGCGAACCGACCATCTTGCCGCAACCAAAGCCACAAACCCAGGCCAATTCCCCCATAGACAAGCGCTTTAGCCCCATAAGACAACAAACTGGAACTCATTCCCAAGCTCAACAGGAAGTAAAGATAGCCAAACGCAAACCACAGATCGGGGCCAAGAAAATAGCGCAAAAACCAGACAAACGCCCAGACTAAACAGGGTATAACCACAGCCACAACCAACAAAATGTACCAATACCTCAATAGACGCATTTCATTTCTCCTTATCATCAGGCAAGGTCGCAACAGGAACACTCCCTTTCATAGAGCGAAAAGCTGTCCAATACAACCACAAATGTTGTCCCAATGTTGTCTACAGGGGGTCAATAGGTGATAAAGGGAGTTTCTCTTTAGATGATGGATGGTGGAAGGGGGGTAAATTGAGGTTAACTGTTGTAAAAACGGAGTTCCTCATGCCATAGAAGTTCGGCCAGGCGTTGCCGACCATTCTGCAAAAATTGAGCATAAACGCGGCCGCCAGTTCCACTCCCCGCCAGGCGAAAACCCGTCTCAGCCTCTATTTCGTGAATGACTTCCATTCGTATCTTGCCTTCAACGTAGCTTTTGTAGAGGAGCAAATATTCAATTTCGTGGTCATCAATCGGGTGACGGTCGGCATGGCGGGCGGATGGCCTAAGATGCTGGTGCATGAAATGGGACAAGAACCCTTGCAAAAAACGAGACTTCTCCCGATTAGTCAGCAAGCCCATCACCAGGTTATGCTCCTGACAATATGCGTTCAGGGCTTGTTCAACCTGACTTAACTCAAACAATTGGCTCTTGGTTAGCACAGATTCCTGCTTAAAACCGCTGTGGCGGAAAATAGCTGCTACCTCAGCCCCAATCATTTCCTGAATCTGGCCCAATTGCGCTTCCTGCGTGCTCTGGCGTAACTGTTCCATGGCCAGTTGCAAAGCTTCTTGCTTATTAGGCGATGTGAGCACCTGTTGACGCACTTCGGTCAGCCGCCACATGAACTGGGCTTGCCAGGCAGGTAACAACCATTGATCCATCAGGCTGATGAACCATCGTAAGGGAGTGGTAATAAAAATGGGCACATAGATTAAGAGCGGCACAACCAATGGGGGAAGCGGATTGTCCGTAACCGCAAAAGCGACGTTGAATATGAGGAGAAAGAGTAGGGAACTCGCCAACGCCCCCCGTAAAGAGCGTCCAAAATCCTGTTGAATGATCTTCTGATCAATGAGGGCATTGTAGCGCAAGACACCACGCCCCAGGAACAGAATGCCCGCGGCCGCAATGGCGTACCCCACATGTTCTTGCCAGGCGTTTTGCCCCAACAGGGAATCAGCTACACCAATGGTTGCGCCAACAATGAAAAGTAGCGTGCCCCATGTCAGCAATCGAAATTCGCGTTGGGCCGGGGAACCCGGAGGGCTGGAACGGTAACGCTGATATAGGGAGAGGGCGGTGCTGAAGAGAATCAGGAGCAGGAAGGCAATAAACAGGTAATAGGGAGGTGTGTTAGGGGGGATGTGATAATAATCAGTCCACGCGGCCGCGGTAGCGACAACATCTTGATAACGGAAAACCGTGTTGGCGGTGAAACTGAGAAAGGGCCAGCAGCGCGGCCGCGGTCAGCCCGCCCCACAACACCCAGCGCTCCCCATCAGACAATTCCGCCGGTTTACCCTTCGCCGGAATAAGCCATACGGCTCGCAACCACAACACCAAAGCCAGAGGCACCGGCCACCAGGTTAAGCGTAACCACAAGACATACTCATCCTGATCAACCACAATCGAACGCAGGGCAATCCCAAAAATAAACCAGGCTGCCAGGACAAAACTTAATCCCGCCGCAAAAGTCCCGTGCCGCCACCACCAACGTTTTTCAGCCCCACGAGCCAGCGGAAAACCTCGCGAAAGAATATAAAGACCCAACCAGAGGAATAATCCCCCGGTCAACGATTCCGCATAAAACGTAACCCACCGTATTAAAGTAATCATGGGACCCGTGTTTTTTACTATTTTACTGGAGTTTGGCGTTTTTAATTTCACCTCTGGAGACGAAGAGATTAAACAACGAGAGGATTTCCAGAGGTCGTTCTCATTTTTGCCAAAGTCGAGTAGCAGGTTACAAGTCAATTTCTTGTGCAGAAAACAAGGATATCTGCCACGAACTTCACGAATTGGCACGAATTATCTTTTTCTCATTCGTCCTAACTCGTGTTAATTCGTGGCAAAACCGCTTTGGTTCAGGCTTATCCAGGTTAGGACGGAATGTGCAGGTAATTATACACCTCATCAGCAACTCTCAATTTGTCATCCAACAAGGGTAGGGGCGGGACGATGCGGGTTCAATGCGGATGAACCGGGCCACGATCTTTCCGCGTCGTCTCGCCCTCTTACCACGACGGCTCACAAGAGGGCGAGACAGGTGGGTAGGTACGCCACGAACTGTAGTTAGGCTTCCTGTTCTGGCTAAATCCTGGCCCCCCTGTGCCGCCCCTACGCATGGTCTCAAATTGAGAATGGCTGACACCTCATTCTTCTCCACTCTTGTAGTCAGCCATAAATTTGGCGCACACCCGCTTGCTGGCAACACGTTGACAATTACCATCCACTCCTTACAATCAGGGAATGCTAACCCTGACACCCCCCGATCCTCTGCAAACCGAACCGTTTGAGCGTTTGCAGGCTCTTTATCAGATGGCCGTTGAACTTTCCGCCCTGCGTAGCCTGGACACGGTACTGGCGACGGCCCTGCGCCACTGCCTGGAACTCACCGGCTCCCAATTTGGCTTCATTGGCCTGACTACCGCCAATGACAAAGCGCTGGACGTGGTCGCCATTCAAGGTTTTCACCCCAGCCTGCCCTTCTACGAACACAATCGCCTCATCCCTTTACGTCCCAATATTTTCGCCCGGGTGGTTATTGAGAACCGACCCATCCGTTCCCTGGATGCCATGACCGACCCCCAGCGAGTGGGCCAACCCAAAGGACATCCACCGGTGGGCACATTTTTGGGCGTGCCCCTGTGCATCCGCGACGAACCGATGGGTATGATAGGTGTGGCGAACCGGCCCGACGCTTATGAGGATGAACATGAGCAGTTACTCCTGACCTATGCGGCCCAGGTAGCCATTGTTATCCGCAATGCCCAACTTTACGAGCAGTTGCAGGCTACCAATGAAGCGCTGGAGCAAAAGGTAGCCCGGCGCACCTGGCAGTTGGAGCAGGCCAGGGATGATCTGGCCCAGAAAGCGGCTCAGTTGCAGCGTTTGCTCACAGAAACGATGAATGTGCAGGAGATGGAGCGGCAACGAATTGCCCAAGATATGCACGATGGCATCAATCAGTTGCTCATCGGGGCTATGCTGGAGCTTAAGTCGTCGCGGCAACGGCTAGATCGGGCGGAGTGGATGCGGGCGGATGAGTCGCTGGAATCGGTGCAGAATATTTTGCGCCAGGTGGAAGCGGAGATTAAGCGGGTGATTTATGATTTGCGGCCGCCAACCCTGGACGCCCTCGGTTTGGCCCCGGCCATTCGCCGCCTGGCCGAGCAGTTTGAAGGGTTCAACGGGGTTCCTTGCCGGGTGGCGGTGTTTGGGGAACCGGCCCGCCTGCCCGCGAAGGTAGAAATTGCCGTGTTTCGCCTGCTCCAGGAATCGTTGCATAATGTGAGTGTTCACGCGGCCGCGACCGATGTCGAAGTGGTTCTCGCTTTTGCCCCCCACACCCTCAAACTCACCGTCATTGACGATGGGCGGGGGTTTGATATGGCCGGCATTTACCAGAACAGCAACGGCCACCTGGGGCTGATTGGCATGAAGGAACGAGCCGAAAGTTTAGGCGGCCGCGTTACCATCCAGTCCCAACTGGCACACGGCACCCATGTTGAGTTGCTTGTGCCCATTACCCAGGTGTCAGAAGAAGAGAATAATTAATTGTTGAATTTGGTGAATTGGTGAATTGTTAATGAGGCGATTTCGGACTTCATTAACAATTCACCCATTCAACCATTCACCGATTAATTATTTGCCCCCATAACCCTATGACTTCCATCACCGTTTTAGTCGTAGACGACCATCCTATTGTGCGGCAGGGCATCCGTAGTTTGCTCTCCAACTACCCGGAGTTTCAACTGGTGGGTGAGGCGGAGAATGGCAAACAGGCGTTGGCCTATTTCCAGGACGCTCCGCCGGATGTGACCTTGCTGGACATCAGCCTGCCGGGTGAATCGGGGCTGGATGTTCTGCGCCAGATTCGGCAACAAGTTCCCACCGCCCAAGTACTTATGCTCACCTCGTATGATGATGAGGAGTACATCATGGAAGCTCTGCGGGTGGGGGCGTTGGGGTTTATCCTCAAAAACGTGTCGGATGAGATGCTGGTGAATGCGATTCAGGCCGTCCACCGGGGGGAACGGGCCTTTAGCCCCCAGGTGACGGAGCAGGTCATTCAACGGGCGTTAGGTCAGCCGGTAACACGCCCCAAAGACACACTCGCCCTGGATGTAGAGGAGCGTCAAATCCTGCGCCTGCTGGCCGAGGGCGCCAGCAACGGCGACATCGCCCAGGTGATGTTTATGAGTGATGCCACGGTCAAACGGAAGGTGCGCCAGATTTTTGCCGAATTGGGGGTGCAGACGCGGGCGCAAGCGGCCGCGGAAGCGGTGAGGCGAGGACTGGTGTAGGATGAAGGAATACTGGCTGGCGAACCCCAAGACACGCACGATTACGGATTATTTTTTGCCGGAACGCGGCCGCGAATATGCCCTGCTGGGTGAATTTGCCCCCGGCGAAACCATCCAGTCTACCATCTTCCTCGACCTGCAACTCACCACCGAAACCCTGTTCGTCACCCAAAACGCCTTAAAAGAGAATGAATTGGACAAACTGGTTACTTGTTACACTTGTTGTCTTCCTAATAAGTAGCCCGATTTATCTCCCCTGGATTCTTTTTAGAATCGGTCGTCTCAAACGAATATTTGTTGCCCCACGACTGCCACCCGTACTATGGTGGAAAGGAATTTATGGGTGGCCTTTGAGCCTTGTCATTATCTCGCCGCCATTCTTTTATCTCGCAGGTTTCAGAGGTGAGGAAATACTTGAGGCAACAGCAACACTATCTAGCGGGGCTATTATTTTTGCCCTTCTATTGATTGCTGGACTCAAACTGGGCCAAACCCTGGTTACGCTACCTAGTAAAAACTGCTCATGATGAGATGGTCCTTTGTCCCTGTTTGGCGAACCGAAATGGGAACGGACCTGGAAGATAAATATTGCTGGTGAAAATGGCAGTGATAAGGCTGGCGTGTCGCGCGAGATGGATGAAAGCTGGAGCCAACTACTCGCCAGTGAACAAGCAATTGACACCTGTTACTCTCCAAAGAAAATGTAACTAGAAACACTCACCCAACCAACCGAGTTCCCACAGTTCCTACGAGTTCCCCTGAGTTCCCCCCAAAACCTGACCCACCTGGTTCAACCAATTTGACCCACTTGTGCTTTTGTTGACGCCTTGATTGCTTTACGATCCAGGTGCATTTCTCGTTTGCCCATCAGAAACACCCATTGTGATTGGTTCAATTTATGCGCGGTACGGCGACAGAAAGAACAAGATAGTGAGCAGTCCTTAGTCTCTCAATCTCTTAGTCTCTCAGTCTCCCATCCTCAAAGCCTGAACCAATCTAGCCTCAACACAGGTTCGCATGTTCAATTCCGTAGCCGCGACCCAATCCACCCTCGCCCAACACCAATACATCGCCGATGTCGGCCTTAGCACGAGCCTGTTTCTGGCCCTGAAAATGGGCAAAGCGATTTTCCTCGAAGGGGAACCGGGTGTCGGCAAGACGGAAATCGCCAAAGTGCTGAGCCGGGCCTACCAGACGCCGCTCATCCGCCTGCAATGTTACGAAGGGCTGGACATCAGCCAGGCGGTGTATGAATGGAACTACCCCCGGCAACTGCTGGAAATCCAGGCCCGCCAGCTTCGCAGTAACGGCCACGAACCGGAAACGGATGATATTTTTACCGAGAAGTTTTTGCTGAAGCGGCCGCTACTCCAGGCCATCACCACCAGCCATCACCAGACCCCCGTCCTGCTCATTGACGAACTTGACCGCGCCGATGAGGAGTTTGAGAGTTTCCTGCTCGAACTGCTCTCCGATTTTCAAATCACCATCCCCGAAATCGGCACACTCCGCGCCGAACATCGCCCTATCGTCATCATCACCTCGAACCGTACCCGTGAAATCCACGACGCCCTGAAACGGCGGTGTGTCTACCACTGGATTGAGTACCCCACCCGCGAGAAGGAGCTAGAAATTGTGCGCCTGAAACTGCCGCACATCGGCCCCCGGCTGGCGGAACAGGTGGTGGCGTTTGTGCAATCGCTACGGCAAAAGGAGTTGTACAAACTACCCGGCATCGCCGAAACGTTGGATTGGGCCGAGGCGTTGGGCCATTTGCAGAAGGAAGAGTTGGACGCGGCCGCGATCAACTACACCCTCGGTATCATCCTCAAATACCAGGACGACGTGGACAAGGTACGCGGCCGCGTGGTGGATGAGGAGATGGAGAGACTGAGAGACTGAGAGACTGGCAGAGTTCCAAAGTCCCGATTCCTACAAGTTCCATGAATCCCCCCGACCTCTTCCTCTCCAACCTCCTCCTCTTCCCCCGCCTCCTACGTCGGGCCGGACTGCCGGTGTCGCCGGAGCAGAGTATGGAGTTGGCGCAGGCGTTGACGTGGGTGGATGTGGGCGACCGGGAGCAGGTGTACCACACGGCGCGGGCCATGCTGGTACGGCGGCAGGAACATCTGGCCCTGTTTACGGTGCTGTTCAACCGGTTCTGGCTGGCGGCGAAAGGTGAGGTGTGGTCGCGGCCGCAGACCATGCCTCGTGCTCCCCGCCACAAAACCAGTGCCGACCTGCCCCCCCTGATGACCCTGATGGCCCAAAAGGCCGGTCAGCAGGACAAACCCCAAGATGTTGCCGACCGTTCCGGCACGTACAGCCCGTCGGAACTGATCCAAAACAAGGCGTTTTCTGAGATGACCGAGGAAGAGTTAGCCAACGTCAAAAAGCTGATTCAAGAGATGCGCTGGCAGGTGGCCCAACGGCTCACCCGGCGTCGCGTCCCGGATCGGCACGGGGTGCATCTCCATTTGCGGCAGGTACTCCGCACGGCGACGCAATACAACGGCGTCCCCCTGCGCCTGGCCTGGCAAAGCCGCAAACAGAAACCCCGCCCCCTCATCCTCATCGCCGACATCAGCGGCTCGATGGAAAAATACGCCCGGCTGTTGCTCCAATTTTTTTACAGCGTCAGCCACAGCTTTAAAGAGGTGGAATGTTTCCTCTTTGGCACGCGGCTGACGCGCATCACCCAGGAGTTGCGCCTGAAAAACATTGATCTGGCCTTAGAAGAAGCATCCCATCATGTGGTGGATTGGGCCGGTGGCACACGCATTGGGGCCAGTCTGGCCGAGTTCAACCGGCGTTGGGGCCGCCGGATGCTCCGGCGCGGCGCGATTGTACTCATCGTCAGTGATGGCTGGGAGCGAGGCGATACGGCCCAATTGCGCCGCGAAATGCGCTACCTGCAACACCGCTGTC
>JADJUV010000024.1 GCA_016716885.1 Candidatus Trichofilum aggregatum | reverse complement strand
CGTTCGCCGTTTGACGTCTTAGGCCTGTTTACCCGGTTCTTCACCGATACAGGCATCTAACTCTTTTTCCCGTTTTACCCCATCATCGCGGCGGGGTTACGTTTCCGCCCTCGTGATGGGGCGGTTGGTGAGCGCCTGAAGCCTCACATGGGCTTTTTGTCGCCCCTGTTTGGTTTGTTGATGGACCGTACCAGCTACCGACTGGTCATGCGGCTGTTAATGTTTGCAGCCGCGGGCTTTCGTGGTAGAGAATAGCGTCGGCTGCTTGGCTCTGGTGGGGATGATATTGATGGGCATGGGCACTTTCCCATTTATACCGGCACTTCAGGCATATTTGAGCAGTCGCCTGCCCTATAACCAACGCGCCCGGGGTTTGGGCATCATGGAATACGCCCGGGCCTTGGCCGGAATTTTGGGTTTATTGCGGCCGTGGCTTTATCGGGCTGACCAGTTGGCGCGTGCTGTTTTTATCATTGCCGGGGTGTTGCTGGTGATGTCGTTTGTTTTTCGGGCCTTGCCATCCGCCAGAGAGGGGCATGATGGGTTGGGGGCCGCGGCCGCGACACAGACCACAACCGCCCACGCTGGCCGACTTTGTGCAGCTAGGCGAGAATCGTCGTTCGGCCTGGGCTGTTGTACTCGGTTGGGGGTGGGCTGGATTATGTTCGCTCCCCTGGTGTGTTCTCCAAATTATGGCACCTGGCTGCCAGAATGGGTGAGGCTGGACGCGCCGCGCCGGGACAAGTCGCCGCTGTATTTGGCGTGGCTGATTTATGTGCCAGCGTACTCGTCAGTCTGAGTGATTTTAATAGGCAAAACGGCGTAGTGTCATCGGCTACGCCACGGCCCTGGCCGCCATCAGCTTTCTCTTTCTTTACCCCAGTCGTCAATCAGGTTTGTCCCTTTGCTTATCGGCTTTTATCTGCCCGTTTTGGCTTTTGAGTTTGGCGCATTGTCAGCAACCTGGCTTTGTTGTCTGGAGCAGGTTCCTGAACAGCGGGGCAAGATGTTGACCTTTGGCGCCATGTTTGGTCTCATTGGCACAGCTTTGGCGGGCATTACCAGCTCGGCTGCTTATACGGCAGTGTAACGGGGACTTGGTGTTGTGTCCGCGGTAGCGAGATGAGTGGGGCATTTCCGCCGAATACCTTTTTCGTCCGCGAACCCTGAGCGTCAAAGGCGCACAAACCGAACTAGAGTTGTTGAGAGTAAGTTTTTGTTGGTAGTGACCGCTTTAGCGGGCTGACGTTAGCTCTGCCAAAGCGGTCACTACCAACTAAATTCCAAATGTTTGTCTGAACATCTATAAACCTCTTTGACCTTGTCAAAAATCCAAACCATGTTGCCATTAACCGATTACGCCCCGACTGATGACTCGACCCTGGCAGAGACATTACCGTCCCGGCTGGTATACGGATGCGTCTTATCTACAAGTGGAAAAAGAGAAGCTGTTCTGGGGCACCATAAAACCCTGTGGGGCGCGCAGAGATGGTATCTCGACTCGGCGACTTTTTACTTGTGAGGTGATGGGAGAGCCGCTGGTCATTACCCGAGGCAAAGATAATCAGTTACGCGCCTTCTTTAACGTGTGTCAACATCGGGCGGGGCCGGTGGCTAAGGGCGAGGCAACCGCAAAAGTTTGCAATGTGCCTATCACGGCTGGACGTATGGCCCGGATGGTCAGTCTACTCAATGCGCCGGAGTTTGGAAGGTGCAAAACTGGCACAAAGAGGCGGTTGGTCAGCCAGGCTGTAGAAGCGGCCGTTTGTTTTTGTTAAACCTGATATTGATTGTCTGCCCTTTGACCATTATTATGGATGATATGCAAGAGAATGCGGCCGCGGGGCTGAACATTGATCATACGACCCTCGTCGAACGGCGCGATTATCTGGTCAACTGCAACTGGAAGGTGTACATAGACAATTATCTGGAAGGGTATCACATCCCCATTGCCCACCCGGCGTTGTTCCGCGAACTGGAGTATGACGAGTACCGGGTAGATACGTTCCGTTACCACTCTTTCCAGCACGCGCCGTTTCCCGGCCCGCCAGTGATAACCCAACCCATGATGTAGACCGCCGCTACCTGCGTACCGAAGCGCGGAAGCCCAGGCTTTGTACTATTGGGTCTTTCCCAATGTTATGCTCAATTTTACCCGACAATTTGCAGATCAACATCATCATCCCGCTGGATCAAGAGCGGACGTTGACGGTGTTTGAATGGTACTTGAGCAGCGAGGCACGGGGCCGGGTTAGGAGTATGCAACAATCCATCGCCTTTAGTGATCAGGTGCAAAAAGAGGATATTGAGATTTGTGAGACGGTACAGAGAGGGTTGCATTCACGCGCTTATGATCGCGGCCGCTTCTCCGTGAAGCGAGAAAATGGTGTTCACCATTTCCATTTGCTCCTCTCCGAATTTCTCCACAAATAACATTTTATGGGATGAACGCGCCATTCAATTTAGTTCCCCAGTTTATTGATGAGCGATTTGCCGTTGGACAGCATGAGGGATCGCTGGATGCGGTGACATTGTTCATGGATATGTCGGGCTTTACAGCCATGACCCAGGCGTTTATGCAACGCGGCCGCGACGGGGCCGAAACGCTCTCTACCATCCTCAATAAAATTTTCCCTCCCATCGTCCAGGCGGTTTATGAACAGAAAGGGTTTATCACCGGCTTTGCCGGGGATGCCTTCTATCCACCACCTCATCGAACGAGAAAAACAGCAGGCCACCCCCTTTGGCGAGTTCACCCTGGCCGTGCGGATGGGCCTCTCGGTGGGGAAGGTGGTGGGGCGTGGCGGGGCCAGAGAGCCAACGAGCCTACTTTCCGCGGCCGCGGCATTGAGCGCTATTCCCCTGGCTGAAGATTATGCCCAATCCGGCGACATCATTGTTGATTACCATTTGCGAGCCTGGTTGCCACCGCTGATGCGCCCATCTATCCCCCTTGCCAGAAGATGCAGCGTTCAGCCGTTTGCTGGGCCTGGTGGAATATCCGCCGCCGAGCCACCGGCCACCTACCATTCAACTCACCAACCCCATTTTTCCCCACCATACACCCAGAACAAATCGGTCAAGGAGATTTCGTGATGCCGCCATTGTGTTTATCTCCTTCATGGCGGGTTTGCCTGTGGCGAAACTTAATGCGTTCATCAGCCGGGTCACGGGGCGCGGCGTTGGGGTGGCACTTCAACGAGGTGGAGTTTGGCGACAAGGGGGCGTGTTGCTTCTGTATTTTGGTGCGCCTATCGCCCACGAGCGCGATCAGGAACGCGCCCTCAATTTTCTTCTCGACCTGCGTGATAGTCTGAGCAACAGCCCGTAGCCGGGTTGCAATGGCGAGCAGGTGCGGCCTTTGGTCTGGTCTTCGCCGGGATGATTGGTGCCCTGTGTGGCAAATATACTTGCCCTGGAAGCATCGTTAATCTGGCTGCACGCCAGGTTATGGAAGCAACCTGGGGTCAGATTGTGGTGGCCGAAGCCGTGGCGCAACAGGTGGATTTCAGTTTTGCCTGGGCGGGGGAATTTGTCTACAAGGGATTTACCCAACCAGCTACGACCTACCGGCTGTTGGCTGTGCGCTACCGTGGATAAATTCTTCACCCAACAGATGATTGGGCGTGATGAGGAATTAGACCGCTTAATAACGTTTGCCCAACCGTTGTGGGAAGGTCGTTTTGCCGGGGTGATTATTTTTTGTATGGCGAAGCAGGTATCAGCCCAAATCCCACCTCACCTACACGTTGCACCAAACCTGTGGTGAGCGGGTTAGCTGGTTCATTGGGCAGGCTGATGCCATTGTGCCTCAGGCATTTAGTCCGTTTGTTTATTGGTTGCGCCGCTACTTTGCCCAACTGCCCGAAGCCACACCAGCGGAAAACCGGGCCGCTTGTGTCAACAAATTGGCGCAGGTTATGGCTCAGTTGCCTGATGACCCGGACGCGGCCGCGCTCCGCACCGAACTCAGCCGTACCCAATCCATCCTGGGCGCTCTGTTGGGCCATCATTGGCCCGGCTCCCTGTACGAAACCCTCGATGCGCCCGGCCGTTATCGCAACACCATCCAGGCCCTTAAAACCCTGCTTCTGGCCGAGAGCCGTGGGCGGCCAGTGGTGCTAGAAATAGAAGATGCCCATTGGCTGGATGAGGCTTCCCAGGAGTTGTTGACGACGCTAACGCGCCAGGTTGAGGCGGTGCCGCTCCTGATCGTTTTGACCTCACGGTATTATGATGATGGTTCGCGGCCGCAATTTTCCCTGGCTCCCGGTACGCCCTTACTGGAACTAGACCTGAACGTTTTGTCCGCGGCCGCGTTGACCACCCTGGCCGAATCCATCCTACACCAACCTATCACACCCACCTTGCACACGGTTTTGTGGGAAAAAAGCCAGGCCAATCCGTTCTTTGCCCAACAATTGCTGACCTACTTTCGGGAAAACGGGTTATTGACCCTAACATCCCAGGGTTGGACGGTCGAGGCGACGGCGTTCACCATTCCGACCAGCATCAACGCCATCCTCATGGCCCGCATTGATCGGTTGGCCGGGCATATCAAAGATGTGGTCAAAGTGGCCGCCGTGTTGGGCCGGGAGTTTGAGGTGCGGATTTTGTCGCAAATGTTACAGGCGGATGTCTTGCCAGATGTGCAGGAAGCTGAGCAAGAGCAAATCTGGATGGCCCTGAGCGAATGGCGGTATCTCTTTAAGCACACCCTTTTGCGGGATGCGGCTTATGAGATGCAACTCCGTTCCCGGTTGCGCGAGCTTCATGGGCTGGCGGCTCTGGCTTGTGAGCAGGTCCACGCGACTGATCTGGTCAACTATTACCCTGACCTGGTTTACCATTATGGGCAGGCCCAGATGTTGGCGCAGGAATGTGATTATGCCATCAAAGCGGGAGAACGCGGCCGCGTAGTATGCCAATCGTGCCGCCATCACCTACTTTAGCCGCGCTTTGGCCCTCATCCCGCTGGATGATCAGGCGGTTCACTACGACCTGCTCTGGCAACGGGAAAAGGTGTATGACCTGTTGGGCGAACGAGAAGCCCAGTGGCAGGATATCAGCCGTTTGCTGGAATTGACGGCCCATTGGCAAGGCGAGGATGGTTTGTGGCGGCAAGCTGAGGCGCGTCTCCTAGAGGTAAGTTATGTGCAGGTGACCAAAAACTACGCGGCCGCGCTCGACCTGGTGGCCCAATTGGTCGGTATGATTCAGGGAGCCGGATTCCCCACGTTAGAAGCCCGAATCTATAATGAATGGGGTGAAGGTCTATTGCGCAGTGGCGAGCATGAAAAGCCTTCAACAAATTACGCAGGCCCTGGCGTTGGCTCGTCAGGCCCAGGAACTTCGCCTGGAGGCGTTACTCCTGAACAGCGTGGGTAATGTCCTCACGGCTTCGCTGAACTACCGCGAGGCCCAGGCTTACATTGAAGAAGCGCTGTTTCTACGCCGCCAGTTAGGAGATCGGCACGATATTTCCATCTCACTGCTCAATTTGGGGGGTGTATATAGCGAGTTAGGGGAACCAGACAAGGCGTTAACCTGTTATGAAGAATGTTTGCACTTGAAGCAGGAAACGGGCGAATTGTTGGGGCAGGCCGCCCTCTACAATAATTTGGGCAATCTCTATTTGCGTCATGGGGAGTTAGCCCAAGGGCAACAATATTTTGAGCAAGCCCTGCACCTCACCCGTGAGGTTGCCCATCGCCGGGATGAGGCGATTGTGACTTATAACCGGGGTTATGCGGCCTGGTGGGCGGGTGATGGGGCTGCGGCCCTGGCCTGGGTGGAGCAATCGTTGCAGGTGGCGCAGGAAATTGGGTTGCGGATTATGCTTAATTACGGCTGGAACTTACGCGGCCGCGTGCTCCTGTCCCTCAGCCGTTATGATGAGGCAAAAACCTGGTTAGAACAGGCGCTCCAGGAACGGCAGGCCATGCACCTGGATGGCCTCATCATCGAGACTCAGGCCGAACTGGCCTATTTGCATCTGCGTCAGGATTCAATGGTTGAAGCGCGGGCGTTGGCTGAAACCGCGCTTGCCTACATGCAAGCGGGCTACTGGGAAGGGATAGAAGACCCGTTTCGGGTTTATGGGCACTGTTGGCAACTGTTTCGGCTGGTGGATGGGGCGCGGGCACGGCTGATTTTGCACGACGCTTACGAGAAACTGCACGCGACCGCCAACCGCATTCAGGAGCACAAATTGCGGCAGAACTTCCTTTTTGGTGTGCCTTCCCATCGTTATATCGTTCAGGCATTTCAGGGCACGAACGTCAGGGATGAATCCTGAATCGTGACTGTGATAGGGCCTTGGTTTGTAGTGACCGCTTTAGCGAGCTGGTGCTAGCCCGCTAAGGAGCGGTCACGACAAACCAAATCTTTTTCTTGAAAGCGATAGCAACCCCCAAATCAATGGGTCAGTGTTATAATGGCGAATATGTCTGAATGGTTCACTTCACTCCCCCTGGGTTGGCAAAACCTACTTTCTATCCTGGTGGCCTTTGTGTTGGCCTGGTTTGTACAGCGGATTTCCTTGCGGATTTCCACCCGCCTCATCAACCTCAACCAATTCTCATCTGAGCGCACCCGCTTACGGCCTGAGCGGGTGCGTACCTTGCATGGTTTGGTCGCAGGCATGATTGGTTTCGTCGCTTTTCTGCTGGCTATCCTGTTCACTTTTTCCTTATTTGTGAATACGGATACCCTCATCTGGATGGTGGGTTTGTTTAGTGCCGCGTTTGGGTTGGGGCGCGACCGGTCGTGAGTGATTATCTCACTGGGATTAACCTGCTCTTTGAAGACCCGTTTGATGTGGGTGAAAAAATTGAATTGCATGGCCTGGCTGGTGGCCCAGTGGAAGGGGTGGTGGAAGAAGTAAGATTGCGGGCTACGCTGATGCGTGCCCCTACCGGTGAACTATATTCCATCCCGAATGGGGAAATCCGGGTGGTGCGTAATTTTAGCCGCGGCCGCTTCTCCATGGCCGATATTAACCTGAAAATTAACTCCGAAGACCTGGGTACGATTATTGCCTTGCTGGAGAACCTGGGTAAAGAAGCCCCCGCCATTTTGCCCAACCTGTTAGAACCGTGGCAGATCATTAGTGAGACGGGTGTGATAGGCCAACAAACGGAACTGACACTGGTAGCGAAGGCTCGTTTTGGTAAGGCGGCCGAAAATGCGCGGCCCCACCCTGCGAATAATAAGCCAACCTTGAACTAGCAGGAAAAGTTAAGCGAACAGCTCGCCTACCCCTCTCCCCGGAGGCCGAGTAAGTCCAGCTTAGCAGTAACCCAGAGATCAAAAAGCCAAACTGATTACTTGGTAACTATCCCCTATCCCCCGTTCACTGTTATAATCCCGCCCCATGAACGCCACTAAACAACAAAAAATCCAATTAGCCGTGGGTATCCTGGTTAGCATCATCTGCCTGGTTGCCATTTTTATCTTTATCCCCATAAAAGATGTCGTCGCCGCCTTACGTACCGCCAACTACGGTTACTTGGGCATCACCACCCTATCCATCATTGGTTTCCTCATTTTGCGGGCCATTCGTTGGCGGTTCATGCTCAACAATTCTGTGCCCTACAGCCAGATTTTCCACATCCAAAACATTGGTTACATGTTGACCAATATTTTGCCCTTCCGGTTAGGGGATGTGGCGCGGGGTGTTCTCATTGGTAATGTGCCGCCGGTGACGCTGGCGCAAGGCGTTTCGACGATGGTGATGGAGCGCATTTTGGATTTGCTCTTTATTGTGACGCTACTCCCGTTTGCTTTTGCCTCGGTGGAGAATTTGCCGGAAGGGGCACAAGGGGCACAGGGTGCGGCCCGCGTGGTGGGTTATATTGCCCTGTTAGCCGTGGTGGTGATGATTATTGCCGCCAACATGCGGCCGCGTGCCCGCCAAATCGCTACCTTCATTCTCAACAAAATCCCCTTCCTCAAAACTGAAACCTGGGTCAAAGTTATTGACGACCTGTTGGCCGGACTGAGCAGCCTGACTCGCCTGCGCGATGGGGCCATTCTGCTGGTTTTGAGCGTTGTGACCTGGTTGCCCATTATTATTGCTTATTATTATGGCATGTTGGGTGTGGGGCTGGAGCCATCCTGGGCCATAGCCGCCGTGACCGTCTGTGGGGCGGCGCTAGGCATTGCTGCGCCCTCCTCGCCGGGGCAGGTGGGTGTTTTTGAGGGAGCCGTCATCGCCACGATGATCCTCATTGGTCAGCCCGAAGACAAAGCCTTTGCTTTCGCCCTCTTGTACCACGCCATCAACTTTATCACCATGAATATCCTGGGGGTGATTGGCCTGCGGGGTATTGGCTCCACCTGGCAGAATGTTGTCCACATGGCCCAATCTTTTCGTCGCAAACCCGTTGTTGAAAAGCAGTAACCAATTTGTTTTATGAAAATATTAGAAGTCCTAACCTACTACAGACCGCATGTGAGCGGTCTGACCATTTACGTTGAGCGGATGAGCCGGGCGCTGGTGCGCCAGGGGCATGAGGTGACGATTCTGACGTCGCACGCGGAGAAGGATTGGCCGCGTGAGGAGATGATGGATGGCGTGAAGGTGAAGCGGGTTCCGGTGGCCTTCCACATTAGCAAGGGGGTTATCATGCCCACGTTTGGGCATCATGCCACGGTGCTGGGCTGGAATGCCGATGTGATGCACTTGCATCTGCCCCAATTTGATGCGCCGGGTCTGGCGTTACGCGGCCGCATCTTTCGCAAGCCCGTTGTTATCTCCTACCACTCTGATTTACAACTCCCGCCCGGCCTTTTTAACCGCGTGGCCGATACGGTTGTGCACACGGCTAACCGGATGGCCGGTTCCTTGGCGCACGCCATCGTTACCTACACCCGCGATTTCGGCACCCACTCCCCGTACCTTTCGACCTATGCGGGCAAAAAATTGCACATTATTCCGCCGCCGGTGGAGTTGACGCCATGCACGGCTGAACACGCGGCCGCGTTTGCTGACACCCACGGACTCCGCGGCCGCAAAGTGATCGGCATCTCCGCCCGGTTGGCCGCCGAGAAGGGTATTGAGGTGTTATTGCGTGCCCTGCCCGCCATTGCCGAGGCATTTCCCGAGATTTTGGTGCTGCACGCCTGCCCGCCAGGTCTGGGGGAAGAAGCGTATGCTGCCATGCTGGCGCCGCTGTTCCAGCAGAGTGGCAACCATTACTTGCGGCTGGGAACCTTACACGGCGCCGATCTGACGGCCTTTTATAAGAACCTGGACTGCCTGGTGCTGTGCAGCTTAAACAACACGGAGACGTTTGGCCTGGTGCAGATTGAAGCGATGATGAATGGTGTGCCGTGCATAGCCAGCGATTTGCCGGGGGTGCGCCAGCCAGTCACGCTAACGGGAATGGGGGAAATTGCCCCTATTGGCGACCACGAAGCGTTGGCGCAGAAGGTGATTCAAGTGTTGCGCCACCCGGAGAATTACCACGCGGATCCGGCGGTCATTGCCGAAGCGTTTAGCCCTGATGAGAACGCGGCCGCATACATTCGCCTCTTTGAAGGGTTAATGGCGGGCCGTTTTGACCCTTCCCTGCCCGAACCCCCGGCTTACCAACGCCTACGGGCTATGCGGACACCCATTTAACGAGCAATTACATGGATAATGAAATGAATACTGCCCCCACGACCCGCCACACGGATGATCTGCTCTGGCGGCAACTCAAGAGCCTGCCCGCATTCCGCGCCTTGCTTCGCGCCGTCGAAGCCAGGTTCTATCGCGCTACGGATATACCTGAGCCGATCTTGGACCTGGGTTGCGGCGATGGTGACTTTACCGGCGTTATTTTTGATGAGCCGATCACGGCGGGCATTGACCCCTGGTGGAATCCGCTCCAGAAATCACGGCGCGGGGGCAACTATCGGTTGCTGACGCAGGCCATGGGCGACAAAATGCCTTTCCCCGATGAGTCGTTTGCCAGTGTGATTAGTAATTCGGTTCTGGAGCATATCCCGGACATTCAGCCTGTGCTGAATGAGGCCAGCCGGGTACTCAAAACGGGGGGTAAGCTGGTGATCACGATGCCCAGCGATAATTTTACGAAGATGTTGGGGGGCGCGGCCGCGTTCGAGCGCATCGGGTTAGGCGGTATGGCGGATTCCTACCGCAATTTTTTCAACGGCATCTCCCGGCACGCCCACACGGATGCACCCCAGGTCTGGGCGGAGCGGTTGGCCGAGGCGGGCTTTGCCATTGTGCGCTGGCAACAATATTTTTCGCAGGATGCTTTGCGGGCGTTGGAAGTGGGGCACGCGCAGGGTGTGCCCTCGGCGGTGCTGCACGCCCTGACCGGCCACTGGATTTTGGCCCCTTATGAGCAAAGTTTGCAAGCCACAGAACGATGGTTGCGGCCGCTTTATGAAGAGCCGTTCCCGGAACAAGGGGCGTACATCTTCTTTGTGGCCCAGAAGGTGAAACACGGCCCGATTGCCGTGCATTTGCCGGAAGAGCGACGGTTTACGCTGGATGAATTGCGTGAACCGGTGCCGGTTAAGGAAGAATGGCCTGTGGCGAGTGAGGCGTTAGCCCTGACGACTGATCCCTTGCCACTTGCCCCTCTGCCCCCTGCCACTTTGCCCCTTGCCCCCTCTTCTGCCTCACCTTCCGCGTCCGTTGACGCCGCACACGCTCAATCGCCTACGGTTCAATCGCCGATCATCACCATCGGCTTTGTGGCCCTCGCCATTATGTCGGCGCTGGTGGGGCAGGGGGTTATGAGCCGTGATGTGGGGGTGGCTGGGGCTGGACTGTTTTGGTGGGGTCTGTCTTTGGTGGCGGTGGGGGTTTTATTGGCGCGGCAAGCCGGTTTGATGCCGATGGATTGGCGTTTGCCCCGCCTGGCCGATGTGCCGCCGCGCCGCTGGTTGCTGGCGCTGGCGTTGGCTCTGTCGCTGACGGCGCAGGGAACCAGCAGTGTGCTAATGGCCTTTCTGTGCTGGTTCGCGGCCGCGGCGGTGGGCATTTACGCGCTCGGTGAACAAACCGAGGCCCCGCACGAAGCGTTCAGCCTATCCCGTTACCGGCCAACCCTGAACAGTCTGGAAATCCCCCTGATTATTGGCCTGAGCCTCATCGCCCTGGTTTTGCGTTTGGTCAACCTGACGGGCCATCCTTTTATTATGAATGGCACAGAAGCGAATATCGGCCTGGATGTGTTGGCCGTGAACAGGGGGCTGATTAGTTCGCCGTTTGCTACGGGCTGGATTAGTAACCCGACTTTGCCCACGTTCTTGCTGGCGCTGCCTGTGGGGTTATTGGGGCCGTCGCTGTTGGCGTTGCGCATTATGTCGGCCCTGGTGGGGGCGGGCACGGTATTGGCCGTGGCCCTGTTGGGACGCCGTTTGTATGGGGCCAAAGTCGGTTTGGCCGCGGCCGCGTTCCTTTCCGGCTGGCACTTGCACCTGCATTACAGCCGGTTAGGCGTGACCAACATTTGGGACCCGTTGGTGGTGCTGTTGGCCTTGGGGCTACTGGCCTTAGCCTGGGAAGAAAACCGGCGCTCGTTGTGGTTGGCCGCCGGGGCCGCGCTCGGTTTAGGGGCTTACTTTTATACCAGCTCCCATCTGTTGCCCCTTATGTTGCCCGGTTTACTGGTCATCTGGCTGTTGGCAAACCGCCGGGAGTTATGGGCGCGGCGACACGGGTTGCTGGCCGCGGCCGCGTTAGGTCTGCTTATCGCCTTGCCCCAATACCTTTATTATCGGGCCACCCCGGCGGTATTTATGGAGCGTGTGAACCAATATGGCGTGTTGCAGAGTGGCTGGCTGATGAATCAGGCCGCGGCCACGGGGCAGACGCCGCTGGCGGTATTGGGCGGGCAGATTTGGCGTGGTTTGTTGGCCTTTAATGCCGGATTAGACAGCAGTAACTTGTACGGCGTGACCATTCCGTTGGTGCGCTCTTTGTGGGCGGCTTTTTATCTGCTGGGTATTGGTTTGGCCCTGTTTAGACTGCGCCAGGTGAAATACCAGGTGCTGTTGGTCTGGTTGGGGGTGACGTTGATCTTCGCGGCCGCGCTGATGGAAAGTCCACCGGCCAGCCACCGGATTCTTATCGCCAGCCCCGCGGTGGTGCTGCTCACGGCGCTGGCCCTGGTCTGGTTGGTAGAATTGGTGCGTGATACGTTGGTCGGCGACCGTGAACGGCAGGACGAAGGCCGCGAGCCGCTGGCCGCTAGCACGGATGAATCTCTCAGTCTCTCAGTCTCTCAGTCTCTCCCCTCTTCACGCTCTCCCTTCTCATCCCCCGCGGCCGCGATGCTCCTGCTCGTTGTACTGCTTGGTCTGGTATTCAGCCTGAACGATGTTCTCTATTATTTCAACGGTTATCGTCAGGAGAACCGCTTTGGCGACCGCAACACCGAGCTGGCCTACGCCGTCGCCACCTATGTTAATGATTTGGATGAGGGGCAGTTCGTTTACTTCTATGGCCCGCCGCATGTGTACACCAGCTTTCCCACCTTTCCCTTTTTATTGCGCGATGTCACACCCGGCATTGATTTTGTGGATGTGGCTGAGGGGGAAGTGGTGCTGAATGCGGCCGCGCCCCGCATCGTCTTTATTTACCTGCCTGAGCGATTCACCGAACACAGCCAGGTGGTGAGCCAGTTCCCCGGCGGTGATTTGCAAACCTTTTCCGGCACATTTGCCGACCCCTTGTTTTACGCCTATGCCGTGGACAGCGAATAAGGGTAACGGCTTATCCGGCTGACCAAAAACGAAGGACGAAGGCTGAGCTTTTTTCGACTCAGCCTTCGTCCTTTATTTTTTGCCCTCACCGTCAAAAAATGATTGCCTCAGGAGACCGGTTCACTACTGCCGTTGGTCGGGGTGGTGCGGGCCAGGACTTCATACCCCCATTTTTGTAAACCATTGGTCACCACACCATCATATTGGGTAACGACGATCATCAACGCGGCCGCTTGTAAAATATCGAGTAGCCGGTTGGCGACGACCATACGAATTTCGATGGCGGCTTCCCGTTGGTCTTTGCCGGCCTTCCGGGCAACATCGGCGGCCTGCAAGGTGGTATTAAGGGCGGTCATTTCCGCCAAAGGGGGGTCTGTGAGACGGTTGGGGGCATCCAGACTCGTTTCTTTAGCCACGTAGCTAGACAAGAAAGACACCCACTCCCGTTCGGTGCGGGGTTTGCGCACGGAGATGCCCGTTGATGATATAACGGTATCAATGCCCCAACCTTCGAGGAAAGCCTGGTTGCTGATGTTCCTGGCTCTAAGCTGGAGAAGGGCGGCATCTAATTTTGTTTTGACGGTGATCATGGTCTGGCGATAAGTTTCTGCGGCCGCGGCTCTGGCCGCTTCACCACTACCGGCGGCGATGTGTTCAGCCTGCGCGGCCGCGACCGTATCCTGTACCAGCGTCAGCGACGGCAACGCCATCTGTTTGATGACCGGTAGGCTCGATTCATAAGCCACATAAGCCACACCCAGGGCAATAATCTCGTTTTGCCGTGACGGCCAACGCACCCGATAATCACCACTTGCATCCAATCTTACTGTTATCATTATCAAACTCCTTATTTATATATTCTTAGGGTCTCTTACAATAATGGGGTCAAACGTAGACCCTGAAGATTCTTTAGTAGCGTCTACGAATTAATTCGCAGATTCCTTTCATACAACAGACCAAAAATGATTTTTGTACGCTGTGGTCAATGCCTCACTTTAGTACTCAGACGCCTCTGATCACGGTGATCAGCCTCACTTTAGTACTCAGACGCCTCTGATCACGGTGATCAGCCTCACTTTAGTACTCAGACGCCTCTGATCACGGTGATCAGCCTCACTTTAGTACTCAGACGCCTCTGATCACGGTGATCAGCCTCACTTTAGTACTCGGACGCCTCTGATCACGGTGATCAGGCTTACTTTTTTATCCAGACGCCTCTGATCACGGTGATCGGACGTACTTTTTTATTCAGACGACCTTGATCACGGTGATCGGACTTACTTTAGTACTCAGACGACCTTGATCACGGTGATCGGACGTCACTTTTTACTCAGACGACCTCTGATCACGATGAAGACTCGTTAAAATTGATTCAGGTAGAGACATTCTTGGAGAACAGGTCAGGATTTTTTGCCCCGTCCGGGCAAACCGCTGGGTAAAGATATAGCCTTGGGAAAACCTGCACGGCCTTGTGGCAAGCCTGGTCGTTTCGACTGGGCCGGTCTGGCCGATGAATATCGGATCGCAGAGAATAGACCCATCTGAATGGAATCCCCGTTCTGACAATTCAAACGGTGGTCTTGGATAAAAGAACATAATGCCGTTCTTCAGGTTAAGTTTTAATCGTGAAGGTGAAGGAGTTAGTCATTACCAATAAACTCATCATTCAACCACCGATTAAATATGTTTGTTTTATCGCTTCAAAAAGCAGAGATAAATCTTTGCCGCCTCATTTCTAAGGGGGGATTTTTTCTCCGGCCAGAGAATAAATAAAGCAATGTGTTTAGGCGTCTTTTTTTAGCGTAAATGAGCGACTGGTTTAATGCTATCCGTATAAACCTGCCTACAATTAACAGGTTCATCATAGTAGATAAATTGTAACAAGAGATTATATCCTGGCAATATTTGCTCAAATAACCGCGCAACCCTTTGTCTGAATGACCCGCCCCTTCCCATTCAACAGCGAATCACCGTAGGGGCGGGACGATGCGGGTTCAATCCAGGCAAACCGAAAAACGATCCTTCCGCATCGTCTCGCCCTCTTGTTTGCAATTGCGACTCATAAGAGGGCGAGACAGGTGGGAAGATAGGTTCTCCGCTCATATTGCATCCTGGCCCACCTGTCCCGCCCCTACGAATTGTGGTGTGAGGGAGGGGCGCAAAACAGGAATGGGGATGGATGATCTTCTTAATGGCTAACCTTTTATAAAGCGGGCATTTTTCTATCAATCACCCTGGCATTAATTGCCCCTGTAAGCCAAAGTGAATTACACTCATGACAAACATCCTTCATCGCCACAACCCAAAATTATGCTTCCTACTGGAATTATCACCTTTTTGTTCACAGACATAGAAGCCAGCACCCGGCTCATTCAGTTTTTAGGCGAACGGTACGCTGATTTACTGGCCCAACATCACCAGATTTTGCGTCAGGCAATTCTGACCTGGGATGGTATGGTCGTAGACACGCAGGGAGATGCTTTTTTTGCCGTGTTTTCTCAGGCACAAGATGCACTCGCGGCCGCGGTCTCCATTCAGCGCACCCTCGCCACACACACCTGGCCCGATGAGCTACCTGTGCGCGTGCGCATGGGTTTACACACCGGCGAACCCACCCTAACCGCCGATAATTATTATGTCGGCCTCGACATCCACCGGGCGGCGCGGGTCTGCTCGGCGGGTCATGGCGGACAAATTCTTATCACCCAGGCCACGTGTAACCTCGTGCTGGCCGATTTGCCCTATGGCGTAAGCCTGCGCGACCTGGGTGAGCATCGGCTTAAAGATTTAGACCGCCCCGAACAGCTCTATCAGGTCGTCATGGCCGATTTACCGTCCGATTTCCCCGCCGTGCGCTCCCTTGAGCTATTTATTCACAATTTGCCCACCCCGCTTACCAGCTTCATTGGCCGCGAGAAAGAAATCATCGAAGTCGGGCGCTTGTTAGATCGTTTTCGGCTCATCACCTTGACTGGCCCCGGCGGAACCGGCAAAACCCGTCTGGCGATTCAGGTGGCAAACGAACAACTCGACTCCTTCGCCGATGGTATCCGTTTTGTTGAATTAGCTCCCGTTGCCGATAGCAGTCATTTGCCACAGACCGTGGCCGCGGCCCTGGGCCTGCGCGAAGAGCCTGGTCAGCCACTTATAAAGACTCTCAGCGATCATTTACGCCACAAAACCATGTTGTTAGTGCTGGACAATTGCGAGCATTTGGTGGACGCGGCCGCGAACCTTGTCGCCCATCTTTTGAGTAAATGTCCATCGCTACGCATCCTCACCAGCAGTCGCGAACCCCTCGGCCTCACCGGTGAACACAGTTACGCTGTACCGACCTTATCCATGCCGCCATCCGGCTCCCGGCATCTGCCACCCCTAGAAACGTTGACCCAATACGAAGCCGTGCGCCTGTTTATTGAACGGGCCGAAGCCGTGTTCCCCGAATTTACCGTCACCAACAACAACGCCCCGGCCGTGGCGCACATTTGCCACCGTTTAGATGGCATTCCCCTGGCGATAGAGCTTGCGGCCGCGCGTGTCAGAACCCTCACCGTAGACCAAATCGCGGCGCGGCTCGATGACCGCTTCCGCCTGCTCAAAGGCAACAATCAACGCGCCGTACCTCGCCAAAAAACCCTGCGTGCCCTCATTGACTGGAGCTATGACCTGCTCAGCGAAACCGAACAGATATTATTGCGGCGGCTCTCCGTTTTTGCTGGCGGCTGGTCCCTGCAAGCCGCCGAACAAATTGTGGCCGATGACACCTTCCTGCCCACGGACGAAATCATGGACGGCCTGGATCGGTTAGCCCATAAATCATTAATCATCGCCATCCGCGAGCCGGAGCAGGTCGTTCGTTTTCAATTTCTAGACACCATTCGCCAGTATGCCCGCGAAAAGCTGATCGAAGCCAAAGAGATGGACGACACCTGTGAAAAACATCTCCTTTACTTCCTGCACCAGACACAGCTAGCCGAACCCCGTCTGCGGGGGCCAGAACAGCTCCAATGGTGGCAATGGCTCTCGCTGGAACTCGATAATTTTCGGGCGGCCATGAATTGGGCGGAACAACAAGAGCTGGGCAACTCCCCCTGGTTGCCGCAAGCCCAACGACGTACCGATTTGGGGCTGCAATTAGCCGCCGCCTTGTGGTGGTTCTGGTTTCTTAACGGCCACCTCAACGAAGCCTGCAACCGGTTAGAAAATTTCATCGGCCGCACCCCGCCCGATGTGGCGTCTATGTCGCGGAACTATTGCCAGGCCGTCTGGCGGTGTAGCTGTCTCTCCTACTTCGCCAACCGTTATGCCCGCGCTTTTCAATTGGCCGCGCAGGCCATCCCCCTCTGTGAGCACCACAACGAACCGGATGGTAAGGCGATTGCCTGGTTTGTCCAGGCCAACGTCGCCCGGTCACGGCAGGAATACAAAAAAGCGGATCAACTCTATCAACAGAGCTATGCCTTGTTCCAGCAGACCGGTAATGAATGGGGATTGCGCTGGTGCTTAATTTAATGGGGTGGAAGGCCTTTTTTCAAAAAGAGTACGACCAGGCAGAGACGTATGGCGCGGAATGTTTGCGTTTACGGCGCAAACTTGGTGTCAAGGTTGGAGTCGCGGCCGCGCTGGATTTATTAGGCACGGTGGCCCGCGTCAAGGGGGAATTCAAGAAGGCTGAGGCATTATTAGAAGAAAGTTTGATGACCGTCAAGGGAATGCAGTCCCGCTTTACAACCAGCGTTACCATGACACAACTGGGACACGTGGCCCAGGCCCAAGGAGATTTCGAGCGAGCCGCCGCCCTGTATACCGAGGCCATGAATCTCTCCAGTGAGATAGATGATGAAGTTGATATTCTGGAACAGTTGGGACACCTTCTTTTTACACGCTGGCGACAAGGTCGGCCAGAAATTGCCGCCCCATTATTAAGCGATGTGATGGCGCTGTCACAAAAGTTGGGGTTGCATCAGTCTGCGGCCGCATTTCTTCTGGAACAGGCCCAAGCCGCCACGTTTTACAGCGATCGCGGCCGCGCCATAGCCGCTTACGAAATCGCCCTCTCCCTCGCCCCCGAAATCACCACCACCGAACGCGCCGAACTCCAGGCTGGACTCAGCCTTTTGTTAAACGGGCCAACGGCCTAACAATTTTTAGAAAGGGTAGAGCGGACAGAGAGGGGGTACGCGGGCTGGCAGTCGGCAGACCCCCAACTAGCGGTGGGGGTCTAGCAGTTCATCCACGTGTAACCAAATAACCCGCGAGTAGCGGAAAATGAGCGGGGACAAAACAATGATCAGTGCCGAGACAACGGCGATGTGGGTGATGAGGCTGGCCTTGAGCCAGAGCATGAGGAGAATAGGCAGGATTGCGGCCGCGGTTCCCAGAATATAACCAATGAAGATGGACATCATAAAATATCCCTCTTCCCGTTCATAACGAATGCCACAGACCGGACACTGCTCGTACATGCCGAACCAGCTCAAAAACACCGGCCCTTGCAGGCAATGGGGGCACCGCTGAAGTAACAAAGCTTTTAAACGCATGGGGATAAATAGGTGTTCATGGATGACAAGAGAATGCCGCCTTGTTCGTAGTGACGGCTTTAGCCGGCCCCTCCCTACAAACCCCGCTGACTCCCTTTTTCATCCCGATAAACCGGGGCCATCTGAAGTTAATAGCGGTAGAAGCCGCGGCCGCTCTTGCGGCCCAATTTGCCACTCTCCACCATCCGCCGTTGAATGGGGTGGGGGCGGTACTTCGGGTCCTGAAAAAACGCTTCATAAACAGATTGCGTGACGGCAAAATTCACATCACAGCCGATCAAATCCACCAGTTCAAAAGGCCCCATCTTAAAACCAATAGACTTCATCAACTTATCAATCGTCGGCACATCAGCCACCTGCTCCCCAAGCAGCCGGAACGCCTCGCCGTAAAAAGGACGGGCCACCCGGTTCACAATGAAGGCAGGTGTATCCTGACATTGCACGGCCGTCTTGCCCAGGCTCTCCACAAACGCCAGGGCCAACGCCACACTGTCCTCACTCGTATCATCCCCCCGAATGACCTCTACCAGCTTCATAATGTGGGCCGGGTTGAAAAAGTGGAGTCCCAGCACCCTGTCGGGCCTCTGTGTGGCTCCGGCAATCGCCGAAATGCTGAGGCTGGAGGTGTTGCTGGCGAGCAAGGTGTGGGGCGGCGCGGCCGCGTCTAGCACCTGGAAAATGTCACGTTTGAGCGCCATTTTTTCCGGGGCCGCTTCAATGACAAGGTCGGCTGCGGCCGCGTCGGTCAGGGAAGTGGTCAGGGTAAGGGCTGATTTCGCTTTTTGGGCGACCTCGGCGGGGTTTTGCCCCGCTGCACGCCCTGGTCAATGGAGATGGAGATGGAAGTGTGTGCGGCCGCGAGAATCTCCTCACTCACGTCATACAACACCACCGCATACCCCGCCAGCGCTGTCGCCTGAGCAATTCCCGCCCCCATCGTCCCGGAACCAATCACCGCTACTGTCTTCATTTATTTACCTTTAAATTGGGGTTCACGCTTTTCCAGAAAAGCCATCACCCCTTCCTTATTGTCTGCCGTGCGACCGGCGGCTTCCTGTAAATAGGATTCGTATTCCAGGGTTTCAGCCAGAGACATCTGTTCACTCTGGCGCATCGCCCGTTTGGTCAGGCCAAAGGCCCGCGTTGGGCCAGCAGCCAGCTTGAGTGCCCAGGCTTGTACCGTCTCCGCCAATTGTTCATGCGGCACAACCAGATTAACCAACCCCCAGTCCAGCGCCTTCTCGGCGGGGATTTTCTCCGCCGTAATCGCCATTTGGAAAGCCCGGTTATATCCCACCAGCCGGGGCAGCACCCAGTTGGCCCCGCTGTCAGGAATCAGCCCCACCCGGCTAAACGCCTGCATGAAACTGGCCTTATCCGAAGCAATGCGGATGTCCGTGGCTAAACCCACACTACAACCAGCCCCGGCGGCCACGCCGTTGATGCCGCCAATGATGGGCTTTTCCAGATTAACCATCTGCATGATGAGTTCATTGTACCCATGCCGCAAATGCTCCCCGATGGAGAACCCGGCCCCCCGGTCTTGCACATCGGCCAAATCCTGACCGGCAGAAAAGGCGCGGCCGCTTCCCGTCAGCACAATACAACGCACCGCTTCATCCCGCCCGGCTTCTTTGAACGCCTTCTTCGTCTCCGCAATCATCGGGTCATTAAACGCGTTCAGTTTGTCGGGGCGGTTGAGAGTAATGGTGGCAACACCATCTTGGACAGTATAGAGGATGTGTTCGTAGCTCATGGGGTTTACGATTGGGGATTTACGATTGACGATTGAATCTAAAATCGTCAATCGTCAATCGTCAATTAGCTAATTTGGGCGACCATCGCCTTGAAGTCCCAGTAGGCTTCAAGCTGGGTAATGAGGCCGTCTTCATTGACGGTGAAAACGTTGATACCAGCAAATTGGGCGAATTTGTCGCTTTTGCTGATTCCATGCGCCGTCCAGGTGGCCGCCAGGCGGTTGCCACTCACATACGTTTCGCCAGGGGTCATGATCAAACTGGTCCAGGTACGCTCCATGCCCCCAAAAAACTTGCTCAGCCCGTCATGGCCTTGCCAGGGGCGGCTACCATACGGATCATGGACGATGGCATCCTCGCTGAAACAAGCCAGGTAGGCCGCTTTATCCAAACTGGACACAGCGGCAAAATAATAATTAGAAGCCGAGTGGATCAAAGCCGTCATCACCTTCTCCTTCATCTACTTCTTCAATTTCATATTCAACATACGCCCGAACCCACAGGTATAAAACCGTGCCTTCGGATGTTTCTTTCAGGCGCATGGCCGTTACATCGGCGTTTTGCTCCATGAGCATCTCGTCTTTGTAGACCAGATAAACCGGGCGATTTTCTTTCCACGCCTCTTGGCATCGCTTGAGGATGCTTTTGCCGTTCATGGTGCGTAGTTCACACATGAAGGTGTCGGTATCATCAGGACCTTCCAAAATGGAAGGAAAGGTGAAGGAAGGGATAGGGCGAAAATCAGGCGTTGGCCCTTCAACGATAGTGATAAGTTCAGGTTCTATCACGATATTTCCTCGTTTGATAAGTTGGTTTGTGCACAGCCAATACTACTCAGGAAAGAAGGAACCGTCAACCGATTCTGCTCACACCAGGGCTTTGCCAAAGTTCGATTTTTAGCGCTGAGCCATCGTATCGGGCATTTTCCCCCACCCCTAACCCCGCCCCGGGGGCGGGGAATGTTATTTTGTGTCGTTTTTTGAGGGCATACGCCCTCAAAAAACGACACAAATAGGGTTTCCCCCTTCCCACCGGGAAGGGGGTTAGGGGGATGGGTCTTCAGACTAACCCCGCAAAAGACCTGTGTAAAGCTGTGCTAGTTGACTTTGGAAAAGCCTTGACTCACAACCAGGGGGATTGCCTGTTAAATGTTGGCCGCCCCAGCCGTGGCTTTTACGAAAACACCGATGTGTAGCTTTCAAGAAAAAATCTTGTTTGTAGTGACCGCTTTAGCGGGCTAGTACTAGCCCGCTAAAGCGGTCACTACGAACCAAGGCTCCAAATGATTATCTGAACAGCTATATTTATTTCCCCAGGGCCTGTTCGAGGTCGTTTAACAGGTCGGCGGTATCTTCCAGCCCTAGAGAAAGCCGGACGAGGCCAGGGGTAATGCCCGCGGCCGCAAGCTCTTCATCATTTTGTGCGGCCGCGATCGTGCTGGCCGGATGGGTCATGAGTGAATGCACGCCACCCAGGCTTACCGCCATTTTGATGAGACGGACGCGCTGTAATAAATTCTGTCCGGCTTCTCGTCCACCTTTGAGTTCAAAAACCACATTGCCACTGAACCCACCCCTCATCTGGCGGCAAGCCAGGTTGTGTTGCGGGTGGCTGGGCAAACCCGGGTAATGAACTTGAGCTACGGCTGGATGTTGTGCCAAAAATTGGGCTACTTTTAGTCCATTCTCGTTGTGGCGGGCCATGCGCAGGCCAAACGTTTTCAGTCCCCGTTCCAATAACCAGGCTTCAAATGGGTGCAAAACGCCGCCCATGAGCATGTGGTTCTCCCAAAAATGGGTGATACGTTCCTGCGTGCTAATGATGGCCCCGGCCACTACGTCGGAGTGTCCGCCCAAATATTTAGTGGCGCTGTGAACCACCACATCAATGCCCAGGGTCAGCGGTTGCTGGTTGTAAGGGGTGGCGAAGGTGTTGTCGGCGACGGTGAGGATGTCACGCGGCCGCGCTAACTCAGCCACCGCCGCCAGATCGGTCAGGGCCAAAGTGGGGTTAGCCGGAGTTTCGACATAAATGAGCCTGGTGTTGGGGCGGAGCGCCTGGGCAAAGGCGCTAATATCTGTCTGATCGACAAAGGTCGTCTCTACGCCCCAATGGGCAAACCTGCGTCGCAACAGGTGTAAGGTGGCTGGATACAGCGTGTTTTGGGCTACCACATGGTCGCCTGCCTGGAGCAGGCTGGTGAGCACCAGAGAAATAGCGGCCATGCCTGAGGCCTGGGCCAGGGCGGCTTCGCCTTGTTCAAACTGGGCCAGGGTAGCCTCAACTTGTTTGGTGTTGGGGGTGGCGGTGCGGCCGTAGAAAAGGGGGTGGGCGGTGTCGTGCGCGGCCGCGGCGATTTCCTCGGCTTCGGTAAATTGGAAGGTGGCACTCTGGTAAATGGGTGAAGCCACGCCGCTCGAAGGGTTATGCGCATCACCGGCATGAATGGCGATAGTTTGCCAGTTCATAGGGGCGGCCACTGGCGGGTCTGGTTGATCGCCAGTTTGGTTAAAATCGCTTGTTCCAGATCAATATCACTGACACTTGCCAGTTGTAAAAGGTACAGAGCCACATCGGCCAATTCACCCGCCAAGGCCTCTTTGTCCGGGTTGTCTTCGCGCCATTGAAAATGCTCTAGCACCTCGGCCGCTTCCAGGCACAAAGAGATGGCTAAACTGCGCGGCGATTGGACTTTCGGTGAATCGGGCGCGTACCACCCTTTGCTCTGGACAAATTCGTGCATCTGGGTGGTGAGTTCTTCGATGGTCATGGGGGAAGGGGGTGTGGGGGATTAGGGACTGGAGACTGAGAGACTGAGAGACTAAAGCCCGCTAAAGCGTCTACTCCGGAATCGAGGCTTTAGCCGGTTCTCGTAACGTACTTAGGCAATCTTGTGCTAAGCGATTACCAGTCCCTAGTCTCTAGTCTCTCTTATCGGTTAAAGGCGGTCGGCCACGAATTTGGTCAGGTCTGCCAGACGAGAGGAATAACCCCATTCGTTGTCGTACCAGGTAACGACTTTCACCAGATTGCCGCCAATGACCTGGGTGGAGAGGCCATCTACGGTGGAAGAAGCCGGGTCGCCGATGAAGTCAGAGGAAACCAGTGGCTCCATAGTGAAGTTGAGGACTTTACCGAGCCAGTTGTCACCGGACGCGGCCGCGTTCATCGCGTTGTTGATTTCTTCGATGGTCGTATCCCGGTCCAACTCAGCCACCAGGTCTACCACCGACACCGTCACCACCGGCACGCGGAAAGCCATACCATCAAACTTCCCTTTCAGTTCCGGGATGACCAAGGAGACGGCTTTGGCCGCGCCGGTGGTCGTGGGGATGATATTGGCTCCAGCGGTGCGGGAGCGTCGTTTGTCTTTGTGGGCCACATCCAGGATGCGTTGATCATTGGTGTAAGCGTGAATCGTGGACATGAGGGCGCGTTTGATGCCGAAGGTGTCATTCAACACTTTGGCCACGGGGGCCAGGCAGTTGGTGGTGCAACTGGCGTTAGAGACAATGTGATGATTGGCAGCATCGTAATCGCCTTCATTGACACCCAGGCAAACGGTCAAGTCTACTTCTTTGCCCGGCGCGGAGATCAACACTTTTTTGGCACCAGCAGTCAGATGGGCGCCCGCTTTTTCTTTGGAAGTGAAGATGCCGGTGCATTCCAACACGATGTCTACACCCAGTTCCCCCCAGGGCAATTTGGCCGGATCACGTTCGGCGAAACTACGGATGATTTCATCGTCTACATGAATTTGCCCTTCGATGACCTCAACTTTGCCAGGGAAGCGGCCATAGGTGGAGTCATATTTGAGAAGATGGGCATTGGTTTCTACATCCATCAGGTCGTTGATGGCGACTACATCTATTTCATTGTCATACTTTTCTTGAATCGCCTTAAAAACCTGGCGACCAATACGACCAAAACCATTAATACCAACTTTTACTGTCATCGTTAGCTCCTTTCAACTAAAACTTGGTAACTATTTGCCCTCATCCCCGGCCCTTCTCCGTGTGGGGGAGAAGGGAGCCTGTCCCCTCTCCCTGTGGGAGAGGGTTAGGGTGAGGGTTGTATAGATACAAAACGTGTATCTTCGCAAAAAAGCATGGTGAGGCAGCTTGAACCTGTGGAAATAAACCCCATGCAACAGTTCAGGGCTGTGTCACGCTAACATATTGTGAAGATAGTTAAACTTGGTAAATGTTCAGCCTCAGGGGAGAGACCAGACTTTCTGATTATACCCAATTAGGGTGGAGAAGGTTCTGGCTTCTGCTTGAGTTGTGGCTAAACATGGGCAAATTGCCACCATACAGTTTACTTCTTTTCAAGTGGCAGGTAATTGACAAATGTCGGTAAACGATGTGCTACTCCTCATGGTTTTATGGGCGTAACAGGTTCATGACCGCGGCCGCGAGCTTGTTGCTATCATGTCGCCAGGGGCGGGCCTCATCTACCAGGTCTGCGGTTATGAGATTCACACCCGCCGGGGCAATGGGTTGCACAAAAACAGTGTGTCCGCCGCCCGCTTCCGGGGAAATGGCCAGGTTGTCATTGGCCAGTACAACATCCAGGCAACCAGGGGGAAGATGGAATAACAATTTGTTTACGTGGTCAGCTACGGTGTAATTATCCGTTTCTCCGGGCTGTGTGGCAAGGTTACAAACATATAACTTTGGAGCGCGGCTGTGGCGCAGGGCTTCGGTTAGGTCGGGTACGAGCAGGTTGGGCAAAATGCTGGTGTACAGACTGCCTGGCCCCATGACGATGAGGTCCGCCTGGAGAATGGCTTGCAGGGCCGCAGGATAGGCCCGCACCTGTTCTGGTTGCAGATAAACGCGCTCGACGCGGCCGCGGCTTTGCGGAATCGCTGACTCCCCAATGATGCGCTCCCGCACCGGCGGGTCTCCTACCCAGACATCGGCCGCCAGGGTGACATTATCAAGGGTGGAAGGCAGGACGCGGCCGCGCATTCTCAGTACCCTATCCATTGCCAGGAGCGCTTCCTCAAAACTGCCGGTGATGCCGGTCAGCGCCACCAGAAGCAAATTACCAAATGCATGACCCTGTAACTGGCTGGATTCCTCACCGCCCGGACGACCGCCAAATCGGTATTGCATCAGTTGGGTCATCAACGTTTCATCACCCGCCAGGGCGGCGATGTTGTTGCGGAAATCACCGGGCGGCAGTACACCCAACTCGCGCCGGATGCGGCCGCTGCTCCCCCATCATCGGCCACGGTGACAATGGCGGTAATGTTGCTGGTATATTCACGTAAGCCACGCAAAAAGGTAGGCATACCTGTGCCCCCACCAATCGCGACAATCCGTGGCCCCCGTTTACGTTGGCTATAGTCATATAGAGAGGTAGCAATGTCTTCGTGGGGATGGCGAAACGGCTCCACCAAATTTCGCCCCAGCCGCATAATCGCGATCAAAACGATAATACCGCCTAAGAGCAGCGCCACCACCATCCGTAACCAGGGGGGCCAGCCCTGCATCGTTACCACATCATACACTCTGTTGGGCAAGAGACCTTGCTGGCTCAGGATCAGGATGGCATAAACCACACCCATACCCATAATGCCTGCGCCCACCACCAGCACAACCAGCCAGCGTTTGACGCCAATGCCCAGGCTTAACCAGCGGCTTCGATTAATGAGCAGTTGCCAGAAAGTTGATAGTTTGGGTTTTGTCATGGCTTAGCCGGGTACATTAACCCGCCCTGAATCTTTTGGCAACCTCATTGACACTGATTTTTAGTCGGGTTACAAATCGACTATATTGCGGTGCGTCAAAACTCACCTCATTAAGCAGTACACATCACGAGGTATATATGCCAAAAATCTGGTTAAGTCTGGGCACGAATGTGGGTGATCGGGAGCAGAATTTGGAGCGGGCTTTGCTGGCGTTGGCTGGGGTGGGCACGGTGACGGCCATCTCGCCCATGTATGAGACAAAAGCCTGGGGGGTGGTGGATCAGCCGGATTTTTTAAATTTGTGCGCGGCCGCGACCACCAATCTGGCTCCACTCCCCCTTTTGACCACCCTGAAAATTATCGAACGGGAGCTAGGCCGCGAACCGGGCCTTCACTGGGGGCCACGCCTCATTGATATTGATATCCTGTTTTACAATGATCTTATCTACCAGGATGATCGCCTCACCATCCCGCATCCCCTGCTGGCCGAGCGGGCTTTTGTCCTGGTGCCCCTGGCCGATATTGCCCCCCAATTGATTCATCCTGGCACGCAGCAGACCGTGCGCGAGTTGCTGAAACAGGTTGATCAGCAAGCCGTTCAGCTTCACCAGCATCAGAGGGTTGCCTGACGACTGTCTCCAGCCTATTATTCAGCCCATGTTATGGTCAATACGCCGATGGGCAGGGCTGGTACTTCTCTTTATAGTGTTACGGCCAACTTTGGTGGGTGCACAGGATGGTTTACGTGATGTGGTGATGGCGGTTGAGGTGGCTTACGGGCTGAATTGGCGTTTTACTTTAACGGCGACAAGTGAGGTGGAAATTACTCAGGCCGAGCTGTTCGCGGCCGCGCCTGGTTTGCCCTTCACCTACACCACCGTTTTACCCGTACAAAGCCGCCTCATCGCCCTGGATTACAGCCTGCCTCTGCAAACCATTCGTCCCCGCCCTTTCGCCCCCATTACCTACTGGTGGGTTTTGGTAACGAGTACGGGCGAACGTATTACCCTGGAAACGGCCACCTTCATCTATGCAGATAGCCGTTTCGATTGGCATAACCGGCGTGAGGACGATTTAGCCGTTCATTGGACAGGTTCAGAAGACACCTTTCCGGCCGAAGCCGTAATCCGCATCGCCCGCAACAGCCAGCAAACCCTTAGCCGCATCATACCCGCAACGTTGCCAGAGCCACTGGACATCTATGTTTATCCCTCTACCAGCGATTTGCGCTCGGCGCTGCGCCTGGGTGATCGTGAGTGGCAAGACGGCCACGCGGGTCCTGACCTGGGGGTCATTCTGGTGGTAGCGGTTAATGCCCGTACGGCTGAAGATGATCTGGGCCAGAGTATTCCCCAGGAAATGAGCCGCCTGTTTCTGTATGAGGCGACGCAGAATCGGTATGAGGCGTTGCCTCGTTGGTTGTTGGAAGGATTGGCCGGGGTGGTAGTGGGGGCTGATGATAGGCTGACAGATGTGGTCGCAGCCGCGGCCGCGGCCAATTCCCTTATCCCCCTGGTTGATTTGTGTACCACCTGGCCCACCGAACCAGCGCAGAAACAATTAGCAGTGGCCCAAAGCATGGCCTTGGCCCACTGGCTCCAGCAAGAATTTGGTGATCTGGGGTTGAACCGATTGATTCACGCTTATGAAGATGGACAGGATTGCCTGACCGGTCTGTCCAGCGCCACCAACTTATCGGTCGCTACTTTGACTCAGCAGTGGCAAAATCAACTACGGGGTCAACCCACCCTGGTAGCCTTGATACAGCAAAACGGGTTGTGGCTCCTGTTTATCCTGGCCGGTTTTTTAATGACAGCAATGTTACTACTTACCCACTGGCGCAGCGGCATGGTGAAAAGCTAGGCAGGCGGTCAGCCGATTAGCTTTCAGCCGGTCAGCCGGTCAGCCGGTCAGCTTGTCAGCGATAATTATTGGCGCATTGAGAGGAGAGGAACTCGGAGGAACTCGCCACTTTGCCACCCTGCCACTCTTACCCCCAGGAGCTTCCCATGTCACGTAAAGCACAACGTCGGGCCAACAACCAACCCCCACGCGACCGCACCGAAATGGTGTTGGCCCGGTTTGAGGCCTTGTTTCGGCGGGGAACGGAATTGTTGCAACGCGGCCGCGCTCAAGACGCCATTCACCCCCTGGACCTGGCCCATCAACTCCAGCCCGAACATCCCGATGCCGCCCATAATTTGAGCAGTGCCTACATTCTCACCGGGAGCTTCAAAAAAGCACTCCCGTTGTTAGAAAAACTGTTGGCCAATGATCCCCATAATGCGCAGTTATGGCTCAATATGGGTGCGGCAACCTTGGGCAACCCTGTCCTGGCCACCGACGAACAGCAGCAACAAGCCATCAACGCCTTTGCCCAAGCGCTAGAGCTGAATCCGGCTATTCCCAATGCCGCCTACAACATTGCGCTGATATACTGAGATCGCCAGACAAGGCCCAGTGCAATCCACTGGTTTAATCGGGCTTTGCAGGCCAACCCGCAAGATCGCCATGCCCAGAACCTTCTCCACCGTTTACAAAACGAAGAAGAAGAATAAGAACCGGCCCGCCGTTGCCCTCATTGACGGGTTGTTTGTGGGGGTGTATCCTATAAACAGTTCTTGTCCAACCCCCCATTTTTGCTGACTTTATCATCCCGGAGTCTACTGTGCCCGATCAAAAAGTCGCTCAACCCAAGAAGTAAAACAAGAAACCTACTTGGTCAATGCGAAAGATGAAGAGCAGGCCACCGCCGATTTTGTCCCATCGGCACAGGCTGGCCCTCAATTTGGTATGGGGGGTGACCCCCCTACGATTCAGCAAGTAGCTGGTAAAGTGGGTCAAACCTGGGGCGCGGCCGCGCGGCAACGAAGCTTTTCCTCTCCAGCGTAAACTGGGCAACCAGAACGCCACTCAAATTGCCACCGAACTTAGCCGAAGTCGAACGGATGGGGCGGTGCTTCCAGCGCCATTCGAAGGTGTGCCTCTGGTTCCTGAGGCCCCCAAAGCTGTCGCCAATATTGAACAAGCCCGTGCTGGTGTTGCGCCACCCCAGCTCCGGCCCGCACCGGTGAGGAAGATGCTGGGACTCCTGCCCCAGCCGCCCTGGCCCGGATGATGCTGCACCTGCACCTGCGCCAGCTCCCGGCCCCGGCCGATCCGCGCCGATCCGGTTGCCGCCCGCCCCGCCCGCTGATCCGCCCGGCCCGCCGGCTGATCCAGTTGCCGCTCCGGCCCCTGCTCCCGCCGATCCGGGCCGCGCCGCGCCCACACCTACGCCTGCCCCCGCCCCTGTTTTGGGTGGCTCCATGACCGTGGCTTTTGCCCAACAAGCTCTGACTGACACCTTCGGCACGGTCGCCCCTTCCGCCATCGTTCTCGGCAACATGACGGTCGTGCCCGATATGGCGACGCTGTATGCCGCTTACGATCAATGGTGTATTGACAATGGTGTTACCCATGCCGACGGATCAGCCTGGGCAGCCGGTGACAAACTGGCCGAAGATACGGCTGGAGGCTTCCGGATGAACGCCTTTGCGGAGCCATCACCCGGTACATCCATCTGGGTTGATGCGACAGGTTCCGACCCGACGGCCACTGTGCATGAGATGTTGCACATTAATACGGCCGCTGACTTCCGTGCCGCCGTGGGTGAAATTGGTGAACGAAGGCACCACGCAACGGCTGGCGATGCAAGCGGTACAGGCAGCGGGTGCTTCGGTTGTGGGTTCGGAAAACACGTACCAACAAGAGCAAAGCGGTGGTGGAAGCCCTGGCGGGCAAAGTGGGTAGCGACACCATCACCAGCGCTTACTTTAACGGCGCGGCCGCTTTGACTTCTGCGTATGATACCGCGATGGGGGCAGGTAGTTGGGTGATGCTAAAGGCGTTGCTTGATGCCAACGATTTTGCTGGTGGTTTGGCTTTGATTCATGCCCCAGCCCCTGCTCCGGCTGCACCTGCTCCAGCGCCTGCGGCCCCTGCGCCAGCGGCACCCGCTCCGGCAGCACCTGCCCCTGGCCCTTAGATTTAAGACGCTGTCGGCACGAGTAGGGCGAACCAGGAGTCGAGGCTTTCGCCGGTCGGGGTTCCGACTAAAGTCTCCACGCCATCCAGAGCACCTCAGACCATCACTGGCACCCACGCCGGACTATTTTGGGAGTAATTCCGATGAGTAACACACACTGAACAACACGATTGCCGAACTGGCTATGGAAGCTAAACAATTGACGGCCGATGCTTTGGCCCAACAAGGTGACAAATTAGCTCGTTGGTAAAGGGCGCAAGAAATTAAACGCAGTCGGCCGATTGGGATCGCGGTCGCGTTGCCTGCCGCCACCAGGAAGAGTTAAATCTGCTCAAACGTAACCTGATCTTCCTTTTAGCTGAGAGTAACAAACCCGCTGAATTGAAAACAGGCGAAGAATCGGTTGAATCTTCTGTGCGACGTATTCATACGCAGTCCCTCCACGTTGCCCGTGAATTTGGCCTCGGCTGAAGAGAACC
>JADJUV010000023.1 GCA_016716885.1 Candidatus Trichofilum aggregatum | reverse complement strand
AAATGGTTCTGGACTGCCCGTTAAGGTCATCTGTAGCTGACCCGTGCTAACATTCCACAACCACACATCTCCCGATCCTTCATGATCCCCGCCAGCCAAAAAGCGTCCATCAGGGGAAGCAAAGCTCCTGCATACCCTTCACCAGGGTCTGCCATGCCCAAAAATGGTTCCGTCTCCCCTAAACGTATCAGTTCTATCCCTTCAAAATCACTCTGAGGAGCGTCATACGCAATGATGGGTTCTGTGGGCGAAACAGCCACTAAAACCGTATTCCAATCACCATAGTACTCAGAGCTATTTACGTCATCTATATGCCATTGCCTGATGCCATCATCATGAGACAAAGAGATGACGGATTGACCATCTGGAGAAAACAAAGCGGTGGCAACTCCCCAGGGGGAATCCTCGTGGTTGCCGAGAAAACGAAGAGGTTGACCGGTCTCCGTTTGCCATAACCAGACATCACTGTCGTTTGAACCGGTGGCGAAGGTCTGCCCATCAGGGGCCAGGGCTAAACTCGTGCCAAAATCGGTTAAACCGTAAAGGCGGCGCATCTGGTTTTGGCCGATGAACCATTGTTGAATGTATCGGTTGTTAAGGAAAAGAAGTTGTTGACTATCTGGGGAGATAACGATGTCACTGGCCTCAAAATGGTGTTCTAATGTCGTGAGCAAGGAGTGGGTATCGGGTTGCCAAAATTGTACCAGGCCATTCCATGCGGTTAGTGTATGACCATCGGGAGAATAGGCAATTTTCGGACGGTGCATAGTGGAGAGGCGACCTTGTAATGTGCCATCCTGGAGATTCCACAGACGGACGACGCCGTAGCCGGACGCGGCCGCGAGCGTTTGCCCATCAGGTGAAAAAGCCAAATCTGTAATCTGCCACCAACCAGGGCCGGTAAATTGCTCTGGAGCCGCCATCGTACCAACACCCCTTTGTCTTGATACTCTTTGGTCGTCAAGGCCAAACAGGGGTTGCAAATCACTCGCCCGCCACACCCAAAGACAATCATCCCAACCACCAGCGGCAATGAACGTCCCATTTGGCGAAAAGAGGAAGTGTTCCATTGGCGTAGACTCACAGTATGCTTCGTCGTGGGGCACTTCCTGAACGATGGCATTATCACTGAGTCGAACACGAAGAATTCTTTGATTGGTGAGAACGACCATTGTTTGTCCGTCAGGTGAAGTCTCCATAGTTTCAACGTCTTCGTCTTCAGCGAGTGGAGAGATGGTAGGATCAATTGAGCCAGGTGCATCCGGTAGTCTTACGCCATCACTGACCTGCCATCGCTCTATTCCCACAGCCAGTTGAGTTCCCTCATTCACAAAACGAATGCTCACTTCAAACTCCACTTGTGTGCCTAACTGGTGAAGCAATTCCCAGCCGGCAGGCGGCGCAGTTCGACTTGAATCTGGCGCGTTGGCAGTTTTGTCCCCAGGGCCAGGGTTTGCCAGTCGGGGGAGAAGGCGATGGTGTAGAGTTGGTTCGCGGCCGCGATGAACCCCACCTGCTGATACGTCGCCGTGTCATAAAAATACACCCCTAACGGCGTCGCCACCGCCACCCGGCTCCCATCCGGGGCATACGCCACCTGGATCGCCTTACCCAACCCCAGGCGGGCCACTTCCTGCAACTGCCCCACATTCCCCGGCTGAATCACCGCCCCATTGGTCGGCAAAGAGACATTGACGGGAATCAGTACCGGCGGCAAAGGGGTAGCCGTTGGGGCGGGAGTTGGTGAAGGGGTGATGGTGGGTTTGCGGGTGGGGATGGGTGTTTGGGTAGGGGGGTGAAGGTGGGAACGGGGGTCAAGGTGGCGGTTGGTGGGGGCGTGGTGGTTGCCGTTACCTGGCTAATGGCGGTAGCCGGTAACGCCGTTGCCGTAAAAGTAGGCCGAGGCGTTAAGGTTGCCGTAGGTTCAGGAACAGAATCAGTACAAGCCACAAGCCAAAGGCAAAATAAAAAGAGCCAGATCGTTTTGGGTTTCATGGAAGCTACTCCGGTGCGGTGGGGAAAATAATCTGCCCGGATTGTAGCATAGGGCGGGTACGGTTACTGGGTGGAAAGGGGGCGATTGTTGGACGCGGCCGCAGTGGCATAGCCTAATCATCTCAAAACGAGATACACTTTTGCTTATGCACGTCATTTCACGGAAAACCTTGCGGGATTTTTGGGAACAATACCCTGACAGTGAAAGCCCATTATCCAGGTGGTTCAAAATTGTCGAGCAAACCACCTTTACCAGTTTTGATGAGCTACGTTTGACATTCCCATCTGCTGACAAAGTGGGAGATTTGGTCGTTTTCAACTTATTGGGGCAAGCAAGTATCGCCTCATTGCTTCCATCCACTTTAATCGCGGCAAAGTTTATGTGCGACATGTCCTCACGCATCGTGAATATGACAAAGGAGCGTGGAAAAAATGACCGCTTTAACGAAAGAAATTGAAATCCACTGGCAACCCATCGCCCCACTTTTCACGATTCGGAATGAAGCCGAATATGACCATGCGATTGAACACCTCAACCATTTGCTCGATGAAATCGGCACGGATGAAGACCATCCTTTATACGGTTTATTAGACACATTAGGCACAGTCATTCGAGAATATGAGGCGACGCATTACCCTATGCCCACCAGCACCGGGGCCGACATGCTCCGTTTTTTCATGGCCGAACATCAACTTACCCAATCTGATTTACCTGAAATTGGCTCGCAAGGGGTGGTGTCGGAGATATTGAACGGCAAGCGGGAGTTGAATATCCGGCAGGTGCGGGCGTTGGCAGAACGGTTTCATGTGTCGCCAGCGGTGTTTGTTTAGCCACAGGAGAGTGTTATGACCCAAACTCAGTGGACACAGGAAGGGTATATCAAGGCGATATAAGTTCGCGGCGCGGCCCATCACGGCCAAACCATCACCGGAACCACCCTGCCCTACACCATGCACCTCACCTTCGTCTGCATGGAACTCATCGCCGCCTTCCGTGCCGAACCGGGGCACGACGAAGAATTGGGCGTGTCATGTGCCCTGCTCCATGATGTCATCGAAGATACCGACATCACCTATGAGCAGATCAAAGGGGAGTTTGGGCAAGCGGTAGCGGATGGTGTTTTGGCGTTGACCAAGAACGAAGCATTGCCCAAAGCTGAAAAGATGGCCGACAGCCTGCACCGCATCCAACAACAGCCGCCCGTCATCTGGATGATCAAACTGGCTGACCGCATCACCAACCTGCACCGGCCCACACCCCCGCATTGGACCGATGAAAAAATCGTTGCCTATGGCGATGAGGCTGAAGAAATTCTTGAGGCGATAGGGGCAGCCAGCCCCTTTTTGGCAGCCCGATTGCAACAGAAGATTACGGCTTATAAAGAGTGGATAGGGGGGTGAGATGAGGGCACGCGGCCGCGATCCTTTCTCTTTGTTTCTTTACCTGTTACTCGTTGGGCTGTTGACTGCATGTCTACCCACCACGCCCACCACAACCAATGTTTCTTCCACTGTTATTGCTTCCCCACCAGCAACCGTAACACCAGAGCCAACTCCTACACCTGAACCCACCCGCCAAATCGGCGACACCTATTTTCCCAATATCGAAAACCCAGTTCCTTTTACCTTTATCGGACAGGTAGTTCAAGGGGAAACATACCAGAAAGAAATCACTCAATCCCTTTTGTTTTGTTTATTGCCTGACTCTCTTACAGAGGCTACCGGCTGGTGGATCAGCATCATGGCTAATACAGAAGATGGATGTGCATATCAAAAACCCAGTTATGTTGGCATTGTCACGCCCCCATTTCATGGCACAAACTCCGGCCTCATTGAGGGGTGGCATTTCCGCAATGAAGATAACACCGGCCCAAACGACGGTAGTGTAAACGCTCCCCAAGAAACACGTTGGTTCCAGTTTTTATTATCGGAAGAAGAGTACCAAATTGCTTGGCAGGCTCATTCATGTCGTTTCTGGAATATGTGTGACAATCTCACACCGGAAGAAGCAATGAATATCATCTGGGCTATTCCCAAAGCCAGGGGAACGCTAACGATTACGGATTTGGTGCTGGGAAATCTGGTTGTCGGGGAGCAAGCCTGGATTGAATCTATGTCATTTACTGTAGAATTGCTCTTACCCGAAGGTTTTGTAGCTGATTGAGCGGGTGGTGCCTTTTCATTATCGTACTCTTTCTGCACCATGCAGATATTACCGGAAGATTGAAATGACCTTGATTGAATTTTTGCTGATTGGCCTCGCGGCCGCGGCCGCGGGCGCCGTCAATGCCATCGCTGGTGGGGGAACCCTCATCACCTTTCCTACCCTGACCGCCGTGGGCATCCCGGCGGTAGCCGCCAGTATTACCAACACCGTGGCCCTGACCCCTGGCTACCTGGGCGCCACGATGGCCCAATGGCAAGACCTCAAAGGACAAGAGCGACGACTGTTGTTTCTCGTCCCGGCCAGTGTCCTGGGCGGCATCTTGGGTGGCTTATTGCTCCTCAACACGGGCGAACGCGTCTTCCGGGCGCTGGTTCCCTTCCTCATTTTGGGGGCATCCCTGTTGCTGGCGGTGCAAGACCCGGTACGGAACTGGGTAAAGAAGCGGCAAGGGGAACACGCGGCCGCGTCCGAAGCCTGGGCCATGTTGCCGGTAGGGTTAGCCTCGGTGTATGGGGGTTATTTCGGGGCGGGGCTGAGTGTGATTGTGCTGGCGGTGCTGGGGTTGGTGCTAACCGACAACCTGACCCGGCTCAATGCCTTGAAACAGGCCGTGGCGTTTAGTGTCAACGTCGCGGCCGCGATCTTTTTCCTCTTCTCCGGGCAGGTGGTCTGGTCTGCGGCCGCGGTCATGGCCGTGGGGGCGTTGCTGGGGGGCGTCATTGGCGGCAAATTGGCCGGGCGCATTAAACCCATTACCCTGCGCCGCGTCGTCGTCACCATCGGCATCATTGTCTCCATCCTCTACTTCATCAACTGATCCCCGTCGCCCAACAGCGGGCAATCGTGGCGAGTTTGCGAGTGGCGAATGGGAAGATGTGAATCGTGTCATTCGAAGCTTGGAGCGAGGCAATTCGTGGCTTCTTTTCTTCAACCGCTAAGACCTGACAGGTTTCCGAAAACCTGTCAGGTCTGAACCGGGAAGTTACATTTTTACGAACCCTTAGGGGAGATGGAAGTGGAGCGCGGGATCACCCAGCAAGTTGTAGCTGTAGATAACATCACGAGCACTGCTGTTTTCCGCGTTTTCTTGTTTGGCGATTTGTAACGCTTCGCCCAGGGTCGTGACCTGCCCAGTGAGTAGTTGGGCGAAGAAAATATCGGCCACCTGGAATTGTTGGTAGGTGGTGGTGCGGCTAGAAGGAGCGATGGCGGCTACGATGCCACCATTGGGCGCGGTGAGCAGGGTCTCGGCCAGGGCGTCCACATCAGGGTGGTTGAAGTAACCGTTGAGGCAGGTGAACGTGGTAAAGATGGGAAAGCGGCCGCGATTGCGGAGCGCGGCCGCGTCCTCAGCCTGCAACACCCGCTCATCGCCCCACACTTCCACACTACCGTGCCCCACATAATTCACCAACCCCACCCCATCGTTGATGGCGGTCATAATATCCTCGTGGATGTCCTCTTTTTCGGTCATATAGAGCTTCTGCGGATCGAAGCCGGAATCAGTCAGGCTCACGGCCAGGGCGTCTGAAGTCGTGTCAAAATACACTTCATCATCAGACACCAGCAGAGCACGCCCAGACCATGCGGGATCGGCTTCCCGTTCGTAGATAAGCGTTTTCGCCACCATCGTTTCGAGCTGGTCAGCAGTTTGGGCCGGAAAACGGCCTATCGCCATCTGGGGGGCCAGTGAGCCATCAGGCGGGATGACAAACCAGGTATCGCTGGCGACAAAGCCCATGAACTCAGTGAATACGAGATGGGTGGGCAGAATGTCTTGGTTTTTACCGGCGGTGTAGTTGTTGAAGTCGTAGGAGGCATCGCCAACGAGTAAAACGAAACGGGGAGCCGGGTTCCAGGTCGCGGCCGCGGTCAGCAAAAATTCGCGTATTCCCTCTGAAGTCGGTCGGCCATAGCTAAATTCATCATAAACCTGCATCACATCAACCGCCCGCACCTGCATCTCCTGGCTTTGCCGGTAATCCAGTAACGGTTGTAGGGTTTCTAAAAAGTCCGCTTCATTGGCGTAAACGACCAGATAATCGGCTCCGGCGGCTGCGTCGGTTAAGGAAGATTCCCAGGTGGGGGCAATGGTGATGAGGGGTTGGATGGCTTGGGCGGGGTTCGCGGCCGCGTACTGAGCATTACGGGCCGTCGCACTAGGGCGGCCAAAACGAATGGAGCCATCTGACGCGGTTATTTCCGTGATTCGGCTGGGCTGTTGGCTTCTGCTCACATCCAGGATGAGGCTGTTTTCATCGGCCTGGGTTAGTTGAACGCCGTTGGCCTGGCTAGAGAACAAAAGAGGTTGTTGCGCCAGATCAAGCGTCCGTTCATATTCCAGACGCACCCAATCGAGATAAACCTGCTCTCCCAAAGCGCCGGTATCACCCGGCAAAGCCAGGGTTAAGGTGTTGCCTTCCGGTTGTAGTAAACCCCCGGCCACGGTAAAAGCGACCGTTTCCTGCGATTTACCGTCCCAGAAATGCTCCCCTATCTGCTCCCCGTTCAGGGAGACGACCAAATGATGATCCGGTTCAATTTCGCTCTCATTGTTCGACCACAGGCGCACCGTTAAGGTGGCTTCTTCGGCCAGCGGTTGGATGTCAGTCAAATCCAGGTCAATGCTTTCGCCCGCGTTGAGGAGTTCACCAAACCAGACATCGTCAGAGCGGGCCAGGCTGACGAAGATGCTGTTCTCTTCCCAGGTGTGAGCAACGCGGCCGCGGTTTTCCCCTTCGCCATCGGCTGCGGCCGCGATTTCAGGCATAGCAACCCCTTCACCGGGGGCTAACCAATAGACAGCGGGTGCTTCCAGAGTGCGCGTAACGGCTTCGGCATAAAAATAGATCGCCTCATCTTGAATGAGGTAGGGCACGGGTTGACCATCACGCGTCAAACTCAAGTTTTCTGTTTGCAAAGGGTCGGCGGGCAGGTTGGCTTGGGCTAATTGGGCGGCTGTTACCACGGCAATGCCGGTCTGGGTGACGGTGAGGCGCAAGGCTTGCGCCGTGGCTCCCTCGGGCAACGAAGCGACGGTGGGAGAATTGTTATCGTTGCGACGTATGAAGGAAAGAAGGGCGGCCGCAATGACGATGAGAAAGATGGTGGCGCTTGCGGCCGCGATCAGGAACACAACACGTTTGGACTTCAAAGTAAGTTTTGGCATAGAGATGAATGATGGGGTGGCAAACAGAAATAATCACGCCTCGTTGTTAAAACGGGGCAGTTAAGAAAGAGGCGCAAACTCGCCGATTACTCTTTTCTAATGAGCAACACAACCGTGGTGATGACTCCACCCAGAGTGAAGATGCCCGCCGTCAAAAAACCCATGATAGCCAGCGGGGAAACACGGGACGTACCAGTATCTACGGTGGTTTGAGTCTGACCGGGGGGTGGCAATGCGTCGGTTGATTGGTTTTGGGCGGCAATTTCTTCGCCTAACACCTGGGCGCCGTTGTTCAGGTCTGTCGAACTGGGGGAGTTATCGGCAATGCCAGGTTGTTCACCCAACGGGGTCGTATCAGAAGAATTCGTGGATTCATCGACTCCGCCATCAGCGGCGACGGGGGGTGGGTTTTCGGCCCCGTTGCCACTGTCTGTGGAACCAGTGTTAGATTCGGAGCCTGCTGTTCCAGGGGAAGTAGCGGGAGTTGACGCGGCCGCGGTCGTGGACGAAAAAACAAAGCGTGTGGGCGTAGGTGGTTGAGGGAATGTGCCCGCTGGGATGCGTGAAGGGGTCGGCTCAACGGTCGGTTCAGAATCCGTAGTCGGTGCAACCGTAGCCGTAGCCGATGATGAACCAGATGTAGATGTTGCTTCTGGCTCATTCGTCGTTGTTGTGCCGGTAGAGGCCGGGGTCAGCGTGGCCGTGGGCGCTGAGGTAGCAGATCCCGGAACCGTAGGCACGGGGGTATTGATCGTCGTTCCCCCAGCAGTGCTAACCGTGCGGGGGCCTTCATAATCATAGTCACCAGCGCCACTATCACACTGGTCAACCGAGGCTAACCAGTAGTAATAAAGAACCCCATCCACAACCGATGTGTCTTCATACTCATATTCAGCCCCACCGGCGGGCGGCAAACCCTGAGAGGGGATCAACGAACCAATTGTTTGAGCCTGAGCGAGATCACTACTAAGGCCCCGGTAGATGATAAAGCCGAGAAAGTCTATTTCCGTGGCGGTGGCCCACTCCAGGGAGATAGCTTGTTGTCCCCCGATGGCTCGAAAATAGATAAGATCAACCGATGCTTTGGCCGAAGGTAAACCTGCCATCCACGTAATAAGACCAAGAGCTATGAGGGCTAGACCAAAACGCCACACTGTTTGAAGATATTTCATGTACTCATCCCATAGAATAAGATCAACAAAGGTTTAAGGTTAACACTCACGCCCTTATGGCATAACTTTGTGTTCACTGAAAAAGAAGACATTTCACCGCAAAGACGCAAAGATTATCTCTAAGTTCTATCAGCCTTTAGCGTTCTCAGCGTCCTGATGGTTCCTTTTTCAGTAAATGCATTTTGCCCAGAGCGAAAGAGCACGGGCCTTCCTGTTCCCTGTTTAGGTACTTACGCGCCAACATCGACAAAAAATTGTCGATGTTTTTGATAAATAGCAGGCTTTGGAAAACTTATATATACGGATAGGAGAAACACCGATGGCTTTAGCTTTTATCCGCGTTCTTCCTATCCATGTATACACCTTTTTTTCCAAGCGCAGTCTTGGAAAAGATGTTGTACCTAACGAGTCAGTTTCTTGACCGGTGAGCAAGAAGATCAGCCACGAATCCTTCGACGATACTCACGACACGCTTCACGAATTGACACGAATTTCCATTTTCCCATTCGTGCTAATTCGTTTAATTCGTGGCCATGATCTCTTTAGTTGTGAACTCGTCCAGATTAGGAACGCAAGTCCAACGGTTAGCCATTGGTTTGATCTACCTGAAGCCCAAATCGTTACGTTACCTATTAGCGTAAACAAACAAAATTACGATTTTTCTTTTCTGAACTTGCTCTTGCTCCCCAACAAACCAACTACTAATGTTATCCAAAGGTAAATCAGGCGTCGAATTTGAACGACGAGAAGTGAAGATGCAGATTGGCGGGGCAACGGAGGGGATGGCAATCCCTCTGGGGTGTTGGGCGGGGAAAATAGATGGCCTTCCGCGGCCGCGATATGGGCCACATGCCGTCCTATCCATCCGCTACGCCCCTCTCCCCGCAGTAGCAATCGCTGGTGCTGGCGGCGCCGGGCAAACACACGGCCCACCAAATGCTCAGGATGCCAGAGAGAATCGAAGGTAAGAAACCGGTCTCCTCGGGTAAGCAACCAGTTCTCACCCTCTCTTTCTATCCAGCCGTAAAAGCGGTGTGTGAGTAACGTAACCGGAGCCACCACGGTGACAATGTCACCTACCTGCAACTCAGCCGGGTAGACCGGCTCCAACTGCACTTCATCACCAATATGAAGAAGCGGCCGCATACTCCCACTCGTAATCGTGAGATAGGGTCGCTGCCCACGCTTCATGCCATCCCTGAGCAACTCAGCAACAACAGACGGCGCTAACTGACGATTCTCCTCAACCATACCCATTATTACGTTACTACTTCAAAATAACGGGCAGAAAAAGTGAATCAGTAGCTTGCCATATCCGTAAATGCATCGCCGGATCACCTAGAAGCATGAAGGTGTCGTGCAAATCCTGCACCGAGGCATTACCAGAGCCTGACAATTTCATCTTGGCGTGCATAATCGCTTCACCTATAACCGCATCACCATGGGTAAAGATACCCTCATAAAACCCAGCAATGAGGTAATTGTGACCGGTTTGCACTTGAAGTCCTGTAGGTGCATAACTGGCTACCGCCCCACCCCCACTCTTCTTGAGCATCGTTTCAGAAAAGCCATCTAGTTCAGGCGTATGATAAAAACCTTCCAAACAGGTCATCGGCAACATAATGGGTGTTTTATCCCCGTTGGTCAATGTCTGGATAATGCTGGTCGTGATCAGGGGTGGACCACCTGCCCAAAAATCAACCCCGGAGTGGCCCGTGTAAACAACAAAGTTCCGTCCCTGATTGAGCGCCTCACGGAAACGTGTCTGCACTTCGACCGCCGTGGGTGCATAATCCCCAGGCTGAGGCGGCGGATAACATTGTGTTGGCGCATAGAAAATTCGGCTCGAAAATTGTCGCCCTGCGGGAAACTCGCTCTGGATAAATCCATTAGCAGTGGCAAAGAAGTCACCGGCTGGATCAATCTTACATTGTGCCGTGGCGGTATCGTAGTATTTACCGTTGTCGGTGACAAACAGGTGCTGGGCATGCCAGGCCGGTTCCAGGGGTGCTGTTTCGTAAGCAATGATCTTATTGATTACAACGGTTAGTTCAGCCGCTGTTCTAACAGGCAAACGACCCAACATCATATCGGCCAAATCATCGCCATCAAACTCAACATACTGATTGTCAGAGGCCGTCTCACCTAACCATCGGTCTACACCGGAGCGCAGGTACACGGGAACCAGATTGGCGGTTGTGCCACTCTGACCCAGAATGTTGCGGTGATCGTAGCTCCCTTTACCGACTAATAAAACGTAACTAGGCGCGGGAGAAGCCCATTCGGTATAGGTATATTCCAAAAAGCGCCGGATGGCTTCTGTGTCATACACACCATAACCAAATTCATCAAAAATGTCCTGCACATACACGGTACGTACCGCTAAACCATCTACGGTTGTACGGCGGCTAATAAGCGGAGACAACGCACTCGTGAAACTAGGATCCGTGATGATAATGTAATCAGCCTGGTTCGTCGTCGTCTGAAGACGGGACGCAGGGATGGTATCTTTGGTAATGTTGACGACACTATGGCGTGCGGCCGCGGTGCTTAACGCAAACGTGGCTGGACTGCCATTTGTCCACTCAAACAACACGGTGGAAGTCCCTGTCGCCCCGGTTACTTTCACTGGGAGATAGGGGTTTGTCACATTAAAAATATCCGGCGCAGTAGCAAAACTGCTCACGGAATATTTGTTTGTTCCTGCCGTCGGCTGACTAAAAACAAGTCGATCACTCTCGTCTACAAACCGCCGTCGGTAATCAATTTCACCCCAATTTACGAGCATCGAATGACTAGGCGAGGATGTTCCATCATCCAACGCCTGAATTTTGAGGGTGTTGTTACCATTCACTAAAGCGGATGAAGCCACTTGTTCTTCAAAAAGATGGAATACCGTTTTACCGGAACCGTAGAAATATTGATCGGGGCCAACCTGAGTGCCATTTAACAACACTCGATAACGATGTGCCTCTACATTTAAGAATCCCCATACTTCAGCACGGATGGTCACCATGTAAGCGGCAGATTCCAGGTTATTCACCGAAAAAGCCATGTCTAAAAAGGTAGGCAGACCAGGTTCACCATAAGAAATAATATCCGCATACCAATGATCGTTTAGGTCCTCTGTGGGGAAGAGGTTAAAATATTTAGCGTCTAGCTCCACATGAGTCGTAACGGGGTAATACGTTGGTATTGTAGCCGAACCAGGCGCACCATTTTGCGATTGAATACGCACTCCCGTTTCATCCGGATCAACCGTCAACCAGTAAATGTTGGTCTCGGTCTCCTGGGTTTTAATTGTCTCGCCATAGAAGACAACCTTGTCACCACTACCAAACGTACCATCACCCCCATCTTCAACCAGGATAGCTATTTCCTGGTCAAAATGGCACATCTGAATTCGGTTAGAGGCGGTCGTGCCCGAAAGTCCCGCGGCCGCGAGTTCAGCATAAGTAATCTGGTGAATACCCGTGTTCTCCACCTTGATGCGAAAGGTATTTGTATTCCAATCCGCTAAACAAGGGGAAGTTTGGGGCGTAACATGACTCTCCTCACGCCCTCGCCAATTTTGCGCTTGCTCATAGTTCAGTAGGGATGTCTGTAGAATGTGCTCATACGTAGGCACTTTCCGCCCGCGCTATGGTGGTGGGTGCGGACTGACCTTCGGGATAGGTGAAGGCTACTTCAATCACCATTCGGGTATTCACAAGTAAAGTGCGTTCTACCGGATTCACTTGCACGGGCCGTACCATGATACTTACAACCCGCTGATCTCGGAGCCAATAAACGTCACCTGCCATTGCGGCCGCGGATGGATACAAAGCCGATTCCCCATACACAGTCTCATCAAACGCAAACTTCTCTATAAATTCCGGTGCCACACCTGCTTCTACACCATCAAATCGCACCAACTCCTGTTCAGAAACAGGAACAACATCCACCCCTGTCAATTGGTTTCGTTCCTGTTCCAAAACCGAAACAACAGGGACGGCACCCGGTGGCAAAGCCACCACAAACGATTTATGAGGTAAATCTGGTTGCCCAGGCACACGCAATTGATCATACCCCGACATCACAATCTGTTCATAAGAATGTCCAGCTACGTCAACAGGCAGACGGGTCACAGCGGGAGCCGTTACTTCAAATACCAGGCGTTCATCATCTGATGCATTTATCTGCACCTCGGCACTTACAAGCGCAGAACCTTCAGCGGCTCCATTTGTGGGTGCTTGCAATACCAGGGTGATCACACCCAGGCAAGTAAGCAGGGCTAACCACCCCCCCCTAAACGATATCTTACCAACAGACCAGAAACGAGACATGGGCATATACTCCACAATAAAAAATTTCCTTCACGGATAACGTCCTACCAAGTTACCCGAACTTAGTGATTTAGCCACTCATCTTCACAAAACATTCAACTTTTCCTCAGATCAGCAAAAAAAAAGGGCTAGATAAATTTATCTAGCCCTCAGCCATAAAAGCTATGGACATTTAAATAGTCCAATTATTGAATTGTGAGATAAACAAAAGAAAAGGGATGGATTGACTATCCTGCAATTCTTTTACTATATCTCAAGATATAACAACTGATATGTTATATCGAGTAAACGTGATTACAAAGCCAACAGGTTAACTAGAAATTGTGGTACAAGGAGCGCCAGCTTTACCATTGACACCACCCTGAACTTGGCAAGCACCAGCAACGCTTTCCATTACCTGGCGATGAATCACAGCAGGTTTTTCGTACGCTTTCTTCTGGCTCATGACTTTCTTCATTGTTATTATCCTCCTAACTTTGCTAAGTTTTCGTTGTACGCCTGCCGACGCAGGCGCGCCTCCCGATAAGCTACTGAGGAACACCCAAGCATGTCCCCATCTTCAAACGCCGCTGTGCCATGACATCGAACACAGAACTGGCGTAATTCACACGTAGAGCATACCGGTAATTTTGAGATTGTCAAGTTTCCCGTGTCTTCCCATACAGGAGAATCATGCCAGATTTTTTCCAGGGAAGAGGTACGTAAATTACCAGCAGAAACGCGTGCCCCTACACAAGTATATATTTCACCATAGGGGCTTACCGTCAAACTACTTAACCCAATACCACAAAACCGATGTTCATCCTCTAAGGCATATAATGTCCAGGAATCTGGCGTAACATGTTCCCGAAGAAAAGCAAGAAGCTGATCATCTGAGGGGCGATGCTTCAGCGGTGAAACATCACCAGTATGTTTAGGCACAATGGTTAGATCATATTGAAAACTAATACCCATTTGCCGGGCTTGTTCTTGAATCTCGCTGATTTGTTCGATGTTTTCTTTCATGATGGGGGTCTTGATGATGCAACGAACCCCACGCTCCAAAAGGAGCTTAATGCCACGCATTGTTAAATCATAAGACCCAGGAACTTGCGTAATACCATCATGTGTTTCGGCATTGCTACCATAAACACTAAATTCCACCACAACCGGTTTAATCGCTAAAATTTTATCAGCTACATCCGGTTTAATTAAAATTCCGTTTGTGAAAAAACGAACCGCAAAACCCTTTTTGCGGGCGTAGGCGGCTATTTCAAAAATATCCGGGCGAACAAAAACTTCGCCACCAGAAAAAGTGATGGTCAACCCACCTAAGCGGGCTAATTCATCAACCGCTTTTTTGGCCTCTTCTGTGGTCAATTCCCCAGGTACTTTGGCACTTGGTGGCATCACATCCAAATAGCAGTGCGTGCAGCGTTCGTTACACCGATAGGTCAATTCCCATTGAACCGATAACAAACGATGATTACGTGAGGCATTTTGAGAAATGCTCGCGTAGGTGCTAGTAGCCTGACCGGTCGTGACGTCTATGTATTGTTCGGACATTTTAGATTTCTGCCTCTTCAGCAAGAACCAATACTTGATGCTTGACTAATTTTTGCACGAATTCCACAACGTCCCGCTCTATTTGTTCAGGAGAAGCATCATATTCCTCACTGATCAGTTGAACAATCCCATTAATGGTTACCGTTCCATCGGATAGTTCAAAAACACGGGAACCAACTTCGTTCAAAACATTAATTTCGCTAATTTCAGAAAGGATAAGGACGGCTTCGCCGTCTATCACTCTACCAGCTGTTTGCGGGTGCGGTTTGGGATACAGGTGTGTAAAACTCATCGATAACCTTCCAGAACCCGTCATCGCGACGGAAATGGAGTTGATGAACGGGAATCGCCTTAACAACACGATTGCACATCATAAGCAATTTACCATTCAAGGTGGGTACATTGTTGATGAAAGGCGCCGAACCGGCCATTTCGGCAACGGCAATCACCCTGGACATAGGCTCTATGTAATGCCGTACATCCTGACGTAAGCGAAAAATGCCTTTCAAAGGAGCATATTGATTGGCTCGAGGGGCATCACTTAGTTCGCCCTTAAAAGGAACCCCAAAAAGGTAGTATTGATCTTCTAATTTACGAACGATAACCAGATCATCACTAAGAATGCTGGCTTGATTGGCTGAAAGGCGTGACATGGTGGTTTTGCCAGAACCACTTGGCCCAAAAAAGACGTATCCCTCTCCGTTGTAAATGACGCCAGAAGCATGCATGAGCAGGCTTTCATTATTCATGCATAACCAGGCGTAAATAACACGAAGGTAATTCTCAATATAGGCATCAGGAGACATCTCCAAATAGCCCTGCCCTGTCATCAGATTTAGTTCACCATACTCCTGATATGACTTGTAGGTCAGGCGTTCATTAGTATAGCGGGATTCAATAATCCAGTTACCCGGTTGAGGCTCAATGTAAAGGGCATCGGGTTTTACCTCTATTGTGAAAGTAACAATGGGGCTGGCTTCAGGGTTAAGAAAGTCCTGATAGCTGTGACGAATGCGTTGAGCCACAGCCATATCAGTGGTTGTTATACCAACAGCCAAGTTGGCAATATCTATAATGATGTGTTCTACGAGCGGTGTCGAACCAGGCAAAACGTCCTCTCTGTAAAGCAGGTTACGGGCGAGCATATTACCACAGCGAAAATGATGTGTCAAAGTTCGTATGTGATTCTCATTTTTATCTATGGCGCTAATTCCACTCTGGGCACGGGAATTTCGGGCTCACCTCTGTATCTGTTTGAGGGGGTTTATGTAGTGTGTACTGCGCAAACTTGTTTGTCGCGGCCGCAAAATCATCCTGACGCCGAAAAGTCAGCGGTCATGCCCATCTCTGTGGCTAGACGATGATCTAAAATCATTATGGGAAACCGTCCAATATAAAAATCACCGGTCAGAAAGGGTTTTCTATGTTATTCTTAGCCGCTGTAAATTCTCAAATAAGGTAAGGTGTGATGTGCTAACGGTTCAAGATGTAACCCTGGCCTTTGGGCCACGGGTGTTGTTCAAAGATGTCAATTTAGAATTTTTACCGGGTAACTGTTATGGCCTGATCGGGCCTAACGGAGCCGGAAAATCAACGCTCCTGAAAGCTCTGGCGGGACAGATTGAAACAAACAAGGGATTAATCACGGTTGGTCCCAGAGAGCGCATCGCTTTGTTGCGCCAAGATCAATTTGCTTTTGATGATTATTCCGTTTTAGAAACGGTTTTGATCGGTCACCAACGACTGTACGAAGTGCTACAAGAGCGCGATACCATTTATGGCAAGGCAGATTTTTCTGAGGAAGATGGTTTACGTGCGGCTGATCTGGAAACGGAATTGGCTGAGTTAGGCGGTTATGAAGCAGAATCGGAAGCCTCAACTTTGCTCAGTAATCTGGGTATGGATGAAGATTCACACCAAATGATGATGCGTGACCTGGAAGCCAGCCAAAAGGTGCGGGTATTGTTGGCTCAAGCGCTGTTTGGCAACCCGGATATTTTGCTTCTGGACGAGCCAACCAATCAGCTTGATTTGGGTTCTATCAATTGGTTAGAAGAGTTTCTTATCCGTTTTACCAATACGGTTATTGTTGTGTCTCATGATCGGCATTTCCTCAACAATGTTTGCACTCATATCGCGGATATTGATTTTGGCAAAATTCAACTTTATGTGGGTAATTATGATTTTTGGTACCAGGCCAGTCAGTTAGCCCAGCAACAACGTAAGAATGCGGACAAAAAGCGTGAAGACAGGATCAAGGAGTTGGAGCAGTTCGTGCGCCGTTTTAGCGCCAATGCTTCAAAGTCACGTCAGGCCACTTCGCGCAAGAAATTGATTGAGAAGCTGACGGTGGATGAGTTGCCGACTTCGGCCCGACGGTTTCCTTATATTGATTTTAAGCCAGAACGGCCCTGCGGCCGCGTCGTTTTATCTATCAATGAGCTGTCCGCTACACTAGAAGATCGCCCCGTACTCCAACGCTTCAGTCTCAACGTTAATCCAGGTGACAAAATAGCCTTCATCGGCCCTAATGATGTCGTTAAAACTATCTTGTTTGACGTTTTGTTTGAGCATGTTACCCCGGATAATGGCACCTTCAGTTGGGGCACAACCATCACTCCCGACTACTTCCCCAAAGAAAACGCCACCTTTTTTGATAATGACCTGAATCTAGTGGATTGGCTACGTCAATATTCACCAGATCAAAGCGATACGTTTGTTCGAGGTTATCTGGGACGGATGCTGTTCTCCGGTGATGAGGCATTAAAATCGGCCCGTGTTTTATCGGGGGGGGAGAAGGTGCGCTGCATGTTAGCCAAGATGATGCTCTCTGGGGCTAATGCCATCGTGTTAGATGAGCCAACCAATCACCTGGATTTGGAAGCAATCACGGCTTTGAACGATGGTTTGATCAACTTTCCAGAGGTCGTGCTATTTGCTTCACATGATTACCAGTTTGTGGAGACCATTGCCAACCGGATTGTCGAAATTGCCCCGGGGGGCGTGATTGACCGGGCGATGAACCTGGAAGCGTATGTGCAAGACCCGACGGTTCAGGCGCTCCGCGACCGTTATTATGAGGGTCATCGTCACTTGCGGATTTAGTGCCTAACGAGTCAACTTCTTATACAGTAAGCAAGAAAGAGGTTATACAGAGATGCTCAGAGTAGACACAGAGAACTCTTTAAAACTCTGTGTATCTCCGTGTCTTCTTTGTGACCCTCTGTGTTCCTGCTATCAGGTTCTGGCTTGTCCAGGTGAGGAATAAGAGAATGTCTACAACGCCTATAACAACTGAGTATTTCTTCAACCCCTATCCTTTACGGGCTCAATTTCCGGCATTGCACCAGGAAAAAAACGGTCAGCCGGTGGTGTTTTTGGATGGACCAGGTGGGACGCAGGTGCCCAACCGGGTCATCAAAGCGATGAGCAATTATCTGATCGCGGGCAGTAGCAACCTGGGTGGCCCATTCTTAACCAGCCAACAGACCGATGTAACCCTCGCGGCCGCACGCCACGCTATCCAACATCTCTACCACGCCAACCGGCCAGAGGAAATTATCTTTGGTCAAAACATGACCAGTTTGACCTTCGCCTTCAGCCGGGCGTTGGCCCGCACCTGGCAGGCAGGCGATGAAATCATTGTTACCCGGCTGGACCATGATGCCAATATTTCCCCCTGGCTTATGGCCGCCGAAGATCGGGGTGTAACGGTGCGCTGGCTCGATTTTCGCCCCGAAGATTGCACCTTATACATTGAGCAACTCCCCGATTTGCTCAACGCCAGAACACGGCTGGTGGCCGTAACCTTTGCCTCTAACGCCGTTGGTAGCATCACTGATGTGCAACGGGTGGTACAGATGGCGCATCAGGTTGGGGCATTGGTGTATGTGGATTCCGTCCATTATGCGCCTCATGGTCTGATTGATGTGCAGGCGCTGGATTGTGATTTCCTGGTTTCGTCCGTTTATAAATATTTTGGCCCACACACGGGGGCGCTGTATGGCAAATATGAACATCTCGATAGGCTGACCGCTTACAAAGTGCGGCCTTCGTCCAATCAACCAGCGGGCAAGTGGGAAACGGGCACCCAGAGTTTCGAGAGTCTGGCCGGGGTCGCGGCCGCGGTGGATTATCTGGGCAAATTAGGCGGCCCCAAAGGCAACTTACGAGAGCAAATTGAGCGGGCAATGGGCCGGATTAAACAGTACGAGATAGAAATCAGCGAGCGGTTTCTGCGGGGCGCGGCCGCGATTCCTGGCTTGCACGTGTATGGCGTCACCGACATTGAGTGCCTGGAAAATCGCACCCCTACTTTTGCGGTTAGCCTGGAAGGTTACACCCCTGAACAAGTGGCGACCCGCCTGGGTGAACAAGGTATATTCGTCTGGGATGGGCATTATTACGCCATCGCCGTTATGGAACGGTTGGGTTTATTGGACAAGGGCGGGCTGGTACGCATTGGTTTTGTCCATTACAACACCATGGACGAAGTAGACCGCGTGCTGAATGCACTGAATGACCTGGCCCGATGATATACCGACGCGGCGACTAAGCGATCGCGACAGGGCGAAAAAACCTCGGATTATGCCCGTTGCCAGTATAATTCAGCCCCATCAGATTAAATGAAAAGGGAGGAAGGTCGCGGCCGCGACCTTCCTCCCTGCACCAACGCTAGATAAGCGAAAATCAAGCCGACCTCTAGAAACTCCCACACTCCAGCAGTCCCACCCAAAAACGCAAACACCGCTTCATTCTTAACACACTGAAGGTTGAGTGATAAATAATGGCCCACTTTGACCATTCTGCTCATTCACCACGGTCAATTGTTGCCCATTCCGCGTAACAATCAGATCAGCTACCAGAGGGGCATTACAACCAATACCACTAACAGTAACCACATAAGAATCCTGGGAACCATCGCTACTCTGGAAAAAAGCAGTGGTGCTCAACTCACCCACTCGGAACGTGTAGGTTCCCCCAGTGGGCACGCGCACCGTAAAATCTACTTTCCATTGACCGTTGCCGGTTGATGTGCCAGAAGCCCCCGTAGTATTATAAGAAGCGGTACCACCTGAGTCACCGGCACCAACGGTGGGTGTTAGTTCTGCCTCAGGTATAGATGTTCCTGCCTCACATCCACCAGGGACTATACCCTCAAAATTTGACACGGGTAAATCGGCTACTGCGTTGTTGCTGGCAAAGAAACGCGCCGTTACCCAGCCCTGAAAACCGTTTACGACAATATGGAGCCAACTGCTATTTGCTGAACGCCCAATTACCTCAGTTATCACATCACCAGTGGATAGTAGCACGCACATGGAGTCAGCCCGGATTGGGGTAAGGTAAAGAGTGTGGCGGCCTGGGTGGCGGTAATAATCCAGGTTGGCGTTATGATGGTGGTTGTTTCCGTCAAGACCAGGGTTGGGCTTGGTTCGGGCGTGGCGGTAGGTGCATCGGTGGCGGTTGGTTCGATTGTGGCCGTAGGAGGATTGAGCAGGAAAAGGGCCGTAGCTGTCGCGGCCGCATCCAAAGTAGCCGTCGGGGCCACAGTTTGTGTTGCCGCAGCCACGGTCGCTTCCGGTTCATCGTTGTTCAAGAACAAAATAGCGGCCGCACCCAGAATAACCAGGAGCAAAAGCAATAAACCCACATAAAGCCAACGACGGAGGTTGGATGGGTGGTGGGGGTCGTAGAAGCAACGGGTGGCCGGCGGACGGGATTATCCATCATGACTTCAGTGGAATCCCCTGTGACTGGCTTTTTATGAGAAACGGTGCCACGTGGCGGAGCCAGGCGTTGTGTCCCACCTGGGGGAACCAAAACAGGGAGTGGTGGGACATAATTAGGGTCGTTCATCGCGGCCGCGAGCATAACTGCTAACTGTTTGGCCGTTTGCGGCCGCGACTCCCGATTTTTGGCCGTTACCCGTTCGATCACGGCCTCATATGAACCTGGCAAACTCGGGTTGATGCTCCTTAACTTAGGCACTTCCTCCGTCATCTGTTTTACGATCATCATGGGAGCCGAATCAGCCTTGTAAGGACGTTCACCCGTAATCATCTCAAACAACATAACACCCAGCGCATAAATATCCGCTCGGCCATCCAGTTGGTGCCCCTGAATCTGTTCGGGACTCATGTATCCCGGTGTGCCAATGGTACCCGTACCCGTCAGTGATGTCCCCCCACCATCCGCCAGGCGCACAATGCCAAAGTCAGCCAGATAAGCATTGCCATACTGATCAAAAAGAATATTGGCTGGCTTCAAATCTCGATGCACGACACCCCGCTCATGGGCCGCATCCAACGCTGCGCCCACTCGCTCCATAATTTTCAATACTTCATTCATGGGCAACGGGCCATTTTCTAGCTTATCCGAGAGTGAACCCCCATTCATCAAACGCATAACCAGATAAGGTTGACCGGCATCATCACCAAAATCATAAACCGGCACAATATTGGGATGCTCTAACATAGCAATCGTTTTGGCTTCGCGAATAAAACGCGTGCGAAAATCCGGTTCATACAGGAAAGCCTTAGGCATCAGTTTAAGAGCCACATCCCGTTCAAAGCGGGGATCATAGGCTCGGTAAACACTGGCCATGCCCCCCTGACCAATTAAGCTTTTGATTTCATACCGATCAATTTTCGCGGGTAGTTCACCGGTCATGAGACACCTTGTGTTAGATTTAGAATAAAGAAGTCAGCAAGTGGAAGTTAGAGATAGCGTACGCATCCAATATTACGACGCTTATTACATCGTTACAAACAACAAAGCGTGAAGGGGTTGAAAATCACCTCGGAAAGGTGACATATTCCATGCAGAGGCCAACCTTTTCTCAAGTACACTGAACGTGATCATAAACGTTGCAGAATGGCTGGAAATAGTGAGTGGCGAGTTTGCGAGTGGCGAATGGGCGTTTACTCAGCACTCAGTCCTCAGCACTCAACCCTCAGCCCCATTTTCGCAGGAGTGTACCATGTTAAATGTGAATGATTTGATGACTGTAGACCCCTGACAATTGGCCCTGATACTCCTTTGCGACAGGTTATTTATTTGATGCAACGAGAAGGGATTCGTCAATTACCGGTGATAGAAAATGGCGATCTGGTCGGCATTATTACTGACCGTGATGTGCGCCTGGCTGTGGATTCACCCGTCGTTTCTCAAGATATGCCTCACCGCAAAGACATTATCGAAAAATTTACGGCTGAAACTTGCATGACTCCCAACCCCATGACCGTAACCCCAGAAATGTCGGCTTATGCTGTGGCAAATATGTTAGCCACCTACAAGTTTGGCTCATTTCCGGTCGTAGACCAGGGCATTCTGGTGGGTATCATCACAACTTCAGATTATTTGGCCTTTTTTGCCGGACTAGAAAAACAATTGGAGCCAGTGACCGGGCTTTCTGGCGACGACAATTAGTCAATGGGTGTGTTTCAAATAAGTGCCGCCCTATGTCAGGCAAGGCTGACGACTCCCCTAAAGTGACGTACGCCGTTGGTTAATTTCTTATGTGAGGGCTGGGCTGAAAGGTGATTTGGGGTGATGGCTGATAGGCAGGTGGGCCACCAGGGTTTGCAGGGCCTGCTGGTAGGCTGAATCGGCGACTTTGATTCCATGTTCGTCATATAAAAACCGGCTTAGCTGGCGCATAGCTGGGGCATAGAAGTTGATAAAGGGAGTTCGGCTCCCTTTTTTTGTTTCTGTGGTGACAACATCACGATGCAGAATTTGGATGTTTTGGATGAAGTCGCACAGTAGCGGCCGCGTATGATAAGCACAGTAATTCAACACCACCACCCGCAACCCGGCCTGGTGCAAATTCAGGTAATTATCATACGCATCCGCTTCCATCTGCCCAATATCGGGCCAATTCAGGTCAGAAATACCCGCGGCTTGCCCCATTTGACGAATGCGGGCCTGGCTAAACAGAGGTGTCTGGGTAACTTTATACTCTAGCAGGTACAGGTTTTCTGGTTTTTGCCGATCCAACACAAAAAAGTCGGGGGTAAAACGGACAAACTTGGCGGTGGGGGTACGCAGGAAACGCATGGCGGTACGTACCTGGGCGGCAATGTGGGTTTCATAGCCATAAGGAACCACATCGAGACGCCGGGCCAGTGGTTCCCAGATGTACGTGCGCAACGTTTCGACCAGCGTGTCCGCTTGAGCCAGTCTATCACCAAAGGACATGGGTTTACTCTCCCGGCTTTTGGAAGATGAGAATAAATTCGTGGGCTTTGTTGACTCGAAAGACGGAAGGATAACCGAGCGGCCGCATATTGTTATATTCCTGCCGCCTGTCCCAGATCATCAGGTCATCATAAATAAAACCCAGGTCTTGTAACCGCCCTGCCAGGTCGCTGTGGAACGGGTAAAAGCGATTCTTCTTGCGGATGTCCATAACAACCACACAACAATAGGCCCGGGGTTTGAGCACCTGGTACACCTGCGCAAATACTTGCTGAAGTTGCCCCAAAAACAGGTGATAATCCTTCACCAACCCCAGATCACCCTCACCATCACCATAGGTGCGAATCTCTTTGTAGTCGGCGGTACGCCGGGCGGTCAGGATATCCCAATACGGGGGTGAGGTCAGGACAAAATCCACGGATTCATCTGGCATCAATTGGCGTAAATCTACGGCATTGGCCTGGTGGATGGTGACGGAGCCGTTGCCGACCGCGGCCGCGCACCGAACCTGCGCTTTCTCGACAAAATGGGGGTACAGTTCCACGCCAATGGCTGATTTGTGCAGACATTTCGCGGCCGCGAGGGTGCTACCCGTCCCGGCAAATGGGTCTAATACGGTGTTTTGCTCCTGGTTCGTAAATGTCTGAATGAGTCGTTCGGCCAGGGCCTGGGGAAACATCGCCGGGTGTTTCATAGCCTGCTCTTCAGACGTTTTACGAATGTCGCTCCAGATGGAAATGGAGTGGCGCACCCAGGATTTGCCGTCTAAATTATTAGCCCGCGGCCGCGAAGTTGGTTTTTTACTCATATTTTGTTTTGCCAGTCGGGAGAATCAATCGTCGCTCGCCCCCCTTTCCTCTTCAACCCAATCCGCTACATCTAACACCTGCGCCCCGGTTATCTCAATAAGCCCGGCCACGGGCAGCTTAAGGTTAATGCCTTTCTCACCGGCGCTCACATACACCTGCTCATGCGCCTGGGCCGATTGGTCAAGGATGACCACAAAGCCTTTATTTAACAAAGCCAGAGCCGAGATACCCCCCACCTGTAATTTTGTCAACTGCTCCGCCTCTTTGTGGGTAGCCATATCCAGCTTCTTCTCCCCCACAGCTTTAGCCATTTTTTTCAGATTAAGTTGTTGGGGGGCGGCAATAATGGTCAAAAATGGTTTCCCTTTGGCCCGTACCACCACCAGGGTTTTGTACACTTGCTCGGGCGCGGCCCCAATCGCGGCCGCGACCATCATGGCATCCCGCTCCGTACTAGGGTATTCCACCGCCTCATAAGGAATCTTTTTCCCTTCCAACACCTTCATCGCCAACGTCTTTTTTATCACCTGTCACCATCCTCAAAGAATCATCCCCAAATTTAACCGCAGAGCCACCTGAATGGCAAAACTGCTTGAAACCTGTAACCTGAAACTTGAAACCCTAAACTCGCACCCCACAAATGCCCTGGCTATAATCCTTGGTGATGTTTGAGCAGGAAGAAACCCTCAGTGAGCGGGAACTGGAAGTCCTTGATCTGCTGATCAAGGGGGCGTCTAATCGGGAAATTGCCGATACGCTGTTCATAAGCCCGAATACGGTCAAAGTGCATCTGCGCAATATTTATACCAAGTTAGGTGCATCTTCGCGTACGGAAGCCACGGCTATTGCGCTACAACAAGGGCTTGTTCGTTTACCCAACATGACGGTAAACTCCTCGCCCCTGCCACCGCCTGCCCTTGCCCCGGAACCCGACCCAACCCCCGCCCTTGAAATGGTTGACACACAACCAGAAAGCACCGCGGCCGCGCCGCCCCCTCCCGAAATCCAAGAACTCATTCCCACCACCCCACCAACCTATCAGCGCCGTTGGGTCTGGATCACGCTCTTTAGCACGGTTAGTTTCGCCCTGTTTGTTTTCTTAATGCTCCAACTACCTGACTGGCTGGCCGCCAATAATATCACGCCCACCATAACACCGACGGCCACACACACCGCTCCCCAGGTCGTGGGCGAAGACAATCATTGGCTGACTAGTCTGGCCCTGCCTACCGCCAGAGCCGGGCTTGTGTTAGCCACCGTAGGTCTGGATTTATATGCCATTGGTGGCGAAACGGAAACCGGGGTTTCGGCTGATATGACTATTTACCAGCCCAATGCCCCGGCCTGGACAACTGGCCCGGACAAACCAACGCCGGTGGCTGACGCGGCCGCGGCCGTTTTATTTGGCGAAATTTATGTCTTAGGCGGGCGAAGAACCGATGGAACCGTGACCAACCAGGTAGAGGTGTATAGTCCGGCGAATGGGGCGTGGCGACCTGCGGCCGCGTTGCCTCAACCTCTTAGTGGGGGTCTGGTTCTCACCGATGGTAGTTTCCTCTACCTTTTTGGCGGCTGGAACGGCACTACCTATTTACCCGACAGTTATCTGTACGACCCGGCGACCGATACCTGGCGACCCTTGCCCCCCATGTCGGAACCGCGAGCGTTTGCCGCTGGTGGTTTCCTCACCGGTCAACTCTACGTCATGGGCGGCTACAACGGCCAAACCGAATTAGATACCTGTGAACGATTTGAACCTAACGCCCAAACCTGGTCAGATTGCCCCCCTCTCCTCACCCCACGTGGAGCAGGCGGCGCAGTTGTCATCATCAACCAACTCTACGTTTTTGGTGGCGGCCTCACCGGGGAAGTAACGTATGGCGAAGCCTTTGACCCCAACAGTGAAACCTGGCAGGTCATCAACATGCCCATCCTGGCGGAGCAATCCAGTTGGGTTCATTTTGGCCTGACCAGCATCGAGACGAAGGTTTACCTCATTGGCGGCCGCGATGGCAACACCCTACTGGCTGATACCTACATCTATGAACGTTTTCCCTTTAGGGCTTTCATACCCGCGGCCAGCACCAATGAATAACCCCTCACACCTGACTGCCTTTGCCCGCTTCCTCAAACGCTTCAGCATAGAACCAAACCAATAATTTCGCTTCATCCCAGGGTTTAAACGCCTGTATTAAGGCCAAACCCGTCTCGCTCAGCATCGCCCGTTGATACTCCTCTTTTGAAGCAAAATAGGATTCCACCATCAAATGAAAACGAGATTGGCCCCCTGGTTTACCCTGTACACGGCTCACTTCTGTCTTGAGCAAACCGGGTAACTGCTCCACCAACCGCAAATGGGTGTTGGCAAAGAATGCTTCTAACACATCCTCGTTATCTACACGCCGATACATAACCACAAACTTAAACAAGTTAAAACTCCTTTCGAGTCTCAAGATTTAGAGAGTTGCGGGACAAGGAATGCCGGTTTTCGAGCGCGTCAACGCGCTCGAAAACCGGCACTTTAAAAAATTCTCCGCCCCTGGGGCGGGGTTAGGGGTGGGGAAAACCCCAAGTATACAATTGTCCTACACACTACCGCCTCACTCTCTCTCACGCTCAAATTTCCGAACCGCCACCCCCGATCTATCAGTCACCTCATTTTCTCACACCTATCTCATCTTACCAGAGATTACACCTATACCCAAGGGGAGGCGCACAGGAGGCAATCAAGTGACATTGCCGCTTTCGTTTGCTTGCTCCAACGGCTTTGTTATAATGTCACGCAATTGCGGAGAGATTGGGAAGAGAGTAAAAAACTATATGCTGTTAAACGGAACTGTTGCTCCCTGGTTAATAGGGGGATTTGCGGTGTTAGCGCTGGCAATGTTAGCGCAAACCCTTAAAGCGTGGCGTGAAGCTAAACGCTCCCCTTATTTTTTCTTGCGAGTCCAAGCCCAAAAACGTCTGCGTCAATACTCAACCTCGGCGTTGGTTCTTATTTCTTTAGCTACTGCTACCGCCGCTTACGGGTGGGAACAGCCTCAAGATGAGACTCCCCGTGTGGCAATTCTGGTGAATAATAAACCAGACACGGCTATTTCCAACACCATAACGCAGGCTACCGACGAACCAGCCCCTTTTCTCATTTTAGACCCCACTTCCTCTTTGATTGACCGCCCTGCCCCTGGCGACACCCCCACCACCACCATCACTTCAACCGAATCAGCCGTCTTACTGCTTCCCACGGAGTACAATCAAGTCGCATCTACGGCTTCGTTGCAAGACGATACCATGTTAGGGACTTTGTTTTTCTCCACCGCTGTAGACGACCAATACAAAGCTATCAATCCGGGACGCACTTATAGTGAAGGATTCTTTACGCTGTATGGCACCTTCGACTATGATGGTATGGAAAATGGCATGGCCTGGTCCTGGGTATGGATGCGTGATGGCAAGGTGTTAAGTGGGGGCAATGAGTTGTGGAATTATGGCAATGATGGTCCCGGTTATGTTTTCTTAAATCCTGAAGAAGGGTTTGCTACCGGGCAATACACTTTGGGTATCTGGGTCAATGGCAAGTTAATGGCCGAAAGTAATTTCCAGATTACTACCAGTGCCGCCTCACAACGGTAAAGCATTTACGCTAACCAACTGCATAAACCAAAAGCCCGGCTAACACCGGGCTTTTTTGTTCCTAAATAGTTGCCTCAAGGGTAGGGAATGTTATCGGGTGAGGCGGCGACGGGCATAGTACCAGAATTGTTGGACCTCGTGGACGCGCAAGACCAGACAAAGCAATAGGTAAATGATGCCCCCGACTGAACCTGAAAGCAGTAGCTGCCACAGTACCGGACCTGTCTGCAAGGGCCGTTGCACCAGCCAGGTCAACAGAGCCATCACCAGGGTGGCTAACCCCATCCGCCAGAGACCGTCTAGCATCGCGGCCGCGCCAATCCCGTTCATCTTCCTGTGCAGTAACCAGGCCAAAACCCCCATCTCTAGCCAGTTTGCTAGCGTGGCCCCCAGCGCAATACCGGCAAAATCAGGCCAACCCAGGCGAGGAAATAGTTGCTGGCTCAGCAAAAGGCTCAACAGAACCATCGTCACCATTTGCAGAGCACCGGCGGCTACCGGAGTCACTGTGCCACCCAAAGCATAAAAAGCCCGTGCCAGTACCTCTACCGCCGCCAATCCCACCAGCCCCAGGGCATAAAAAATTAGCCCCCAGGTGACTAAATCGGTCGCGGCCGCGTCAAAAGCCCCTCGCTCTAACAAAAAGGCGGTAATGGGCCGGGCTAACACTGTCAGCCACACCGTCACCGGTAAAGCCAGAAAAAAGATCAGCCGAATGGTGTCCGCCAGAATGCGGCGCATCGGTTCAAAGGCAGACTGGGCGGCCAGGGTGGCAAAGGTGGGAAAAGCAGCAATGGCTAACGCCTGCCCAATGATGCCGAGCGGCATGTTGATGATAAGCCAGGCGTAGTTTAGGGCCGGAATACTACCAAACACCATCGCCTGGGCCAGAAAAGGCACAATCAGATGGTTTAACTGGCTAAATGAAAGTCCTAGCACCCGGGGGGCCATCAGCTTCAGTACCCGAAGAACACCCGGATCACGCAGACTGAAGATAGGGGTGTACCGCGCCCGCTGTTGGCGTAAACCAGGCAGTTGTATGAGCAAATGCCCCAGTGCCCCCACAACGGTGCCAATGCCCATACCCATCACGTTGGGGGCCAAAAGCACGATGCCACCAATAATGCCCACGTTGTACAAAATGGAAGCCAACGCAGGTAAGGCAAAATGTTGCCGGGCATTCAGCGCGGCCATAAACACGCCACTGACGCCAAAAATGATGGGTGTCAGGAGCATGAGGCGCATGAGTGGCACGGTCATGGTCAGGAAGCCCGCCTGCCCCTCTACCAGATCACGCACATAGTAGGTTAGGATGGGCCGGGCAAAAATGGCCGACAACCCGGCGACAACGATCATAACCAGGGTAATCAGGTTGATGACAGCCGAGAAGAGCCGCCATCCCCCTTCTTCATCGTCACGGGTGAAGTAGGCGGAGAAGGTGGGCAAAAAAGCCGAGGCCAGGGCGCCACCGGCCATGATGAAAAACAGCGCATCCGGTAAGCGGCTGGCAATGGCAATGGCGTTGGCTTCGAGGGTGTCGGCTCCGTAGGTGGCGGTGATAACACCTACCCGCACCAGCCCCAACAGGCGGCTGACGATGGTGGCTATCCCCATGATGCCCGCGGCCGCAAGCAGTTGTCGCCGTGCGGCCGCGTTACCCATCCCCTGTTCTTTTTCGCTTGATGAACTCATAGCTGACTCTGGGCGCGGCCGCGGGCCAATCGTGCCTGAATGTCCGCGTGCTTCGCCCGTGTAATGGGGTACAGGCGCACCGCCACATAACTCAACAACAGAATGACCCCTGGAGCCAGACTCACGAACACCCGCAACGCCGTTAAAACCGCTTCCGGTTGTACTGGAGCTATGGGAGCACCGGCGTACTCTGGTTTAATGTATCCCGTGCTGGCTAAAATCAAGTTAGATATGGCAATCCCGGCGGAAATGCCCAACTTCTGCAAAAAGACAAAAAAGCCATAAAAAATCCCTTCGCGCCTTTGGCCCGTTTCCAGTTCATCCAAATCAACCACATCGGGCAACATGCTCCAGGGAATGAGATAACAAACCGATACCCCAATGCTGGCCAGCGGGGCAATGAAATAAAGCCAGCGAGTTTCGCCTGCGGGCACAAAAAACAGTAAAACACCCGCCACAATCCAAAAAGCCGTACCCAAATAGTACACGCGCTGTTTACCCAACCGTTGGCTAAGTCGTGCCCACATTAACACAAATATAAAGCTACCAAATTGCAGGAGGAGCAGTAACCATTGAAATTGATCTTCGGCTTTCAGCCAATACTTAACATAAAGAAATAAATTATTCTGCACAAACTGAATCGCCAGCCAGGAAAGCAAGTAAATAATGGTCACAAAGATGAAAGCTCGATTTTGAAAAGCTAACTTCAGCCCGGCAAAAAAACCTGGCCCTTCTGGCTGTTGGCCTTGAAAATGGCTCTCGCGAGTGAAAGCGAACGTGATGACGTTGGAGATAACGATGAGAACGGCCCAAATGCCGGCGCTGATGGCAAATCCTTGCACAACCGCCTCGCCGGTAAAAGAGCCAATAATGACGGTATGAATAAAAGCGGCTAGAGTACCACCCAAAATGGAGAAGCTGAAGCGGTAAGCGTTGAGGCTGGTGCGCTCGTCATAATCATCACTCAGTTCCGGGGTCATGGCAGTGTAGGGTACATTAACCGCCGTAAACCCGGTGTCTAGCAGAAAGGCCACCAGCAGGTAATACCAGAATTTGCCTGCCTGACCCACATCCGGCACGAGCCATTGCAAAAAGTAAGCCAGCGCAAAAGGGAGCGCCCCAAAGAGTAACCAGGGGCGTCGCCGACCCCAACGGGTGTTGGTGCGGTCGGTCAGGGTGCCGATGAGGGGATCGTTGATGGCATCCCAGATTTTGACGATGAGAAAGATCGCGGCCGCGTTTTCCGGTGTTACTCCCGCCACTTCAAGCAAAAAAGCATTGAGAAAAAAACCATTGATGGAGGCCACAATAGCTGGCCCCAAATCGCCAATGCCAAATGCCAGCTTGGTTAACCGGCTGAGCGGTGCCTTCTTCGGCTTATTGCTGTCTACTATGGACATACGAGTCAGCTCCCACGAGTACGTTAATATGGTAGGCGGCGCGAATTGTACGCTACAATTAGGGTGTCACCAATGTTAGACCAAAGGAATAAAACATCGTTATGTCAAATAACCAGGCCGAAACCGTTACCCCACCCACCCTTTACCTCGTCGCTACCCCCATTGGCAACTTAGGCGATATAACTTTGCGGGCACTAGAAACTCTACGCCAGGTAGAGATGGTCGCCAGTGAGGATACCCGCAAGACCGGGTTTCTCCTCAAACATTTTGACATCAAAAAGCCCCAAATCGCCTTTCATGAGCATAATGAAAACAAGGTTGGCCCCCGGTTGATTGATCTGTTGCAGGCTGGGCAATCCGTGGCAGTGGTAACCAATGCGGACACACCAGGCATCTCCGACCCTGGTTATACGCTGGTGCGCCGCGCTATCGAGGCGGACATTCCGGTAACGATGATTCCCGGCGCATCGGCGGTTGTAATGGCTTTGGTATTATCGGGATTGCCTGCCCACTCGTTCACCTTTCGCGGCTTCCCACCGCGCAAAAGTGGCAAGCGTCAGCGCTGGCTGGAAATAGATGCCGCTTCGCCCCATACTCTCATATTTTATGAAAGCCCCTACCGGCTGAAGGAGTTCCTGGCGGATGCGTTGGTGGTGTATGGGGACAGACCCGCGGCCCTGTGTAATGAGCTGACAAAGTTGTTTGAAGGGGTTTTCCGCGGCCGCATCTCTGATCTCATCGCTCATTTGCAGGCCAAAGAAGCCCAGGGGGAGTATGTAGTGGTCATCAGCGGCCGCGGCGACGAGGAGAAGTGAGTAGTTAACAGAGGGCAGTTGAGTGTATGGTGTCACTATTTTTGGGGTTCGTGGTTGTTTTTTTGGTAGGTCAGCGGCTGGTGGAGTTGCGGCTTGCCGCCCGGAACCGGCGTTGGGCCTTGGCGCAAGGAGCCAAAGAAGTTGGCTCCGGTCATTATCCCCTCTTTTTTATTCTGCATGTGGGTTGGTTTGGTGGATGGTTAGTCGAGGCTTTCGGGCGTGGCCCTGGGTTGGGTGAACTGTGGGGGTTATGGTTGGGGTTGTTCGCGGCCGCGCAACTGCTCCGTTACTGGGCCATCACATCCCTGGGTTCCCGCTGGAATACCCGCATCCTGGTCATCCCCGGTCTCACCCCCGTCCGGCATGGCCCTTATCGCTACATCGCCCACCCCAACTACCTCGCCGTGGCCCTGGAACTCCTGGTCATCCCGCTCATTTTTAATGCCTGGCTCACCGCCTTGCTCGCCACCCTGCTCAATGCCGCTCTCCTTCTCCTCATCCGCATTCCCGCTGAAGAAAAGCATTGACCGAAGCCTAAAAGCCAGCAGGCAGAACGATTATGCAACCTGAATCACCCCCAAAGCGGCAACGCTTGCGTGTGCTGCAAAAAGTTACGGCTCTCATCACACGCCCTGGCCTACATGGGCCAGAGTTGCTCGTTTTTCGTCATCCCCAGGCAGGGGTGCAATTGCCCGCCGGAACCGTAGAACATGGGGAACCGATCACCGACGCCATCTTGCGCGAAGTGCAAGAGGAAACAGGGCTTACAAATGTGGTAGTTCGTCGCTATTTGGGGAGTGAGTCTCGGCAACTACCTGAGGATTGGCGGTTGCTTTTACAACTGTCCAAACTCTTTGACACACCCGCCTTTGATGCGTCGTCGTTGGACTTTACTTTAACACGAGGGTTCATGGGTACGGGTAATTGGGGAAGAAACGGATGGCAACCGCGGCCGCTACGCCCATGTCTGTTACGAAGAGTTTGATCTAAACCAGGCTCCACCCCAACTACATCGGTCTGCAACTGGCTGGTTACGCTCCACTGTTCTTACCCGCCAGCTTGAGCGCCATTTCTTTCACCTGACACCCACCGCCCCCACGCCAGAAAACTGGTCCGTTTTTGTGGATAACCATACCTTTCAACTGTACTGGACACCCCTTAACCCCAAACCCCAACTCGTCCAAGGTCAGCAAGAATGGCTCGATGCGTACTACGATAAACTGTTGAACCTACTGTAAAATTCGTGCCAATTCGTGAGTTCACTGAAAGAAGCCACGAATTAACACGAATTTTTCTCTGGCGACTTGGCGTCCTTTGCGTCTTTGCGTGAGTTTTTTCCGTAGACTCATTCGTGAATTTAGGGAAAGAAGCCACGAATTGCACGAATTAACACGAATTTTTCTCTGGCGACTTGGCGACCTTTGCGTCTTTGCGTGAGTTTTTTCCGTAGACTCATTCGTGTAATTCGTGGCAAAACCTTGATTCTGGCTTACCCCAGCTAGGCATAGGCAAAACTGCTATCAATCTTCGCTTTGCTCAAAGCCACCGTCAGGTTATCACCATTATTGACATCATACGTCATCACGCCGCTGGCTTGCAAAAGCCGGGACAACCCTTTGTTTGTCTGCGTGCCGCCAAACGTGGCCGGATCAACCAACACAGTCACTACGCGCATCCCCCGCCGCTTTAACTCGCGGGCAGAGATAACCCATTTCTCATCGGTGGTGCAGGTCACAACAATCACCGTTGTACCCCGTGGCAACAGATTGATCTCGGCATTGAGCACATCTGGTACGGGAATCGTACCTTCTGCCCGCAAGACAGCCATCGTCTCCAAAATACGGTTCATCTGCCGTTCACCCCGATCCGGTTGAACGATCTCGTTAGATTGCCCGTAGGTGAGCATCCCCACCGCCCGGTCCTGGCGCAGAAAAAATTGGGCCAACGATGCGGCGATGGTAACGATATATTCTTCCGTCGTTTCAGGAATTTTGATTTCCTCTTTTTGCACCGACCAACCCGGTGCCAGATGTGCCCCCGTAGAGGTTGATTCATTGAGTGGACGGCGACGAACAATCTGCTCCATCCGGCTCATGTCAGGCACAATCCAGATGTCGGCCATTGGGTCAAGCTCGTACTCTTTGACAATGAGGCGGCCGCGACGTGCCGTACTCTTCCAATGAATGCGGTTAAAACTATCCCCAGGGGCATACTCGCGCACGCCCGAGGCGTTGGTCGTAACATAATGGGTACGACGACGTAGCGCATCCCCCCCAGGCAGAACTCCCGTAGGAATAACAAATTGGTAGATATCTACCGTCATGGGATAAACCACCACATGAGAAATGGAGATAAGGTTACGGGTCATGGGGAAAAGGCCAAACGGATCACTGCTAGACAGAGTGATGGGACCAAGTCGGTAGCGGCCGCGTTGCTGGCAAATCGTCGTGGTGCGCCAGATATATGAAGCCTTTGCTCCCAAGGCAGTTACCACCTGGCTGGTTATATGCGCCGGTACTTCTGAGAAATCACGCACCTCCAGCCACAATTTGGGAATGCGGCTGGTATTACGCACGGCAAACCGCTCTTCCAGCGGTTTACCCACCTGCGTGCGCCGTACCCGCGTCACCCGCGAGATATGCGTCCAATTAATATTGGCCCAGGCCCAGAAAAACGATAGCACCAGGAGCAAACCCAACAGGTACGTAACCGTAAACAAAATGTCACGCCCGGTGATCAGTCCACCCAACAGGGCTAGCAAGGCTAAAATGAAAACTACCGTGCGTCGCTTCCGCATACGCTTTTACCTTCTTCCGGCCGGTTGTGCTCCCGGAACGGCCACCTTATCCAGAATATCAGTCACAATGGCGTCCTGCGATACATCTTTGATGCGGGCCGCGGGGCCAACAATAATGCGATGGGCCAGAGCTGCTACGGCCATGGCTTTCACATCATCAGGCAAAACATAATCACGCCCTAAGAAAGTCGCTCGCGCCTGACACAACCGATAAATGGCCAACGCCCCACGCGAACTAGAACCCAGGTAAACATCGGGGTGCTCCCGCGTTTCCCGCACCAGATCAACCACATATTCCTTCACCAACGGATCCAAATACACTTCCTTGATGGCTTGTTGGGCGGCTAGCAGCTCTTCTACCGAAGCCACCTGCACCAGATCGCGCAATGGGTGGGAAAACTGCTGGCGATCCAGAATTTCAATTTCATTCTCTTTGCTGGGATACCCTAAACGGATGCGAATCATAAACCGATCTAACTGGGCTTCAGGTAAAGGGAACGTGCCTTCATATTCGATAGGATTCTGTGTCGCCAATACCATAAACGGCCGCTTCAGTTCATAGGTTGTGCCATCTACCGTCACCTGCCGCTCTTCCATCGCTTCCAATAAGGCCGATTGGGTCTTAGGCGTAGCCCGGTTAATTTCGTCGGCCAGGACAATCTGGGCATGAATGGGGCCGGGACGGAACTCAAATTCAACCGTTTTCTGGTTGAATACCGATACACCCGTGACATCGCTGGGCAACATGTCCGGAGTAAATTGGATGCGTTGAAACTCACAGCCGACCGATTTGGAGAGGGCACGAGCCAGAACCGTCTTACCAACACCCGGCACATCTTCAATGAGAATATGACCCTGGCACAACAAACCCAAGACAGTTAACTCTACCGCCGAGCGTTTGCCGACAATAACACGCTCAACATTTTCAATGATGCGATTGGCAACAGCCTGAACGTCAGACATGAACGATTGCTCCTTTTAGCTAAGGTTTGGGGAATCAACTAATAGCAGAAAGCTTTTATAAGTGCTAAGAAATATCTTCTGACTATGCCCGTTATAACGTAGTGAGGAAACCGACCATAACGGACAATTCGTAGGAAGACAGGTGGCGTGGAAGCCACGGCGATCTGGCTTGAATGTGCCATTAAATGACATGATTGTCAGTATATCAGGTTTAGGCCAATGGGGTAGTAAACGGTGGCAATTTGGTGACATAAGTAATGAATTGCCCTTTACGAGATGGGAAAGGTGCATAGGTTATACCATAGGCCAGACAGCAAGGCTCTACGGTTGGCCTACGTTTCCGCAAGAAAACAATGCCATTCGAGGTCTGAATTCCCAATGGGCCGCGAAAAACGGCCCTTAAAAAGTTCCCGCCCCTGGGCGGGGTTAAGGGTGGGGGAAAACCCGACTATGCAATCGCCCTAACAGGGGTTTAGTGGTAGCTTGTGGTAAAATGAGGAGATGCTGACAAAAGATAAAGTGCCTGTCCTGCCCTCTGTATGGGATACGTTGAAAGCAGGTTTAGACCTGACAACGAAACATCTTTGGCTGATCATCATTCCGGTTTTATTAGACAGTTTTTATTGGCTTGGCCCACGGGTAAGTATTCGCCCTTTGTTGGAAGCCTTTTTGAGCCTGATGGTTCAGCAAGCGGCCGCGACCAATCAACCGGCGGCTACCATACAAACGCTGAACAGCATGGCCGAACAATGGGCCTCAGCGGTTAATCTACTCACCACGATAACCATTCCCCTGATTGGTGTGCCCGCGCTCATGAGCGGGCTGACCCCCGAAAAAACACCGATTTCATCTTCAATCATCGAAATAGATAACTTGGGCGGGGTTGTGCTTCTATTTACCCTGTTTCTTGGCGTGGGTTTGGTCTTGTCAGCTATCTATTATGGCCTCATAGCCCAGGCAGTTCGGGCCGAATCGGCTCGTCTGGATTGGTGGTGGCGGGAATGGCCACGGGCTTTGTTTAAACTAATAGCGCTCGTATTCCTGGTGTTGACCATGGGGTTGATGGCCTCGTTTCCCTTCTTTTGTCTGAGCATGTTTGCCGCCCTTTTCAGCATTAACCTGGCTACACTTATCTGGTTTGTGGGGGCCATGCCCCTCATGGCTCTGATTCTATATGGCTTCTTTGCTCCCCATGGCGTGTTGCTTCAGGCTCGGCCCGTACTCGCGGCCTGGCGAGAAAGTTTAGGCCTGATGCGCCAGCATTTAGCTCCGGCACTGGGTTTACTTTTGGTCATTTATCTGGTGGGTAATGGGCTAACAATTTTGTGGCAAATTGCCGACGATGGCTCGTGGCTGACTCTGGTCAGTATTGTGGGTCATGGGTTTGTTAGCACGGCCCTCGCGGCCGCGACCTTTATCTTCTACCGGGATCGTTACGCCACTTTGCCCGAACCACCACCCTCACCCCAAACCTGATAACCCCAGTCCCTACCGCCCTCTCACCAGAGAAAACCCTACCCTAAATAGCTCCCCAGTTTTAGCCAAAAAGCCGATTTTGCGGTAAAATTATTAATCTTGTGATAGTCGTGAGCAACCGGGAAAACTGGTTCCTGACTCACTCCTGAACGCTGATTTTATGAGGTAAACTGCATGACCCAAACGAATAATACGCATTACGACGCCGACAATATCCAGGTACTCAAGGGGCTTGAAGCTGTCCGTAAACGACCTGGTATGTATGTGGGTGGTACGGATGTGAAAGCTTTACATCACCTTGTCTACGAAATTGTAGACAACTCCATTGACGAAGCGTTGGCTGGGCGTTGCGGCCGCATCGAAGTCATCATCCATGCCGATTCCAGCGTCAGTGTCAAAGACGACGGCGTGGGTATCCCCGTCGCCGAACATCCCACCGAAAAAATCTCCACCCTGGAAGTCGTGCATACCTACCTGCACGCCGGCGGCAAGTTTGACAATGCTGCCTACAAAGTCAGTGGTGGCTTGCACGGTGTAGGGGCTTCCGCCGTCAATGCCCTCTCTGAATGGATGGAAGTAAGTGTCCGGCGAGATGGTGGCATCTGGAAACAACGATACGAACGAGGCATTCCCCAGTACAAAGTCAAAAAAATCGCCAAGCTGTCCCCCGAAGATGGCACCGGCACCACCACTCATTTCAAATTTGACCCTACTATCTTTAAAGATGAAGCCGTCTACCGCTTTGAAACTCTGGTCAATCGCTTCCGCGAAATGGCCTTTGTGACCAGCGGCATCTTCATGCGCCTGCGTGATGAACGTGTAACCCCCACTCGGGAAATGAATTTTTACTACGAGGGGGGACTGCGCTCCTTCGTCCGCTACCTTAACCGCAACCGCCACCCCATCCATGCCCCCGTTTACGCCAAAAAAGAGGTAGACGGAATGGAAGTAGAAGTGGCGATTCAATACACCGATGGTGTAGCCATTTCTGAATTTTCCTTCGCTAACACCATTCACACCCCTGATGGTGGCTCTCACCTGAGTGGTTTGCGGGCCGCTGTCACCCGCGTTATCAATAACTACGCCCGTAAAAACAACCTGCTCAAAGAAAAAGACAACAATTTCTCCAGTGATGATACTCGTGAAGGCATCACGGCCATCGTCAGCATCAAACATCCTGATCCCCAGTTTGAAAGCCAGACGAAGGTTAAGTTGATGAACGCCGAAGTGACCGGTGCGGTCTCTTCCGTGGCTTCTGAAGCGTTGAATCTGTACCTGGAAGAAAATCCCCGTGAGGCGCGTAAAATCATTGACCGTTGTCTTACTAGCTCACGTGCGCGTGATGCCGCCCGTAAGGCCCGTGATCTGGTTATGCGTAAAAGTGCCCTAGAAAGCATGACCCTGCCCGGCAAATTGGCTGACTGCTCCGAGCGTGACCCCCTCAAATGTGAGTTGTACATCGTTGAGGGTGACTCCGCCGGTGGTACGGCCAAACAGGGGCGTGACCGCCATTTTCAGGCCATTTTGCCCCTGCGCGGGAAAATCCTCAACACCGAACGGGCTCGTCTGGACAAAATCCTGGCTAACAACGAAGTAAAATCGCTCATCTCCGCCCTCGGTGTGGGCATTGGCGAATCCTTTGACTTGAGCAATCTGCGTTATGGCCGCGTCATCATTATGACCGACGCCGATGTGGACGGTAGTCATATTCGCACGCTGTTACTCACCTTTTTCTTCCGTTACATGCCAGCCGTGCTAGAAAAGGGTCATCTGTACATTGCCCAGCCCCCTTTGTATGCCGTCAAAGAGGGTAAAAATATCCATTACAGCTATAACGAAGCGGAGCAGGTAGGCTTGCTCAAAAAACTGGACGGCAAAAAAGTAGACATCCAACGGTACAAAGGGTTGGGTGAAATGAACGCCGAGCAGTTGTGGGAAACCACCATGGATCCCGGTCGGCGGACATTACTCCAGGTGGCGGTAGAAGATGCGGTGAATGCAGATCGCACTTTTGATATGCTGATGGGCAATGAAGTCGCCCCACGCCGCCGTTTTATCACCACCCATGCCAGTGAAGTTCGTAATTTAGATGTATAAATAAGCCAACCCAGTCCAGGTATGGCTAAAACCCTTCGTAAACCAATCGCCCCGGATAAACGATGCGCTTACGGAGGGTTTTTTGTATCTATAGACTTCATGCCATTGATAAGACTTAAACTGGATAAATTATGATTTTTCGTTCAGCAACCAGAGAAGATATAGTCGATATTGTGCGCTTATTAGCGGATGACGAATTAGGCCGACAGCGCGAACGGTATGAGAACCCGTTGCCGGTCAGCTACTATGCCGCTTTTGCCGCCATTACTCAGGATCCGAATAATGAATTGGTAGTCGTGGAGCAAGATGGGGTGATTATTGGCACGATGCAATTGACGATTATCCCCTCTCTCAGTTTTCAAGGGAGCAAACGGTTGCAGATTGAAGCGGTGCGCGTAGATCGGGATTATCGGAGCCACGGGGTAGGGGCAAAAAATGTTCCAGTGGGCGATTACGACAGCGAGAGAGGCGAACTGTCGGTTTGTGCAGTTAGCCACGAACAAGGATCGCCCTAACGCCCTGCGCTTTTACCAACGACTAGGTTTTGTGGCTTCCCATGAAGGTATGAAGTTGGATTTGTTGGCGGAGAAAGAGTCATAACTTATGCCTGGTCACGGGGCGATTTTCACCCGGATAGGGGTTTGCGCCCACTGGTCACAGGTTTAAAAAGGGGTAAACTTGCGGCCGCGTGCCCACTTAATCGGCCACCGTAACCCATGGAGACATTATCATGAAACTCATTAACCGGGGTGTTGCTGTCATTAAACCTAAACAACCTTTTGTTGATTGGCTCAACGGGTTGTCTGACTCAGCGAATGAGGCCCCCCATACCCAAGAAAGTCTACGCGAAGATTGTACTGTCTTGCTTATCCCTGATTTTTACAGCCTGGAAGAGATGGAAGCGTTTACCAATCCCATGAAACCGGATTTGTTTGAACAGGAATTGGCGAACTACGCGGAAGATGCCCGGGATTGGCCGGATGATCTGTCCGCCGCTATCTTTGATGAATGGTTTGACCTGGAAGTCCATTCGATGGTGTACGACGCGGCCGCGATCCCCTTGTTGGCTGATGAAGACGAATAAAGCGTCTGCTGTGCAAATAATGAACCGCTCCGGAGTCGAGGCTTTAGCCGGTTCCGGGAACGCACAAATTCCACCCAGACCTGACAGGTTTCTGAAAACCTGTCAGGTCTCAATCACGAAGTTATTTTTAGTACCTTCCAAGTCAATTTCTTGTACGGTGAGCAAGAAAATTATCCGCAGATTTTGGGGATTAACGCTGATTTTTTTAATCGGCGAAAATCGGCGTTAATCTGCGGACAAACCTCTTGGTTCTGGCTTGTCCGGGTTAGATCAAAAAGCGGGACACCTGAATCCAGGTGTCCCGCTTTTGCTTTAAGAGAATGAACCGTCTGCTTTTATTTTTCGCGGTTGATGACGGCATCTACCAGGTCATACAACGCTTGCCGCGCTGGTGAGTCGGGTACTTGAACCAGGGCAGCCCGCGCCCGGCCAGCGATTTCTACCGCCTGCATTCGCGCAATCTCCACCGCCCCAGAGTCGCGCAGCCGGGACATGAGTTGAGCCAGTGGGTCTTCCACAACTTCTTCTTCTGCAACAGCCTCAACCATACCACTGCCATTTTGCACAGCGGTAATACCTCGGTGTTGAGCCACATCTAGCCCCACTGGTTTACCCATCTTCTCTGGGTCACCGATGATGTCGAGAATATCGTCTACCATCTGGAAGGCCAGCCCCAGGTTGTGGGCATACAAGGCCAACGCCTCTACGACCAGTTCGTTGGCACCGGCTAACATAGCGCCCATACGCGCGGCCGCATCAAACAAACTGGCTGTCTTGCGCGAAATAATCGCTTTGTATGTCTCCCGGTCCATTTCACCTGACTTTGCGGCCGCGGCCTGTAATGTCTCCCCTTCCACCAACCGAATACACGCTTCGGCCATAATTTCGTTGTAGGGCGCACCATACGGAGCCATCATCTCATACACCTTGGTAAAGAGATAATCACCAGTCAGCAGGGCAAATGTACGGCCCCAGCGGGCATGAACCGTGATTTGGCCGCGCCGGGTCAGGCTATGATCGTTAATGTCGTCATGCACCAGCGTGGCGGTGTGAACCATCTCAATGGCCGACGCTAACGGAATAACCTCGTGCCATTCCTCACCCCCAGCAGCCAAATAAGCCATGATGGCGATCTGCGGCCGCAGCCGTTTCCCCCCAGAGGCAATGATATGGCGGCTGGCATCCGTCAATAACTCTATATCACTCTCTACGACAGAACGGAGCTTCGTCTCAACCGCCTCCATTCCTTCTTGAATCACATGTGCCACCATAGTTCTCTTCCTTCATCATTCACCATCACGGGTGTTAATCTATTAACCAAAGTTTAGATCACACATCCCTCATGGTTGCTAAATAACTGTCCCCTTTAAACTTTCTGACCAAAACTTCACGGCTCAGAGCGGCAAAGTTTGCCTAACTATTTGCTTATTTAAGGACAGTTTTGAGTTTGTCAATCAACATTTACAACTTTCAATTTTTTTTGAATGTTCTTTGAAGTACATTATAGGTTGCCCGGCGCAACACGTCAAGCCATTTGTGAAAGAAATCGCAAATGCCAAAAGGATTGCTACCACCCCCCCAAGCCGGTGCTATAATCAGGCGCTTGCCACCCATTTCACCGTCGTGCTATAACCCACCAGCTTCACAAGAGCCAGAAGATTGGCTAGGAATGAGTCGTTTATGAAGGCTACACCACATCAAAAGGGCAACTATGGACATTTTAAGACAGCGAATTATAACGGAAGGTCGGAATTTGGGGCGAGGAATTCTCAAAATTGATGCCTTCCTCAACCATCAACTCGACGTGGCTTTATTAGAAGCAGTGGGTGAAGAATTGGGCCAGCGCTTCGCTCAGTTTAAGCCGACACGTATCCTCACCGCTGAGGTGAGTGGCATCATCCCCGCAGCGATGGTAGCCAAAGCACTAAACAATATCCCGGTGGTTTATGCCCGCAAGAAGAAGCCCGTGACCATGATGGAGCCAGTTTTTGTGGAAGAAGCACCCAGCCACACGAAAGGGCAGGTTGTTTCCCTGATGGTTTCCCCTGAGTTTCTCGCGGCCGCGGATCGGGTTCTCATTGTGGATGATTTTCTCGCCAGTGGTAAGACCATTGACGCCCTGGCCCGCATCGTCAAAGCCAGCGGCGCTACCCTGGTGGGTATTGCCGCTGTGGTGGAAAAGGATTTTGAAGGCGGCCGCGACCATCTACTCCACTGGAACGTTCCCATCGAAACCACGGCCACTATCACCGATATGAGCGAGGGGAAAATTGTAGTGAGATGATGCCGTTGGCGGCTGGCCGTTAGCGGCTGGCAACTGGCCGCTGGCATTTCTCTTTTCTGGCTAACAGCCAGCAGTCACTCTCTTGATAACTACCTATGAACCACGACACAATTATCGTCCTTGATTATGGTGCCCAGTACAGCCAGCTTATTGCCCGGCGCGTGCGTGAAGCCAATGTTTATTGTGAATTGTTTTCCTGGCGTACCCCCGCCGAGAAAATTATGGCCCTGAACCCCAAGGGGTTTATCCTCAGCGGCGGGCCAAACAGCGTGTATGATGATGGTGCACCCACCCTGCCCGATTATGTCCTGCAAAGTGGCAAACCGGTGTTGGGCATCTGTTATGGGATGCAATTGTTGGCCCACCGGCTCGGCGGCCGCGTGGCGGGCAGTCAGCGGCGCGAATATGGGCCGGCCCACATCCAGGTGGACGCGGCCGCGAATCCCCTCTTCGCTGGCATCATCCCCCCCCATTCGTTAGCCTCTTTGCCCGTCTGGATGAGCCACGGTGACAAGGTAGAGGCGTTGCCGCCCGGCTTTGTGCCCCTGGCCCACACCGAAAATGCCCCGTTCGCGGCCGCGGCCGATGTGGCGCGGGGTTATTATGCCGTTCAGTTCCACCCCGAAGTGGTTCACACCCCGCAGGGATCAGAGATTCTGCGTAATTTTGTGCAGGTCATTTGTGGAGCGGCGGCTGATTGGACACCAGCCCATTTTATTGAGGCGCAGGTGGCCCAGATTCGGGCGCAGGTGGGGGAAGGCCAGGTGGTATTAGGGCTGAGTGGGGGAGTAGATAGCAGTGTCGCGGCCGCGATCATTCACCAGGCTATTGGCGATCAACTCACCTGCATCTTCGTGGATCATGGCCTGATGCGCCAGGGCGAAGGGGAACAGGTGGTCAAAACCTTCCAGCAGAGCATGGGTCTGAAACTCATTGCCGTCAACGCCATCGAAGAGCTGCTAGAAGCTTTGGAGGGCGTTACCGAGCCAGAACGCAAACGTAAAATCATAGGCGAGAAATTTGTCCGCCTCTTTGAGCGGGAAGCCAACAAACTTGGCCAGATTGATTTTCTGGCCCAGGGCACGATTTACCCCGATGTGATCGAAAGTGCCAGCAAGGATCGCCCCGATGCCCACACCATCAAAACCCATCACAACGTGGGTGGCCTGCCGGAAGACATGGATTTTGAACTGGTGGAGCCGTTGCGCTGGCTCTTCAAGGATGAAGTGCGACGTATCGGCACCGAATTGGGCCTGCCCGACAGCCTCATCTGGCGGCAGCCGTTTCCGGGACCGGGGTTGGCCATCCGTTGCCTGGGTGAGATTACCTGGGAACGGCTAGAACGCTTGCGCCAGGCGGATGCCATTCTCATTGATGAGTTGGGGCAGGCGGGTATGTTGCGCGGAGCCACGTCGCAGGCGTTCGCCGTGTTGTTACCGGTGAAAAGTGTAGGGGTGATGGGAGATGGGCGCACCTACGAAGAGGTGATCGCCCTGCGCGCGGTCACGACAGATGATTTTATGACGGCGGATTGGTCACGGTTGCCGTATGAGTTACTGGCCCGAGTTAGCGGCCGCATTGTCAACGAGGTAAAAGGGGTAAACCGGGTTGTCTACGACATCACCTCCAAACCCCCCGGCACGATTGAGTGGGAATAAAGGCAACTCCATCGCTCCTATCACGTAATGAAGCAGAGATTACATGGAAAGCGAGTCAGCATTTTAGCATTTCAGCCAGTCAGCATTTCAGCTTCTTAGCTGACCGGCTGACAAGCTGACAAGCTATTCCGTAGGAGCAAAGAACAATGGATTACAGTAAATTACTAAAACGGGCCTGGGACATCACCTGGAACAACAAATATCTTTGGGTGTTGGGGTTTCTGGCGGGTTTAGGCCAGGCTGGCTCAAGCAGTTCTTATCGTAACGGCGGTTCAACCCCCTCAACGGGCGGCTCACCCACTTTCCCAGAGATGCCTGATTTCAGTGGCTTCTGGCAAGACAATATGGCCTTGATTATTGGCCTGGGCTGCCTGTTGCTCATCATCGGTTTTGCCTTGTGGCTGTTACGGCTCACCGCCCAAGGGGGTCTCATTGCCGCCGTAAAACAGATTGAAGGCGGGGAAAAGTCAAGTCTGGGGCAATCTTTTACGGCCGGGGTGAACTATTTACCTCGCCTGGTCGGGCTGAACATTTTGGTCAGTTTACCCGCCCTGGTCATTGGTTTGCTGATTTTTGCCCTGTTTTTCGGTTTTGTGGGCATGAGTGCGCTTGAGGTGATGAGTCAAAGCGGGAATATCGAGGCCATGTGGTCCAGCTTCGGCCTGTTTTTTCTCTGTTTTATCCCCCTCATCTGCCTGACGGTTCCTTTGATGATCATTCTGAGCATTTGGGAGCAGGCGGCCCAACGGGGCATTGTTCTGCATGAGTTGGGCGTGATGGATGGTCTGCGAGAGGGCTGGAGAGTTTTGCGCGGCCATCTGACTGAAGTCCTCGTCATTGGTTTCACCCTAATCGTGTTAGGTATCCTGTTTGGGGTTGCGGTAACCATTGTGGTGCTACCCTGTGCTCTGATCCTGGTGGTGCCGATGCTGGGCACTATGTTCACGGGGGCAGGTCTGGACATGGTCACAATTGGGTTGTTGATTATGGGGGGGCTGGTTATTGGATTGATCGCGGCCGCGATCTCATCCATCTTCACCACCTTCCAGTCGGCCACTATTACGCTGGCTTATCAGGATTTAAGCGGTGGCGTAAAGTATGATCCCGTCAAATTGCGGGGCCAAGTATAAGGGTTTTGTTATAGCTGGTTAGCCTAAAACAGCCGCAGTTTGAGAAACTGCGGCTGTTTTGCATCAGTTTATGAACGTATGGATTACACCGATATTTTTCGTCAAACCGGCCATATTTTGCGCCACAGTCGGGTTTTGTGGCTCACAGGTTTTTTGGCCCTCAGCCTGAGCCTGGTGAGTAATCTCGTTATGCGGTTAGGGGGGCGCTGGGCTATGAGCCGTTTTTGGGCGAACGCGGCCGCGCTGGATATCACCCTGGACAATCTGATCCGCCGGTTAAGCCAGCCAGCCTTATTGGTAGCCGGGTTGGTGCTTTTGGTGGTGTGGTTTTTGCTGATCTGGGTGGTAATGACCATTGGTGAGGGTGGGATGATTCACGCGGCCGCGCGTGCCCAACGAGGTCAACCCACCAGTTTTACTCAGGCCCTCAGCGCGGGGAGCGATTTGTTAGGCCCGTTTGTGGCGATAGACACCATCGTCTTTTTTCCCTTGTTTGTTTTGTTGCTAACGATCATGCTCATTGGCGCGGCCGCGATGATTTTGGGCCTCATTCTGGGGATTCAAAGCGGGGAAGTTCTCTCCCTGGCCCTACCTTTGATTATAGGGGGGCTGATTGTCTTCTTTCTCAGCCTGTTTATTGTGCCACTTACCCTGGGAACCATCACTTTTCGTAGCCTGGCCTTCCGCGCGGCCGCGATGCAGAAACTGGGTGTGCGTGAAAGCATTCGTCATACCTGGCAACTCATTCGGCAAAAAACCGGGCCAGTTATTGCCATAACCGCCCTCATTTTGGGCCTGGGCTATCTACTAGGCATTGTCAGTTTTTTTATCACCGCCCCGCTCTCCTTCATGGAAGGGCTGCCTAACTTTAACGCCATGTCCGGTCCCCTTGGCCCGGAACTGATTCTTTCCCCTCTTACCGTAGTCACCACCCTGCTCAGCGCTGTTTTTACGTTTGGCCTTCAGGTGCTAACAACCGTTGTCACCAGTACCTTCTGGACGGTTGCTTATGCTAGGTTGTATGAGAGTGAGAACGCCAACCCGGGTTCCAAAATAGCCATGTAGGCCGAGCAAGTTTTACCCCAAAACAAAAAGGCCAGGTTCATAATGGAACCCGGCCTTTTTATACTCGTAAAAGTCTCGTGCTTATTCCTCGTCTTTCTTATGCTCGGCGCGGAGTTTCGCTACGAGTTGATCTTGCAGGTGACTGGGCACGCGGCCATAGTGGAGAAACCTCATGCCGTAGGTTCCCCGCCCCTGGGTCATAGAACGTAGGTCAGCCATGTAGGTTTGCATTTCGGCCAGGGGCACTTCGGCCCGGACAAGGCTTTTGTTACCCAGCTGATCCATGCCCATGACGCGGCCGCGGCGGGTATTAAAATCGCTCATCACATCACCCATATTGTCCGCCGGAACCGTCACCACCGCTTCATAAATGGGTTCCAACAAGGCCGGGCCAGCATTCAGCACCGCCTGCTTAAACCCTTCCCGTCCCGCAATCTGGAACGCAATTTCTTTCGAGTCAACCGGGTGCTCCTTACCGTCAAAAATGACAACCTTAACCCCGGTAATGGGGTAGCCGGTAAGCACACCTTCTTCTACCGCCGCCCGACAACCCTTTTCCGTAGCGGCCACAAACGGCCCAGACACCGAACCACCAAAAATCTCGGAGCTAAACTCAAACGGAACTTCTCCATTGGTGGGTTCAACGCGCAAGAAAACGCGGGCATATTGCCCCGCCCCACCCGTCTGCTTCTTGTGCGTATATTCTGTGGAGCTTGTTTTGGTAATTGTCTCCCGGTAAGGCACTTTGGGGATAGAGGTGGTGATACCCACGCCAAATTTCGATTGCATCTTCTTAACGGCAATATCCAGATGAACCGTTCCCATACCCGAAAGAATAGTCTGGTGCGTGGCCGGTTCTGTGTGCCAACGAATGGTCAAATCCTCACCCGCCAGCCGGGTCAAGGAACCATTTAATTTTGCCACATCGGCCTGGGAAACCGGCTCCACAGCAACCGAAGCGAGTGGTTCAGGTTGTACAATGGGGGCCAGGGTCAACTGATTACTGCGCTCACACAAGGTGTGGTTTGTGGCTGAGTCGCCCAGTTTCACGACGGCCCCAATATCACCCGCATGAAGGATAGATATGGGCAGATGTTCAGCCCCACGAAGGATATTCAATGTACCAACACGCACTTCACTGTTGATCTGCGTGTCCCAAACACGGCTATCTGAGGTCAGTTTACCGCTATAAACCCGAATGTAACTCAATTTACCGAAGCGGTCTTCCACGGTTTTGAAGATGAAAGCGGCCAGAGGACCATCATCTTTATCCGTTAACGTGACTTCGCCGCCATTGGCTTTGACAGCCGGTACGGTATGTTCATCAGGAGCAGGGATCAGGGCACGCAGCGCTTCCAGTACGGGTATGATGGCAATACCTGCTTCAGGGGCCGCAAACATAATGGGGGTACACAGTCCTTGTTTGACAGCCGATTTAATACCCCGCACGATCTCTTCCATGGTGAGTTCTTCTTCGGCGAAATATTTCTCCAGAAGGTCATCATCCCCTTCCGCGGCCGCTTCCACTAACACCAGCCGGGCGGCATCTACCGCCTCCTGTAACTCCGGTGGAATTGGCCCACGCTCATCTTTGTTGCCCAGCCGGGCCTGCATAGAAATCAGGTCTACCACACCCTTAAATGATGGCCCTTCGCCAATCGGGACTTGCAACTGGACAAAACGGCCGTCCAGGTTTTCTCTAATGCTATTCATGACACGGGTAAAACGAACATTATCCCGGTTCATTTTGTTAACCAAAACAATCCTGGGCAGATTCAATTCACCGGCGGCCTGCCAGGCCAACTCCGTGCCTACTTCGACGCCCGCTACGGCTTCGACTAAAACCACCGCCCCTTCCACCACATGCAGAGCACTGTTCATCTCACCGGCAAACTCCACATATCCGGGCGCGTCTAACAAATTGATTTTGACATCTCGCCATTCAATGGGCGCGACGGCCAGAGAAACGGAGCTGTTCCGGGCTTTCTCTTCGTCCTCAAAGTCCATAGCGGCTGTACCAGCCTGGACACTGCCCATACGTGTTATTACACCAGTATCAAATAAGAGACGCTCAACCAGGGTCGTTTTACCTGCTCCGTTGTGTGATATCAGAGCTACATTACGAATTGCACTTGTTGGATACTCTTTCATTACCGATAACCTCGTCTGATTAGGATTTGGGTGCAAACGACAATTACACCCTGATAAGCAGGGCGTAGTCGCACATTTACATAGTCTTGGTTAGAAGGTCAAGAGGGAAAAAGGTTGCAAATAGTTGCTGTTTGCTTAACCACCGAAGGCGCATAGCCGTTGGATTCTAAACGAAAGGGGTATAGTTGTCAAAGCAGGTCACCCTTTATCACAGGGTGAAAAACAGGTTCAACGGTTGCCTGCGACACTGCTCAGAACAGCACGTATAGGGGTCGGTGAGTGAGAATGGATTCACCTACCACGGATGGCACTCACCCTACATCTCATCTCATTTTCCTTTAAAAGGAGTTGGCTATGTCTAAATTTGAATCAGGTAACAATGAAGGGGGATCGCAGCCGCGACGCCACAGCCCATCCCTCTTTGGCCCCGTTGTTCTCATTGCTTTAGGGTTCTACTTTCTCGCCACGAACCTGGGGTTCGCCCCTGACCTACATTGGGGAGCCGTCTGGCGTTTGTGGCCCTTGTTTCTCATTTTTGCCGGCCTAAATGTCATTGTGCGGCAGATGCCCCGTCCCATAGGCACAATTGGTAGTGCCACCGTCGCTTTAATTGCCGTAGCTGTATTTGGTGGCGTTTTATTCTTTGCGGATCGCATCCCATTACTGCAAAGATATAGCGGCACTGAACCCACCTTCCAGACCGAAACGATTCGTTTCCCGGCCAGTGAAATTCGCACCGCTGATATCACGATAGATTTCTCAGCCCCCCAGGCCAACCTGTTTGCCCTGAGCGATAGTACCGACCTGATTGCCGGTGAAGTGAGCTACCAGGGTGATCTACAATTTGACCATGAAGTAACTCAGGGGCACGCCACGGTTAACTTGGAGACCTCATCCAATAACGGTGAGTGGTTTAGCTGGCTCAATCCGGCGAATTGGTCCGGTGAAGGCATGACGTGGAACCTGGGTCTCAGCCCCCGTACACCGACTAACCTGACCTTGGACTTTTCCTCTGGCTCTATTTCTGCCGATTTAAGCCGTTTGGACCTAACTAGCTTAGAAATAGATGGCTCGTCGGGAAGTGCTACTCTTCTCTTGCCGGATGGGGATTACACGATGAATTATGATATGTCCTCGGGGTCGGTGCAGATGACCTTACCAGGGGCGGGTCAGTCCACCTATATCATTGAGGGCAGTTCCGGCAGTGTTACCCTGTTGCTACCGGAAAGCATGGCGATGCGCGTGACGGTAGACAGTAGTAGTGGTAGTTTCCAGCCCGGACGACGCCTGGAACAGGTTGATGACAATGATGATCAGGAGGTATGGCAAACCCCAGATTTTGCGGAAGCCACAAATCGCCTGGATATGCAATTGGAAATGTCATCGGGGAGCATACGGATTGGTGAGCCGTAATTAAATGAGGGATGGGCATCCTGTTAGGGACGGGACATTGGCGTTTGTGGGTTGACCTCTGGAGATCAAGAGATTGAGAGATTTCCAGAGGTCGTTTTAATTTTTGCCAAACTTCAGTTAATGGCTCGACATTGGCGTTTTTTGTGCTGACCTCTGGAGACTAAGAGACTGAGAGATTAAGAGATTTCCAGAGGTCGTCCAAATTTTCGCCAGAGTCGAATTAATGATTGCTTTTCCCTTTTGTACACGAGGGTCTCCATGATGTCAGCCTCGCCGTGTCATATCCCTGTGATCATCGCGGCCGCGCCCCACACTCTCCACTCTCCCCTGTTCACTTCTCCCACCTTGTGCTTTAATTCCCCCATCATACACAAGGAGAACATCATGCATCTTTACCTCATCCGTCATGGTCAAAGCTACGTCAATATACCCGAATGGGAAGCCCCAACCCGCGCCGAATTGGATGCCGGGTTGACCGACTTAGGCCACAAACAAGCGGCCGCGGTCGCTCAATGGCTCGTTGATTATAACTTACAGGTAAATGTCATCTACGCCAGCACCATGCGCCGGGCCAGAGAAACCGCCGGAGCCATCGCGGCCGCGACCCAAAAAGAGATCACCTGGCACGATTATCTGCGCGAAATCGGCAACAACCGCAACAACCACACCCCCTACCCCAACGACGCCCTGCCCACCCTTTACCGCCCCTTCGCCACCCCGTTTACTTCCCTGGTTGAAAACGAAACTGACGGCGAAACCTGGTATCACGCCCGCGGCCGCGCCGGATTATTCCTGCAACACCTTCTCGACCACCACCGGGACCAAACGATCATCGCTGTGGCCCACGGCGGCATCATCAGCGCCATCTTCGACAACATCTGCAACGTCCCCCTTTGGCGGCAATGCAACCTCTGGTTAGCCAACACCAGCATCACCTACTTTGAGTACGTAGACCGCCCCCACCCCCAAGAAACCTGGCGACTCCACTTCCTGGGCCGCACAGAGCATTTTCAAAGTGTGTATGAAAAGTGAGGGGTTTCAAGTTTCGAGTTTGACAATCGCCAATGACGATTGACCATCCCCCAAGTTCCCAAAGTAGTTCCCAGAGTTCCCAGGAGTTCCCACCCGAGTCCCCCCTCCCCTCCCATCACCCTGGAAAAAACCGGCCCTATCACCACCATCACCCTTAGCCGCCCGGAAGTGAAGAATGCGGTGGACGGCCCGACCGCGGCCGCGCTCGCCGACGCCTTCCGGGCCTTTGAGGCCGACGAGTCAGCCCTGGTGGGGGTTCTACATGGGGCCAATGGCACCTTTTGCGCTGGAGCCGACCTCAAAGCGATGGCCGACGAATCCCGGCGCAATCGCCTACAGCCGGACGGCGATGGCCCGATGGGACCCACACGAATGCTCCTGTCTAAACCCGTCATCGCCGCCATCGCCGGTTATGCCGTAGCCGGGGGGCTAGAACTGGCCCTCTGGTGTGATTTGCGCGTTATGGAAGAAGATGCCGTGCTGGGCGTGTTTTGCCGTCGGTGGGGTGTGCCCCTCATTGACGGCGGAACCGTCCGCCTGCCCCGGATCATCGGGTTGGGGCGTGCCCTGGATTTAATCCTCACCGGGCGGCCCGTCCAGGCTGATGAAGCCCTGCAAATGGGGCTGGTGAACCGGGTTGTGCCACGCGGACAGGCACGCCAGGCGGCCGAAGAGCTGGCCCGGCAGTTGGCCCAGTTTCCCCAGGCTTGTATGCGCTCGGATCGGTTGTCGGCGTATGAGCAAGAAGAGATGGGGTTCGCGGCCGCGATGGCTAACGAGTTCCAACTTGGCCTGCATACTATCCTCAGTGCCGGGCTAACCGGTGCTCAACAGTTTGCCCAGGGCGCGGGCCGCCATGGGCAGTTCCCCACCTGATAAAATTCCAGCCACCCTCTTTAATCCAGCAAAAATTAAATAAACCGCAGAGGCGCAGAGAGCACAGAGAAAAGAAAAATCGTGACTATACAGCCCCTCACCCCCGGCCCCTCTTCCAAAGGGGAGAGAGTTGGTAGAGGGCTGTGAGGGCCTGCTTTTATTGCCTATTGACAAAATAATAAAAACTAATATCATTAGTCTTGAAAACTAAAGCAATTAGCCTTCAGGAGTTAATCATGTCGAACCTGTCAACAACAACCTCTTCCCTCACCACAATTCGTTACAGCCTGCCCAAACTGATGCTCCACATCGAAGGGCTGGCTGTCCTCATCGCGGCCGCGGCCCTTTATGCCTCACACGGTTATAGCTGGCTGGCCTTCGCCCTGTTGCTCCTCACCCCCGACCTGGTTATGCTTGGTTATCTGTGGAATATCCGCACCGGTACTATTCTGTACAATCTGGGACACACCTACACTGGGCCACTCTTGCTCAGTGGCCTCAGCCTACTGACCGGCTCAGACATGGGTTTACAGGCTTCCCTCATCTGGCTGGCCCACATTGGCATGGATCGAACCGTCGGTTATGGCTTAAAATACCCGACTAGCTTCAAGGAAACGCATCTGTCGCGGGTTTAGAAGCGACTTCCTTTAAACAACTATCGCCCTTCCGTTAGTGCGTGTTGCGTAAAGAATTCTGACGCAACACGCACCACGCACTACGCAACACGTCCCACGCCCCCCATGCCCTATCCATCCCAAACCGACCGCCCCACCATTATCGCCACCGCCCGCACCCTCATTGAGGACAATGGGGTTGAACCGCTCACCTTGACCGATCTCGCGGCCGCGTTAGGCATCAAGGCGCCATCCCTTTACCGGCACGTGCCCAACAAAGCGGCCCTGCTCCTGGCTATCAACGAGCTAACCTTACAAGAGTTATTTGACGCCTTCGCGGCCGCGCTAGCCACCGCTCCGGCTGATCCCCACAGCCAGTTGCAGGCCGTCCTACACAGCTACCGCACCTTCGCCCTGGCCCATCCTCAAACCTACAGCCTGGCCCTCACCACCACCGACCCCAACGAACGACCCGATGCCCATCAGCTTGAGCAAATGGTATTGCCCATTCAAGCTATCATGGCCGCCATAAGCGGAACCGAACAATCCCTACCGGCCTTGCGTGGCGCTTTAGCCCTGGTGCATGGGTTTGTCATGTTAGAACTCAAGGGGCAATTTCAGCGGGGGGGGGATTTGAACGCGGCGTTCGCGGCCGCAGTCAACGCCTACATCCGGGGCTGGCAGGTCTAACTCCTTATGAAAACCACCTTACCCGCCTTACCCCAACCGTCCGCCAAACGTTTAGCCATCCACGTGACCCCCGCCGCCGCCCGCGCCCTGCGCTCCGGCCATCCCTGGCTCTTCGATCAAGGCATTCGCCGCCTCAGCCATGAAGGCAAGGCCGGTGATTTAGCCGTTTTGTTTGATGGCGAACGCCGTTTTCTGGCTATCGGCCTCTACGATCCCGACTCCCCCATGCGCGTCAAGGTGCTCCAACACCGCCAAACCGCCCCCATTGATAGCGCCTGGTTTCAAGCCACCATCGCCCGCGCCGTGGCCTTGCGGGCGCCTCTGCTAACCCCACAAACCACCGCCTGCCGCCTCATTCACGGCGAAAATGATGGTCTGCCCGGCCTCGTTCTGGATAAATATGCCGAAACGGGGGTTTTGAAGCTGTACACCCTGGCCTGGTTGCCCCATCTGGCCCAGGTCATCGCTGGCATCCGCGCGGCCGCGCCCCTGGATCATCTCGTACTGCGCCTCAGCCGCACCATGCAGGCTACCCCCCAGGCCCTGCATGGGTTATACGATGGTTACTGGCTGGGTGGCACCCCCGCCGATGGCCCCGTGCTGTTCCAGGAAAATGGCCTCACCTTCAGCGCCGATGTGGTGCAAGGGCACAAAACGGGCTTTTTCCTGGATCAACGAGACAACCGGGCTAAGGTAGGTGAACTGGCTCGCGGCCGCGACGTGTTGGATGTATTTGCCTACAATGGCGGCTTTTCCCTCTATGCGGCTCGTGGGGGAGCACGTTCTGTCACCAGTCTGGACATCAGCGGCCCGGCCCTGGCCGAAGCGGCCCGCCATTTTACCCTGAACCAGGACATCCCCGAGGTCGCGGCCGCGAAACATCATCTGCTCGTCGGGGATGCCTTCACCCACCTGGCCGATCTGGCCGCCACCGGTCAACGCTACGACATGGTCGTCATTGATCCCCCCTCATTTGCCAAAAGCCAGAGCGAAATCAGTCGCGCCCTCAACGCCTACGGCCGCCTGGTCTCAGCCGGGTTGGCCGTTTTGCGCCCAGAGGGCATCTTGGTCATGGCCTCATGCTCCAGCCGGGTCACCGCCGAACAGTTTTTCCATCTGGTTCAGCAAACCGCCCGGCAAGAAGGTCGCCCTCTCCAAGAATTGGCCCGCACGGGTCATCCCCTCGATCACCCCATCACTTTCCCCGAAGGGGCTTATCTGAAATGTCTCTTCGCCGAAACATAAAAAGGCGAAATTTACGCTTACGTTTTCCGCTCAAATGTGCTACCATTAAACTGCTCTGCTTCTCCTCCATTACCAATAGGAAAGGAATTAATGGCTCCCCTAGGCACAAAATTTAAGACGTACAATAAATTAATCGGGGCCGATAATAGACAAGATGGGTTCCTCATCGGATCACCCTACCACTTTGCCCCGCTTAAACCAATTTCCCCACTTTTCTGCTCCTACCGAGCTAATCCAAGTAAGACAACGCCCCTATTTACCATCAAGGTTCAAAGCAATTATTGGCTTGATCCCCATCGTTCACATTGCCTGACTAATTAAGCCCATGTTAGACCTGTTACCTGAAGCAATGACCTACGCGGCCGCGCACACGGCTGAACTGGCTCAAGCCCTGCGCCAACACCTCTCCCTGGTAGGCCTGGCCCTGGGTGTGGCGATTGCCCTGTGTGTGCCGTTGGGGGTATGGACGAGTCGGTCGGACGCGGCCGCGATCCTTTTCATCAACACCAGCAACGCCTTGCGCGTCGTGCCCAGCCTGGCTATCTTATTTCTGGCAATTCCCACCTTCGGCCTATCCTTCACGTCCGCCGCCATCGCCCTGACCATCCTGGCCCTGCCCCCCGTCCTCATCAACACCGACGCCGCCTACCGCACCATCAGTCCGGCCATCAAAGAAGCCGCTCTGGGCATGGGCATGACCCACTGGCAAGTGTTACGCCACATCGAAACACCCCTGGCCCTGCCCGTCATCATTGCCGGTATTCGTACCGCCACCACCGAAGTCATCGCCAGTGCCACCCTAGCCGCCTTCATCGGCGTCGGTGGGCTGGGGTTATTCGTCGTGCGCGGTTTCGCCCTATACGACATTCCCATCTTGCTTGTTGGCGCTGTGCCCGTGGCTCTGCTCACCCTGCTGGCCGATGTGGGCCTGGGGCAGGTTACAAGCCCGCTTTCAACCACCGGATTAAGGCAATTGGCCGCTGGCAAGGAAGAGTTTCCAACAGTTGACAAACAGTGCCTGGCACGGGACAAACAATGCCGAGTCACAACTCGCCTGTCCCATGACCATTCCTAAGATCAAGACTATTCTACCAACCCATTCCCCGTTATTCCCCTCTCCCCGCAGGAGAATTTGTGGAGAGGTTTAATGTTTTAGCTCTAAAATCAAGGAAGGAGACCCCATGAAACACAATAGCAAAACGCTAAAATGGCTACTATGGCCCCTCTTACTCATGCTGACACTGGCCCTGACCAGTTGCGGCGGCGGGGATAAGGGCACCATTGTTGTGGCCTCAAAAGATTTCACCGAACAATTTATTGTTGGCGAGATGTATGCCCTACTTTTGGAAGATGCCGGTTACACCGTTGAACGTAAAATCAACCTGGGTGGAACCCCAATCGCCCACGAAGCGCTCCTCAATGACGAAATTGATGTCTACCCCGAATACACCGGCACTGGTTTGCTTACTGTCCTACAAATGGATGTCATGAGTGATCCGGCGGCTGTATTTGATGCGGTTAAAGCCGCTTATGCGGAACAGTTTGACCTGGTATGGCTAGAACCCGCTCCCATGAACAACACCCAGGCTTTGGCCATGACTCGCGAACGCGCCGCTGAGCTAGGCATCACCACCTTCTCCGATATGGTCGCCAACGCCGATCAACTCGTCCTCATTGGCCCCCCGGAATTTGCCGAGCGTGAAGATGGTATCCCCGGCCTCAAACAGGTTTATGGCGACTTCACCTTTGCCAACTTCCTCACCGTTGATCCGGGGTTGCGCTATCAGGCCCTGCTCAATGGCGAAGCGGATGTCGTAGTCGCCTTCGGCACGGATGGTGAGCTGGCAGCCTATGACCTGCTCTCTCTGGTAGACGACAAAGGGCTGTATCCCCCCTACCAGATCGCCCCGGTCATTCGGCAAGAAGTGCTGGATGAAAACTCCGAAGTAGCCGATGTGCTCAACACGCTAGCCCCGCTTCTGACCGATGCCACCATGCAACGGCTGAATAACGAAGTCTCTGGCAACGGCCGCGAACCTGTCGATGTAGCACGGGAGTTTTTAGTGCAAGAAGGGCTGATTAGTGAGTAACTGAGAGAATGAGTAACTGAGAGAATGAGAGACTGAGAGATTGGTCATTCAGTCTCTTAATCTCTTAGTCTCTCAGTCTCCTCTTCTATTTCTATGACCACCATCCGCTTCGATAACGTCTCCAAACAATTTACCAACGCCCCTCGCCCAGCCGTGGACAACTGCAATTTTGAGGTCGCTGAGGGCAGTTTTGTCGTCTTGTTAGGCCCTTCTGGTTGTGGCAAAACCACCCTGCTGAAAATGGTCAACCGGCTGATTGAACCCACCGGGGGCACTATCTGGTTGGGTGGACAAGATATCCGCCAGATTGAACCGGTCATGCTCCGGCGGCAAATTGGCTACGTTATCCAGCAGATTGGTCTGTTTCCCCACATGACGGTGGCCCAAAATGTGAGTGTGGTGCCCACCTTGTTGGGCTGGGAGCCAGAGCGCATCAGCCAACGGGTAAATGAGTTGCTGGATCTGGTGGATTTACCCAGTCAGGAGTACCGCGAGCGTTACCCTTCACAAATGTCAGGGGGGCAACGGCAGCGGGTGGGGGTGGCTCGCGCCCTGGCGGGTGATCCGGGGCTGATTTTGATGGATGAGCCGTTTGGGGCGATTGATGCGATTACTCGGGCGGGTTTGCAGAATGCGTTGCTGGATTTACAGCAGAAGCTCAAGAAGACGATTTTGTTTGTGACTCATGATGTGGAAGAGGCGTTGCGTCTGGCTGACAAAATTGTGGTGATGCGAGCCGGGCAGGTGGTGCAATATGCGGCTCCCTTTGATCTGCTTCGCCGCCCGGTTGATGAATTTGTCCATGCCCTGATTGGGGCGGATGATATTGTGCGGCAGCTAAGTTTGTTGCGGGTCGCGGCCGCGATGGAACCGCTACCTTCCCCCTTCAACCTCGACGGCCAACCCACTGTCAACTGCCACGAAAACCTGCGCCAGGCCCTCTCCATGCTCCTTAGTACCGACCAGCACGCCCTCGTCGTCCTGGACGGTGACAAACCGGTAGGCCTGCTCACCTTACGCGGCATCCAACTCAGCGCTGGGTAAAGGAAAAAAGAGACTGGTGACGAGAGACTGTGATTTGTGGCCCTCTCCCCCCTCACCTTTCCCCATTCCACTCTTCCCTTATGACCTACATTCTCAACAACCCCGCCATTATCTTCCGCCTGATGGGTCAACATCTGAGCATGACCGTGACCGCTCTGATCATTGCCACCTTGCTGGCTGTGCCTTTGGGCGTCTTGCTGGTGCGGTATGGGCGGCTGGCAACCCCGGTGATGGGGTTGCTGGGGATTTTCTATACCATCCCCAGCATCGCCCTGCTCATTCTTTTGTTGCCCCTGTTTGGTCTGGGTCGGACAACCGTCATTGTGGCGCTGATCATCTACACCCAGATTATTCTGGTGCGTAATACGGTGGTGGGGTTACAGGGGGTGCCCGCCGAGGTGATAGAAGCGGCTACCGGTTTAGGCATGAATGGCTGGCAACGGTGGTGGCGGGTGCAGTTGCCGTTGGCGCTGCCGGTGATTCTGGCGGGGATGCGTATTGCCGCGGTGGTGGCGGTGGCGATTGCCACCATTGGGGCCAAATTTGCCGCCGGGGGGTTGGGGACGTTGCTTTTTGATGGCATTGCTCAGAACCGTTACGACAAAATCGTGGCGGGTTCGGTGGTGGTAGCGGTGCTGGCCTTTGGTCTCAATGGCCTGCTCCTGGGAGCCGAACGCTATTTTGATGTCCGCGGCCGCATCCGTCGGCAGGAACGCCGCCAAAAGCAACGAGGTTAGCCGTTGGCGAAATGGGGGTAATCTTGGTTGTTGCTTAACGTGCGGCCGCAGATTAACACCTTGCCTTTGAACTCGTTATAATCGCTTCGTTATGTTTCCACTTTGGACCTTATGGGGCATGGCCCTCTCCGCTATCGGTGCCTTGCTCATCTTAGGGCTGGCCCTCTTCATTCAAACTCCCGCCCTGGCCCGCCGCGCCGGGTTACCCGTTTCCGTGCGCTCCCTCACCGGCTACGCCTTCGCCCTGTTGTTGTTGCTGATTGGGTTTTTTGTGGCGGGTGTGCCTTTGGGCAACAGCGCAGAACCCGGCACAACCGCCAACGTCCCATCTACCCCCACCTCCCAATTTGACAATGTGGTCATTCTGCCCAGCCCAACCTGGGAGCTTCGGGCGCGAAGAGGCGGTCACCCCGGCCCCATTGACTCCTGTAACCGGGGCCTTTGGCGGGCCACCCCCGGCTGAAACAGCACCCAGTTCACCCATTACCACCACGGTGACGGCGACCACCATCACCACGACTCCCACCGTCACCGCCGTCGCCCCGCCCACCCGTGTCCCATCCGCCACACCCACCCAAACGCCGACCCCACGCCCAGGCGCACCCCACACCGACCCCCTCGCCGACCCAATCCCCCACGCCTACCTGGACACCTACTCCCATCAGCGGGCCAACTGCTCTGGTGAACACAGATGGGAGCACCCTCTTCATCCGTCGTTATCCGGGCGGCAGCCAGACCATTGGTTTGCTCAATCAGGGGGATACCGTGCTACTCTTGCCCGGCCGGGCTAACCAGGGCGGCATCCTGTGGCAAGAAATCAGCACCGTAGACGGCCTGGAAGGGTGGGTACAGTACGAATTCCTCGCTTTTGAGCCCATAACAGACATGGTTTGGAATTCAGTTTTCAATCTCGCCTGTAGGGGAGACCGAGGATTTGTCGGTCACTAATTTTCGCTAAAGTCCAGCCCCTAACAGATGAGCCTTCCGTCTGCGAAAGAACTGAACTAATGAAGGCGAAGTTTTTCCTGGGCAGCCTCTCCGCCAAACCCCATTCAACAGTTCAACCATTCAACCATTGGGAGATGGTTAGGGGTGTACAATACGGGCAAGAGGGTCCAGGGTGGCGGGAATCGCCCGTGGGGGTGAAGCCATTTTCCATCGCTGTGTCCGGGTCCTTGAGACCGTGCCCGGTCATGATGCAGACCGCCGTTTTACCCGTTGGATCCAGGTTGCCCAAGGTAATCTCCTTCTGCAAAGCGGCCAAACCAGTGGCTGAGGCTGGCTCGACAAACACCCCTTCCAGGCTAGCTAATTGCTTCCAGGAGATCAAAATCTGCTCGTCGCTGATAGCCGTAATGAGGCCATCGGACTCGTCCAGGGCTTCTACGGCTTGCCGCCAGCGGGCCGGGTTGCCGATGCGAATGGCGGTGGCGATGGTTTCTGGTTTTTCGACCACGCGGCCGCGCACAATCGGAGCCGCTCCTTCTGCCTGTCCCCCTAACATGTGGGGCAACCCCCGGCCATACTCCTTGTACCCCATCCAGTAGGCCGAGATGTTGCCCGCATTGCCCACAGGCAAACAGTGCCAGTCCGGGGCGCGGCCGCCGAGTTGATCACAAATCTCAAACGCACCCGTCTTTTGCCCTTCCAACCGCCAGGGGTTAACCGAGTTGACCAGGGCGATGGGGTATTGTTGGCTGATTTCCTGCACCAGGCGCAACCCATCATCAAACGAGCCTTCGATGCTGACGACTTCGGCCCCATAAGCCAGGCAGGCGGCCAGTTTGCCCAGAGCAATTTTGCCTTCGGGAACCAGGACGATACAGCGCAGACCGGCACGAGCGGAGTACGCGGCCGCGCTGGCGGCTGTATTACCGGTGCTGGCACAAATGACCGTTTTGGCCCCTTCATACACCGCCTGGGAAATCGCCACGGTCATCCCTCGATCCTTGAACGAGCCGGTGGGATTCAACCCTTCATATTTCAGATACAGTTGCAGACCCGCTCGGCCCGGATGAGGGGGTATTACGCCTCGTTGAGCGTGATGGGACCTTGCCAGGTCAAGCACCCCAAGGAATAGATTTACCCGATAATGTTGGATAAGACCTGACCAGGTCAAAAACCGGCGCCCTCAATACGTGTAACCAATCAGCCCTCATTTTTCGCACCCCCTTTTCGGGCCGGGCCAACAGCGAATGAGGATCATTCTCCCTTTTTGTCACGGCTTTTTTATGCTGACTTGATGGGATGAATACGGTATACTGACAGGGTTGAACACAAATTATCCCGCGCCCCCATCAGGTGAATTGTTACCTATGAAGCCAGCCCATGCCGAGATTTTTCTCTCACTCAACCAATTAAACCAAAATATACGTCAGACTCAGGGGAATCTGGAGGAAATTGTCAGCAGGTTTTGCGTAAGAACATCTGCTGCCATTAGCGAACATCCCCTTCACGCCCACCCCACCAATCTAGCCCGGGAAATTACCCCACATTGGGGGGCAGTGGGGTGGTTTGAACCTGGGCAACTCCCTTTCAGGCCGAGGAAATCGCCCTGGTCGAATTGGTCGCCGGGATGGTCAGCGACGCGGCCGCGAGGCTCAACACACCCCCCCCACAAATAAACCTGCTCCACAAACTCAACCAGGCCATCTCCGGGCGCCGCGATATCCAAACCACATTGGATTTGCTTCAACACGAATGGCCGGAACATTTCCCCTATTGCAGTGCCCAACTTCTCGTCGTAGATACCGTCGAATGGCAACTCTACCCCCGCTTCATCATCGGCCCAGAAAATTCTGACCTGATGAGTGCCCCTCTCCGTTAATGAAAATTTTGCCCAGGCCATGGCCGAAAACAACGACCTGATCTTCGCCATCTCCCGATAAAACCTGGCGAAGTACTTATCCCCATCATCATCGGTGAAGCCACCGAAGCCCTTTGGCCGCGTCATTGGCCCCACCACACAAATCAGTACCCCGCCTACCTTCACCGCCTTGCAAGTCATCGCCGGGCAGTTAGGGGTAGCCATCAGCCAGGACAAATACAACCGCCAAAAATGGCAACAGTCCCAACGCATCGAGACCATTTACAGCATCACCGAATCCGCCCGCCTGCTCAAACCACTCAAACCGACCCTGCGGGAAATTCACCAACAACTGGTTCAAGCCTTCCATGCCCCCAACTGCTACATCGGTCTATACGATGTCGAAAACCAACTTGTCACCTTTCCCCTGGCTTACCACAACAACCAGGAAATCGAACTCACCGCCATCTCCGTCTTTGATCGCTCTAGCCTGATGACCTGGGTCATCCGCAACAATGAGCCATTTGCCACGGAAGATTGGCAAACAGCCGAACGACCCGTCCCTGGCCTCTTGTCTGAAGACCCCAACCCCCGTTCCATTCTCTGTTTTCCTATGCAGGTTAAAGATGCGGTCGTCGGGGTTATTTCCATCCAACACCCTGAACCCCATCAGTTTGATGAATCTGACTACTACCTGTTAGCGGCCATTGCTGGCCACCTGGCGGTCATCATAGACAACGCCAACCTATACACCACCACCAACGAACTGGCCGAACGCACCGCCCAACAATTTCGTATGGCTGAAGCCCTTCAGAAAGCGGCCGCGATTGTGAGCACCTCTCTCGAACTCGATATCGTCCTGGATCACATTCTCAGCGCCTTATCTCAGGTCGTGGCCTTTGATTGTGGCATCGTAGCCCTCATCAAAAACAACGAACCTAGCTTCTTCGTCTATCGGGGCGAGGGCGACGACCAACTCATTACGGCCCACATTGGCCAAACCTGGCAACAAACAAGCCTGCTGCAATCCATCCTCAAAACCAGGGAACCCATTGTCATTGACGATGTCGGTGAAGACCCCGTTGGCTGAACTTGGCGGGCAGGAAAACGTCGGTTCCTGGATTGGCACCCCCTTGGTCGCCAGCGATCAGGTGCTAGGTTTACTTCTCCTGGAAAGCCACAAACAAAACGCCTACCGTGAACAAGAAGCCTGGCTCATCACCACACTGGCTTCTCATGCTGCCATCGCTGTTCACAATGCCGATTTGCACCGCAAAACCCAACAACAACTGGCCGAGCTGACCACCCTTTACGAAGCCAGTGCCACCATGTCGGCTAACCTGGATCAGGAAACCGTTCTCAAAACCATTATCAAAGAGATGGTCAGTGCCCTGGATGTCGATAGTTGCACCATTTTTTGTGTGGGATGAGGCGCGCCAGGTACTAGAAACGGTGGCCCATGAAAATAAGGCAAACCCGGACAAACCCGGACGCCATATAGGCCTGGGCACGCTGACGGATTGGGATAAATTGCCCATTGTGCGGCAAATGTTCACCAGCCAGGAAGTCCGCCAACTTGTTTACTCCCCTACCCAATCAGCCGAGGAACACGCTTTATTAGATATGGTTGGCCTGCAATCGCTTTTGCTGGTTCCCCTGGTATGGCGAGACCGTTTTCTGGGCCTATTGGGGCTGGGGCTGGCCGAAGAGGCACGCGCATTTGAAACCCATGAAATTCGTCTGACCAAAAACCTGGCTAACCAGGCGGCGGTAGCCCTGGATCATGCTCGTCTATTTGCTCAGGCTCAACAACGCATTGAAGAGCTTTCTGCTTTCCAGAAAATTGCCCTACAAATCAATTCGCCCCTGGCTCTGCGGGAGGTTCTGAACACGATTGGTGAATCGGCCTTGCGTTTGGTTACGGCCACCAACCTGCACATCTACCTTTATGATGCCGACCGCCAGACATTTGGGTATGGTCTGGCGTTATGGCGGGATGGGCACCAGGTTCCCATTGCTCCACCCCGCCCCGATGGTCTGACGGCGACGGTGGTGCGCAACGGACAACCTATGGTCATTAATCATGCTCAGGAGCACCCCCTGTTTTTGTCCCAGGGGTCACAAATGTGGGAGGTGCAAGCCATTGCTGGTTTTCCCCTCAAACGCGGCGAGCAGATTATTGGGGCGTTTACGGCGGCTTATTTGCATGAACATACTTTCAGCGATGATGAGTTAATTCTGCTAAATTTACTGGCGGATCAGGCGGCGGTAGCGGTCCATAATGCTAATTTGTTTGACAATTTACAACATCAGCTTCAGGCGATGTCGGCCCTGGTGGATATGGCCCAGCAGGTGACGGGTAAGTTGGAGCTGGGATCGGTCATGCAGACGACGGTGGAAGTTTTGCAGAGGTTGTTAGATGCTCGCGCCAGTTCGATTTCGTTGTTGCATGATGATGAACTGGTGATTGAGGCGGCGGTCGGTATTAAGCCAGAATTCCTGAAGAAACGGATGAAATTGGGCCAAGGGGTGTCGGGACAGGCGGTCCAAGAGCGGCAGGCTATTTATCAACGAGACACGCAAGAGGATCCTAATTTCCTGTTTTTTGATAAGACGGTGCGGAGTTTGTTGGCTGTGCCTTTGATTCATCGGGATACGGTGTTGGGCACGTTGACGATTGACAGTGATCTGCCTAATGGTTTTGATGAACAGGATGCTCAACTGATGACGGTCGCGGCCGCGCAGGTAAGTGTCGCCATCGCCAATGCTAATTTTGTGCGCGAAATCCAGGAACACGCCGAGGAGCTTTCTCTGGCCTACGAAGAACTCAAAGAAAGTGACCGGCTCAAAGATGAACTGGTGCAAAACGTTTCCCATGAGTTACGAACCCCCTTGACCTTCGTTAAGGGGTACGTGGATTTGCTCATGGATGGCGAAATGGGGCTACTCACCGACGAACAACGCGCCGCACTCCAGATTGTGTCCACCAAAACATCAGAAATTACGCGACTGATAGAAGATATTGTTACGCTACAGCGTATTGAAGAAGGGAATCTGGAGCCAACGCTCTTTTCCTTGGGGGATTTGGTGCGCCTGGCGGTTGCCGGACATAAACTCAATGTGAAATTTGGCGTGAACCTGCTTATAACCGCCATTCAGCCCATACCTGAGGGGCGCATATATGCCGACAAAGGGCGTATCACCCAGGTTTTGGATAACCTGGTAGCCAATGCCATAAAGTTCAGCCCGGACGGGGGCACGGTATTTGTGGAAGTTCGGGAAACAGCCAATGAAGTATTGATGATTGTTTCGGATCAAGGTATTGGTGTCCCTCAAGACAAACTCGACCGCATTTTTGACCGTTTTTACCAGGTAGACGGCTCATCCAAGCGGCGATTTGGGGGGACAGGTATCGGCTTAGCCCTGGTAAAACGAATTATTGAGGCGCATAAAGGGCGGGTGTGGGTCACAAGTGAGTTAAAAAAGGGCAGTTCGTTTTATGTTGCCCTCCCCAAAGCAGGATAAAAGAGACAACTCCATAAGTGAGCAGTTTACATGACGCCAAGAAGTAACCAGTTGGCAGCCTCGCTAAAGGCAATGCCTAAAATTGATTTACATCGCCATCTAGAGGGGTCACTCAGGCTAGGCACATTAACGCTGATTGCTCGTGAGCATGGTATTGACATTCCGGCAACCAATACGGCTCAATTGCGGCCGCTCGTACAAGTAACGAAGAATGACCCGGCTAATCTGGAGCATTTCCTGGCCAAGTTCGAGATTTTGCGCCGCTTTTACCATAGTGATGAAGCGATTGCCCGACTGACGTATGAGGCGATTGTGGACGCGGCCGCGGACAATGTGCAATATCTAGAACTCCGCTTCAGCCCCCAGGCCCTGGCCCGCAAACGGGGGTTCCCCCTTACCGATGTCACCGATTGGGTGATCGAGGCCGCCCATCAGGCCAGCCGCGTCTGCGAGATCGAAGTCGGTCTTATTGTCACCCTGCTGCGCCATGAAGATATTGCCCTGGCCGAAAAGGTGGCCCATATCGCCTTCGCCCGCCGCCACAAAGGCATCGTCGGCATTGACCTGGCTGGCAACGAAATTCGTTTTCCCTGTGACCCATTCAAACATATTTTTGATGAAGCCTACAAACTAGGGTTGGGTATCACGGTTCATGCCGGTGAAGTTGTCGGCGGTGAGACCATTCGTGCCGCCATTGAGGATCTCCATGCCGAGCGCTTAGGACACGGTGTGCGGGTCATTGACGACCCCTACCTCATCGCCCTGGTCAAAGATCAAGGTGTTACTCTGGAGATGTGTCTCCTGAGCAATGTACACACCGGCGCTGTTGCCAATATGGCTGAACATCCGGCCCGGCGCTTGCTTGAAGCCGGGGTGCAAATTACCCTGAATACGGACGATCCCAGTGTAAGTGATAGTGACCTTTCAAATGAGTACCAGATGGGGATGGCTGAATCCGGTCTGACTTATGGGCATCTACGACAGACAATTTTAAATGCGGCCGCGGCCGCATTTCTTCCCCTGGCTGGCAAACAACGCCTTATCGAACATTTTGAGCAACAGTTGCCTCTGCCCGTATTAGGGAAAATGCCCCTCTTCGCCTCATAAATGAATAGTCATGGGCGTTTTTTGTCCTGACCTCTGGAGATTAAGAGACTGAGAGATTGAGAGAATTTTAGAGATTGTTCTCATTTTCCGCCCCACCCTGGTAAACGAACAAATACGCTTATGTCACCAGCCATTTTCATCCTCATAGACGGCTTGCGGCCTGATGCCTTGAACCAAACCCCCTGCCCGGCTCTGCACAGCCTGATTGCCCGTGGTTCGTCCACGCTGAAGGCCCAATCGGTCATGCCTTCAATGACCCTGCCCTGCCACATGAGCATCTTTCACAGCGTGCCCCCCACCCGGCACGGTGTTACGACCAACACCTGGCAACCGATGGCGCGGCCGCTACCGGGGTTGGTAGATGTGGCCGCCCAGGCCAATCGGCATTGTGCTTTCTTTTATAATTGGGAGCAATTACGGGATTTGAGCCAGCCGGGCAGTCTGGCTTACAGTTATTTTCGTTACAACGTGTACAGTGATCCGGCAGGAGATAAGGTCATTGCGGCCGCGGCCGCGGACTATATTATCAACGAACGCCCCGATTTCGCCTTTGTCTACCTGGGAACCGTAGACACCTTCGGCCATATGTATGGCTGGATGAGTGACGAATATCTGCAACAGGTCACCAGGGTAGATAGCTACTTAGGACAACTGCTTCAGGCCATCCCTGCCGAGACGACCCTTGTACTCCAGAGTGATCATGGGGGCCATGAACGCAACCACGGCACCGACACCCCCGAAGATATGACCATCCCCTGGATGATAGCCGGTCCAGGCGTACGTCAGGGCTATACAATTCAAACCGATGTTAGCTTATTGGATACAACCCCCACCCTGGCGCACGTATTAGGTTTATCACCCCATCGTGAGTGGGAAGGTCAGATTGTTAGTGAGGCATTTGTCTGAGTTGTCAACCGCATCGTGTCTAGTTTTGCGGGTAACACAAAGTAAAACTCGCTCCCCTTGCCCAATTCACTCTCTACCCCCACGCGGCCGCCCAATTTACCTATAATACGTTGAACGATGGACAAGCCCAGCCCATGCCCCTCGATCTGTAATTCACTCAAGCGAATAAACTCCGTAAACAGCACCGCCAATTTCTCGGGGGGCAGGCCGTCTCCATTATCGCGCACCCAAAAACGCACCATGCCGTTCTTTTGTTGGGTGGCTCCTAATTCCACATGGGGTGGGGATCCGCCATATTTGATGGCATTACTGATATAGTTGGCCCATACCTCTTCCAACCAGGGGCCATACCCTATCGCCACCGGCCAATCCGTGGGCAAACTTATCTGGGCCTGGTTTTCCTCAATGAGATAAGCAAACCGCTCTATGACGTTCTCCACGACCATATTCATCTCTACTTCATTCAAGGAGACATCTTGTTTACGCACACTGGCTAACAAAAGCAACTCTTCTACGATATTTATGGCCCGATAGGTCGCTTTTTCGATGCGATGGAGCGAGCTATCTAAATCTTGGGGCGACATGATTTTGTAGTTGTTGCGTACCAGATCAGAAAACCCCACGATCAACGTTAAGGGGGTCTTGAGATCATGGGCTACGGTGTGGGCAAACGCATCTAGTTCGGCCACCTGCCGTTTTCGCTCCTCAATTTCTTCTTCCATTTGGAAGAGGGTCTGCTCCAGGCGACCGGTCATAAGGTTAAAACGATGACTTAGTTTAGCCAGCTCGTCATTGCCCTGTACGGCCACCCGTTGCGCCAGATGGCCCTCAGCCACTTCATCGGTGGCTTCGATGAGGCGTTGGACTGGCTCAGTGACAGACCGGCTAACGATAAGTGCTAACAGAAGACCTACGGCCGCGGCCGCGACCGTCACCACCAGCCCCTGGGTACGCACCGCCGCAATCTTGGCCGCCAGAGGGGCTGTGGGCAACCCCACACTTACCGCCCCAATCGTCTGATTCCCCAAAATAACCGCCCGCCCGGCAATAAGGTCACTGTCGCCCGGTCGGAAGATCACCTCATTCGTGCCAATGAGTTCTTGACCAAATTCATCTGGCTCAACCATGAAGCGTGTATCCTGGTTCAAGGCATCGGCAATAATGCGCCCCTCGGCATCGTATATGCGGCCAAAGGTAACGACCTGGAACTCACCCAGATCACGCATCAAATCAGAGAGATAGTCTGCTTCCAGGAAATAAAGGGAATCGGCGCTACTGGCCGCCAGGGTGTCTAAAAGGAGGGTGAGCTGTTGCTCTAGCTCAGACTGGTAATTGTTTCTTTCCCGCTGGACAGTCACTACCGAAACAAAAACAACCACCAGAATGACGACAATCGTGATAATGGTGGTGAGGCGGAGCGCCAGGGGCCAATGATTCCAGAAGTGATTACGCATTAATGTATGCTATTTACCAATGGGTGTGTTTCACGGGCGTTGAACGATCCGTGCCTGGCATGGGGCAGACAAACCTGACCTTGTCGAGACATTCTGCCCCGTGCCAGACACTAGAGGAAAGATCAACCGGAACTAAAACATACCCTTTACCAATTGCAGAATGAAGATACCCTTAGTTTACCTTCCCTGAACCAGTCCGTAAAGGGTTTGCATCTTCTCCATCGCGGCCGCGTACCCTTCTGGGAATTCATTAAACTCCGTTGTCTGGAATTCTTCCAAGGCCGCCTGTCCCGCTTCGTCTTCTTCCATGCTCAACAAAACAGCGGTAATGGCTTGCACCAGTTCTTCATCTATGCCAGGGCGCACCAGCACCATCTGGCGCGGCACGTCGTCGGTTCGTGCAATAATGCGCAATTCAGCCTGGGTTTCCTCTGGCAGTCGCTGGAAGGTAATATTATCGATCACCCCTGCGGGAATCACCCCACTGATCACCCACTGGATCGTCGTATCATCGGCGGTGCTGAAGGTGTAGCTGATGCTGTCGGGGTCTGCGGCCGCGGCCGGTCCAGATACCTCATTAGGGTTATATCCATTGCTGATCAAATAAGCCAGAGGCAACATATAACCAGAGGTGGAAAATGATTCTTCAAAAGCAACTACCTGTCCGGCTAACTCAGACAACGCCATAATTGAGCTATCGTTACGCACAAAAAAGACCGAATGATACTCCGACACCCCAAAACGCAGGCGGCGCAAAATTGGTCGTGCCCCAGTCTCCTCACTAATCACCAATACCGGATAAGGGCTATCAAAATAGAGGTCTACCTCACCAGCTTCAATCCATTGAATCATAGTTTCCAAATCAGGGGCAATCTTCACTTCACCCCTCGTGATCCCCTCATCGGCCAGATGCGTAGCCAGATAATCGGCCAACGGTTGCGTCCCGCGAATCGTTTCGGCCGCTTCATCCGAAATATCGCCTAAAACAAGAGTCTGGCCATCCACCACCGGCGTAGCCGCTTCAGGTGTGGGGTCTGCCTGGCCGCCACAAGCAACAATCAGCGTGAAAACAAACAATAAGACCAGCCGTTTCATCCACACGTACGACATCATTTTCTCCTTCTTTAAGTAAATTACCTCCCGGACTAATGGCGGGTTTGGCGTTTTTTAATTTCACTCTGGAGACTAAGAGACTGAGAGATTTTCAGAGATCGTGCTAATTTTCCTAACGTCGAGTAACATGTGGTTTTCGCGGATGACTTCCCTCAATATTTCGAGTGCTGGTCTCCTGACCAAGCCACCCGTTGTTTGGTCATGAGACTGGCCCCACCACTCATCAAACAAAACGATATAAAATAGATTGCTTCTTCTTGCGGGATGGGGGTTAAAGGAATAGGTTAACTGCGGCCGCATACCATCCATTCACTTTCTTTGGATAGTTGACAAAGTAAGATCGTGGCAGTATCATACCTTTTATTCATCAAGATAATCCACCCCCCACCAACCTTATGTCTTTTCACCAAGCGACTGATCTAACTTCTGTACGTGAGAACAACCTCAGCCTGGTTTTAAACTTGATTCGCCAGCGCGGGGCTATCTCCAGAGCGGACCTGGTACGCCAGACGCATTTAAGTGCAACCACTATTTCAGCCCTGGCCAACGTATTGCTGGAAAGTGATTTCGTCCAGGAAACGGGCATGGGTGAGTCTAGTGGTGGACGCCCCCCCATTTTGCTGCAATTTGATTACCAGGCACGTTATGTGTTAGGCGTAGACATGGGTGCTACCCATCTGACGGTGGTGCTAATGGATTTGCAGGGTCTGGTGGTAGCCCAGCGTTATGCCCGGTTTGCCGTGATGCAGGACCCAAGGGGAACCGCGGCCGCGATCCAAGACCTCATCAACGACATTTTGCAGACAACGGGCCTGGATCGCTCCATCCTGTTGGGGCTAGGGTTGGCCGTGCCAGCCCCCTTGGCTGGCGATAATCTAAACCAGCCTTCCAGCCTCATCTTACCCGAGTGGCAGGGGTTTGACCTTGTACAAACGCTCGTGGCAAACCTGCCTATCCCCATTTATTTGGAAAATGACGCCAACGCCGGGGTTATTGCTGAACAGTGGTGGGGCCGCGGCCGCGACTTTGCCAACCTGGCTTATATCAAACTAGGAACCGGAGTCGGCAGTGGTCTGATTGTTAGAAATGAAGTGTACCGGGGTGATGGCGGCACAGCCGGTGAAATAGGCCATACCACCATCCATACCAACGGCCCCCAATGCCGTTGTGGCAATCGGGGTTGCCTGGAAAGCTACGTCGGTGCGCCGGCCCTCATCGCCGAGGTCAATGCACAACGGCAGGGCAACGGCTACCAGCCCGTAAAATCTATCACAGACATTACCGCGGCCGCGCTCCAGAATGATCCCATCAGTTGCCAGACCATTGCCAAAGCGGGTTCCTATCTAGGCATTGCCCTGGCGAACCTCATCAACCTGTTTAATCCCGGCCTCATCATCCTGGGGGGTGAACTTTCGGCGGCAGGCGACCTGCTACTCGACACAGTGCACCAATCTGTCACCCAAAGAGCTATGCCCAAAGCAGCCAGTGAAGCCACCATAACGATCAGCCAACTAGGAGATAATGCCGTCGCCATGGGGGCAGCCACCTTGGTTATCTACCACGCTTTTCAACCCTCAAATCTGACCAACACCCTAAAAGGCGATTCACCTGACAAGGGGCTGATGGTCGCTAAATGATGGCAAACCCATGCCGGTATAACCCTTCCCTGGCACAGAAACAGACACGCCTCACGTAGATGAAATATTTCTATAGCTGTTCAGCTCATGGTTCGTAGTGACCGTTTTAGCGGGCTGGTGTTAGCCCACTAAAGCGGTCACTACGAACCAAAACTTTTTTGGGAAAGCTATAGCACAATTACTGAAAAACCCCGACCACTTGACGACAAGTTAATATCAGGTACTCACTATGGTATAATCGGCCCATCAGGTGAGTAAAAATGATGAAACGTGAAACGATCTCAACCGGCACACCCTGGGAACCCATTGTTGGCTATGCACGAGCGGTGCGGCTGGGCAACCAGGTCTGGGTTTCTGGCACCACCGCCACCGATGCCAACGGCCAGGTGGTGGGGGTGGGTGATGCTTATGCCCAGGCCATACAGACGCTAAACAACATCGCGGCCGCGCTCGAACGCGCCGGAGCCAAACTAGAAGACGTGGTACGCACCCGCATGTACGTAACCAACATCGCCGCCGATTGGGAAGCTGTGGGTCGGGCACATGGGGAGTTCTTCAGCCATATCCGCCCCGCCACCAGCATGGTCGAAGTCAGCGGCCTCATTAGCCCGGAAATGCTCGTCGAAATTGAAGCCGAAGCCGTGATTACCAGCCAATAATCCGAGAATGAAAAACTTAACCACAGATTTCACAGATTTACACAGATTATTCTTTTCTCCGCGTTTTCTGCGTCTCTGCGGTTAATTATGTATAGAGGAGAAAATAGATGCTTAACACAACCATCAGCCGAACACGACGTAACCATGGCCTGGAACATGCCACCATCCATGTTTTGTCCGCCAAACACAACAACTTTAGCGCCCAGGGTAATTCCACCCACAAAGGGTTTTATCTGAACATCTATGGTGATTTGCCCGAAGGGGCGGTGGAAAATGCCGTCCACGAAGCCCACAAACGCATGAAAAGCGGTGAACATGACCTGGCCGTTCATCCGAATTGTGGCACGGTGTTATTAACGACGGCCACGATGGCGGCTCTTTCGGCCCAGGCGGTGTTTGGTCTGGAGCAGTTCCGGCAGCGGAAAAGTAGCTGGAGTCCTTCGGTGATGTTCAATGCGTTGCCGACGGCCATTCTGGCCGTGGTGGTGAGTTTGATTTTGTCGCGGCCGCTAGGTATTTACCTGCAAGCCAACTACACCACCGAGGGCGATCTAGGTGATTTAGAAATTGCACGCATCCAAAAAATCCGCCCTTCCCTGGTAACACGGGCATTTCAAATGCTCCTCACCCTGGGCCGCCCCCTCAAAGCCACCGCCTACCGCATTGATACCATCAACTGATTGACGATTGACGATTTGCGAGGGTCTCATCAATCGCAAATCGTCAATCGCAAATCGTAAATCCCCATGTTCTATCTCTTCCACGGCGACGACGATCACTCGCAACGAGAAACACTATTGGACCTGATGGGCAAGTTAGGCGACCCGGCCATGCTTGACCTCAACACGACCCGTTTTGAAAACAATGTATCCGTAAAAGAGATACGGAATGCCTGTGATGCCATGCCATTTTTGGCCCCGGTGCGGCTGGTCATTGTGCGGGAGTTGTTTGCCCGGAAACAGCCCAAGAATTTCCTGGATGAACTGCTGGCTTATCTACCCAAGTTGCCGGAAAAAACGCGGCTGATCTTTCTGGAATCCTCGGAACTAAGCCAGAGCCATGCTTTGGTGAAGCTGATTGAACAATCAGAAAAGGGGTATGTGAAGAAGTTTACGCGGCCGCAAGGCTCCGAACTAGAAAAGTGGATTGATCACCGGGTTCGGGAGCAGGGTAGCCGCATTACCCCCCACGCGGCCCAGATGTTGGCGGTGAATGTGGGCAATGATTTGCGCACCCTCAGCCATGAAATTGACAAACTGGTGATTTATAAAGGCGGTGAAGGGGCAATTGATGACAAGGATGTGACGCTGTTATGTCCTTACGTGGCTGAAGCCAGCATTTTTGATCTGGTGGATGCGGTGGGCAAACGCAATAGCGCCGCGGCCGCGAATCTGCTCCAGCAAAAACTCAACGACGGCACCGACCCGTTCTACCTCTTCACCATGTTCGTGCGCCAGTTCCGCCTGCTCATCCAGGTCAAAGAGCTATCCGGGCAAGGGTTCCGTGCTCCCGAAATCGCCAAAGAGCTAAAAATGCACAGTTTTGTGGCAGGTAAGTTGTACCAGCAAGCCAATGGGTTCACGATGGGGCTGCTGGAAAAAGTATATGCCCATCTATTGGATATTGATGTGGGGGTCAAAACGGGTAAAGCCGACATGACCATCGCCCTACAGCTTCTCGTGGTCAACCTCGCGGCCGCGTAAGCCATGCCCAGGTTTGTAGTAACGGCTTTAGCCGGTTAGCCCGCTAAAGCGGTCACTACAAACAAAGCCGTTACGACAAACTTGAAGCGGGGGGTTCAGTTTGGGGTACAGGGCTTTTCCGGCCACTACCCACCCACCACAAACAAAACAACAACGTCAGCAAGCTAATCCCCAAGCCAATGTCATGCTGAATGGGGCGAAAACTGAAGACGTAACTGTGTTCACCGGGCAACATTTCCGCCCCCAGATACCCATTCACCGACGCCATCTCCGCTCGTTCCCCATCAACCCGCAAACGCCAACCCGGATAATCACTCATGAGCACCACCAGGTGTTCATCATTACCCTCGGCTACTCCGGAAACCACCACCCGGTTCGGCCCATCCAATTGCACGGCCTGGGCTACCACTTGGGCGGGCATGATCGACCCATCTACCCGGTCAGTGGCAAAGCATAAGGCAACATCCATTCTTTGCCACAAAGCGACCCCTGAAAATTGTTGAGCAACTGTGCTCCTGGTGGAGCCGCCTGATCTTGTCCCGCCAGGACATATTTGGGCTGGGCGTTGAAGGGAGATTGGGGCGCATACTGTTCATCCATGGTCAACACCCGGCGGTTGTAGCGGAAATTAATCACGGGCAACTCAAGCTCATAGGCATACGCCATCCAATCCCAGTAAATATTGGTGCCGCCAATATTGACGTAATATAAACCATCGTCATATTGTTTGAGCCAGGTGAGCGCGGCGCGGGCGTTTTGGTTGCGCGGATGTGGGGCCATGGCAAATGAGCGATTGACGTTGTACACATCGCTCAGGGCTAAAACCAGCAAGATGAGTACCAGAACATTGAGCACCCGCAACATAGAAATGCCTGTTGTAGACCCGCGGCCGCGAGCCGAAGTAATGCCCAGGTCCAGCCCCCGCCAATAGCGTCGCCCCCACACCAGAAGAGATTGCCAGGTCAGCGCGGCCGCGGCAATCAACGGTGAAGCGGCCAAGACCAACAAACGGTTGGGAAACCGAAAAATGTAAAGAAAGGGGATTAACTCATAAAGTGATTGTACGGGGGTATGGCGGTTGGCGTGCCACAACAGTAAAACGCTGAGTAAGGCCAGAAAAGCAATCACGCCGCGCCGCCGCCAGCGGAAGCGATGATAAAGCCAGGGCACAAACGCCAGGGCCAGCAGGGGGGCCACGCCAATGTAAAACCAGCCGTAACCCACCCCTTTGCCCAGGACATCAAAGCCAAACCAGGCCGGATCAGAGACGACGTAGTTAAAAAGTGCGTAAGCAATGGGTTGGGATGTGCGTTGTGGGTAATCAGGTGGGGCGTCGCGCCCGGTGTAGCGAAAGCCGTCAATCAGGGGCATCCAGACCACGGCCACTAAACCAACGGCCAGAACAGCGATAACAATGGCTCGGCGTAACTGTATCGGCCGCTCGGCCGGTTTGTGCCAATACAAGGCAATGCCGGTGAGAACGGCCAGGCTCACGCCCAGGTAAAAGGGGTAATAACCACCACCCGTGGTGATCACCATAGCGATGGCCAGGGCGGTCAGCACCGGGGAAAGACGATCCCGCCGATGGAGCGCCGACCATAAACCGGCAAAACACCAGGGGAACCAGGCCATGCCCACAAATAGCTCAAACCAACCGAGCCGCCAGAAAAGGGCCAGCCCACCGGAAAGGGCAAATAGCAACCCGGCCCACAGGCGAAAGAGGCCCCGCACGCCAAAGGTGTGGGCCAAAAACCATTGCCCTAGCGCGGCCGCGAGCATCGACAAAAATACGGCTACCTTCATGCCCGTAATGCCACCAAACAAGATCACCGGTAGGGTAGCAATGGGGTTCCAAAAATGGTTGATGGGATCACCGGCATGGGGAAAGCCGGTCAGCATATAGGGATTCCACAGCGGAATTTCGCCATGTTCCTGCACAGCGCTAGCGATCAAAATGGGCAGGGTAGCGCTTTCGTTATGTTCGCCGGTTTGCTGTAACTGCTGGTTGTTGCCATCCAACAAGGTGGTCTGGCAGAAAAAGTAGATCACCAGAGCCATTATCAACCATTCGATGAGATAACTGCCCAGCCGCGGCCGCAAAAAATTCACCATAATCCTCTTTCCCTCTTTCTGTTGTTTGATTGCACCCAGAACCCTCACCCCCGACCCCTCTCCCAAAGTGATAGAGGGGAGTTGGTTCCCTCTCCTTGGGGAGAGGGTTAGGGTGAGGGGTTTTATAGTTACGTCTAGATTGCACCCAGAACCACCCGGCACGACCGGGGCCTGATTATAACCATTTCTCTCCAAAACAAAGACCCTTCAGATGGGTTCGCCTGAAGGGTCTTAAACTGGTTATTGGCTATAGATTACTATAGATGTTCCGGTAATTATTGTAGGGTTGTAGTGACCGCTTGGGCCGCATAACCCTAAAGCGGTCCCTACGAAATTTTACAGTTGTTCCCGTCGCCGCCAGCCCCAGGCGCTGCCCAGCACCAGGAGCATCACCACCGAGAGAAGAAGGGGCGCGGCCGCGTTGCCTGCCACCCTTATCCCCTGCAAAGTAATCGCCGTGGGCGAGAAGCCCCAGTTGTAATCCTCAACCTCACCCCCTGCACCAGCCCCGGCGGGATCAGCCGCCAGCGGGCCAAACGGCTCCGTGGGACTGTCATACAGGCGACAGCGGGCGCTCAAGGCAGTAAGAGAGGTAGCCGATAGAGGCACGGTCAGGGAAATATCATTAACACCGACAGTCACGGCTGTGTTGATGGCCCGCTCCGACGGTGTGGCAAACGCCCCATTACCATCCCAATCCATCCAGCAAGAGAGCCAGGCCGGGGCGGCTCCGACCGTGCGAGTGACCGTCGCCCGGAGTGTCGCCGTCGCTCCCGCCGTCCAGGCTCCGGAAAGCCGCACGATACCATCATCCGTCCCATTATCTGTATTCACACCAAACGTTCTATCGGCCGTCCAGGCTGTGCCTAAACGTAACGCCCCACCCCCGGTGTGCCAGGCATCACCATAACTGCCATCTAAATCGCCAAAATCATTCGGATAAAGGCCAATCCGCACCGGGCTATGATCCGAAGACCGGAATGGATCCGCATTGTAAAGGCTCACCACCTGACCAGGCGTCTTAAAATCCTCGTTGTAATCCAGAGAAATCGGCTCATCGCCATTGATGCCCCAATGGGTAACACCGGTCACTTGCGACACCATAGAACCGGAAGCCAGCGCGTGATCCAGATAACCCGCCTGTCCATCAAAAATATAAGAGAACGTATCCGTTCCCAGATAACTACTCAACAGGTTACTCATCCCCGCACCCGTCAGGGCGGTGATGGGGTCTTCCAGGGCATAAGCGTTTAGGTCGCCGATAATCAACACATCACTGTCACCCGTGCCGGGCACAATGACCGTGTTGATAAAACTCAACAATCGGGCGGATTGTTGAGTGCGCCGATCATTGTAACAACCCTGACCATCGGCCTGATCCGCATCATCGCCAGCCGCCCCGCCGCAACCCTTCGACTTAAAGTGATTGACTACCACGGTGAACCGTTCACCGGTGTTGTTCACCTCAAACAGTTGCGCCAACGGGGGGCGGTCAAAATGACGTTGTTGTCTATCATGGGGGATTAACGGGTGTGACCCAGGCTGGACGATAGATCAAAGCCACTTTTATGGCATCATCTCCCAGAGGGAATTGGCTGATTTTGGCATAGGTTCCTGCCCCAGCGACGGCATTCAAGCCACTGATCAGATCATCCAGGGCGGCATCGGTGACATGATTTTCTATCTCCATCAAACCAATCACATCAGCATTCAGTGCGATAATGGCCTGGATAATCTTGTTCCGCTGACGGGTGAATTCAATAGCCGAATCAGCCCCCCGGCATTCCTGATTGGCTAACGGCCCGCAAATATCTGGACCCAGATCAAGGGTACTGAAATAGTTCAGGACGTTGAAACTACCCACCCAGATAGTACCCCCAACATTATCAGGAGCCGCCGGGCGGGGATTGCTGGCGGTGAAGGGCACAACACCGGTGGGCTGAATGCGGTACAGGTCAAAACGGTGATCCAGGATGCCCGTCAAGCCAGCCACGGTATCCCCTATACGCAAGGTATTGAGCGCCGTGAGACCGGGCGCAGGGTGAACAATGGGGTCTTTGTTCTGTTGGGCATTGGCATCATCCAGCGTAATCGTACTGCGGGCGAAGTCGTTCTGGAAGGCCGCGTATCCGGCCACGCTGGGCAAATTACCATGTGTAAATTGATATTGAATGTCGTTGGCCGAGAGAAGGACTTCACCAAACCGACCCAGGGTGAAATGTTCGGTCACGTAAAGGGTTTGGGCCAGCGTAACCCTCATGCCTTCATAGGCTTCTAAATCGTTTACGGAAGCGGCGGGCAAACTAATGGCCGCGGCCGCGGGCAAACTATTCCCACTGCTACAAATTGTCAGCGTCGCAACCGGGGAAATTTCAGTGAAGGTGATCGCGCCTGAGGTGAATTCAACCACCGTGCCTTGTAAACGCACCACATCACCCACGGCAACGGCCTGGGCACTCTCAAAAACATAGATGCCTTCAGAGGTAGCCGGGTTGGCATCGGCGTCAGCCTCTTCTTCCTGGATGAAAAAGCCCCCCATCTCGATGGGTGAATTCTGATAATCGGCGGTAACCACCCCTTCGATGATGCGGATGCTGCCCGCGACGGGGCTGGTCAGACCGGCTCCCTGGATGGTGTGAATGAGCGTTTCGGTGTTGTCGCCACAGGTGCCAAAGCCACCATCTTCGGTGGTGAAGCTGAATGCGTAGTTAGCCGCCATCGTATCCGGGGGATCGTTGGCGTCTATGTCATGAACGGCTGTAGCGGTGAGGGTGACGGTACAGATTTCGTTACTGGTAAAGTCAACATCGGGGTTGAGTGTCCAGTTTTGGGGGCCACCGGTAACAGCGGCCGTGTGTGCGCCGCTCGTAGCACAGGAAACGGTATACCAACCACCATCCAGGGTAACACCTTCGCTGAAGTTGATGGTGATGTCGGCATTCAGGGCAATATTGGTTGCCCCATTGGCCGGGGCGGTGCTGGAGACAGCGGGTGAAAAATCACCCGTGGTACAGTTGTAAAACGGAGATTGGGTGTTGCGGGGGGCTGGGGAAGCGGTAAAAGTCAGCCCCGTTTTGATCTGTATCTTGACAACCGTTGTTGTTGCGCAAATCAGCCGTTGTCCGTTTGGCAGGAGTCGGCCCAGCCCTTCAAAACAGTTTGCCGTAGTACCATAACCAACAAAATCAACACCTCGGCTTCGGGCAACTCCAGAAGGGCCGTTGTGCTGTTAACCGGGCAACCTTACCAGTCCCCCGCCATTCGGATCGTCCCCAATCGCATCTGGAGAAGGTAAAGGAGTTGTCCCACCTGCGCCTTGAGATTGTTGAGTCTAATAGTATTGACCTGGAGCCAGGGAACCAGTTGGGCTGTTTTACCTCCAGGCTGTACCCTGGCGGCGCATATTGCACCGACCAACCAGTCAGGTTGATAGTTGTTGTGCCAGCGTTGAATAGTTCAATGAAATCATGGGTATAGGTGGCTCCACTGTTGCCACCCCCACCGTAGACCTGGCTGATATGGATAACATCACCTACGGGCGCGGCCGCGGTCGTAAAACTAAACACGTGATCAGCCACCATCGTGTCCGGGGGGTCGTTGGCATCTACGTCATGCACGGATGCGTCGTCTATCGTGACGGTACACGTTTCGCTATTGGCAAAATCAACATCCGGGTTAATGGTCCAGTTTTGTGGGCCACCGGTGACAGTGGCCGTGTGGGAGCCGCTTATGGCGCAAGAAACGGCGTACCAACTCGCATCAAGGGTAACATCTTCGCTGAAGTTGATGGTGATGTCGGCGTTTACAGCAACATTGGTGTCGCTATCAGCCGGGGTGGTGCTGGTGACTGAGGGGGCGGCATCTGCACTTGTGCCGTTCGCAGTGAGGGAAAAATCATCAACTGCCAGACCATCATCTGCACCTGTGGCATTAAAATCGGTCCACCGTATCCAAAATGTACTACCATCGAGAATGCTTAGACCGGTAATTGACGCAGATACGTTTACACGGTTCGCTGGCAGATTGCCATCCAGTGCCCCCGCTGTACCTGTAGTGATAGGGGCATTAAAATCTAGGGAATCTACATTTGTCCAAGCACCAGTTGTTAGACTTGTTGCATTCAGGCTATATTGAAAATCCAATCTATCTTGTCTGCCTGTAGCCCCCAACCGCCATTGTTCACCCATATAGGCAATATCAAGACTTGTGATTGTTTGCCCTGTGTTATTGGTAAAACTAGAACCAATGGTAGGAGTAAGAGAACCACTTTGTAATCCGCCAAAGGCACGTTCAGAATTTCCCGTTGCACCAAAACTATACGTATCTCCGGTAGCACTAGAACCAGTGCCTGCCGTGTAAGTCGCATTGGCGTTAGTGCCTGCTTCACTCAAAGCCCAATCCCCAGGCACAGCACTTGACGTACCTGATAATGCTAATGTGTCAAAATCTTCAGTGACGGGAATCCCTAATAAAAAAAATGTTAATGCCACCAAAGTTACGACCATACGCAGTGGTAAGTTCATACGTACGCGAAGATCGTTTTTCAATCGGCGATAAGGTGTACTCACGGCAATTCTCCTGTAATCGATTAAATTCTCACATTCATATACCCGCTTATGGTTTGTCCCGTTTGACAGCTTTTCTGGCACTCCGGTCAAAACACCCGTATTGACCAGGGTATGTCCGTAGGTATAAAAGTGTGGTTACTTCATGTCTGGAGAGGCAGACTTCAAGGTCGCGATTATATCCAAAAGTACTATAAAACTTGGTTCTGTTTCGGTTAGAAGTGTGTTATCGAGATGTTAAAGAACAAGGGTTAAATAACCTGCGGAACTGAGATGAGAGACTCGACCAGCTTTACCCAACTCCTTGGTAGATTGAGTCGGAAGACCCATCCCCCTGACCCCCTTCCCGGGGGGAAGGGGGAACCCTGACGGCGCGGTTTTTCGGGGCCTTCGCCCCGAAAAACCGCGCCTGGAAAAGTTCCCCGCCCCTGGGGGCGGGGTTAGGGGTGGGGGCTTCCGGCGACAAACTCAGGGTGAGGCGTGTCATAAAACCTACGTCTGACTTTCGTAAGATGGTCTTGTCTCTAGCCCCCTGAAACCTATTACTTGAGTTTGGCGTTCACAACCCGAGCGAGAGGGTTTTCCAGAGTAATTCCTCTCGCTCTCTTCTCTTGCCCTAAACTCCAGTTATTAAATTCTCGTTCCTAAGACAATCAACGATTTTTACCCCAAAGCCAAACAGGAGAAACTTGGCAGTTTCTCCTGTTCGTGTGGCCTTGATGGTTTGTCAAACGAGGGAAGAGGTGTGAGAAGGAAGGTATGTGTTGAAGATAAACCATGGGGGTTAACAAGGGTTCAAGGGGATGTAAAGGGTTTGTTAAGAGGGGAACTCGGGGGAACTCGGGGGAACTCGGGGGAACTCGGGGGAACTCGGGGGAACTCGGGGGAACTCGGGGGAACTCAAAATGGTTAATGGTTAATTGCCGATTGTCAATGGGTGGATTTAATTTCGGTGGATCTCCATATAGTGCCTGGCACGGGGCGGCAAGTTGGGTAATGCCCAGGTTCGTCTGCCCCGTGCCAGGCACTGATTGCCCCCTCATTTTAAACACCCCACTTGTCAATGACCAAGAAAGAAAATCTGTTCCTTCCTCCAATCTGTTGTTGTAATGAGGGAACTCACCCGGCTACTTTGTCACTTTGTCATCCGGCTAGATGGGAGTAGGATCGGGGGCATGAATGAAACAGAGAATGTTTTTGCCGTGATGGTGTGTGAGGCGTGTCGGTTTCGGTTTCCGGTGTGGTTAGCGCGGCCGCAACCCTACCTCTGCCCCCTTTGCCACACCGCCGCCCTACAAATCATCTCCCCCTACCCGGCCCACGAGGTGCAAACGACTCCACCCACCCAGGAAGCCACCCCGTTGATCGCCCTGTTAGATAACATCCGTAGCACCCACAATGTGGGCAGTATCTTTCGTACCGCCGATGGGGTGGGCATTCAGCATTTGCACCTGTGCGGCATTACGCCCACCGGATCATCCCAAACTGGCAAAAACCGCTTTGGGGGCGGAAGGTTGGGTGGGCTGGACGTATCACAAAAATGGGCTGGACGCGGCCGCGCACCTGCAAGCACAAGGCTACCAACTCTGGGCCATCGAGGGGGGCGGCCGCGCCCAACCCCTGTATCAGGCCCAACTTCCCACCCATCAGCCCATCGCCCTGATCATTGGCAACGAACTCGCCGGCATTGACCCTGACATCCTGCGTTTGTGTGATAAAGTATGGTCAATTCCCATGCAAGGTCACAAACGTTCCCTCAATGTTGCCGTCGCTTTTGGCATTGCCGCTTATAGCCTGAAGATGGGGGGAAGCGGCGAAGGGGTGAGGAGCGACGCGGCGACCCTGAAACCCGAAACTTGAAACCTGAAACCCAAAACTGAGGCCCCTATGTCCAAATTCATCGCCATCGAAGGCGTTATCGGGGTGGGCAAAACCACCCTGGCCCGCATGTTACAAAGCCACTTTGACGCCAGTTTGTTACTGGAAGTGTTTGAGGAAAACCCGTTCCTGGCTCGTTTTTATGAAGACCGGGAGCGGTATGGCTTCCAGACCCAACTATTTTTTCTGCTGAGCCGCTACCACCAACAGCATCAGGCTGTACCGACCGCTCTGGCTCAAGGCCACCTCATCTCTGACTATACCTTCGCTAAAGATGAGATTTTTGCCTGGCTGAACCTGCGCGACGACGAGTTGGCGATGTATGGCCGGGTTCATGCGGCCCTGGGGGAAAAATTGCGCCGCCCTGACCTCATCGTTTACCTGCGGGCCGACCATGAATTGCTCATGCGGCGCATTACCTTGCGCGACCGGCCTTATGAGAGGGACATGGACCCAGGGTATATTCGAGATGTCGCGGCCGCGTACGATGCCTGGCTCGCCAATGTCCAGGATTCCCCCGTCCTCATCATCGAAGCCAACGAACTCGACTTCCTGGCCCGCCCCAGTGACCTCAACTATATCCTGGAAAAGATCAAAACATCTCTGGCCCGCCACCCCTCTTCGCTCGTTACCCCCGCCGCACCACTCCCACCCACTGTTCCTTCCGTCACTGGCTTCCTGGCCGCTTACCAACAGTTCCATCGCCAGCTAGACGCCAGCAAAGGTTTCTCCAACGACCCATTTCTCAACTATTTACTCCTCAACGAAGAGACGGGTGAACTGGCTACCGCTCTGGCCGACACCTGGCATACGGTGGAAAAGCTACGCCGCACCGGCAAAGAACGGGCCGAGGCGCAAAGTGAAGCCATCGCTCAGCACCGGGCAGCCATCCGCAATGAGTTGGCCGATGTCCTGGCTTATATCATCAAGCTGGCAAACTACACCGATATTGATCTGGAAGAAGCGTATCTGGAAAAGATGCGCCACAACATCCAACGCACCTGGGAATTATGAGCG
>JADJUV010000022.1 GCA_016716885.1 Candidatus Trichofilum aggregatum | reverse complement strand
TTACCCAACCGTTCGAGCATGAAGTCGAAGGCCGTTGAGACGCCAATCAGCGGTCAGGAATATTTAGCTTATCCGCCACGACTTGCAGAATGGCTTCACGCTGACGCAAACTGGCTCTGATCTGTTTGCTTTCGGTAATATCCCGGAACAGCGCCATAAAGTGCCGATCGTTGTTGGTGTTACGTCCTGAATGGGGGGCATAGCTCGCACCCAGCGGAGTGGCGCCTTCTCGGTGGATGATACGCACTTCGGTAACAACTTTTGTTGGCGTGTAGTTAATGTCCTGCTCATCCTGTTCGCGGTCATCGGGGTGGATAATAGAGACCCATCCAATTTCTAGCAAAAATTTTCGCGGTGTAACTTCGGTAGCTGGCACTGAAGGCTCCACTGATCCACTGCTCTTGATTTCGCCAATAGGACATTTCCAAGAGAATACGTAGTCGGACATGACCGAGGCGATCGGCCGGTAACGCCTTTCGGCACTGGCGGGAGAATCCGCGTCCGCGGGCAATATCCAGGTTCTAAATTTATTCAGCCAACGAGACCACATTTATCTAGCTCCAGAACAGCGGTTTAAGAAGGCGAATGCACGAGAATAATAAACCGCAGACGCGGAGAACTGCAGAGAAAAGAAAAATCAACAAGTTCCCCAGAGTTCCCAAAGTTCCCCAGAGTTCCCCTCTCCTTTAGCCCTAGGAATCTCCCTACGTTATGATTACCCCATGTCTCACCCGGAACCTGCTCTTGATTTTACACCGACCGTCGCGGCAGCAGGTTCAGCCCCAACAAGTTACCCTCTACCAGTGGGGCGAACGTCGTTTCATCCTTACCCGCCTGGACGGTCAGGTTTATGCCTTCAGTAGTGAATGCCCCCACGCCTCAGGGGATATGTCTGTCAGCACCATCTCCCGCAAAGGGCGTATCGATTGCCCCGATCATGGTTATGTGTTTGACATCCGCAGCGGCCGCATCACCTGGCCTGAAGATGAGAACTATTGTCTACGCAAATATCCGGTTAAAGAGGTGGATGGGGTTGTTTGGGTGCAGTTGCCTGTCATCAGCCAGCCATAAGGTTAATGTTCCGTGTAAAGCCCGCTAAAGCGTCCACTCCAGAATCAAGGCTTTAGCCGGTTCCTGGAAAGATGGGTTCAATCTGAGGATTGAACCAATCTCAAAAGAGAATAACTGTTCGTTAATCGTGGCTACCAGAGCGTCCCGGGTCAGTGCCGATAGACGGGGGTAGCCGTGAGACTGATGTACCAACCGCTCAATGAGGCGCAAACTGGGTAGCCACACCGCTGGCCGATCATAATAGATGCTGTTGTTGTCCGCGATAGCCGTTAGCAGTTCGTGCGGCGGGGCGGGGGTGAGTTGGGTGTGGGGTGTGCCATTGCGGTGGAGCAAACAGAAATGGATGGTACGCGGCCGCACCGCCGTCTCACACACCAGTTCCGCGTTAAACCGGCGCAAATCCAACGTGTACTTCATCTCCTCACGCACCGGTTCGGGCGTCAGAAAAGGTTGTAACTGGGGAAAATGGGGAACCATATCGGCTCGCAATTTGGTGCGCCCCACCGGAAAACCCAGCAGTTCTATCCCCTCGCTGTCCGGCGACACATAAATCTGGCTGTCAGAAATGAGCTGATATCCGGCCAAAACCAGCCGCAACGCCGTGGTAGATTTGCCGCTATTGTGCGGCGCCAGCAAAAGTAAAACATCCTCACCACGCAGCAAGCCGGTGCAGTGCAACATGGCAAAATTGGCATTGATGACCAGGTTGGTAAAGATGGTGTTGAGCAAACCTCGGCTGACCAATTCCGGTTGGCAGGCCAGGCAGAGCCAACACGGCAATGGCTTCACCCTGGGCCAGGTTGATGTGGCAATGGCCCCAACCGCCCATTTGAATGGACAGCCATTGGTCGTGACCAGTATATTGGTTATGGGCCAGCAAATTTTGGGGCGGGGGGCCAGGGTCTACGGGGGTTGCTCGCACCACGAGATGAACGGTGAAGGGGGTGTGGGTGGTGGTGGGAGCGAGGCTATATTGCGGCCGCGCCAGCGCCACCGCCGTCAGCAATTGTTCATCATTACTCGTCACCCGAATGGGCCGCCCAAACAACGTGAACGCATGGACAAAACGAGGGCCATTTTCCCTTCGTCCCCAAAAATCCTCTAGCCCAGCTTCATGTTCAGCCCACAGTTTTTCCACAGTCACAGCTATATTCCTTACTCGACATTGGCGTTTTTATGACAAGCCGCACCCTCGGTTTGTCGCCGGAAACCCCCACCCCTAACCCCGCCCCCAGGGGCGGGGAACTTTTCTGTGCGCGGTTTTCCGGGGCCTTCGCCCCGGAAAACCGCGCCACCAGGGTCCCCCCTTCCCACCGGGAAGGAGGTTAGGGGGATGGGTCTTCCGACTCAATCTACGAAGGGCTTAAGTAAACACTATGTTTGCACTTTTTCTTAAAGGGCAAAACGCTACCTTAAACTTGTCATTCTGAGCGAAGTCTTCGGAGCGAAGAATCCCAACAACCTGGTCATTCCAGACTTGTGGGATGCTTCGGGGGACCTCAGCATGACAGGATTCAGTTGAGCAAGGCATCCATGCCAAAACTGCAAAGATAGTGAGTAAAGCCATACGAGTGTTCCGTAGGTTATTTAATCCTTGATACCCGTTCTCAAACAGAGGGAGCGACTTCTTCTGTTTCCTCAACTTCCAGCCGATTAAACAAGGATGTGCTGTAATTGATGGCTTTGAGGCGACGATGGCGCTCCCAAGCGTAATAAACGGTGTCAAAACCCACCCGGGCGTATTGCCCCATAGCCCTAAAAAAGTGACCCACACCGGTCAATAATGACGATGAACCATAACGCCGTTGTAGATACGCCCACCCCGGAAAACAGTAGGTGGTTAAATCCAACAAGCGAATGGGGCGCAAAATGAACGCCCCATTGGTCACCAACATGAAATACCACCATTTACTTTGTCGTTCGTCCTGATACTGCGCAATGGTGAACTCGGCCATTTTGGTCATGGCAAAACGGGTGATAGGGCCGGCCTCACCCAGCGGCAACGCGGCTATCACCCAGGCCGGAACCGTGGTCTCCAGAAATTCCTGGCAAACGCGCAGCACCGAACCGGTCATTTCGACCATGCCCCACTCTTGGGAAAGGGCCACCATCTGTTGCCAGTCGGTTTCCGTGGGTTTCAACTGTTTGATGGCTTCAGCAATGTCCACGAAATACATCAACATGCCATCGGCCAGAATAAGACGGGCCAGATCGGGTCGGTTGAGTGAGCTGGGCAGGTAGATGGCGTGTTTGACCAGGTGAATGATGAGGGTGAGGATGAGATCGGGCAAGGTTTGTTCGCGCACGGGCACACCCAACAAAGTGCCAGGGGTGGCCCGATTCATGATAGCTTCATAATCGACCGTCAGGCGCGTAAGCGGGTGATCCAGCGCCCAATGGATTTCATACCAGATGCGTAAATCCTGGGTGGAGCGCTGTTGGTGCAGGTGGTGGCGCTCGTAGTAGGCGTCTTGCATGAGGTTAGGCCAGAAGGCGTCTACGTCAACTTGTTTGAGAAGGGCCATCACGGGTTGCACATCTTGTTGGCGCACCAGGATGTCAATGTCACCCCCTGGGCGCATGGTTTCCTGGCCGTATATGTTGTGGCAGCTGGACAGCCCTTTGATGACCACAATGTCTAGCTGTTGCGCGGCCGCGAGGGGTAAAAAGCGTCGCAGTGACTCACTGAACCACTGGGCACGGTTGATATAGATTGCGGCCGCGTCATCTAATGCTTGTTGGGCGGGGGCCGGTAACGCGGCCGCGGGTTCCAGCCGGGGCAGAACACCGTGCAACAAGGTGTGCATCCGATTATGCACCCCTGTTTTCACCACCTGCTCCCAGTCCAAACCAGCCGGGGCAACAAGCTGGTGCGGTTCACGCCACCGGTTGACACAGCGCCACAAAAACGTTTCTTCAGGCGTAAGCTTGATCCGATTCATAATACGAATAACTCCCATAAGAGAATTCCCTTATTTTGCCCGATCCTTAAACATGAGCAATAACCAGGACAAAATAATAGGTTGTGTCAGACGGCTATTCGGCTTATACTTGGCGCTTAGTCTTCGATAATTATCTAACGTCGCGTTGTTATCTGCGAAGACAAACTCTCCAAAATTGTTGTCCTAAAATTAAACGTATCAGTCAACGCCGAAGTCAAGGAGCATAGAAATGAATAAGACGCGCCTTATGCGCTTTTGCCTGGGTTTGAGTATGCTGTTGTTGATTATCTTGGGTGGTCGTGCCGTGTTCGCGGCCGCGCCGCTAGGCAATGGCCCCGTTACCTGCACGGATGGCATGGCCGGTGAATACCCGTGTGCCGGTGTAGACCTCATCTCTCATCTGCCTTTGGCCGCCATCGGGGCCGAAGATGGCACGGTCATGGGCAACGATCATTGGGGTTGGACAGATACCCTAACCGGCAAAGAATATGTGCTTTTTGGTTTAACCAACGGTGTCTCCTTCATAGACATCAGCGACCCGGAAAACCCGATTTATCTGGGTAAATTGCCCTCTCACACGGGCGCATCCGTTTACCGTGATGTCAAAGTTTATCAAAACGTCGCCTACATCGTGGCCGACAACATCCCCGGTCATGGGTTACAAATGTTTGACCTGACCCAACTTCGTACCGTCGTTAATCCCCCGGTTACCTTCACCGAAACGGCCCATTACGCCGAAATCGGGGCGGCCCACACCCTGTGGATCAACCAGGAAACAGGCTACCTCTACGCCGTGATTCGTTCAACGGACAGCAGTTGTAATGCCGGTGTTCAGATACTCAATCTGCAAAACCCCACCAGCCCCAGCCAGGCGGGCTGTATAGATGAGGGCGAGGCTCCCATCTCTACGGCCGAATGTCTGGTTTATGATGGTCCTGACCATGATTATCACGGCCACGAAATCTGTTTCCTGGCTAGCGATGATAACGTGAGCATTGCCGATGTCACCAATAAAGCCGCCCCCACCATCATCAAACGATTTACCTATCAAGGTATCATGCGGGCGCATCAAGGTTCTCTCACCGAAGATTTAACCTACTGGCTCATGGCGGACATGCACGACGAAATGCACCACGGTCACAACACGCGCACCTATGCCTTTGATATAACCGACCTGGATAACCCGGTGGTGCTAGGGCATTATCAAATGAACACCTCAGCCATGGATCACAGCCTGTTCATCATTGGTGATCATGTGTATGAGGCTAATCTGCGGGCTGGTTTACAAATTTTTGACATCAGCAATCTGCCCAGTACCAACTTTGTGCCCGTTGGTTATTTTGATGTGTCGCCAGAGAGTAACAGCACTTCGATGAATGGGGCCTGGAGTGTTTATCCCTGGTGGGATGACAATGTGGTGACGATCAGTGACACGGATCGGGGTCTGTTTGTGACGCGTTTTGTTTTCAGCCCTACCGATGTCAATCTTTCTAGTTTTGGTGGTAACAGTACCACCTGGGTCCTTTATTTGTTGCCGCTGAGTGCTATGGCGTTGTTGGGTCTGTTCCTGGCTCGTCGTTTGCGGCCGCTACAGAACCAGTAAGGTAGCCATTTGGCGAAAAAGTGGCAGTCGCGGCCGCGGCTGTCACTTTTTATTTTGTCACCCAATCCCTTAACCATAACACCCCGGGAATCAGACCTAACGGCTCCCCTCATCACCACCCATTCAACCTACCGCTGATTTCGTCCATAAGACACCTGCTTGTTTTTCCTTTCCCTGCGTTTTCAGCGGCTCAAATTTCTGGCTAGGAGTAAAAACTATGAAGTCAATGCTGTGGCGTATGCTTTTTACCGTGGGTAGTTGTGCTTTGGTCCTACTCATCATCACCCAATCCGGCGCTCTGTCAGCCCAAGAGCAAGATTTTAACCCGCCCCCCGGTCAACTGACTGAAACAATGCAACGGTTTATGGCGGATCATATGCCCGCTGAACCTTTGTCACCCCTGGGGGCCACGCCTTGTGTGGCTGGACAGGCTGGCAGTTACCCCTGTAACAACGTTGATCTCCTGGCCTTTATGCCCCTGGCGACCATCGGCGGCGGTGAAGGCAACGACATTTGGGGCTGGACCGATCCGCTCACCAACAAAGAGTACGCCATTATGGGTCGCACCAATGGCACCGCCTTCGTAGACATTTCCGATCCGGTTAATCCCATCTACCTGGGCAATCTCCCCACCCAAACCAGCAATAGCTCCTGGCGCGATATTAAGGTGTATGCCAACCACGCCTTCATCGTCAGTGAAGCCGGTGGGCACGGCATCCAGGTGTTTGATTTAACCCGTCTGCGTAATGTACCTACCCCGCCAGCCACCTTTACCGTAGATGCCCACTACCCTGGTTTTGGTAATGCCCACAATATCGTCATCAACGAAGACAGCGGTTATGCCTATGGTGTAGGCACCTCAACCTGCTCCGGCGGCTTACACATGGTCAACATCCAAAACCCGCTCGCGCCGACCAATGCGGGCTGTTTTAGTGCGGATGGTTATACCCATGACGCCCAATGCGTCATTTATGCGGGGCTGGATGTTACACATCAGGGTAAGGAGATATGTTTTAACTCTAACGAAGATAGTGTCACTGTGGTAGATGTCACCAACAAGTCTCTACCCGTGCAGTTAGCCCGCAAAACATACACTGGTTCTTCCTATACCCACCAGGGGTGGGTCACAGAAGATCAGCGCTATTTGCTGGTTGATGATGAGGGGGATGAGCTAGACTACGGCCATAATACCCGTACCTACATCTGGGATATTGCTGATTTGGACAACCCGGTTTTGATTGGCAATTACACGGCTGGATCCGGGGTCAACTCCATTGATCATAACCTGTACGTGAAAGGCAATTTCGCCTTTGCCGCCAATTATCGCAGTGGGTTACGGATTCTTGATATTACGAATATCGCCAGTGCTACGCTGACAGAAGCCGCTTTCTTTGATATTTATCCATCTAATAACAGCCCCAGCTACAACGGTGCCTGGAGCGTTTATCCGTATTTTGCCAGTGGGGTGGTGGTTGTCAGTGGCATCGAACAGGGGTTGTTTATCCTGGACCCGCATGTTGGGCCAGAATATGATGCGCAACTGTTGAGTGGGGATAGCAACGCGGCCGCGTTACCCGGCGATCACGCTACCCATACCTTTGTGGTAGAGAACACCGGGCAAAACAATGACAGTTATACCCTGGCTATCACCGGTGATGATTGGCACGCTACCTTAATGACAGCGACGCCCCTCTCCGTAGCCGCAGGCATGACCGCCACGATTACGATTGAGGTGCACGTGCCCGTAGACGCGGCCGCGGCCCAAGACACCTTCACCCTCACCATCACCTCCACCAACGATCCCAACCTCAGCCTAACCGCTACCGGAACCACGTTCTTCAACCAGATGTTCCTACCCGCTCTGCTCAAGCCATAACATCTGAGAAACGAATACCGAATACAGATAAAAAACAGCCGTGCCCAAACTTTTTCGAGGAGTAAATGATATGCTTGCTACTGTCCGCCCCGTGTTTCGCCGCCTAACCTTCGTCTTTGTATTAGCCCTCTTCCTGGTCGCCTTCGTGGGAATCCAAACCCACCTGGCAGCCCAGGAACAGGCCCCCGCCATTCAGGAAACGGATAACGGTGAACTAACAACTGTCCAACGGAAGTTTTTAGAAGATGTATTACCGCCAGAAAACCTCTCCCCCATGACCGCCACCCAATGTGTTTTTGGTATGGCTGGCATTTATCCTTGTAACAATATAGACCTCATGTCCTTCTTACCCCTCACATCCATCGGTGGGGGCAATGGCAACGACAGTTGGGGTTGGACCGATCCCACAACTGGCAAAGAATACGCCATCATGGGCCGCACCAGTGGTAGCGCTTACGTGGACATCACCGACCCAGAAAACCCGATTTACCTGGGTAATCTGCCCACCCATACATCCAACAGCAGTTGGCGCGACATCAAGGTCTATGCCAACTATGCCTTCATCGTCAGTGAAGCCACGGGCACGGTATGCAAGTGTTTGACTTAACCCGCTTGCGCAACGTTGTTTCACCCCCCGTCACCTTTACTGAAGATGCCCATTATCCTGGCGTCGGCAAAGTCCACAATCTGGTCATCAACGAAGACAGCGGCTATGCCTATGCCGTTGGCGCAAGTGGCGGGTCAACCACCAACTGTTCCGGGTGGTTTGCACATGATCAACATTCAAAATCCCCTGACCCCCACCTTTGCTGGCTGTTTTAGTAGTGACGGATATACCCATGATGCCCAATGTGTGCTCTATTTCGGCCCGGATGCGGCCCATCGGGGTAAAGAAGTCTGTTTCAATTCTAACGAAGACACCGTCACCATCGTGGATGTGACCAACAAATCAGCCCCCGTGCAGTTGGCCCGGCAAACCTACAGCGGCTCTCGCTACACCCACCAGGCCTGGCTCACCGAAGATCAACGTTACCTTCTGGTAGATGATGAATTGGACGAGCAGAATAACGGTCACAACACCCGCACTTACATCTGGGATGTCACCAATCTGGATGGGCCGGTACTCATCAATTCCTACACGGCAGCCGTGGCCTCTATTGATCACAACCTCTATACCGTGGGTAACTATGCGTTTGCGGCCAATTATCGGAGTGGTCTGCGCGTTCTAAATACGACCAATGTTAGCTCTGGTACGTTAACAGAGGCAGCCTTCTTTGATATTTATCCGACAAATGATAACGCTAGCTTCAATGGCGCCTGGAGTAATTACCCCTATTTTGATAGTGGTAACATCATTATTAGTGGCATTGAGCAAGGGTTGTTTGTGGTACGTCCCACCAATCTGCCCCCCGACTTCCGCCTGCACGCAGCCACCAATGAGGTCAATTTCTGTGGTGATGATAGCCAGAACGTGAGCCTGGCTTTGGCCAGCGTTTATGGCTATACCGGTGGGATCACCCTCACCACCACCACCTTACCTGCCGGTCTAACAGCCACCTTTAGTAACCCCGTCTCCGTTCCCGGAACCACACAAATGACGTTGAACGCGGCTGGTTTAGCGGGCGGCTCCTATGTGTTTGGGGTGTATGGATATGATGCAACCGTATCACACTATGACACGATCAAAGTAAAAGCTATCTCTGCACCGCTGGCGGCTACGTTGACCACCCCAGCCAATGGCGCTACCGGTCAGGCCACGCAACCATCCTTTACCTGGAGCGCCGTGGCGGATGCGACCAGCTATGATCTGGATGTAGCAACCGATTCTGGTTTCAGCAATATTGTTTTCTCTGCCGACGGTCTCACCGCCACCAATTACACACCACCTACCCCCCTTAGTGGTGGTACAACCTACTATTGGCGCGTTCAGGCCCAGGGTGACTGTGGTAGTAGCCCCTATTCGACCACATTCTCCTTTACGACCCAGGTAGCGGTTCCTGGTGCGCCTGCGCTCCTGGCCCCGGCGGATGGCGCTACCAACCAGCCACTCCAACCGACTTTGACCTGGAATGCGGTCAGTGGGGCGACTAGCTACAGTCTGCAAGTAGCGACCGATGCCGGGTTCAGCAATATTGTGATAGCCGCCAACAATATTGCCGTCACTAATTACACACCGGCAAGTAATCTAGCCAATAACACCACCTATTATTGGCGGGTGCTGGCCGCTAACGGCGCTGGGAATGGGTCTTACTCCACAACATTCAGCTTCACAACAGAAGCGGCAACGACCTATTATCTGTACCTGCCGTTTATGTCCAGACCGTAAGTTTCACGCGTTTTTAATCAGGCAAGATGGGTTCAATCTGCGGAGATTGAACCCATCTGCCGCGTCATATGCCTACCATCCGTACCGACTACCCCCACGCCATTCGCGAAATCGAAAACACCTGGATACCTCTGGCGGACGGAACCCGCATCGCCGCCCGTATCTGGATGCCCGCCGACGCGGCCGCGAACCCCGTACCGGCTCTCTTTGAATACATCCCCTACCGCAAGAGCGACTACACTTCCCTGCGCGACGCCCAACGCTACCCTTACTTCGCCGGACATGGCTACGCCGTCGTGCGAGCCGACATGCGTGGTAGTGGCGACTCTGATGGCTTCTTGTACGACGAATATCTCCTTCAAGAACAAGACGACGCCCTCGAAATTCTGGCCTGGATTGCCGCCCAACCCTGGTGCAACGGCAAAACCGGCATGACGGGTATTTCCTGGAGTGGATTCAACAGCCTGCAAGTCGCCGCCCGTCGGCCCCCCTCACTCAAAGCCATCATGCCCATCGCCTGCACCGATGATCGTTACCACGACGATGTGCATTACATGGGTGGCTGCCTGCTCACGGCCCAAATGTTGCCCTGGGCCACCGTCATGTTTACCTATAACCCCGCCCCCCCTGATCCCCGTCATGTGGGCGAACGGTGGCGGGAGATGTGGCTGGCCCGCCTGGAAGAAAATGATCCCTGGGCCGCCAAATGGCTCAGTCATCAGAGACGGGATGCTTATTGGAAACATGGCTCAGTTGGTGAAGATTACGGCGCTATCAACATTCCCGTTTATATCGTAGGGGGGTGGGCGGATACGTATAACAACACCATTCCCCGCCTGTTGGCTAAGTTTCAGGGGCCGCGCAAAGGGTTGATTGGCCCCTGGGCGCACACCTTCCCCGAGCGGGGCGAACCCGGCCCAGCGATTGGGTTTTTGCAGGAGAGCCTGCGCTGGTGGGATTATTGGCTGAAGGGGATCGAAACGGGCATCATGGCTGAACCGATGATGCGCTCCTGGATCCAGGAGAGTGTGCCCCCAGCTTCGTTTTATACCGAACGGCCTGGTCGTTGGGTGGCAGACCCGGCCTGGCCTTCCCCCTACGTGGCGGAGCAGGTGTGGTATTTAAATAGGGATGAGCGAGGAAGTTGGTTAGGCAACGCGGCCGCATCCATCCCCACTTCTCCCCTCACCCTGCGCGGCACTCAACCCCACGGCCTCACCTCTGGCGAATGGGGTTGCTACGGCTCCCCCGGCGAAACCGCCCTGGACCAACAGGCCACCGATGGACAGGCCCTCAGTTTCACCTCAGCCCCGTTGGCCGAAGCCGTAGACATCCTGGGCAACCCCACCGTCACCCTGGAACTGGCCGTAGACCAACCGCTGGCTCTGGTGGCGGTGCGCCTATGTGATGTCACCCCCACCGGCCAATCGCGCCTCATCAGTTGGGGGCAACTCAACCTGACCCACCGGGACAGCCACGAATTTCCTACCCCGTTGGAACCGGGTCGGCGGTATACCGTGACCGTACCCCTCAACGTCATGGGCTACCGGGTTCCGGCAGGACATCGGTTGCGGGTGGCTGTCTCGCCTACCTATGGCCGCCATGCCTGGCCTTCGCCGGTGCCCGTTACTTTAAGCCTGTTTCCCGGAGCCGGTAGTCAACTTCACCTGCCGGTGCGCCACCCCCAGCCCACCGACGCTCAATTGCTACCCTTTCCCCCGGCGGAAATCTCGCCCCCCTTACCCACGGAAGATCGGCGCACCGATTCACGTCAGCAGACCATCACCTATAATGTCATCAATGGCGTGACGACGTTTACGATTAAGAATGATGGCGGCCGCGTCTATCTGCCGGGTAATGAGTTGGAGTGGGAAGAGACGAGCGAGGAGATGCTCATTCTGCATGATGATGACCCGCTCGCGACCCGTCACCGCACCCAAATGCAGGTGGAGTATCAACGGGGCGATTGGTGTATCCGCATGATCACCGACAACACCCTGACCGCCGACGCCACCCATTTTCACTTGAGCCACCTGTTTGATGCGTATGAAGGGAATATACGCGTTTTTACTAAAACCTGGACCTTCAAAATCCCGCGTGACCTGGTGTAACGCCTGATTCACCCGGTTTGCCTATGGGCCGGTTTCATTTCAGTTGAGAGGAAGAAAATAATTAATCGGTGAATTCGTGAATTGTTGAATGATTAACGAGGAGAGGCGTCTACCGCTTCATTAACCATTCACCCATTCAACAGTTCAACAATTAATTATTCAACTCATTGGAAACCCACCTTCTGCCTATTTGAGAGGGGTGATTGTCTTATGGTAAACTGAGCACCATGTCATCGTCGCCCGATCCCCAACAAGAACACGAAAATTTGGAGCGAGCCATTGCCGCTCTCGAAGCCCAACGAGCCATCCTGGGGGATGCTGTTGTAGAAGCCGGGGTAGCGCCTTTGCGGGAACGGTTAGCCGGTTTGCGCGCGGCCGCGAAACCCACCACCCGCCAGCGCAAACTCATCACCGTCCTCTTTGCCGATGTCTCTGGTTACACGGCCCTCTCCGAAACCCTCGACCCTGAAGAAATCAGCGACCTCATGAACAACCTTTGGTTGCGGCTAGACCAGGCCCTTACCAACCACGGTGGTTTCATAGACAAACATATTGGTGATGCGGTCATGGCCCTCTTTGGTACCCCCACCGCCCGCGAAGATGATCCCGAACGAGCCATCCGCGCCGCCCTGGCGATGCAATCAGCCCTGGTTGCTTTCCGCAAAGAGCTGAATGTGCCCCTGGCCATGCGGATTGGTCTGAACACAGGTCAGGTTTTGCTCGACATCGTGGGACAAAACCAGGAATTTACGGCCATGGGCGATACCGTTAATTTAGCCAGTCGTCTGGAACATGCCGCTCCGGTGGGGGGCATCCTCATCGCCGATGACACGTATCGCCAGGTGCGGGGGCTGTTTGATATTCAAAAACTCCCCCCCATCATAGTGAAAGGCAAAAGCGAGCCAGTACAGGTTTATCTGGTTAAATCGGCCCAACCACTGCCGTTTGACACCACAACGCGGGGTATTGAGGGGGTACAAACCCCTCTGATTGGTCGCATGTCGGAACTGACACGTCTGCAAGAAGCGTTTACCCAAGCCATCAGCGAAGGGGAAGGTCAGGTTGTGACCATCGTCGGCGAGGCGGGTTTGGGCAAATCGCGCCTTTTGCGGGAGTTTCGTACCTGGATGAACCAGCAGGGGACGGATGTGTGGTTGTTCCAGGGGCGAGCCACTCAGGAAACAGAGCGGTTGCCCTATGCCCTGTTGCGTGCCCTATTCGCCTTCCGCTTTGATATTCATGACAGTGATCCGGCTGAGGTCATACGGGCCAAACTGGAAACGGGCATGGTGGCTTTTCTCGGTGACGAAGGGGTAGAGAAAGCCCATTTTGTCGGTCATTTGCTGGGGTTTGATATGGGCGATAGCCCGTATCTCCGCAGTATCCGCGAAGATGCGCGGCAGATTCATGGCCGGGCGCAACATGCGATGGGGCAACTGTGGCGGGCGATGGCTCAGCTCCAGCCAGTGGTAGTTTTTCTGGAAGATGTACAATGGGCCGATGTGGGCACACTCAATACGATTGAGTATTTGCTCCCCCAATGGCACAACCAGCCGATTTTATGGGTAGAACTGACACGGCCTTCATTGTTAGAAACAAGCCCCCATTGGTTAGAAGGACAGGCGCATCACCTGCTGTTGCGCCTACACCCCCTTTCTAAAGTGGAAATGCGGCGGCTGGTGCAGGCTATTTTGCGGCCGCTACCCCATCTGCCTGATGAATTGCGTGATCTCCTGGTTGACGTGTCTGAAGGCAACCCGTTTTACGTGGAAGAACTGGTCAAGGTGTTGCTGGATGATGGGGTTATCCAACGCGATGGGGAAACCTGGAACTTAACTTTAACGGACATGAGTCGAATCAATATCCCACCAACGCTGACTGGGGTCGTTCAGGCGCGATTAGACCGTTTATTGCCGGTGGAGCGGGAAACCTTACAGAGGGCGTCGGTGATTGGGCGTATCTTTTGGGCTGAAGCGGTGAACCATCTGAGCGATACAGCAGGCGGCGATACCCTGACCGTCCTGCACCAAAAAGAGCTGATTTCACGCCGCCATCTGTCGGCTTTTGCCGAGACGGCGGAGTTTATGTTTAAGACGGTGGTGTTGCGCGATGTGACCTATGAAGGGGTACTACGGCGGCAACGGCGGGAATATCATGCCCGGATTGCTGATTGGTTACAGCGGCGAGGTGGTGACAATTATGCCGGTCTCATCGCCGAACATTATGAGAGAGCAGGTGATCTGGCCAGGGCCGCCGATTGGTTTGGTCGGGCCGGGCAACAAGCCCAGGTAAGTTACAGCCCGGTGACGGCGATTGCTTCGTACCGGCAGGCGTTGGCCCTGGCAGAGCAGGCTGGTTCGTTGGGGTTGGCCGAGATTGGTCTGGCAGGAAGGGCTGGGGCAGGTATTAGAGGATCAGGCCCGGTACGGAGAAGCGATTGAGGCGTATGAGGGGATGCTCGCGGCCGCGACCGATCTGTCCGACCCCCTGGCCCAAATCCGCGCCCAGCGACGCCTTTCTCTGGTTTATGCCCGACAAGGTCATTATCCCGAAGCCCTGACGACGGCGCAGCAGGCGGAGCAATTGGCCCGTTTGTCTGGTGAATCGGCTCAACTGGAACTGGCAAGAGTGTTGTTACGCCTGGGCTGGACAGTTTATCGCCAACAGGCGATGGAGCAGGCCCTGGCTTATGCTGAGGAGTTGCTGACGCTCAGCCGGGAAATGGGTGCGTTAGCGGAAGAAGCCGGTGGCCTATCGCTGATGGGGTCTGTTTATCGGCTTACTGGGCGTTATGAGGCGTCGGGCCAGGTGCAAGACCGGGCGATGGCCTTGTACCGCTATCTGGGTGATAAACGGAATGAAGCGGTGATGTTGGGCAATCAGGGGTTAGTTGTGGAGGCTCAGGGGGATCTGGCCGCGGCCGCGACCTACATCCAACAGGCCCTCATCATCGCTCGTGAAATTGGCGACCGGGGATCAGAGATGCTCCATCTGAATAATTTGGGCGGTTTGTATGGCAAGTTAGGACGGCATGAGGCGGCTCTGACCCATCTGCAACAGCTTTTGGCCATGCCCTCGGCCCGGCAAGTGCCGTTTCTGGCTGAGGCGTATGCCAATTTGTCCGAGGTGTTGTTGGCTCTGGGGGAGACGGAAGAGGCCCTCGCGGCCGCGAACCAATCGCTGACCCTGGCCCAAGAACGACAACACCCCATTTTGTTGGGGCAAGCGTGGTATGCGCTGGGGCGAGTGGTAGCCATGGGGTTGACAGCACCCGCTACAATGGACAACATACCCGCCGTGGCTGATTGTTTTGCTCGAAGTGTGGAGCAGTTCGCGGCCGCGAATCTGGGGCAGGAACAGGCTGAGGTGTTACGGGCCTGGGCCAGGTATGAACAGGAGCAGGGGGATGAGGCCCGCGGCCGCGTGTTACTGGCCGAAGTTGAACATCTGGAAAAGAAGTAAGCCCATGCATCCCCAATAACAAATACGCCACCTGCACCGACTTAAAAGGAAAACAGTGATTTTCGCGAATGTTCATAAGGGGCACGTAATGAGACGACTTCTTTCTTTCTTACTGATCTGGTTAGTTGCTTTGACGGGGGTGGCCCTGTGGCTGAATGTGGAGAGGGTAGAGAGTCAGACTGCGGCTCCCCAAACCGTAACGCGCAATAGCTCCATCCCGTTTACGGCCACCTGGCAAACCGAAATCGTGGACAATAGCGGCTCCGTTGGTCTCAAAGCCTCGTTAGCAACCGATAGTAATGGCTTTCCCCACATCAGCTACGAAGATTTTATAGCTACCCTGGCCCAACGCCTGAAATATGCCTATTGGGACGGCGCGGGCTGGATCAGCCAGACAGTCTCCATTTCCTCAAACCTGGGTACGGCGGATGTTACTTCTCTAGTGATTGATGACAACGATCACCCCCGCATCTCCTACCAGCAGAGCGTCCCCCTCTTTCGTTTGCAATATAGCAAATGGGATGGCAATCAATGGCTTTTGTCTACACCAGTTAACAATGGGGTCAATGGCACTCAAAGCTCATTGGTTTTGGATAGCAATGACAATGCGCACATCAGCCACATTGACAATAATGGCCAGGGGCTTCTTTACACCTACTGGAACACATTGGACTGGGTAACGGAAATACCGGTTGCAGGCCCGGCCAATTACGCGGCGTTAGCTCTGGATAGTAATGATCGGCCCCATATTATTTATTGGCATCCTGGTGACTTTAGCCTCAACTATGTTTACTGGGATGGGGTGGGCTGGAATCAGTCTCCCATCACCCAGATAGGCGATAGCAATTTCACCTCTGCTCTTTCTCTAGCCATTGACACAAATGACAATCTACATATCAGCTATGCCAATGCGGTGGATAACCATCTGCATTATGCTTATTTCAATGGGTCTGGTTGGAATTTCCAAATGGTAGCCCCGCTCAATCCGCTTTCCTGGCATAACGATCTGGTGTTGGCTGATGATGAACCCCTCATCAGTTACCACGATTATGCCAATGGCCTCATGGTTGCCACCTTAACCACTTCCGGTTGGGCGACAACCGTCGTAGATAGCAGCCCCGATGTTGGCCGATACAATAGCATTGCTCTGGATATCAATGAGCGCCCCCTGATTGCCTATTATGATGCGACCAACACGGCCCTCAAATTAGCCCGTCAGGGGTAAGCCAGGTCGTCAATAGTGGGGGTGGCACATTTGAGCCGACGGCGGGGGTTACGGTGACTTTCCCGGTGGGAACCTTTTCAGAGGATGTGATTGTCAGTTACACCGGTTTTGAACCCACTGGAACCTTGCCTCATGTGGGTGTGTTTTACGAAATGGCGGCCCAATCGCGGGCTACGGGTGATCCTTCGGATCCGCTTCTGCCTTATAGTCTGGAACTGGCATATGTTGAGGAGCAATTAGCAGTCTGTGCTGAGGAAACAAGCATTAGCTTATTCCGTTGGGATGGTAAAACGGGGTTATGGGGCGGTAAAACCGGGTTTACTATTTTCCCGGATGAAGATATGGGTACGGGAACCAGTATGGAAACGGGGGTGTTTGCTCTCTTGGCTCCGCCCTGTTCCATTCATTTGCCGCTGATTTTACGGCCATAAACTCAAGGCCACGCGAAGGGGTTGAATCTTCGCGTGGATCAGCAAGAATCAACATGTGTCGTAGTATCAAACAGCTTCGTCAGACTGATATTGTGGTGACAGATGAGGAAATCGCCGCGGCCGCGTGGCCATTTATGCGTGTCAGCGGTACCTTCTCGCGCTAATCAGTCTGCCTTTGAGCCGTGCAAATCAGGAAATACCGGAATTTCTCTCTGGGATATTTGCGCCCTTTGCGCCTTTGCCTGAGGTTTTTCTGGTGACTCCCAAACAGGATTACAGACCCCGCTCTCCCCGGATATACGGCACACCCAAAGCCGCTGGCGCCCCCAGCCGTTTCCGCATAGCCGCCCTTGATCCCAGCACCAGGGCCAGAATCGTTAACAGATACGGAGCCATCTGTAGAAAAAAGCCCAAATTGGAGTTGATAAATAGAGGATTGGCAAACCCTAGAAGCACCCGTGGTCCCTGTAAATCCAAAATCGCCCGGCGCAACGCCCCAAACAGATAAGCCCCCAACGCCCCGCGCAACGGATCCCATTGCGCAAAGATGACCAACCCCACGGCAATCCATCCCTGGCCTGAGGTCGTCTGGCTACTGTACCAGCCGGGTGAAACCGAGAGGCTGATGGTAGCCCCGGCCAATCCGGCCAGACACCCACCCAAAAAGACGTAAAAGTAGCGCAGACGGTAGACATTGATGCCCAGAGAGTCTGCCGCTTCGGGTTTTTCGCCGATGGCCCGTAAATGAAGTCCGGGGCGGGTGCGGTTAACGTAATACCAGACCAGGGGTATGAGCAGAAAACCGAAATAAACCAACACACTGTGATCGGCAAAAAAGACTGGCCCCAGGAAGGGAATCTGGCCTAGCAGGGGGATGTCTCCTTTGGGAATGAGGGCGGCCGTTTGCCCCGTCAGCCCTTCACCAAATACCAGTGCCAGCCCTGTGCCCAAGAAAGTGAGTGACAACCCACTGACAACCTGATCGGCCTGGAAATGAATGGTGACTAACCCATGAGCGAGACTTAGCGCACCGGCGGTTAACATGGCCACCGCCAAGCCTAACCAGGGATTGCCCGTCGCCAGCGAGGTTTTGAACCCGGCCATTGCGCCAACGAGCATCATTCCTTCTACCCCCAGGTTCAAAATCCCGGCTCGTTCGGCCAGAATCTCGCCAATGGTGGCGAAGAGCAAAATGGTTCCGGTGGCTAAACCGGCGTGGAGAATGTTGATGAGGTTCATAGAGCTTTAGGCCATGAGGAGAAGAGATGCTCGACATGAGCGTTTTTTGTGCTGACCTCTGGAGACTGAGAGACTAAGAGACTGAGAGATTAAGAGATTTCCAGAGGGCGGGCTAAATTTCGCCTAAGTCGAGTTAGATGGTTTGCGGCCGCGTCACCCGAATCTTGTAACGCAACAACACATCACTGCTAATCACCATAAACAAAATAACGCCCTGTAGCAGTTGTGATAACCCTGAAGGTTGTATTTCTCGCCCCGCCAGGATAAGGGCACCAAACAGGATCGAAACAATGACGACGGCAAAGGGGTTTAACTTCGCCAACCAGGCCACAATGATGCCGGTAAACCCATAACCCGGCGAAATGCGCTCCTGTAGCCGATGTACAACGCCGCTTACCTCGGACATACCCGCCAACCCGGCCAACGCCCCGGATAGCATCATCACCAGAATAATATTGCGGGTGATGTTCATGCCCGCGTAACGGGCCGCCTGCGGATTATCACCAATCAGGGCAATTTCATACCCCCAACGACTGCGTTGGAGAATCCACCAAACCACCGCGGCCGCGATCAGGGCAAAAACCACGCCCAAATGTAAGGTGATGCCGGAAAAAGCACGAATCTCCCGCGCATAATCAGCCAGGCGGGGCAACCAGGCCGTGCGCTCAAACATCGGTGTCATCTGGAACCCAGCGTCACTCCATTTGCCAAATATCCAATAATTATTCCAGAGGATGATCACATAGTTGAGCATGAGGGTGGTTATAATTTCGTTGACCTGATAGCGGGCTTTGAGCAACCCAGGAATGAAGCCCCATAACGCACCGCCCACCATGCCCATCACCAACATCGCTGCCAGCACGATGATTCTGGGGCTTTCCGGCGGCACCAGCGGCACCAGAACAACGAGACTAGAGGCAAATGCCCCGGCGTAGAACTGACCTTCAGCCCCAATATTCCACAGGCGCATTTTGAAGGCCACGGTGCAAGCCAACCCCACCATAATCAAGGGGGTTGCTTTAACCAGCGTGTCAGAAAATGTTCCCCAGCTACCAAACGTGGCTTCATAAAAGAAACGCAGGACGCGGATGGAATCACCGCCGATCCATTCTAAAATGAAGCCACAAATAATGAAGGCCAGCAAAACTGATCCCAACGAGGTGGCCGCGGGCAGCCATTTGGGAATATCATCAACCCGTTTTTCAATGACAATTCGGAAGGGCATCATTTTTTTATCGCACTCTCTTCAGCGGTTGTACCCGTCATCATCAGGCCAATTTGATCAAAATAAGCATAATCAGCCGGAACTGTGCCCATGATGCGGCCGCTAAAAATCACCGCAATCCGGTCACTTAAGGCCAATAACTCTTCCAATTCTTCGGAAATAAGCAGAATCGCTGTCCCCTCATCCCGTTGCGACAACAATAAAGCCTGAATAGACTCAATCGCGCCCACATCCAGCCCCCGTGTTGGTTGTACCGCAACCATCAGTTTAGGATGAGAAGAAATCTCCCGGGCCAGAATGACCTTCTGCAAATTACCCCCGGAGAGTTTACGGGCCATGGTGCGTACACCAGGGGCCAAAATAGCATACTTTTCTTTTAATCCACGAGCATAGGTACGGGCATTGGTAAAATTAATGCTCCAGCCGTTGCCAATCGGCTCCTCGCGGTAATTTTTCATGATGCTGTTTTCGGTGATGGTCAGATTAGGGGCTGTACCCACCTTATTTCTATCTTCTGGTACGTGGGAAACCCCCTGGCGGATGGCATCAATAGGGGGATGGTTGCTCACTTCCTGACCGTTTACAGTGATACGACCGGTGCAAGGACGTAAACCGGTAATAACTTGGGCCAACTCACTTTGCCCATTACCAGAGACCCCAGCCACTCCCAAAACTTCCCCACTCCGTACTTCCAGAGAAATGCCTTTGAGCGCTTCAAGCCCTTTGTCATTCTCGGCACTTACGTTTTCCAGGCGCAAAACCACTTCGCCAGATTCGTGGGGTTGTTTTTCCACCGTAAAAACAACCTCACGCCCCACCATTAATTTAGCCAGATCAGTCTTAGTCATCCCGGACATGGGCAACCCGCCAGCCGATAACCTACCTTTGCGTAGCACTGTCACCCTGTCGGCAATGGCTGTCACTTCATGCAATTTATGGCTAATAAAAATAATGGATTTGCCCTTGTCGGCCATGGAGCGCAGCGTTTTCATGAATTCCTCAATTTCTTGAGGAGCCAGCACGGCGGTTGGCTCATCCATGATCAGAATGTTTGCCCCACGGTATAGGGTTTTCAGAATTTCGACCCGCTGTTGCTCACCCACGGAAAGTTGCCAGATTTTAGCTCTGGGGTCTACCCGAAGACCGAACTGATCCTGTAAGGCCAAAATTTTTTGGTCGTAGGCGCGTAAATTTAGGACAAAACGAGGGTCGTCCAAACCAAGCAGGATGTTTTCCGTGACGGTTTGGCTGGGCACAAGCATGAAATGCTGATGAACCATGCCAATCCCTTTGGCAATGGCATCTTTGGGTGAACGGAAATGAACCGGTTCACCATTTACCTTGATGGTGCCACTACTGGGACGATACATGCCTGCCAGGGCGTTCATCAAGGTGCTTTTGCCCGCCCCATTTTCACCTAGCAGAGCATGAATCTCACCCGGTTTCAAAGTGAAATCAACATGATCGTTTGCCAGAACCCCTGGAAAACGAATCACGATGTCGGACATTTCAACGGCGTATTCGGACATGGATTTATTGGTGATGGAACAGGTTGAGATTGCTGAAAGAAGCCCCGAAGGGCACCAAGTTTTTTCAGTAGGCTCAAGTTGGCTTGCTTATGGAATAACGAGATTGTATCACGGGAAGACGGGGGGATAAAAAAGCCGGGTTTGGTGCACCAAACCCGGCTTTGCGCTAACTGACAGAGGAATGGGTCAAAGTTTAGGATCAAGGATTAAACAACCTGCGGAACTAAGACGAGAGACTTGTACCGCTTTGCCTAAGCCCTTGGTAGATTGAGTCGGAAGACCCATCCCCCTAACCCCCTTCCCAGGGGGAAGGGGGGACCCGGGCGGCGCGGTTTTCGGGGCCTTCGCCCCGAAAACCGCGTCCGGAAAAGTTCCCCGCCCCTGGGGGCGGGGTTAGGGGTGGGGGATCCCGGCGACAAACCGAGGGTGAGGCTGGTCATAAAAACGCAAGTTTTCGTGATGAGGTACGCGTCGCTGGTCTCCTGTAAGTTGTTTGCTCTCGTTCCTTAACTGTCTAGGGCGGGTAACTCGGCGGTGATGTTCTCGTTCCACCAATACATGCAGGTGGTGCAAGAACTACCGAACTGGCTAAACCCATCCAGGTCGGCCTGTTCAAGGGAGACGCCGTCTTCCAGGATGACATTGCCCTGGTTATCAACAATAGGCCCTTTGAATACATCAAAGCGGGTGAAGTTTCCGGCCAACATTTGGTCCAGGGTTTCCTGGATCAGGGCCAGGTCTTCGGCAGGCAATTCCGCCACACCCGGTTGCAGAGCTTCGCCTTCCATGAAGCCGTAGAGACCTAAGGCGCCACTATCGGTATCAAAATATTCCCAACCACCAACCCAGGTTCCGGCGATGGATTCTTCGACGATGCGGGCATAGACAGGCCCCCAGTTCCAGTACATGGAGGTGAGGCAGGCATCTATGGTGCAGTTGCCGGAGTAGTCGTAGGTGATACCCCATTTGCCAGCGGGGGCGACTTCGGCGGGGGCGGGGGTATCGGCCCCGGTCATAACGACCTGAGCACCAGCATCAAAGAGGGATTTGGCTCCATCTTGTTCCAGAACGGGATCGTGCCAGGTGAAAATCCAGCGCACGTCTATGGTACATTCGGGGCAGGTAACGGCGGCTCCCAGAGCAAAGGCATTGCCCAGACGCAGTTCTTCGGGGATGGGGAAGGTGGCAACGTAGCCGAGTTTGGGGTTACCGTCCATTTTGGCCCGGCTACCAGCGATCATCCCGGCCAGGAATTTCATATCTTCCATCGCCCCAAAGAGGTTGCCGAAGTTGGCTTCGTTGGCTTTGAAGCCGCTGATGTGGATGATGTTGACATTGGGGAATTCGCTGGCAACGATTTCGGAGGCGTCCATGAAGCCAAACGAGGTGGTGAAGATGACGTTGAAGCCTTTACGGGCCAGGGAGCGAATGACTTGTTCGGCATCAGCGCCTTCGGGCACGTTTTCAACGTAGGCAGTGTGGACGTTTTCGACGTTGGCTTCGACATATTCGCGCCCCACGTCGTGGGCCTGGCTCCAACCACCGTCATTGTGGGGGCCAACGTACACGAAGGCCACATTGAACTTGCCTTCTTCGATGGCGGGAACCTGGAAGCCACTGGCATCGGTGCTGGTGTCATCGACCGCGGCCGCGTTGTTGCCCGCATTGTCCGTTACCTCAGCATCATTCCCGGCATTATTCGTGTTACCACTGTTACCAGTGTTGGCGGTGTTTTCACCATTTCCCCCGCAGGCGGCTAATACCAGCAGAAGGATGGCAAAAAGGGTCATGAGTTTCCACGTTTTGCGATTCATTTTGTCTTCTCCTACACATGCAGATAGAAGGGCATAGGAGAAAATTCTCCCATGGGCAGACAAAACATCTGCCAAGCTACCTGACAAACCCCTGATTGTAACAATTCAGGCAAGGGAGGCAATATTAGTGGAATTTAGCGGGGGGAAGCAAGGCTTTGTTTGTAGGTTTGATAACTTTTCATGATGTCGGTGCGGCCGCAGACCCGGGCCAGTTCAATCGCTTGATCAATATCCGCCAGGGCCAATGTTTTCTGCTGTTGCCGCTGGTAGGCTGTGGCCCGCAGATGATAGGCCTGGGCCAGACTTAATAATTTGGGTTGGGCCTCGCCGGGATGTTGTGAGCTACTTCAATGGCATAACTGAAATGGTTCATCGCCTCTTCCGGCCGCTCCAGTTGCATGTCATGTTGTCCCAAGATGAGATGGGCTGTGATCACATATTCGGCGTGGCTGATAGGGAGCGACAACGCCCGGCGCAGGTTATCCAGAGCGGTGCGGGGCACGCGTGATTGGTTGATTAACTGCACCAGGGCCAGTTCCACATACCCTTCGCCGATGTCAGGGTAGGTTTGGATGAATTTTTGGGCTGCCAGCTTGGCCTGGTTGCCGGTGCCGGATTGGCGTAGGGCACGGATGTAATGGAGTTGGGCGGTCATATCTTGGGGATTCGCGGCCGCGGCCGCTTCCAATTGCCGTATTTGGGCCAACTCCGTGGCCGAATCAGCCTGTCGCATCTCAAACCAACCTTCCCGCTGTCCATACCACATAGCTCCCAGAGCCACCCCATGAACCACCAGTAACCCCCCGCTCAACATCGGGGTGCGTTCAAAGTTATAAATAATGCGCCAATCGCCAATGAAGGAAACGGCCGAGAAGATGGGGTAGAAGATGAGGCTATAAAACAGTTGGATACGCAAGCTCCGCAAGGCAAAGAAGCGCACACTACTACTCGTGTGTCGGCGCAAAACGAGCCATAGGGCCAAGCCAAACAGCAGGGAACCAATGGTTCCAGCCAATGAGATAACCCATTGCTCTTCAGCGGGGAAGAAGATGTCCGCCTGGACAAAGCCCCAGTAGAAGCCATAACCACAACGAATGATGCGGCCGCCGAAAGCCCAAATGGGCAAAGCATGAAAAAATTCATGGACGGCTACCGAGGGAGGAATCGCCAGGAAAAAAGCGGCCTGTTCACCTAAACCCGCCTTACGCCGGGTCAGCGGTTCCTGCTGAAAATCCGCCCGCTCATGCCATAAAATTTGCGCCAACTGTACGGCCCGAAAAGCCTGAAAGAATGAAAGTGCGTAAAAAAGCCATTCGACCGAACTGGTAGGAAACTGAAAACAACTCATTTTTAGCCCTCAACCCACGTCCCTGTTTCACCGTCTAACGCTCGACTAATATTCTCCGGGTTGGTGATGAGGGCCGAGTGGCCCGTCTGTTGCACAAAGGACAAAACTGCTTCGATTTTGGGCAACATACTGCCTTTGGCAAATTGTCCCTGGGCCATATATTCCTGCGCCTGACGCATCGTCATCCGGCTCAAGTTTTCCTGTTGCGGCGTGTTGAAGTTGATGGCAACCTGCTCCACGCCCGTGGAAATGAGGAAGAGACCCACATTCATGCGTGTCGCCAACAGACTACTGGCCCGATCTTTATCAATGACGGCAAACACCCCTTTCAGTTCACGCAACTCGCCGCGCATATTCTGAATGACGGGAATGCCACCCCCACCAACAGCAATAACCACATGTCCAGCGGCCACCAGATCGCGGATAGCCTGTTCTTCCACCACCCGCAAGGGTTGCGGCGAAGCGACTACCCGCCGCCAGCCGCGCCCGGCATCTTCTACCACCTGCCAGCCTTCCTGCTCAAATTCGCGGGCTTTTTCCTCGGTGAGAAAACTGCCAATTGGTTTGCTGGGCTGGGCAAATGCCGGATCGTTTACATCTACCAACACCTGCGTGACAACCGTTACCACATTTTTGCGGATACCACGTTGGCGCAATTCGTTAGATAGGGCCTGCTGAAGCATGTAGCCAATGGAACCCTGGGTATGGGCCACAATCAGGTCCAGGGGCAGGGTGTACAGTTCATGGGCTGATAGCTCCATGCGGCGTAGATTATTGCCGACCTGGGGGCCGTTGCCGTGGGTGATGATTAGCTCCCAGCCTCGTTCAATCATGTCGGCCAGGTGGTTAATCGTCAGACGCACGGCGTCCCACTGGTGGGTGACATCGGAGCGTTTATTATCAAGGACGAGGGAGTTACCCCCGACGGCAACAATGGCGGTGCGACTCATAGAAGAACCTCTCAGGAAATGGGGATTGGGAATTGGGATAGGTGGTGTAACTGTTTACGATGTGTTGCGGCGTGTTGCGTGTTGCGTAGCGCAACCTTTTCAGGCTGTGCCCGTTTCACCAGGGTTCCCCATGGCCAGCGGCGCACGAAGATGAATGAAAATCAGAGAAATGTATAGGAACTCGGTGGAACTCTAGGAACTCGCCACCTGCAACTTGCCACTTATTTTCTCAGGAGATGATACTGCAAACGTGGGAAGGGGGGCAAGGTGGGAAAGGTTAGGATGTTTGTCCTGAATGTAGCAGTTCGTTTCTCCAATCTTGCCCCACACGGTACAATAACGCGCTTGCCTGTTGGCAGGTGTATAAAGAGCTAGAGCTAGAGCAAGAGGGAAAGTAACCTCTTGCTCTAGCTCTACACTCTAGCTTCTTGGAGATAATGGTTTGAAAAAATGGCAACTGTGGGTCGGTGTGGGTATTAGCGTCGTTTTTATGTGGCTGGCTTTGCGGGAAATGAAGCTGGCAGATGTTTGGGAAGGGATACAGAACGCGCAATATGGTTGGTTAATTCCAGGGGTGATGGCCTATTTTGTGGGGGTGTGGGTGCGGACGTGGCGCTGGGATTATATGTTGCGGCCGCTAAAACACATCCCCCTGGCTCGTCTATTCCCCGTCGTGGTGATTGGTTACATGGGCAACAATGTGTACCCGTTCCGGGCCGGGGAGTTGCTCCGTTCGTATGTGTTATACCGGCGCGAGGATGTGCCCATCAGTGCCAGCCTGGCCACGGTCATTGTGGAGCGGGTGTTTGATGGGTTGGTGATGTTGATTTTTGTGTTTGTGGCCCTGCCGCTGACCCCCATCCCCAGTACGGCGGTGCAGAACCTGGTGATTATTGCCAGCGTGGCCTTTTTTGGGGCACTGGTGGTGTTTTTTGGTTTGGCGGCGCGGCCGCGGCAAAGCCAACAACTGGCCCAATGGTTCGCCGTGCGCCTGCTCCCTACCCGTTTCCAGGCCCCCCTGCTCGGCTTCATCGCCCGTTTCCTCACCGGGCTAGATTCCCTGCGTAGTTTCCGCAACGTCATGATGATCTTCTTCACCTCGGTCATCATCTGGCTGTTAGAAACCCTCAAATATTGGTTCGTCATGCACGCCTTCGACTTCGAGGTTTCTTTTTTTGCCCTCATGCTCATGAACGGCGTTGTCAACCTGATGACCACCATTCCCTCGGCCCCCGGTTATGTGGGCACATTCGATACCCCAGGCATCAATGTGTTGACCCTTTACGGGGTGGCTCGTCCCATCGCCACCGCTTACACACTGGTGCTCCATGCCGCTCTCTGGCTGCCTATCACTTTGTTAGGGGCGTACTACATGGTTCGGGAAGGATTAGGTTGGGGCGATTTCAGTAAAGCTGTCAAAGTAGCCAAGGAATTTTAGATGGACGATTAACGATTCTTCCCATCTAGAATCGTCAATCGTCAATCGTCAATCAAATTATGTCTAAAATTGCGATTGTCGGTGCCGGCCTGGCGGGTATGTCAGCCGCGTATGATTTACTGAAGGCCGGACACACCGTGACCTTGTACGAAGCGGGTTCCCAGACCGGTGGCCTGGCCACTGGTTTCAAAGATGAACGCTGGGATTGGCCGCTGGAAAAATATTATCATCACCTGTTCCAAAGCGACCGGGCGATGCTTCAATTGCTTGAAGAGATTGGCTTTCGGGATAAGTTATTCTTTCCTCGGCCCATCACGTCTGTCCATTACCAGGGGCAGATGTATCCGTTTGATTCGGTGCCTGCCTGGTTCAAATACCCTGGTTTTAACTTTTTGAACACCATCCGCTTTGGGGCGGTGGGGGCATTTTTGCGCTTCGGCAACGCCTGGCGCACCCTGGAAAAGTACCCGGCTGATATCTGGATGCGCCGTTGGTTTGGTCAGCAGGTGTATGAGAACACCTGGCGACCGCTCCTCATCAACAAATTTGGCCCATACTACCAGGATGTGAACATGGCCTGGATGTGGGCGCGACTCAAGGCCCGCACTTTCCGCCTGGGTTATTTTGAGGGTGGTTTCCAGGCGATGGTGGATCATTTGACCCAGACGGTGGTGCAAAAAGGAGCCGACATTCACCTCAACAGTCCGGTGCAAAGCCTTCAACCTTTGCCGGGGGGTGGTTTACAGCTTCAAGTCAATGGTCAGACCCATCAGGCCGATCAGGTGTTGGTGACGTTATCACCGCATCAACTGAGCCAGATGGCTCCTGATTTGCCTGCTGGTTATTTACAGCAGTTGCTCAATCTCAAACATATCGGGGCGGTGGTGGTGACGTTGGCCCTCAAACAGCCGCTGATGCCCGATGGTCGCACCTACTGGTTGAACATCCCCGCCACTTCAGCCGATAAGAGCCAGAATGAGTTTCCGTTTCTGGCTTTGGTGGAGCATACGAATTTTATCAGCCGGGAGCATTACGGCGGGGATCACCTGGTGTATTGTGGTGATTATGTGTTACCGGAACATGAGTATTTCCAGTTGAGTAAGGAAGAACTGGTGGCAAAGTTCGCGGCCGCGTTGCCTAAAATCAACCCCGCCTTCACCCCCGATTGGATACGAGATAGCTGGTTATTCCGTACCCCCTATGCTCAACCCGTTCCCCTGGTTAATCATTCCGCCAACATTCCCACCCTGCAAACCCCTATTTCCGGCCTCTTTTTTGCCAGCATGAGCCAGGTTTACCCCTGGGATCGGGGCACAAATTTCGCCGTAGAAATTGGGCGTAAAGTCGCCGGGCAGATGATAGGCGTGTTGAAAGGTAAAACAGTTATTAGTTATTAGTGTATTGGTATATTGGCCTTCAATAACCAATACACCAATATACCAATAACCTACAAGAGGAGTATTTCCATGAAAATTATTGTTGTTGGCACCGGTTATGTGGGTTTGCCCCATGCGGCTGTCTGTGCCGAATCTGGTCACGAAGTCATCGCTTATGATATTGACAAGGCCCGCATCGGGGCATACCAATCGGGCCAGCGGGATGAAATTGAGCGGTATGTGAATGAACCTGGGCTTGCGGCCGCGATAGCTGAAACCCTCAACAATTACCTCTTCTTCACCACCGATATTACCTCCATTATCGAGGGGGTAGATGTCCTCTTCATGTGTCTCAACACCCCGCCCAACCGCGACGGTTCCACCGACCTCAGCTACTACACCAACGCCGCCTACACCGTAGCCAAACTGTTAGCCGCTCGTAAAGACAAAAAGCGCGTTGTCATCGTCAACAAAAGCACCGTACCGATTGGTACCGCCCGCATCCTACAAAACATCCTGCAAGAATGTGGGGCTGAAAACGTCGGTGTGGCTTCCAACCCCGAGTTTCTGGCCCAGGGCAACGCCATGGATGGCTCACGCCGCCCCGACCGGGTCGTCGTCGGTGCTGATACCGAAGAAGATTTCAAGATTCTGCGCCGTATTTACGCCCAATTTTACAACCATGTGCGGATTCAATATCTGGAGACCACCCCAGAAACATCCGAATCCATCAAATATGTGGCTAACACCCTGCTTCTCACCTACATCTCCTTCTGGAATGGGGTGGGGGCACGCCTGGGTGAAACCTATGACAATGTACGTATGGAAGATTTGAAACGAGGTGTGACGGCCGATTCACGCATCAGCACCTGGGGATCCTACGTAAGTAATGGGGCTGGCGGTAGCTGTTTCGGCAAAGACATCCAGTCCCTCATTTACCAACTGAACCGGGCGGGCAATCAAACCGATCTGCTCCAATCGGTCTACAACATTAATGAATACCAAAAAACTTACCTGATTGACCGGGCAGTTCATGAAGCAGGTTTTAACTTTAACCAGAAGCGCGTCGCTTTGTTGGGGTTAGCTTTCAAGAAACGCACCAATGACATGCGCGATTCCGCCGCCCTGAAAGCGGTAGAAACCCTGCTGGCTCGTGGGGTAAAAGAAATCCGTGCCTATGATCCGCTGGCCGAAGAGGAAGCCAAAACCCGCTGGTTTAACCCGGCGCACAATCACCTTTTTGAGCGCATCACCTACCATCCCACCGTCAAAGATGCGGTAGCGGGCAGTGACGCCACCTACATTTCTACCGACTGGGAAGAGTTCCGAGGGTTGTCTCACACCTTCACCGAGATGGTCAAACCACCCTACCTGGTCATTGATGGTCGCCGCATGATGCCGGATTATGAGGCATTGACCGAAAAAGGGTATGACTATCTATCTGTCGGCGGCGTTTTGTGTAAAGGGCAAAAAAGTTAGTTTGTCGCCTGATTTTCTGAGCTAACGAAAAAGAAAAAGCCGCACACAACAATTGTTGTGTGCGGCTTTTTTTCTTGTCGGGGTGACGGGATTCGAACCCATGGCCTCTTCGACCCGAACGAAGCGCGCTACCAAGCTGCGCCACACCCCGTAAGCAGGCCAGTAGTATATGGAGAACAAGCCTGTTTGTCAAAAGCAAGTCCCTTTGCTCTACGCTCGTTTAAGAAGCCACGTTTAGTTCATACGGTTGAACTAAAACGTCCGCGGAAATTCCTAACCCTTTTTGCAAGCGACGAATCATGGGCAAAGACAGGGGGCGTTTGCGATTGAGCAGTTCCGATACCCGTGCCCTGGAACCAATATAAGGCTCCAGGTCATGTCTTGTCAGCCCCTGGCTTTCCATATGGTTAAGATAGCTTCGATGGGACCAGGCCCGCAGTGGTTGTTCGGCGTCGGGGTATTTCTCCCAAAACTCACGTAAGACTCTGCGGGCGATGATTCGCATGAGGGAATTACAATTGATCCCAAATTGGGAGCAAAAGTGACGACCTTTGTTTCTCTTAGGAATGAGAATTAAATAACTTACAGGAGACTGCGGACGAGACCCACATGACGAAAGTCAGACCTACGTTTTTATGACCCGCTTCACCCTCGGTTTGTCATAAAAACATCCGTCATACTTTCGTAAAGTTGTATGAGTGTTGTTGACTAGCCCGCCCATTTGCGGGCGGGTGGGGCCACATGACCGATTTGGGGAGAGTTTGCGCTTGTCCTGCTGTCATTCATGTGACATTCATCATAATTGACGTGAGGACAAAACACCCTATAATAAAAGCTACACCCCCCCCGGGGGGGTGGGGTTCCCGATAAGGGTGAGGACTATCAATATGGATGATACAACTAAAAAAACGATTACCCGCCGCATTTCCAGCGCCACCGGACATCTGAAAGGCATTGAGCGTATGGTGGAAGAAGACACCTACTGTATTGATGTTATTCGCCAGATTCAGGCAGTGCAGGCGGCGCTGGGTAAAGTTAGTGCCCTCATTCTGGATAGCCATTTGCACACCTGCGTCACCACAGCCATCCAGGGTAATGACCTGGACGAGCGGGAACGTATGTTGCAAGAAGTAACCAGCGTCTTTGAAATGTCCTCGAAGTTATAGAGGATACGACAACCTTTTTTTTCAGGAGAACACATATGACCACCAAAACCTTCACCGTTCCTAATATCAGTTGTGGACATTGCACCCACACCATCGAGTCCGAATTGAGCGAACTGGCCGGTGTGACCAGCGTCCAGGCTGTGCAAGACACCAAACAAGTCACGGTTGCCTGGCAAGACCCGGCCAATTGGGAAAAGATCAACACGCTCTTGCATGAGATCAATTACCCGCCCCAAGAACTCATCCAACTGAATTAGCTCACATATCGTGGTGCGTGGTGCGTGTTTCGTGAATGAAATACGCAACACGCAACACGCACCACATCCCCCCATGTCTACAAAACAACTCACTCTCCCCGTCACCGGCATGACCTGTGCCAATTGTGTGGCCGCCGTTGAGCGCAACGCCAAAAAAGTAACTGGCGTCAGCGAGGCTGTGGTCAATTTTGCCAGCGAACGGGTTACGATCAGCTATGATCCTGAACTTGCCAACCCCCAGGCGGTGATTGAGCGCATCGAAAAAGCGGGTTATGGGGTGCCTACGGCCACCCTGGAACTGCCCCTCACCGGGATGACCTGCACCAACTGTGCCAACACCATCCAACGCCGCCTGCGTAAAACCGATGGCGTACTGGAAGCCAACGTCAATTATGCCAACGAAAAAGCGACGGTCACTTACGCGCCGGGAGCCATCACCCGCGCCGATCTGGTCGCGGCCGTGCGTCAGGCTGGTTATGATGTGGTGGAAGCGGCCGCGGGCGAAGAGCTAGAAGATGCGGAAGCGGCCGCGCGTGAAGCTGAGGTCCATCATCAACAGCACCGCTTCCTCATCGGCGTCATCTTCTCCCTGCCCCTCTTCCTATTTAGCATGAGTCGCGACCTGGGTTTCCTGGGTCACTGGGCACACGATTTGTGGGTCAACTGGCTCTTTCTCGTTTTAGCTACCCCAGTTCAGTTCTATGTGGGTTGGGATTATTACGTGGGTGCGTACAAAAGTTTACGCAACGGCAGTGCCAACATGGATGTGCTGGTGGCGATGGGATCATCCGTCGCTTACCTGTATAGTGTCGGTGTGCTCATCGCCCAAACCTTCGGCTCCAACGCCCTGGGCGATCATGTGTACTTTGAAACCTCAGCCGTCATCATCACCCTGATCGTTCTGGGCAAGTTGTTGGAAGCACGGGCCAAAGGGCGTACCAGCGAAGCCATCAAGAAGCTGATGGGGTTGCAGGCCAAAACGGCTCGTGTCATTCGGAATGGTGAGGAGCGGGACATCGCCATCGCTGAGGTGGTGAAGGGGGATGTGATTGTGGTGCGGCCGGGTGAGAAGATACCGGTGGATGGGGTGGTGGTCCGCGGCCGCAGTGCCGTTGACGAAAGCATGATCACCGGTGAAAGCCTGCCCGTAGACAAAACCGTCGGGCGATGCCCTCATTGGGGCTACCCTCAACAAACAAGGGTTACTCCAATTTGAGGCCACCAAAGTAGGGCGCGAAACCGCCCTGGCCCAGATTATCCGGCTGGTAGAGCAGGCGCAAGGCAGTCGCGCCCCCATCCAGCGGCTGGTCGATCAGGTATCGGCTTACTTTGTGCCGATGGTAATCGGTCTGGCCGCCCTTACCTTCATCATTTGGCTGGTAACAGGTGCAGGCTTCACCCCCGCCTTACTCCGCCTGATCGCCGTGTTGGTTATCGCTTGCCCCTGTGCGATGGGTCTGGCGACTCCGACATCTATCATGGTCGGCGTCGGCAAGGGAGCCGAGCAGGGCATCCTGTTTAAAAATAGCGCCGCCCTGGAACAAGCCCACAAAATCACCGCCATCGTCCTCGACAAAACCGGCACCATCACCAAAGGCGAACTGGCAGTGACGGATGTTGTGGTTAGTGAACAGTCAACAGTGAACATTAATCAGTCACTTAGTCTCTCAGTCTCTCAGTCTCTTCTTGCTCTCGCCGCCTCCGCCGAACGCGGCTCCGAACACCCCTTGGGGCAGGCGATTGTGCAGGAAGCCCAGGCGCAAGGGCTGACGCTGGTGGAGCCGGAGCGGTTTGAAGCGATTGCCGGGCACGGCATTACCGCCCAGGTGAATAATCAGCCGGTGCTGTTGGGCAATTTGCGCCTTATGCAGCGGGAGAACGTTACCCTGAACGGTTTGGCCGCCAAGGCCGAGCAGTTGCAACAGCAAGGCAAAACCGCCATGTGGCTGGCTGTGGATGGACAGGCTCAGGCCATCATTGGTGTGGCCGACACCATCAAGGATAGCTCACGTGAGGCGGTGGCCGCTTTACATAAACTGGGCCTGACGGTGGTGATGATGACCGGCGACAACGAAGCCACCGCCAAAACCATCGCCCAGGCCGCCGGGATTGACCGGGTGTTTGCCGAAGTGTTGCCCGGTGACAAGGCCGCCCATGTCAAAAGATTACAGGAAGAAGGATTTGTGGTGGCGATGGTGGGTGATGGCATCAATGACGCCCCGGCTCTGGCCCAGGCCGATGTGGGCATGGCTATCGGCACAGGTACGGATGTGGCTATGGAAGCGGCCGATGTGACTCTCATGCGTGGCGATTTACGCAGTGTGCCCCAGGCGATTGCCCTCTCGAAGGCCACGATGAGAAACATCAAACAAAATCTGGGCTGGGCTTTTGGCTATAACCTGGCTTTGATTCCCATTGCGGCGGGGGTGTTGGCTCCGTTTGACTGGGCGCCCGCTTTCCTGCGCCAATTGCATCCCATCCTGGCCGCCGGGGCGATGGCCTTCTCCAGCATCAGCGTGGTGACTAATGCGCTACGCCTGCGCCGGGTTAAGTTGTAGAATTGGGCGCGAAGAACAGCGTTTGTCGGCAATAAGAAATCTCACGCCAAGGTCGCCAAGTCGCCAAGAAAAGACCTTGGTGCCTTAGCGTGACATAATGTTGATTCCGATCTAATGAGTATGCGACCCATCAACCAGGAACTGCGCGGGAGACTGTATGAAAAAGAGGGGGAAGCGGCTTTGCTGATGGATGCCGCGGCCGCGCCCCTTTATCTTCGTTATGCTTACATCGTCCAGGGGCCAGAAGACCCCATTTTCCCCGCCTTCTTGCTGGACGATTGGGGCCACGAAATCCGCAAGTTGGCCCTCTATCGCTGGGTCGAAGAACATGGCAACGAATTTCCCCGCGCCGAACTGTTTGGGTATGAACTCGATGGGCGGGAAACCCAGGTCTTTTTACGTGCTCTGGAGCTATACGCCCGTTATCCTTGTTTCATTTACCCCGACAAAACAACCCCGGTGGAGCAAGGCCGTCCACTCCACCACATCCTCATCCCCGACCCCGCCGTAACCGTTCCCACCAAAATCAAACGACCCGCCGATGTGGAACTTCCCCTGAGCCGGGCCAAACTTTCCTGGTGGCAGGTCAATCCCCACACCTTAACTGAGTCCGGTTACCAGCCCTTCAGTTTGACGGAAAGAACAGCCACCTAGTCGAAAAATCTCGACCGGCTAAAGCCTCGACTCCTGGTTATTCCCTTAACCCGATTCGTGTCATTTTTCGAGTGCGGACGCACTCGAAAAATGACACCCTAAAAGTTCTCTGCCCCCGGGGATGGAGTTAGGGGTGGGGAATCCAGGTGGCAAATACCTTCCAACGGTTGACCCGTTTTTAGAAACTTGGTGAGGTAGGTATACTTAAGTTTGCTTACAAACCCATTCATCTTTCGTCGTTGGTCATTTGTCTAGACAAGCAGGTGGAACACACACCTTAAACGGCGTTGAGTTTTAATCCCAAAATAAGAGGTTCTGATATGAAAGCATTTGTCACCGGTGGAACTGGTTTTATTGGTGGTCATCTGGTGCGGCAATTATTGACTCGTGGTTATGAGGTGGTGGCGCTGGCTCGTTCGGCGGAGTCCGCGGCCGCGCTCCAGGCCCTGGGCGCTCACATCGTCACAGGCGACATCACCAACAAAGCTTCTATGCGCGAGGGCATGACCGGCAGTGATGTCGTTTTTCATGTCGCTGGTTGGTATCACATTGGGGCGCGGGAATGGATGGAGGCCGAGACGATTAACGTCAGCGGCACCCGCAACGTGCTCAACCTGGCCCATGAACTGGGTGTGCCCAAAATCGTTTACACGAGCACCGTGGCCGTCTTTGGTGATACTGGCGGCGAATTAGCCGATGAAACCTACGAAGGTAGTGGCCCCTTCCTGAGTGAATATACTCGCACCAAATGGCTGGCCCATTACAAAGTAGCCCTGCCCCTCATTCAACGGGGAGCGCCGATTATCATTGTTATGCCCGGTGGCGTCTACGGCCCCGGCGATAGCAGTATCATCGCTGAGACCATGCTCCGTTTTCATCGGGGCCAAATGCCCGTTGTACCGGGAGCCGACACACTTTTTACGTATGCCCATGTGGAAGATGTGGCTGAAGGCCATATTTTGGCCGCCGAAAAAGGAAAAGTAGGGGAAAGCTATATTTTGGCTGGCCCGGCCATTCCTTTAGGCGAGATGGTAGATTACTGGGCCGATTTGATTGGACGGCGACGGCCCATGCATATTCCTTCCAATTATGTGCGGCCGCTGGCTCCGGTGGTTGGTTCGCTCAATCATGCTCTGGGGTTATCTGAGTTTTATAGCGAGGAAACCATCCGTAACCTGGGGTCGGCCCAGCTAGGCCGGGCCGATAAGGCACGGGCACAACTGGGTTGGAAGACGCGGCCGCTGGATGTGGGAATGCGCGAAACCCTGGCCTGGGTGACTAAGGTCAACGAGGCCCAACCACCCATGTTGTCTGATCAGCAAAAGCAAGTGGCACAAATGGCTTTGTTCGCGGCCGCGTTCCTGTTCATCCTCTGGCTCTTCGGGCGCAAACGCAACGAGAGTGAGTCAGAATAACTTTTTTGGGAAAAGCTTTAATCCCTTTCGTCGAACGTCAGACGTAGGCACGTCTGACGTTTACCAAATCTCCTCTGTAGCCACCCAACGCTCCACTGACCCCCCCAAGGAAAACAACTATGTTCCAGACAAGACGGCGGATGACGGTAATTGTGGTGGGCGCGGCCGCGCTTTTGTTAATCGGTGCCCTACTGCTCTGGTTATTCTTGCGGCCGCAACCGGCCCAGCCCACGCTCCTGGTTCTGGTAGATGCCTCGGCCCGTATGGAATTGCCCTTTGCGGGGGGGAGCGGCAACCGGTTCGCGGCCGCGCAAAACTTTGTCGGCGAACTGGCCCGTGGCAGTAACACCGACACCACCCTGGGCTTGCGGGTTTTTGGCGCAGGGGTAGAAGATGATCCCTGCCGTGATACCAACTTGCTGGTCCAAATTGCCGATGGAACCCAGGCCGAAGTACGGCGGGAGCTAGCTGGCGTCCAACCCACCGCCGGTGATGCCGGACTAACCGCGGCGGTCATTGCCGCCATCCGTGATCTGGCTGGGCTGGACAACGAAGGCCCCTTCCGCCTCATCATCGTCACCGGGGGAGCCGATACCTGTACCTCAGCTCAGAGCGAACGGCTTATCGAACAAGAGATTGCCCGGGCGGGTATCGAAGTAGATACCCTCATCATCAACCTGGACGAAGGGGGAAGATAGTGCCCTGGCTCTCAAAGATTTGTTGGCTGAGATAGGGCAGGGTGTCTATGTTGAAGCCAAAGATGAAGCGACGATTTTGCGTATTGCCCAGTCTATACCGGAAATTGCAGAGGATGAAGCCAAGACGTTTGAGGATGTGGTGGAGGAGACGGATATTCCGGAGACAACTGTCCAGGTGACGGCTACACCAGTGGCGGAAGCGACAAACACGGTTGCGGCCGCGACCCCCACCACCACCTTCACCCCCACCCTAACCCCCACTTCCGAACCATCACCCTCGGCCACCTCTACGACAGAAGCGACCGCTACTCCCAGTTTAACCCCTACCGCCAGAGCCACCAGTACACCCACCGCCACGCCCACGACACGCCCCTCAGCTACGGCGTCCCCAACACCCACCCTGACCCTCACCCCCGTGCCACCACCAAGCAACACCCCTGGTGCCCCGGCTCCCAATACCCGCACTCCTCAACCAACCGCTACAGCTACAGCCACGGCCACCCTCACACCTACCAATACCCCCACAGCCACACCGACTGGCCTTCCCACGGTTACACCCACCGTCACGCCCACACCCAGCCCTTCACCAACCAGTGCCCCAACCTTCCCGAACAGCCTTTTTTGGACCCAAACCAGTGGCATCTGGAGCAGCCCCACATCCACCAGTGCGCCAACGCTCATTGTGCCCTATGCCGGGGGTGAACTCGGTGGATTAACCGTTGACCCCTTCGGCCAACGTCTCTACTGGAGCGATTTTGGCAATGGCTCGTTTTTTAGCGCCAATCTGGATGGCACAGATGTGACCGCTCTGTTACCCGGTGAAAGCGCCCAATCACTGGCTTACGATGATGGTTATTTGTTCTGGCACAATGGGGCCGACGTCAAACGGTATTTGTTAGGCACAGGGCCAGTACAAACCTTGGTGACAGGTTGTCCGGGCGGACAACTCAACGTGGATGCGGCCAATAATCAACTTTACTGGGGTGATTGTTCTGGTACGCTGTCACGGATGAATTACAACAGCACCAACCAACAGGTGTTGATATTTGAAATAGAGGTGAAAGGGTTGGCTTTGACGAACCAGCTCTACTTCTCCCGCTTTGGGTTTCCAGATTCATTGTACCGCGCTAATTTGGATGGCAGCGCACAACAATTTTTGCTGGAATCAATAGACATCAAGGAATTAGCTATTGATGCGGGCAATAACCGGATATTTTGGGCGTCGCCCTATGATGGTCAGGTGTATCGGGCGAATCTGGATGGCAGTGGCGCGGCCCCGTTTATCAGCACGGGCGGCAACGGGCCAAACAGTCTCACCATTTATATCAACACCCAGTGACCTTATCCGAGTCAGCCCTTCTCCCTGACAGGGAGAGAAGGGAGCCTGTCCCCTCTCCCCGTTGCACATTAAGAAATTATTCGGGTAACGATGGGGTGCTGGATTGTCATTCCGAGAGTATCCACGGGCAGAGTGCCCGTTCAATGAGTGCAGAAACTTTGATTTGTCATGCTGAACGGAGTCTTCGGAGTGAAGCATCCCGTACATCTAGCTCGTCGGGATTCTTCCTCGAAGACTCGTCAGAATGACAGTTTCTGAGTAGCGTAGTCTTCGCAGCGAGGAATCTTTCGACCAGGTTAGCCAAAGATTCCTCGGCGGACCTCGGAATGACAAGTGATTTACCTGATTATTTTTTGAATTTACAATGGGGTTAGGGTGAGGGAATCGCTATACCACCATTCATGGGGGATTTCCAACAGGGGCAAGCTCACCCCCTCACGGTTGCCTGACATACAGGTTGTCAAAGGTGATGCTCCATTCCCCTTCGGCCCGTTGGCGGGTCAGCAGAGCGGCATCGCCTGGGGTGAGTGATTCTGTTGTGGCGGTAAGCAGGTCTACGCCATCAGCAGTTAAGCTGAGGGTCTGGCCCTGGCAGGTGGCTTGCAATTGTATGGTTTGACCGGGAAGAATCGCGGCCGCGTCCCCCTCAGCCAGCGTTATTATCTCCCCATTGACCCGTTGCCAGATCATCGCCCCGCCCGTGGGGTTCACCGTCAGGGCCACAAAGTTATCCACATCCTGCCAGCGGCAAATGACCCCCATCTCCACACTGCCCTGCCCCTCGACCAACGTCACATCCACTTGCAGGGACACATCCGCCTCATTAAGTCGCTCGGAAAGCGAAAACCAAAACACCCCATTCCGTTGGGACGTAAAAAGTAGGGTTTCCGCCTCATAAGCCACCCCGCCATCTTCATCCGCCTTGATGCCAAAACCGGCAAACGGATCGCTGAAGTCATCAAAAAGAAGTTGGCCTGTTGGCGTAGGGGTAAGGATGATAGTAGGCGTGGGAGCCAGCGTGGTGGCCGTAGGGGGTGGCAAGGTGGGTGTCGCGGCCGCGAACAAGCCCCGCCCCAGCACAAAAACAGCCACCAATATGACTACCACCAACACCCCACCCCACAACAGCCAGGCCGAAGACCCCGAACGCTCCTCGCGCCGCTCCCCTGTCGCCGCGTCGCCCCCTCGCCGTGTCTCCCCCTCGCCCACTCGCCCCGTCATTCCTCCCGCACCGGTGGCGACACCACCTCTGTCCTCCCTAAACCCACTTCTGTGGCCGCCAGGTTGGGACGGGGGAGTGGCTGGTTGGGTTGTTGTTGGGTTTGGTGGAGCCAGTGGGCGAACGCGGCCGCGTTGCCCGGCCTGTCCCCGGGTTTCTTAGCCATCCCCCACTGAAGCAAATCATCCAGTGCGACACTGATAGCCGGGTTCAGCGCTTGTACCGAAGGAATGGGGTCACTCTGGTGACGCACCATCATCCCCAACGCCGTCTCCGCCGTGTACGGTTTTTGCCCGCTTACCATCTCAAAGAGAGACACCGCCAGGGCATACACATCGGCCCGGCCATCGGCCACTGAACTCTGGGCCTGTTCCGGGGCCATGTAAGCCACCGAACCTTGCCCCGCCCGCCCATCACCTGCCCCGGCGATACCAAAGTCGGTCAGGTAAACATTGTCCCGCTCATCCAACAACATATTGCCCGGTTTGACATCCCGGTGAACGATACCATGCTGATGGGCCAGATCGAGCGCATCGGCTATCTTGGCCGCCCAGGTCACACTATGGGCCTCGCCCAAAACCCCTTGTTCCAGCCGATCCGCCACACTACCCCCATCCAGGTAACGCATCACCAGATAGGGCTGATCATTAACGGTGCCAAAGTCGTACACCGGCAAAATGTTGGGATGTTCCAGTCGGGCAATGGTGCTGGCTTCATGGCGAAAACGGTCGAGCGCGGCCGCGTTTCCCTTCGTCAACACCTTAATGGCTACTACCCGGCCCGTCTGCTCCTGTCGGGCCTGATACACAATCCCCATACCTCCTGTACCCGCCACTTTCAGGATGGTATAACCCGGGATCAGAGGCCAATTAGTTGTCATATTATTTTCCTCAAATTACTCAAAGCGAATCCGACTCACCGAGTCACTCCCCTCGTTGGCGACCCACAAATCCCCGCAACCATCGCCACAACTCACCCAGGCCAGGGCCAAAGGGGCCTGACCCACTTCAATGGTGCCAATAACTGAGTGCGCGGCCGCGTCCACCCCCATCACCGTGCCATCCCCCTCATTCGCCACCCACAACACATCCCCGGCAAACAACAAGGCCACCGGCCTCACCCCCACTGCCACCTGAGCCGTCACCTGACCAGTCGCCGGGTCAATTTGCACCACCTCATTGCGGTCAGCCAGCGCCACCCACAATTGCCCATCCGCCACCGCCATGCCTTGGGGTTCACCGGCTAATGTCACCGTTTGCAGCACCGTACCCGCTATGGGATCAAGCTGGCTCAGGCTCAAATCCCCTTCATTGGCCACCCAAAGGGTGTTGCCTAAAACGGCCAGCGTGCGGGGCAAGGTTCCCACGCTGACTGTTTGCGCCACCGATCCATCCGGCTCGATGCGGGTCAGGCTGTTGTCAAAAGAGTTGGCTACCCATAAAGCACCCCCAGCCACGATGAGCTGGTTGGGCAAACTGGGTACGGGAAAAGTCGCTACGATCTCGCCATTTGACCGGTCAAGTTGGGACAACTCACCGCTGAGGGTGCTGGCAACCCACAGATGATCCCCCGCCAAAGCCAACGAGACGGGCAAATCGCCTACCGGGTAGGTTCCTATGGCCTGACCACAGGGATCATTTTCCGAGGCACAACCTTCGGCGACCAGTTGGCTGACACTGTTGCCAAAAAAGTTCGCCACCCAGACAGAACCTTCATCGCTCACCAGGGCGCGGGGCGAGTCCCCGACGATGTAAGTGGCGATGTTCACACCGGCGTAAGGGTTGTTGTTGCTGATGAGCTGGGGCAAAAACAGGACCGCGGCCGCGACCAGCCCCAGTAAAAGTAGCACCACCACCAGGAGTCCGGCCCGGCTCTTCGGCTTCGCGTCTTCCCGGCGCGGAATCGCCACCGTGGGCGCACTGCTACTGGCAATCGTCGCCTCGGCGGGGCGGGCAAAAGCGGGCGCTAATACCTCGGTCGGCTCGATGGCGTGAACACGGGTAACAGGGGCGCCACCAGCGACCGTGGGTGTACCGCCCATGTGGGTGGCCGTGACATCGCGGGAGACTTTGAGCCGCCCAGTTAGCTCAAAATCACGGCCCAGATTTTGGCGCAAGGTTTGCATGAAAACACCCGCCCGGTCTGGTCGTTCGTCCCGATTTTTCGAGAGGGCCTGTTGTAGCGTTTGCGCGGCCGCGGCCGGCAAATCGGGCATCACTTCACGAATCTGGGGCACGGGTTGGTTGACATGAGCCAGCGCCATATCTAACGCCGTGGCTCCCATGTAGGGCAACTGCCCGATGAGGGCTTCATACGCCATAACGGCCAGGGCATACACATCCGTGCGACCATCCAGCTTATCGCCGCGCACCTGCTCCGGGGCCATATAAGCCGGTGTCCCGGCGATGCCATCCCTGGTTCTGGTTAAATCCTCAGACCCTTCCACTGTTTTAGCCAGGCCAAAGTCGGCCAGAAAACCGTTGCCCCGTTCATCCATAAAAATATTGGCCGGTTTGAGGTCACGATGAATGATCCCTTTTTCGTGAGCGTAATCGAGCGCGGCCGCGATCTGGTCTAACACCTTCAGCGTCTCATCCAGATTCATCGTTTGCTTCATCATCTTTTCGCGCAGGGTGCCGCCGGTCATATACCGCATCACAATGTAAGGCTGATTCTCCCATTCGCCATAGTCATACACCGGCAAAATATACGGGTGCTCCAGCGCTGAAATGATGCGCACCTCGCGCATAAACCGTTGCAGGGTCAGTTCAGAGACATCATCACCGAGCAGGAATTTAATGGCTACCGTGCGATTGACGGCCGGTTGCGCGGCCGCGTACACAGCCCCCATCCCTCCCTGTCCCAACAGATGAGTAATCGTATATTGTCCAATTTGTTGTCCGGTTTTTACGTTCATAGGGCAGTCAATCACAACGCCAACCCATTTTATTCCCCTTGGGGAATGACAATGGTTTGGCCGGGACGAATAAGGTTGGCATCATCAATGGCGCGACCGTTAGCCCCCAGAATGGCTGCTTGGGTGACGCCGTAAGTGGTAGCAATGTCGGTCAGGGTGTCGCCAGAGGCGATCGTATAGGTGAAGAAGCTGGTCAGCGTATCTTCGGCGGAGACGGAGCCGCCACAGAGGGCCGAATCACGAGGGTAGGTGTCGTTGTTAGCCGGGGTAACTTGTGAGGGGGGTACGTTGTCCGGGAGTGACCAAACCTTGACCGTGTCAAAATGGATGTGAATGTAGGGCTGATCCAGCGTGCCAATGAAAAAGCCCACGTTGCCAGCGGCATAATCGCCATCCACCAGTTGCGTCACCAGTTCGCCATTGATGAAAAGGGCAAATTCTGGCCCATTAGCCACAACCGCCAGCCTATCCCTCAGGCCAGACTGATTACCGCGTAGGGTGGTTACAGCCCCTTCAGTCACCAGGCGGATGCCCCCTGGCTGGCTTTTGAGTACCTGCCAGGTTTGGCTGAGGGGGGAAATCACCAGGGCATAATAATCATTGCCGGAGACCCGGAAGGCCAGTCCATAACGATAATTCCCGGTTTGATCTTCGGTGGCGGCGACAAAGGTGTCAATCTGGGCAACGTAATCAGTAGCCGGGACTGTCTGATCCACGAAGAGGCAACTCTCCGCACCGCGTACCTGCATGTGGTAAAAGTCGGTGGGGTGGTAGCCGTAGAAATAGGGGCCGATGGGTTGGCGGGCCTGCCACCAGCCACTATTGATGTCGGCGAATTCGTCGTTGATCAGGACACTGGGGTCGGCCGAATCGGTTACCCGGTTGGCGGCGCAGCGGATACCGGCGTTGGTGAACATGATACTGCTGGTGGGATCACCCACCGCCCGGAAGATGAGATCGTTTTGGAAGTTGTTGGCCCCGCCATGCAAAACACGTTGCCCGTCGTGATGGGGGTATGGGGCTGGTCTACCCACTCCCACACGTTGCCCGCCATGTCATAAGCGCCCGCAAACGAGCGGTTGGTGGGATTAGTGCCGATGGGGTACGTGCCACTACTAGGGAGGCTGACCGCGGCCGCGTCGTTGCCCCAGGGATAACGCCAACCATGTGGTCCACGCGCGGCCGCTTCCCATTCTGCTTCACCAGGTAAACGTTTGCCCGCCCAGGCACAGTACGCGGCCGCGTCATCCCACGTCACCCCTTCCACCGGATGTTCCGCCAGGTCAGCCGGTAACGCTCCGTCGGGCCAACTCGCTGGTGGGGTAGCGCCCGTAGCCGCTACATAATCGGCATACTGCGTATGACTGACCTCGTAGGCATCCACCCAGAATTCAGCCAACTCAACGGTTTGATTATCCGCGATGAGATAGGTTCCGGCGGCCACGTGTACCATGTTGGTTCCATCCGCCGGGGGCGTGTCTGGGGTGGGGTCTGGCTCAACCGTAGCCGTGGCTTCGGGGGTGACGGCATGGTCGTGTTCTGGCATGGGGGTAGCGGTGGGGTCACTGTTGGCGATGGGTGTTGCGGCCGCGGCCGCGACCACATCCCCCTCGGCCAACTGCCGCACCGTCAATTGATCATAATGCACATGGGCCAACGACTCATCCAACGTAGCGACATAAAAACCAATATCCCCTCTGGTCAATGTATCATCATGGATTGTGGTAAGGGGCGTGCCGTTAATGGTGAACCTCAGAAAAGAGCCGACCGCCTCGGCCAACAACGTGTTTTCGCCCAGGTCGGTGGTGATAGCCGGGCTTTCCCCTTCGGCCAGGGTGGTAAAACCGGTGGCCTCGTGGCGGCTAATTTGCCAGCGGCGCGAACGGGGGCCGATGGCAAACAGGTAATAGTTGTCGCCCTCACGCCGGGTCACCAGCCCATACCAGAAATCACCCGAGGTCGTATCGGTGTGATCCACAAAAACAAGGGCTTCCACCGCCACATCGCCATAGCTCAAACCGGGTGAGACTAACTTTTCGCCCTCGGTCTGGCTGACTTCGACATGATAGTAATCGGGTGGATGGTAGCCGACAAAGCCATTCTCTTCGTCGGCACTGGGCCAGCCGCTTTCGGGGTTGGTGAATTCATCGGCTAGAAGCAAGGCCGGATCAGGGATGATTTCGACTTCGCGCACCACAATGTGGTCGTAGTGAATATGGGCCAGCGATTGTTCAAAGGTTTCTACATAAAAGCCCAACTCCCCTTCACGGTAGGTTGCATCACGCACCTGGGCCACAATGTCATTGTTGATGTGGGCCACCAAACGGCTACCACTGACATCTACCCGCAGGGTGTCATTCTCGGTGAGGCCGCGCATATTATCGGCGGTTCCGGAGTCGAGGATTTCCTGGCTATTACCAGCCTGGCGGAAGATTTGCCATTCGCCTGTGAGGGGAGAAATGGTGAAGGCGTAGTAGTTATCACCCTGGCGGCGGAAGGCGACCCCGTAACGGAATTTGTCGTCTGGGGAGTCGGTGTGGTCAATGTGAACCTGAACTTCCAGGGTGTAATCGTTTTGGCTGGGGTTGCGGAAGACAGTGGTGATAGCGTTGGGGCGGAAGGTTTCGACGTGGTAGGCATCGGGGGGGTGGTAACCAAAAAGCCCTGTTTCGCTCTGGCTGATGGCCCAGCCGCTGGTAGGATCAACGAAATCATCTTCAAAGAAGATGTCTTCATCAGGTACGACGGTGAGTTGATCGGGGTCGGCGGCGCAGCGGACGCCCGCGGCCGCGTAGACACTCGGCACATCGGGATCACCCAACAGCCGATAGGCCATATCACGCACCAGCCCATACTGCCCGCCCCGGAGCACTTCCTGCCCACCCGGCACAGCGGCATACGGCTCCATCACCCATTCCCAAACATTGCCCGCCATGTCATACAGGCCAAAGGATGAGCGGTTCTGGCTGATGGTGCCGACGGCGTAAGTGTTACTACGCGGCAGAGTGACGGCACTGGCCATGTCACCCCAGGGATAAAGGAACCCTTCGCGGCCGCGAGCCGCCACTTCCCACTCCGCTTCCGTAGGCAACCGTTTACCCAACCAGTCACAATAATCCGTCGCCATATCAAAGGAGATACCTTGCACCGGATAGCTGTCTTGCCCCGCCGGGAAGGTGTCACCCGACCAGTTTGAGGGAACCACATCCCCGACATCGGCCAAAAATTCCGCATATTCGGCGTTGGTTGTTTCTCGTTTGTCCAGCCAGAACGTATCCAGAGTAATTTCCTGGGTGGGCGCATAGGTGTCGCCCGCGTTGTTGGTTCCCACCGTGTAATTACCAGCCGGAATTTGCACCATGCCTTGAGAAGTAGTCTCGGCATCGCGACCACCCCCTCGGTTGAGAAGAAGTACGGCGGCAATAGCGATGAGACCAATAAGGAGAATGGCCCCGACCAAACCCAAAAGTAGGAAGGCCCGGTTGCGGCCGCGTGGGGCGGGGGCTGCGGTAACTGTGGCTGTGCCAGAACCGGTGTTAGCCGGGGCCACAACGGTGGGCAAAGGGGCGGACTGGGTTTGCGGCCGCACGGCTGACTGAGCCGCCGTAAACGGGGCCATCACCTGCGTCGAGTCCACCTGCTCAGGCGGCAAACTCATAACACCAGTCAAAGAGCGCATCTGTTGGCTAGAACCAATATTGATGGAACGTAAGGCATTGCCCATTTCACTGGCCGAGCTAAAACGGCGGTTGGCATCCTTTTGGAGCGCCTTTTCGACGACTTGCGCCAGGGCTGGGGGCACATTGTGGTTAATTTCGCGGATATCTGGCACGGGGTCATTCACGTGCTGGAGCAAAACCGAGACAAACGAATCACCATCAAACGGTCTGCGGCCGCTGACCATTTCATAAAGGATGACCCCCAGGGCATAAATGTCAGTGCGGTGATCAATTTGGGTGTTGCGGGCCTGCTCCGGCGACATATAAGCCGCCGTGCCAATGGCCGCCCCTGTCGCCGTGAAATTCTGCCCACTCATTAGCCGGGCAATGCCAAAATCCATCAGGATAGGTTCCCCTTCCGGGTTGAGCATCACATTGGATGGCTTCAGGTCACGATGAATCAGCCCTCGTTGGTGAGCATAATCAACAGCATCACAAACAACGGCCATCAGGTGGGTGGCTTCGCGCAAGCTCATGCGTTGCCCGGCATTGTTGAGCGCCTTGAGACGGGCTTCCAGGGTGACCCCTTCCACATGCTCCATGACCATGTAATAGGTGCCATTGTCCTGGTTGAAATCATGTATCTGATAAATGTGGGGGTGACGGAGCTGAGCCACCGCGGCCGCTTCCTGTTCAAACCGGCCAAAAAAGGTGGGGTCTGTAGAGAGGTGAGGATGGATGATCTTGATGGCGACCGTGCGTTTCAGATTGGGATCGTGGGCTTTATAAACTGAAGACATGCCCCCCTGACCCAACAAACCTTCTAAACGATACCGTCCGCCAACGACATCTCCGGGGTTAAAGGAGCGAGCAAATCCTGATGATGAATTCATGAATAGTCCCTGTCAGAATGATTGATCCGCGAATGGGCGATGGTGAAGCACGATTGGCTTACGTTGTTAACAAATTGGCACTCTGTCTAAGCCCGAAAGTAGTATAGGGGAGATTAATGGCAGGGGCAAAAGGGAATTGCCTTTGTGCCATTCGTGCTTGGCACGGTTGGGGTGCACGGTTTGGTGCCAGGCACGGTTGAGGGGGTGCTATTCGTGCCTGGCACGGGGCAGTCGATTGAGCCGTGAAGAGGTGCGTTAGCCCCGTGCCAGGCACGGTTGAGGGGTGGGGTGTTATTCGGGAAGCCCAGGATTTATTTCCCGGTTGCTAGTTGGGGCAAAAGTCGCCACAATCTTATTTGACGTGCCAGGTGTTCAGTTTGGGAGGGATCATAATGAAGCGACGTGCCTTTTGGATCGGTTTATGTGTGATAGGGCCGATGGTTTTGTTGTTGTGGTTGGGTCAGGGTAGAGAACGACCCGCGGCCGCGACAGCCCGGCTAGAAACTCCCTTAGAAACAGCCCTCACCACCCTGCCCTCCCATGAAACCCTGCGCTTCATCGTTCACCTGAGTGCCCAGCCAGCTTTAGCCGAAGAAGCCTTGCCCCCCGAGAAAGTGGCCCGGCGGCAGGCGGTGGTGACCCAACTACAAGATTTCGCGGCCGCGAGCCAGGCGGCCCTCCTACGCGAGCTATCCACCCAGCAGGGCCAGGGCAATGTGACCCATTTTCAACCCCTGTGGGTTATCAATGCGGTAATCGTGGAAGGGAACGCGGCCGCGATAGCCACCCTCGCCGCCCGGCCTGACGTCGCTTCCCTCAGCCTGGATGCCGCCCAACAATATCTGGCCGAACCCACCGAAGTTTTCACCAGCACCGCCCCCACCGGCTTCACCTGGGGCGTCAAGCAGGTCATGGCCCCCCATGCCTGGTATGGCCTGGGAGTAAACGGGACCGGGGTCGTCGTCGCCATCATGGACACCGGCGTAGATTGGCAGCACCCCGCCTTAGCCGCCAACTATCGGGGCAACCAGGGGGGCGGCATCAACCACATCGGCCATTGGTACGACCCGGTCGAAAACTCGCCTGAGCCAATTGATCCCCACAACCACGGAACCCACGTAGCTGGCACGGCCGTGGGTCAATTGGGCATCGGCGTGGCTCCGGGGGCGCAATGGATTGGTGTGCGTATGCTCAACAGCTACGGGCAGGGGTTTCCTAGCGAAATCCATCTGGCCTTTCAATGGCTACTGGCCCCGGCGGGCAATCCGGCCCTGGCCCCGGATGTCGTCAATGCCTCCTGGGGCAGTGGTGATGGGCTGGATACAACCTATCAGGCCGACATTCAGATGCTCCATGCGGCGGGCATTATTCCGGTGTTTGCCGCTGGCAATAGCGGCCCGGATAGCGGCTCCGTTGGTTCGCCCGCCAGTTTGCCGGATGTGTTAGCCGTGGGTGCAAGCGATAGCCGTGACATCGTTACCTGGTTTTCTTCACGCGGCCCCTCGCCACTGACCAACGAGATTAAGCCGGAACTGGTGGCTCCGGGGGGCGGGATTTTATCTTCATTGCCGGGAGGAAATTATGGGGTGAATAGTGGCACGTCTATGGCGACACCGCATGTAGCGGGCGCGGCCGCGTTGCTGCTCTCGGCCAACCCCCAGCTAACCCGCCAACAGGTGCGCCAGCTCTTACGGAGTACGGCCACGCCCATCAATCCCCCGCACCCCAACCCGCAGAGTGGGTATGGCCGACTGGATGCGTATGCCCTGGTGGCGAATCAGGTACCACACGGTTTGTTAATGGGTCAACTCGTGCGACTGATTGGAGGAGCGCCCTCGCTGGCTCATACACCCATCACGATTACCACACCGGGTGGCGAAACCCTCATTTATCAGACCGATGAGATGGGTGCTAGGCCGCGCTCAAACCAGGCAGTTATCAGCTACAGGTGGCTCCCTTTGGGTATCAGCCCGTTACCATCACCGGGCTAATTGTGACCGCCGGGCAAAACACAGAGCGGAACATTGCCCCGGTAGCTTTACCCTTTACCCGAGTTATCGGCCAGGTAAAAAATACGGCTGGGCAACCGGTACAGGCCATGATTTCTGTACCCGGAACACCCATCGAACTAAGTACAACGGCAGCGGGAACTTATGACCTGGTGTTGCCGCAGGGAACCTATGAACTTGTCGCGGCCGCGACCGGCTACCGGCTGGGCCGCATCCCTATCACCCTTAATCAGGCGGGCACCATAATCACCGCCTTTAACCTGACATCAGCACCCCGTATTTTGCTCATTAATGATGGGCTATGGCATTACCAGGATTTTGGCGAACCTTACCAACAAAGTTTATACGATGCTGGTTACGCGTTCAGCTACCACCCCATCCATGATCCCTATAATGATGTTCCTTCGGTAGCCACCCTGTCAGCCTACGATGTGGTTATCTGGGCTTCGCCGCGTTATTCCCCCAACTATATTGAAGGTGGCAACGCGCTGGAAGATTATCTTAATCAAGGCGGTAATGTGCTGATATTCGGCCCTAATGTGGCTCAATATGATGGGGGCACGGTTCTGGCGCACCGCTGGTTTAATTTGCTCTTGCGCGGCCGCTTTACCGGCCGACAGTCACCCCCCTTTGCTTTAGAGGGGGTGGCCCTGACCCCCTTTACCGACCTTTCCTTTAATCTCAATAGTTCAGGCAGTAATAACAATTTAATAAAGACGGACCAGGTGCGGCCGCAAGAAAATACCTTAACCCAACCCGTTCTTACCTATGCCAATGGCAGCATAGCCGGATTACAGTCGGGGCTTTGTGACCCGTATCAACTCGTTTACCTGGGTTTTGGTCTTGAGACGGTAGAAGCGGCCGCAACGCGCACCCAATTAGTGCAACGGAGTTTTGAGTGGCTCATGGAACCTCCCCACACCCAGGGAGTAACCTTCTTTCCCACCCAGGTGGATGATCTGGCTTTTGGCGGCCGCACCTTGCCCTATACCATTACCGTGCGCACTATCAGTGAGACCCTCAGCGATACCTTAACGTTGTCACTGGCTGCTCAGACCTGGCCGACCCAAATCATGACCACAACCTTGACCTTAGGACCTTGTGAGGTGGGTCAGACCGTAGTCACGATTACAATACCAGAAAACTTACCCTCGGATACCCACCACACGATTACTTTACAAGTTGCTTCAGCGAACACACCCGGCAATGCCCAGCAACTACTTCTCCATCATAAAACACCCGGTCACGTCCTTTTTGTGGATGATGATCGGTTCTATGATACGGAACAATCATTGTTGTCAGCGCTAGAAACCAATGGCATCCCTTTTGATAGATGGGAAACTGGCTGGAACCCCGTCAAAAAGGGCAGTCCCACTCTGGCGGAGATGGTCTACTACGATCTGGTGCTGTGGTACACCGGTTACGATTGGTATGCGCCGATTACGGCGGCTGAATTGCAAGCCCTGGAACAATATCTGGCCCAAGGGGGGCGTCTCCTGCTTACCAGCCAGGATTATTTGTATTACCATCCTTATGATTCCCTCACCTACAACTATTTTGGGGTGCAAGGCTATTTTGAGGAAGCTGCGCCGACGTTGGTGGTCGCTGAGGCCAGCTTGCGTCAGGCCGGTCTTCATTTGCCGTTGCCACTGGATGTGCGACCTTACCAAAATTTTGGTGATGGTCTCATCCTGGCGGCCGGAGAGCCGGTCATGTGGCAAAATTCCGGCTTGCCAGGGGCGGTAGCCAACCAGGGGCCAGCCACCAACGGACACCAATGGCGCACGATGTTCTGGTCGTTTCCGCTAGAAAAGTTGCCCGCCCCGGCCCAGACCGTGGCAATGAATGGGATTGTCGGTTGGTTGAGTGATCTGGGTGATTCGACGATGGTTGTGGATGAGGCGTACATCCCAACGGGGGGGGCAACTCGAGTATTTACGATAACCCTGCACAACCAGGGAACCGTGACTCATACGGTTACGGCGGTCAATTCTTTGCCCAAATTCTTGGACATAGATTTAAGTTCGGTTACGGGAGGGGCTGTTTATAACCCGGTTACCCGGCAGTTGACGTGGCAAGGGGTCATGGCCGCGGGCGAGGTGAAGGTGATTCGGTATCACGCGGCCGCAATCCCCTCCATCACCCCCGGTACCCGCCTGAACAATCAGCTATCTATCCACATCGCCGGGCAAGATTTTGTGTGGCGACAGATCATTCCCCTGTGGGTAGGTGTGCCTGATCTGCGCCATAGCACCATCACCGTCACTCCCGCCGACCCAACACGGGATCAACCGATTACCTACACCCTCACCCTGCACAACCAGAGCAATCTCCCTGCACCCGCCATTAGCAGCACCCTCTTTTTGCCCCTGCCCCTGGTGCCGATTACCGATACGATGGTAAGTAGCAGTGGCGTGATCACGCTGACCCAGGCGGGATTGCAGTGGCAAGGGGGGCTGGCCCCCGGCGAAACGGTCACGATGTCGCTGGTGTTGACGGCTACCGCTGGCCTCGAAACACAATGGCTGTCCGCGGCCGCGCTCATCGCCGATGGGTTCACCGATCCCTTCCTCATCACCCACCAAATGCCCCTCATGGCTCCCTACCAGATTTACCTGCCCTGGTTGCCCCGCTGGTCGCCATGAGATAACAGGCTGGATGTTGGCGTTATTGGTGCTGACCTCTGGGGACTGAGGGACTAAGAGACTAAGAGATTGAGAGATTTCTAGCAGGTTGTTCTAATTTTCGCCCAACTCCAGCAACATATTATTGACATCAATGCTTCAAGTTGCCCTACAATCTCACCTCAGTTAAACTCCGCCCATGCGCTCAAGACGACTCATCCCTCTGCTGATTTTGCTGGTTTTTATCATTGGCCTGGTCTGGTTAATTCGTGGACGGCGGGGTGAAACCACCGCGGCCGCGAACCCCATTGTCCTTTGTCCCGGCCCGGACGCCTACGGGTACACCTGTGAAAGCGGGGCTGGTTACGCCTACATTGATGCCACCAACGACACCTTCCTCTATCAGGATGACGGCGTTATCACCCTGGAACTCCCCTTCCCGTTTACTTTCTACGGCACAACCTACGAAGAAATCACCGCCAGCAGTAACGGCAATCTCCAATTCAGCACCGAGAACACCGATTACCTGAATGCCTGTGTGACCTTACCCGAACCCGTGGAAGAAACGGAGACAGATGATGAGGCCGCGGCCGCAGACGAACCCACAAACACCGGTCTGGTCGTGGCTGAAATGGGCGATCTCATTGCCCCTTACTGGACTGACCTGGACCTGCGTTTCTACGGCTACCTGGAAACAGAAGTCGTGGGCGAGGAACCCAACCGCATCTTTGTCATTGAATGGGATAGCATTCCCCCCTTCGATGGTGAGCCGGAAGATGGCGTCACTTTTGCCGTACAGCTCTTTGAAGGCAGTAACAACATCGTGGTTCTTTACCAGGACGTCACCTCGCTGACTAGCAACGGCCTGGTGTCCACCGTTCTTTTACAAAGTGAAAGTCAGGGTTTGGCCCTGCAATACAGTTGCAACCAGCCCACCATCGCCGATCTGAGCGCCATCACCTTCCCCCACCCCAGCGAAACCACCGACGAATGGGGCATTGAGCCAGAGGGGGATGAGGCAGAGGATGGTGAAGCCAACGAAGCGGTCGCCTTGAAAGCAGACGCGGCCGCGCTCCTGCACAGCCTCAACCTCAGCAGCCACCCCGAGACCCGCCTGGCCGAATTGCAAGCCCAGTGGGCCAATCAAAACCCCGTCCGCCTGAGCCAATGGCTTTGGGCCGACCTGACTGGTGATGGTCTGGATGAGTTGATTTTGCTCTGGCGCACCAAACCGCAACTAGAACAATCCCGTCTACTCATCCTCAGCCAACTTTCATCAGGAAGTTTCACCCTGCTGAACGATGTCACCCTGTCTAACCGCACCACCCAGTTTGAGCAACTAACCCTGGCCGAACTGGCAGATGTAACCGCCGATGGCACTCCGGATGTGATCCTGCATGACGCGGCTACCGGCCAAACCACTGTCCTACTCCTGAACGGTGTGCAGGTGACAACCTACACGCTGGACGAGAAATGCACGGGTCGAGTTGGGGTAGTTGAGGGGAATGTCGTGCGTGATGGTTGCGGCCGCGGCCGCGTCATTACTGGCTGGAACGGCAGCGCTTTTCGCCCAATGAATCGTTGAGGCCGGGATTTAACCCCGACTGGGTTCCCGGTCATGCAAAAACGTGAAGCCTCTGGTTTCACGTTTTTTGTTTCTCGGCTTAAAAACCCTTGCCAAGCGCAAACGAAAAAGGTACTATGCTACGGCTCAAAAATATTCAGCCTACCTGCATAATTTCACAGGCTGATAAACGAGTGACCACCCGCTATTTCCAGGGGTCAACCCAAACGGGACTGTAGCGGATTTTTTGCCGATGAGCCTAAGGTTTTCCTTAATTTGTGCCCATTCGTGTTAATCCGTGTACTAATATTAGAGGAGAGGGAAGCATAATCATGTTTGAATTTGAAGTAGAAGGGGTCTACCAGAATCGCAAAGGCAAATACACCGTGTTATCCGTTGACCCACCTAAAATGACGGTCCGCTATGAAGATGGCACCTTTGCTGATTTAAAAATTGATGTACAGGCCCGAATTTGGGAAAACATCGTGTCTGAACAAGAGGCAAAATCATTGATCCGGGCACGGCGCCGGCGTTCGGCCAGCACGGTTGAGACTCAATATTACATCAGGAGTATCAACGTCGCGGCCGCGGACGATCTTTCTCTCGATGCTCTGCACGAACACACCGCCGTCAACGAAGAACACAAAGATAAAATCAAACCCGGTGTCCGTCTCATCTTCTACGCCGTCGAACCGGCTGTCTTCTTTGCCGTGGCGACCGTCACCGGTTATCCTGCCGAAATACCTGACCATCCCGCCGCCGGTCAACCGGATGCCGAACTGTTCGATTATCCCATTGACGTTGATGCCCACAGCGACAACGAAGATTACACCGTCGCCCTGGACTCTATCGAACTGGAAAGTCTGGCTAATTTCAAAGAAGTATTACGCAAGACCAGTAGTTATCACACCATCAACGAAGATGACTTTGAACTTCTGGCCGAACTGCTCACCGAAGTCAGTGAGGAAGATGATGAAGAGCTAGAAGAAGATGAAGACACCATCGAGTTAGAAGAGGAAGAAGAGATTGACTAAACGTTTGCGAGTGGATGAGTAAGGCGAGTTTGCCTGTGAGTAAAAGCTACTCCACCAACACGACAACTCACAGACTCGCAAACTCCCTCCAGGCAATTCTATGACTCAAGAATATATCCTTGTCTGCGTGGCCTGGCCCTACGCCAACGCCGACATTCACCAGGGCAACGTCACCGGCTCTCACCTGCCCGCCGATATTTACGCCCGTTATCACCGGCTCAAAGGCAACCATGTCCTCATGGTCTCCGGCTCGGATAGTCACGGTACGCCCGTCACCGTCAAGGCCGACCAGGAAGGCAAAACAGCCCGCGAGGTGTTTGAACAGTTCCACCAACGTTTTTTGGATCTATTCCAGAAAATGGGGGTGAGTTATGACCTGTTCACCCATACCGACACCGAAAACCATCACCAGGTTTCCCAGGATATTTTTCTGAACCTGCTACAAAACGAGTACCTTTTCACCAAAGTAACCCAGCAAATGTACTCCCCCAAGGCCGGAAAATTCCTGCCGGATCGCTACGTGGAAGGAACCTGCCCCAACTGCGGTTTCACCCGCGCCCGTGGGGATCAATGCGACAACTGCAACACCCTCTTTGAGAGTGCCGCCCAACTGCTAAACCCCCGCAGCCGCAACGACGACAGCGCCCTGGAATTGCGCGACACCGAGCATTTTTTCCTCGATCTGCCCACCCTGGCCGAAAATGGCCTGGCTGAGTGGATTCAGACGGACAAAGAGTTTTGGCGGCCGCAAGTCATTAACTTCGCCAGTAACTTCATCCTCAAAGAGGGCCTCATCCCCCGCGCCGTCACCCGCGACATGGATTGGGGTATTGCCATTCCCCGCCCCGGCTACGACGGCAAAGTGCTCTATGTGTGGTTTGAAGCCGTCATTGGCTACTTCTCAGCCACCATCGAGTGGGCCAAAAACAATGGCCAGCCCGAAGCCTGGAAAAATTGGTGGTACAACCCGGACGCCAAAACCGTCTACTTCATTGGCAAAGACAACATCCCCTTCCACACCGTTATCTGGCCCGCCCAACTGTTGGGTGTGCGGGGTCTTTATGATGAGGATGCCACGCGCCGTCTCAACCTGCCCTACGATGTGCCCGCCAACGAGTTCATGAACATGGAAGGGCGCAAAATCAGCGGCAGCATGAACTGGGGCGTCTGGATGTTGGATGCGCTGGAGCGGCATGATCCGGATCCGTTGCGCTATTATCTGACCGCCATGATGCCCGAGACCCGAGACAGCGATTGGAGTTGGCAGGGGTATGTCGAGCGGAACAATGCCGAACTGGTTGGTAATTGGGGCAACCTGGTCAATCGGGTCCTGAATATGCTCCAGCGGTATTTTGACGGCGTCGTGCCGGATCGGGGTGAGCTGACGGAGTTGGATGTCGTTTTACTTAACACCATCAGCCAGGGGTTTAAGTCGGTGGGGGCATTTTATGAGGGGTGTAAATTCCGCGCGGCCGCGTCCGAATCCTTGCGCCTCTCTTCCCTGGTCAATCAATACTTGGAAGAAACCAGCCCCTGGTCAACTGCCAAAACGGATAAAGTAGCGTGCGGCCGCACCCTTTACACCGCCATCCAGGCCATCAGCGCCCTCAAAACCCTCTTCGCCCCCATCCTGCCCTTCACCAGCCAGCAACTCCACCACATGCTCGGCGAAGAAGGACAACTGTTTGGTGCGCCACAAATCGCTACCCTTCAGGAAACCAGCCGGGATCATGTCGCCCTCACCTATGATGACAGCCCAGCCACCGGGTTCTGGGGCTACCAACCCGTTCCTACCGGGCGGCAGCTACCCAAACCCGCTCCCCTCTTCCGCAAACTAGACGAGGCTATCGCCGATGAAGAATTGGCCCGGCTCAGTCGCCCCATGGATTAAGTAAATCACGAGAAACTAAAAAGGCATGGAATTCCATGCCTTTTTAATTTCTTGGGGTGCAAAACCCTCAGCGTATTTTGACAACAAGGAGATGTTATGACGACTGATTTCAAAACCCAGTTAGGCACGTACCTGGATGAGCTTGTCCCGCCGCGGCCGCGAACCCTGCAACAGATGGAAGCCTACGCCCACGAGCATGGCTTCCCCATCATTGGCCCAGCCTCAGGACAGTTCTGTTACCTTATGGCCCGGCTCATTGGTGCCAAACGCATTTTTGAACTGGGATCCGGCTATGGCTACTCGACCGCCTGGTTTGCCCGCGCCGTGCGCGAAAATGGCGGCGGCGAAGTTCATCATGTGGTTTGGGATGATCAGCTCTCACAGATGGCTCGCCAGCATTTACAGGATTTGGGCTACAGCGACCTGGTGCATTACCAGGTCAGTGAGGCCATCCAGGCGCTACGCGACACCCCTGGCCCGTTTGACCTCATCTTCAACGACATTGACAAACAGACTTACCCTGATGCCTTGCCCGTCATTGCCGAGAAACTCCGGCCCGGTGGTTTGTTGATTGTGGATAATACGATTTGGAGCGGCCGCGTGTGGGATAGCACCAACCAGGAAGCCAGCACCCAGGCTATTCGCCGCTTCAACCAGATGATCACCACCGATTCCAACTGGGTCGCTTCGCTCGTGCCCATCCGGGATGGGTTAATGGTGGCCCAGAAGAAGGAATGAGGGTAACTACTAAGCATCAAGAATTAAATAACCGACGGAACTGAGACGAGAGACTCGACCAGCTTTACCTAAGCCCTTCATAAATTGAGTCGGAAGACCCATCCCCCTGACCCCCTTCCCGGTGGGAAGGGGGAATTAGCGGCGCGGTTTTTCGGGGCGCCCCGCCCCAAACCCCCCCCCCCCGCCCCTGGGGGAGGGTTAGGGGGGTTTCCAGCGACAAACCGAGGGTTGAAGCGGGTCATAAAAAAGTTGTTTACGAGCAAGCCAAATTCGGGGATACCTTAATAGGTCAGAAAACAAAAACCGGCTGGTTGCGTGACGCAACCAGCCGGTTTTCATTCAATTAACTACCCTGATAGGCTTATTCGTCAGCCGGGGGCGTAAACTTGAAGTTGTCGAAATGAACGGTTACGCCACCCTCGCTGAAGGTTTCCACAAAAACGCCAATATCACCAGCCGCCAGCGTTGCGTCCGTCACTGTGCCCACACTCTGGCCGTTGACAAAGAACGTCATATTACTGCCACTGGCTTCTACTTTCAGGAGATTGGTATTGTTCGTACCTTGGTTAACCGCTGGTGAGGTAAACCAACTGTCTTCCACCAAAACCTGATAATCTTCACAGGCGCTACCACAACGGGCAATCAAAACAAACCCATCCCCACTAACCTCAAACAGATAGAACGAATCTGTTTCGTTGTCAATGCGGAACATCATGCCATACCCATTATCCACCGGGCCAGCAATTTGTGTCGCTTCTACTTCATAGGTGCCATCGCCAAAATTCTCACCACCGGTTGACCAGAAAAACTGATCCGGCACTTTAATGGTGAACTCAAAAACGCCGCCAGTGACATGACCCAACGCTTCAGTGGTGTCATCGGAACCCCAGGTTCCCAGGCTATCAAACTCTTCATGATAAGGGCCGCCACCAAGCGCACAGGCCAGGCTGACCAGGGCTAACACCGTTATCATCAACAACGGCCACCGCAACGAACGAAAAAATGGATGTCTGCTCACGTTTCTGCTCCTTTCGCAAATGAGGGTAATAAGGTGGATCGGTGTATTAGTGTATTGGGTTATGAGGGTATCGGTCAATACACCAAGATACCAATGCCCCGGCTTTTATTGCATCGCTTCGGCCACAATTTGGGCCACATCCTTGACCACCATGCCATTATCTGCCTTACCGTTGGCATCGTGCATCATGACGGCACAGAAGGGGCAACCGACTGCCAATACTTTAGCTCCTGTGTTTTTGGCTTCACGATACCGATTGATGTTGACATTCTCCCGACCGTGCTCTTCTTCTTTCCACATCTGCGCCCCACCAGCGCCACAACAGAACGAGTTACTCTTGTTGCGGTCCATCTCTAGCAGGGTCATACCCGCTTTCGCCAGAGAGTCACGCGGATCATCATAAATGCCGTTGTGCCGCCCCAGGTAACAGGGATCGTGGAACGTAGCCTGTTCTAATTGGTTGCCATTGAGCCGCAAAACCCCTTTACCGACTAGTTCGGAGATGAGTTGGGTGTGGTGCATCACGTCGTAATGACCCCCATAACCGCCATATTCCTTGCCAATGGTGTGCAGGCAATGGGGGCAACTGGCGACAATTCGTTTTTTGTCCGCGCCAATGGCGTTGAGTTTCTCAATGTTAGCCAGAGCCATTTCGTAGAAGAGGGCTTCGTTACCGGAACGACGGGCGGAATCGCCTGTGCAGGTTTCTTCTTCCCCCAAAATGGCAAAGTTGACATTCGCGGCCTTCAGAATCATGGCAATGGAGCGGGCGACTTCTTGGGCGTTGGGGTCAAACGCCCCAGCGCACCCCACCCAGAATAGTAGCTCAAAGTTGGGGTTTTCCTCGACGGTAGGTACGGGGAAGGCCAGACTTTCTGTCCAGGCCATGCGACTGTCGGTGGCCTGCCAGGGGTTGGCCAGCCGTTCCATGCCGGTGAAAGCCCCCTTCAGTTGGGCCGGGAAACTGCTTTCCATCATCACCTGATGGCGGCGCATGTCCATGATGTCAAACATCGGTTCGTTGCCGACGGGGCAAACATCCACACAGGCCCCACAGGTGGTGCAGGCCCAGAGCGCGCTTTCGGTGAGGGTCATATCAAACAGGGAGATGGGTTGCGCCTGCCCAGCCGCGGCCGCGACCATATTCTCACGCAGGTAATACCGCTTGTTGATTTCGATGGCGGCAGGGGAAAGTTCTTTGCCCGTGGCATAGGCGGGGCAGGCTTCCTGGCAACGGTTACACATGATACAGGCAAAGGCGTCCATGACGTGGGTTTTGTGGAGATCAAAGATCGCGGCCGCGCCAAATTGCTCAATGCTCTCATCCTCAAAGTTCAGCGGTTCCAACGCTCCTAACGAGGTTCGTTGCGGCCGCGTCATGAAGTTCAGTGGCCCCATAAACAGGTGGGCATGTTTGGTGTATGGGAAGTAGGGGATAAACATCACCACCAACCCCACCGAAATCCACCAACTGGCATGGCGACCAAACGCCAGACCGGTAGCATCCAACCCCTGAAACCAGTTCGCTACCACGCTGGCGACCGGTTGCCAGTTATCGCTCCCCACCTCAGCCAGGTGGAATGATTGCCCCAACAGGCGAAAGCCAATGTGGAGCAAAATGAATCCCCCCACCACCAGCGAATCGCGGGGAATGCCGATGCGGGCATTGGGGTCTACCTTCACATTGTCCCGAATTTTCAGGGCGCGATCCCCGGCAATGAAGCGGCGGATGAGCATGTAAGCCACGCCAACCAGCACCAGGAAGCCAAAAATATCGGCGGTCAGGCGGTACACATCACCAATCACCCCAGGAATAGTGAAATCCGGGATGAACGCTTCTAACACATCTACCACGTTGACCAGGCCATAAAAAATAAAGCCAAAGGCCACCATATAATGAAAGATAGATGTCAGGCGGCGGTGGCGGATGATCCGGCCCTGGTTGAGCAAGGCCACCGCCCCCACAACCAGCCGCTGGAACAAGTTATCCAGGCGCAGTTGCCCCTGGCCTTGCATGACAATATCGGCCATGAGTTTGAAGGTGGTATACGCGGCGGTGAGGCAAATAGCCACCAGTAGGACAAAGAGAAGGCGTTCAATGGGGCTTAACATACGGGTTCCTCTTTCCTCAAAAACAATCTACGGGAGACGCAGATTAACACAGTTGTAAGGAGCTGACCAGAGAAGGAGTGGGTGAAAACGGGGCAAGTTTAGCATGGGTTGACGCGTTGCGCCATAGACGAGAACGGGGTGAGTTTGCGGCCGCGTGCCCTATTTTCCCATTCACCCTCTCTGAGATAGGATTGGGGACATGTGGAAAAAGTTCTGTTTATCCTCGCGGCCGCAACCCTCATCATCACCCTCACGCCCCCCACCTTATCCCTGGCCAATCTGACCGGTGAAGAGCAACCGGTAGCCCAGGTGCGCGGCCTGTGGCAATGGTGGTACTCGGCCCTGCGGCCGCAACCCCATCTCGCCCCCTCAGCCATCACCACCCACCCGGCCCGGCCCCCGTTTGGCGTCAACACCTTCCTGGAACAAGAAGCCCTGCCCGAAGTCCGCGACCAGGCCATGCAGATGATTCACGAGGCCGGGTTTGCCTGGTTACGCCAGGAGTTCCCCTGGTACGACATCGAAATACACGGCAAAGGGGATTTCAGCGACCGCCGCCATCTGGATGTCGTGGGCGAGATTTCCGCCTGGGACAAATATGACAACATCGTAGACCTGGCCGAACAAAACGACCTGGAGATCATCGCCCGGTTGAGTGCGCCACCCGCCTGGAGCCGCGCCCAAGCCCCAGAGGTCATCGGTGCGTTTGCCCCGCCCGATAATGTGGCCGATTATGGCGATTTTGTGGCCGAGGTGGTGGGACGGTATCGCGGCCGCGTCACCCACTTCCAACTGTGGAACGAACCCAACATTTACCCGGAGTGGGGCGAACAAGATGTAGACCCCGTTGCCTACACGAATCTGCTCTGCACCGGCTACCAGCGGGCCAAAGAAGCCAACCCGGATGTGGTCGTCATCGCCGGGGCCATGGCTCCCACCATTGCCATGGACGGTCGCAACATGAACGACCTGATTTTCCTGCAACGGATGTACGACGCCGGAGCCGGGGACTGTTTCGACATTTTGGCGGCGCAGGGGTACGGGCTATTTTCCGGGGCGGGGGATCAGCGATTGCGCCCCACGGTCATCAACTACCCGCACAATTTGCTGCTGCGTGATGTGATGGTACGCAACGGCGACGCCGCCAAACCCATCTGGATCAGTGAAGTGGGCTGGAATGTGGCCCCGGATGGCATTCCGCCGGTGTTTGGGCAGGTGACGGAAGCGGTGCAGGCGCAATACGCGGTCGAAGCCTACGAACGAGCGCAGACGGAGTGGCCCTGGGTGGGGGTGGTCAATACCTGGTTTTTCAAACGGGCCACCGACACGGAAAAAGATCAACCGATGTATTATTTCCGGCTGGTGGAGCCGGATTTTACCCCCCTGCCGGTGTATGATGCGCTGAAGGAGTATTTGCCGGACGCGGCCGCGTCTCCCCCCACCCCTCATTCTGATTTCTACTACACCTGGATGCGTTTGCGGCCTATTCTGGCCCTCAGCAGCGGCGCACTTCTCTTCTTTTTGATGCTCCACTGGTGTACCCCAAAGCATAAAGCATAAGGTTCGATTCATGGCGCAGCCGGACACCAACGCCCTCACCCCAACCCTCTCCCTCAAGGGCGAGGGGGCAAGAGACACCCTCACCCCGACCCTCTCTCTCAAGGGCGAGGGAGTCAGAATGGGTCACTGGTTGCTGATCACCCTTCTTCTCCTGGCAACTGCCTTGCGTTTCTACCACCTGGACGCCCAATCGTTCTGGAACGATGAAGGTAACAGTGCCCGCCTCAGTGAACGTTCCCTCTCGCTCATCATTGAAGGTACGGCCAGCGACATTCATCCGCCGTTGTATTACCTCATTTTGCGCGGCTGGCGCGAACTGGTGGGTGACACCGAGTTTGGCTTGCGCTCTTTTTCGGCCTTTGTGGGGGTGGGACTGGTCGCCGTAACGATTGCTCTGGGGCGAGCGATGTGGGGACGAAAGGCATGGGGTGTCTGGTTGGCGGGGCTATTCGTGGCCCTGAATCCCGCCCTCATTTACTACAGCCAGGAAACACGCATGTATGCATTGATGGCGTTTCTGGCGCTGTTGGCAACGCTGATTTTGTGGCGGTGGGTGAGAGTTTCGAGTTTCGAGTTTCGAGTTTCGAGTTTTGCGTTTTATGCCCTGACCATTACCGCCGGTCTCTACACTCACTACTTCTTCCCCACGATTATTCTCGTACATGGCGTTGTCATGGTCGTAGTTGTGGGCCGCGATTTCTTCAATCGTCAATCTAAAATCGTCAATCGTCAATTACTTTATTGGTTATTGGCGTTACTCGCCGCCGGTTTGCTTTACTTGCCCTGGTTGCCTGTTTTTCTGCGTCAGGCCCGCGGCCGCGACACCACCACCACCCCCGTTCTCCAATTTCTCACCGACAGCACCCAATGGCTGCTGCTCGGCGGCTTCGTCAGCCCCAGCCTGGCGCGATGGGTTGTTGTCGTGGCGATTGGCTTACTGCTGATGGCGGTTGTTTTGGCCGTTAGCCGCTGGCCGTTAGCCGTTGGCAAAATCCGCCAGCCGCTTCTGCCACGCACCACGCACCAGCACTCAGCACTCAGCAGCCCTCAGCACTCTCCTCGCCTTTCTCATTCCCCTCACCCTCATGCTCCTCGGCGGCCTGACGAAGGAGCCGTTTTACAAATTTATGCTCATGGCTATACCGCCCCTGGCCCTGTTGCTGGGCTGGGCGGTGCAGGTATTGTGGCGCGGCAAGGTGACGAGAGGTGTGGGGGTGGTCGCGGCCGCGATCCTCATCCTCGCCATGCTCTACGCCACCCGCGAGATGGCCCTCAACCCCGCCTACGCCCGCGCCGACTACCGGGCCATTGCTCAACGTATCGCCGCCGACAATCACCCTAACGCGGGCATCATTCTCAACGCCGCCAACCAGTGGGAAGTGTTCACCTACTACCACAACGAGGGCGCGCCCACCTACCCCATCCCCCGTGGCGGCCACGATCAGGCCACATTGCGGGCGAATTAGACGCCATCGCCGCCCAACATGACCGGCTCTATGCCATTTTTTGGGGTGAAGCTGAACAAGACCCCAACCGGTTTGTTGAGCGGTGGTTGGATGCCAACACCTTCAAAGCGGTAGACGAGTGGGTGGGGGACGTGCGTTTTGTGGTGTATGCCGTGCCTTCTACCCCGGCGACAGACATGAATACCCCGTTGAATCTACGTTTTGGCGATTCGATCACCTTGCTGGGGTACACGCTGGCCGAAACCAACCTGGCTCCGGGCGACATCGTGCAGATCACACTGTTCTGGCAGACAGATACACCGCTGGAAACTCGTTATAAAGTGTTTTTGCATCTGGTGGATGCCAATGGGCAATTGGTTAATCAGCGCGATAGCGAACCAGGGGGTGGGTTGGCCCTGACGACCACCTGGACATCGGGCGAAACCGTGTTGGATAATCATGGCGTTCTTATCCCGGCCAACGCCCCCCGGCAAATACACGCTACTGTTGGGGCTGTACGACCTGACCGACCCCAGCAGCCGCCTGCCCATACAAACAGCCGGGGAAATGAGAGATAGTTTCCTACTTACGACGATCCAGATAAGGTAAACGGACGTGGTGCGTGGTGCGTAAAATATGACCTACGCATCACGCATCACGCATCACGAGGCCCATTATGCTTAAACAGTTCTCGTTCATCTTGATTTATCTCTTGCTTCTTTTACCTGGAGCACAGAATAAGGGCGTCGCGGCCGCGACGCCCACGCTTCCCACCGATTCATCCGTCCGCTTCATTGCCAACGAGGGGCAGTGGCCCAGTTCGGCCCGGTTCCAGGCCACCACCCGTGATGGCGTTCTCTGGCTCACCGACGATGGCCTGTGGCTCACTCGCACCACCCCTGAACAGGGTCAGATCAACATCCACCTCAGTTTTTCGGGGCTGAACGCGGCCGCGCGCTGGGAACCATTTGACCCACAAGAAACCGTTGTCTCTTATTTCCACGGGCAGGATCCCGAACAATGGCAAGGGGGCGTCCCAGTTTGGGGCGGTGTCCTGGTGCATGACCTGGTTCCGGGGGCCGATTTACGCCTGACCGGGCAACATGGTCAACTGGTGACAGAGTGGGTAGCCACCGGTGACGTAACCCAGATAACCATGCAAGTAGAGGGAGCCGATGAGGTGCAACAGCGCGGCCGCGAACTTCATTTCCTCACCCCCGCTGGCTCACTCACCTGGCCCCTTCCCACCAGCCCCACCCCCCTGCAACTTAACATCACGAGTGCCACCAACGAACTCAACATCCCCCTCAGCACTCAGCCCTCAGCACTCATCTCTCAGTACTCAGTACTCAGTACTCAGTACGCTTCTTCCGGTTCTCCCCTCATCTTCGGCACCTTCATTGGCGGTGAAGATGTTTTGCCGGATGTACCTCACGCCATTGCCCTGGACCCACAGGGCAACATTTACACCACCGGTTATACCGAATCACCCGTCTTCCCCACGGAACCGGGCCTCACTCCCCAACACGGCATTGACGTTATCATCACCAAACTCCTGCCCGATGGCAGTGACCTGGCCTACGCCATTCATATCAACCCCTCCGCCTTCAACCAACCCGACTGGGGCTACGACCTTCTCGTCAACAACGCCGGTGAAGCCTACGTAGTCGGTGAAACCAACTCCTTTGACTTTCCCCTCACCCCGGATGCTCTGGATAACACTTTTGATGATGGCGAAGCGTTTTTCCTCAAAGTGGCCGCGGATGGGGCTTCTCTGCTTTACAGCACCTTCCTGGGCGGGGCAGACCTGGATGGGTTACGCAGTCTGGCGCAGGACAGCGCGGGTAATTTTTATGTGACCGGGCAAACCTGGTCGCTTGATTTTCCCACCACGGCCGGGGCTTATGATGGCATCCACAATGGCGCCCGTGATGCCTTTGTCACCAAGCTAAATCCCACGGGCACAGCCATTCTCTACAGCACCTTCCTGGGTGGAGATACTCAGGAGCAGGGTCAGGCCATCGGGGTAACGGCCGATGGTCAGGCCACTATTACTGGCTGGACCAACTCAACTAACTACCCTACCACCAGCGGGGCCTGGGATGAAACATTTAGTGGTGTGTTTGATGTGTTTGTCACCCGCTTGAACAGCAGTGGCTCAAGTCTGAGCTATAGCACCTTCATCGGGGGAGACAACGAAGATCGAGGCAACAGTCTGGTTTTACATAACGATGGTCGGGTGACGTTGACAGGCACAACCCTTTGCCCCTGTCCTAACCCCTTTCCCACCACGGCGGAGCCTACGACGAAACGCCCAATGGCGACTATGATGGTTTTATTACCCAACTGAATAACACGGGCAATAGTCTGGTTTTTTCCACCTTTTTAGGTGGCGCAAATGAGGATCGGGGGCATGGCTTAACTATGGCAGACGATGGCAGAATTTTAGTAACCGGACGCACGGAGTCGCCTGCACCGGGTTTTCCTATTACTGGGGATGCGTTTGATGACACACTGGGGGGGCCACGGGATGCGTTTGTGACGGTACTGAACGCGGCCGCGACAACCATTCAATACAGTACCTTTCTTGGTGGTGAAGATGAGGACGAAGGCAGTGGGGTGTTGGTCGGGCCAGGGGGCACACTCATCCTTTCCGGCTCCACCCGCTCGGCCGATTTTCCCGTCACCCCTGGCGCCTACAACACCACCCTCAACGGCGACTATGACATCTTCATTGTGAAATTACAGGTGTGGGACACGCCACTTTTCAACCTCTTCTTGCCCCTGTTACAACGGCCCTAACCCATATGATTTTTGCCACGAATTTCACGAATTTCCTCTATCAACTTTGCGCCTTCGCGCCTTTGTGTGAAATTTTTTCAGTGAACTCAGGGGTACTAACTGTCGCGGCGTAGCTGGGGATTGCGTTGCACAATATCTGGTATGGTGTCATTGAGCACCACCCGGTTTTTGTCCTGGGGATCAATTTTGACGGCAACCTTAACCCCAGGGCGCAGGAAATGGGCAAAAAAGAAACCCCCGCTTTTCTGGGTAGTGAACCATGGGCCGACCGCCCGAAACCCCCCGCAGACCATTTGTTGCACATACTTAACGGCGCTCCCCCGGCAAGATCCCCCCCCCCCCCCCCCCCCCCCCCGGGCACCCCCACCACCCGCCCCGACATTCTCACCAACGATAAACCGTCGCCGCAAACCCTCCAAAAACCCAAAGACGAGAACGCCAAGAAGAAATCTGCGGATAAATTCCTACCGATTATCCCCTTCGCCCCGAATGCGGCCGCGTTCCAGCCGCGAAAACAACTTCTCCAGATTCGCCTCCGCCACATCTTCCAGCGTCAGGTCCAACTCCGTACAAATCTGCGTCAAATACCACAACACATCCCCCAATTCATGTTTGAGGGCCTGCCGGTCTTCCTCACCAATAACACCCTCTTTGTCACGGAAGATTTTTTTGATCTTCCCCGCCAGTTCCCCGGCTTCATTAACCAGTCCCAGCGTCGGATAAACAATAGGGTGATTCATAGGAATGACACCCCAAGTCTTGCGCGATTCGCGCTGATACGTCGAAAATTTATCTTCAATCATATTTTAAGTTGGCTCTTTGGGAATTCAGGTTAACAAGAAGATCTGCCACGAATTAACACGAATTTTTATTTCCTTACTTGACTCTGGTTTGGAAACCCCCCAAAATCCCTTTTCCCCCCCCTGTCCTCGGCCTCCCGGGGCCAACAAAAAACGCCACTGTCGAATTCCTTATTCGTGATAATTCGTTTAATTCGTGGCAAAACCTCTGTGGTTCTGGCTTGTCCAGGCTACTACCTTCCAAGTTAACTTCTTGTACAGTTAACAAGAAAATTATCCGCAGATTTTGGGATTAACACCGATTCTATAATCAGCGAAAATCGGCGTTAATCGGCGGATAAATTTTCTGGTTTGTCCAGGTTAGGATTTACGCGCCAGGATATAACAGCGGCGACTTGGGTGTTCAACCTCAGGATATGGCTCGCGTTCAATCGTTTCTTCAAGCACAAACCCGGCCTGCTCCAAAAAATGGGCCATTTCGGCCGGTTGGAAGAAATGGAAATCCAGGTCAACCAGTTGTTCCCACCACTCAGTCAGATGCAGAGTCTCGGAACCGATGTGGAAAGAGACCAATAACAGGCCCCCGGGTTGTAAAACACGGTTGAGTTCGGTTAATACGTGATGAAGTTGCTGGCGGTGAATGTGAATGAGGGAGTAGAAAGCAGCTATGCCGGCCCAGGCCGAATCTGGAACATCCAGGGCTAACATATCTCCTTGGACAAAAGGGATGCCTGGGTTTAACTGTTGCGCCTGAGCTATCATGCCCGCGGCCGCGTCCAACCCCATCACCGTTACCCCTTGCTCAGACAAATACCGGGCAACTTGCCCTGGCCCACACCCCAGATCACACACCAGCCCGCGGCCGCGGGTCCGCTCAGCCAGCCGGTTCAGCAGTTGCCGATCCAGCGGCTTATGTTGCAACTCAGCAAAAATACGCGTCGCATATTCTTCAGCCACACGGCTATAACTTTGGTCCAGAATGTCATACGAACTCATAGGGATTCCCGCTGAAGTGGCAATTCACAACCCCCACCCAAACCGAAACTTCCCTCGCGCAAACAGCTATCTGAGAAGCTTCTCGCCGTAGGCAAAGAGGGCCGGCGTGCCGCCGGTATGCCAGAACAGCACCGTCTGTCGCCGGGTAAAAGCTCCCCACCGAATCAAATCAATCAATCCGGCCATCGCTCGACCTGTGTAGACAGGATCAAGCAAAATGCCTTCTTGCTGGGCCATCAACTGAATGGCTTCGCGTTCTACTTCCCCCAGAATGCCATAACCATCACCCAGGTAATCGTCGTTGACTTCCACCTGGTCTATCACGGAGATCGTGCCTAACCCCAAATGGGTGGCGGTGGCCGTAGCCAGAGCGGCCACCTGCATCTTCAGGTCGGTAGCTTCATGGTCTATGCTAATGCCGATGGTCTGCCCCCGAAAGCCGTAAATGTGTGCCCCCAGAGTAATACCGGCCTGGGTTCCGCCACTGCTACTGGCTAACACAATAAAATCTACGTTTTGATCCGCGGCCGCGATCTGCCCCATCATCTCTTCCATCGCCAGCACATACCCGGCGGCCCCCATCACATTAGAGCCACCCAAGGGAATCACAAACGGGTTGCGACCCATCTTTTGACCTCGGCTACCACTTCTAGCAGACGTTCGGCCCGCGGCCGCGCCCCCGACCAGTACAGATGCGCGCCGAGAAGTTTGTGGAGAAGTAGATTGCCGGTGAGGGTGGCGGGGGCTTCCCCATTAAAAACCAGGCTACAGGAAAGACCACAATGCGCGGCCGCGGCCGCGGTCTGGCGGCAATGATTGCTTTGAGGCCCGCCCACCGTAATGACATGATCACATCCCTGAGCCAACGCTTCGGCTAGCAGGAATTCCAACTTGCGCGTTTTATTACCCCCACCGGCTAAACCGGTCTGATCATCCCGTTTAATGAGCAGGCGCGGGCCACCCAAATGGCGCGTTAATCTATCTAGGGGTTGCAAAGGGGTGGGCAAATGGGCTAAATGAATACGCTGCGGGTAATTGGGTGTCATACACAACTCTGTCATTGGCAAGCCATTATTAGGGTTACTAAAAAACTCAGGCAAAGCTACGAAAGATAAATCGTCTGTCAGACAGGTTTCGCCTCTCATTAGCCGACTAAACGCTCGTCTCAAATTCTAAAGCGGCCTAATTATACTCGCTCTGGCTAATTCATCCCGCAAATGCCAACTTAGCCAGCAGGGCTTTTCCAAAGTCAACGAGTATCGCTTTACACAACTCCTTAGTCGGTTTAGTCGGAAGACCCATCCCCCTCCCCCCTTGCCTTCGGGAAGGGGGGAAATACAAGAAGTGCCGGTTTTCGAGCGCGTCGGCGCGCTCGAAAACCGGCACTTTAGAAAGTTCCCTGCCCCTGGGGACGGGGTTAGGGGTGGGGGAAAATACCCGATACGATGGCTCAGTGCTAAAAAATCGGACTTCGGAAAAGCCGTGAACTTAGCCAGGCTGTTGCCTATACACCTGGTTCATAAACAAAAAAAAGCGGGTCACATAAATGTGACCCGCTGGATTTTTTGAGAGTCAGGTTAGCCAGACCATGACTCTCGTCTAAAGGAGGAGAAGAAGAAGATATTTACCCTTAGTTCCTAATTCTACAGTGTATATTCCAGGCCACATGACGCCCACCATACGTAAATTATACGCCCAACCTACGCTTGTGACTTTTTTCACAAATCTCAGTACCCTGTTCCTACTCAGATAGGAAGGGGGGACTGGCTGAAAACGAAGGACCCCCATAACCTGAACAGTGAGGGGCAAGGCCAACCCCTATTGTTTTTCGACGATCTTCCCGGCTATGGTTAGAATCACACCTTATGACACGGAATCAAGCCTGGGTACTCATGGTGATATGCTTGTTGACCGCGGCCGCGCTCCGCTTTCCCCGTCTCACCACTGCCCCCCCACCCATCCATTACGACGAAGCCGCCAACGGGGTCATCCTTCAGGAGATTGCCTTCCAGGGCTACCGGCCCGTGTTCATCCCCAGCTACACCGGCAAAGATGTGCTCTTCTTCTACCTGGCGGGTGGCGTAACTCGCCTGGCTGGTTCATCCGTCTTTACCATGCGCTACACCTCAGCCCTGGTAGGGCTGTTGACAGTGGCTGTGACCTACTGGATGACCCTGGAACTAACGCGCAAACGAGGGGTGGCGGTGTTCGCGGCCGCGATTTTGGCCGTCACTTTCTGGCATATTTTATTCAGCCACCTGGGCTTCCGCGTTATCACCGAACCCTTACTCCAGGGACTCACCGTCGCAGCCCTATGGCGCGGGCTACGCCGGGATCAATGGCGCTGGCTTACCCTGGGCGGACTGTTTTTGGGGCTGACCGCCTACACCTATCTTTCCGCCCGCCTCTTTCCTGTACCGGTGGCCCTGGCTTTACTCCCCTGCCTGTTTAACCGGCAAAGGTGGAAACACCGGCTAGAGCAATTGGGTTATGTCGTGGCCCTGGCCTTTTTAGCCCTCATTCCCCTACTCCTCTACTTTCGCCAAAACCCTGATGCCTTCTGGGTGCGCATCCTACAGGTCGCTCCCACCAACGAAAACCAACTCACTCTGGGGCAAAGCCTGGTCAAATCGTTGGGAATGCTCTTCATCGAAGGCGATCCTTACTGGCGTTACAACGATCCGGGGCGACCCATTTTTGGTTGGGTATGGGGTGGATTTCTCTTAGCCGGTCTGGTTTATAGCCTTACCCGTCTCTACCAGGCCAAAAGCGATTGGCAACGAAGCAGTTGGCTGATCGTGATTCTGACGCCGTTTTTTATGCTCTTACCCACGGCTCTGGCTACCAGCGAAATCGTCCCCAGCAATATTCGTGCCTTTGGTATCTTACCTTTTGTGATGGTGCTGCCAGCCTTGGGTGTGGAGTGGCTGTTGCGTGATGGGGTACAACGGCAGCGGCCGCAATGGTTCGCGGCCGCAACCGTTCTCGTCGTTCTTCTCACCCTCGGTATCCAGGGGGGACTCACGGCCAACCTGTATTTTCGCCAATGGGCCACCCGTACCGACCTGTTTTATGAATCCGATGGGGATATCGCGGCCGCGGCCGCGTGGCTCGACCAATACGATACCACCGACCATACCATCTACATGGCCGCCCGGCATTACCGCCATCCTACCGCCGCCTTTCTCAGCCAAAAATACCCACAAATACATTGGCTTCCCGGCAGCCAGGCCATAGCCTGGCCGGAAGACGGGCCAACCTTAGCCATCTACCCCCACAACAGCCCCGCCCCTGACTGGTTAACCACTGTTCTAAGCCAGGCCACCGTCATCACCGGAACCACCGCCCCCGACGGTCGTCCCGCCTTCATGGCCTACCAATGGGCCACCCCGCCCACGCTCCCGCCCACCATTCCCCGCTCGAAGCCAACTTCGCCCACATCATCAATCTCACTGGTTACACCGTTCAACCCGCCGCTGTAGGAGAGCAACTGCATCTAACCCTCGTCTGGCACGTGGAAAACCTGCCTCAGAACAACTACCAGCCCTTTGTCCACCTGGAAGATGCCTGGGGTTACCGCTGGAGCCAGGTCGAAAGCAATGCTTACCCCAGCGAACAATGGCAACCCGGCGACACCATCTTGCAACATGTCACCTTACCCGTGCCGTCTGGCACGCCTCCCGGAACGTACCGTCTACAAGTTGGCTTCTTCACCCCGGAAACCAATGAACGCCTGGCCCGACTCGACCAGACGGGCGGTTTTGCCGGCACGACGGCCACCCTGGAAGCCATTACGCTCACCCCCGGTCGGCAACCGGCCGTCATTCCTCAGCCGCCGCAGGTTCTCAACGCCTCCATCCTGCCATACCTGAAACTCGTCGGCTACGAACCCATTACCACCCAGGTGGAAACAGGCGCCCCTCTCAATCTCAGCCTGTGGTGGCAAGCCGATTTGCCTTTATCCCCCTTAACGTTGCGCTTTGAGATATACCGACCTGACGGTTATGGCGAAATTTTGCGCGATACCCAACCCGTACACGGCACATTCCCTTTCCACCAATGGCCCACCCCCCTTTTCCTGCACGATCATCAAACCATCTTCATTCCCCCGGATTTAGCCGCCGGGAATTACTCGCTCAATGTGCGTGTTTTGGGTACAGATGACGAGTCGCTGTATTCACAAACCTTGGGCGAAATAACCGGTGGGGCCACCGAGCGCTCGTTTGAGCAACCACCCCTTATGTTTCCCGTCCAGGCCAATTTTGGCGGCGAAATCGTACTGGTTGGTTACGATTGGTCGGTTACAGAGACCGAGGCCCATCTAAAACTGGTCTGGCAGGCCAGCCGCATCCCCACGGCTGATTATGCCGTTTTTGTTCATCTGCTTGACCCCGACGGCCTTTGTTGCCCCTGGCAATCGGATCAGGCTCCCCGGCAAGGTACCTATCCTACCAGCCGCTGGTTGGCAGGCGAAGTGGTGATAGATGAGTACACCATCCCTCTAGCGGAACTTTCCTCGGGTGTATACCCCGTTGAGGTAGGCCTTTATCTGCCCCAAACCGGTCAACGTCTGCTCGCCACCCTACCCAACGGCACAACCAACGATGTCATTTATACGGAACCCCTGGAACGGTAAACCAGGCAAGCTGTTCGATCTACAGCTTTCAATGTTCGTAGTGACCGCTTTAGAGGCTTAGGATTAAGGATTAAATAACCCACGGAACTGAGACGAGAGACTCGACCAACTTTACCTAAGCCCTTCGTAGATTGAGTCGGAAGACCCATCCCCCTAACCCCCTTCCCGGGGGGAAGGGGGAACCCTGGTAGCGCGGTTTCGGGGCCTTCGCCCCGAAAACCGCGCCCAGAAAAGTTCCCCGCCCCTGGGGGCGGGGTTAGGGGTGGGGGTTTCCGGCGACAAACCGAGGGTGAGGCTTGTCATAAAAACGCCAGTCTGACTTTCGTGACGAGGTACTCGTTTCCGGTCTCCTGTAAGTTATTTAATTCTCGTTTCTTAACAAATTAATACGGGCATTAAGGAGTAAGGCAGGTCTATGTGCCGCCTGGTTTACACCCGTTCGCACGTGGGTGTGCTCACTCCTCTCTATGCCAGTGTTATTTCGGAAATCTTCAATAGCGGGCTGCGCCAGCCCGCTAAAGCGGTCACTACGAACCAAAGCCTTTTGTATCTATAGAGATTCTCTGGCTGTGGCGATTACCGAAACAGCTTACCCTCACCCCCGGCCCCTCTCCCCAAGCGGGAGAGGGGAGTTGGTTCCCTCTCCCTGGGGAGAGGGTTAGGGTGAGGGGCTGTATCGTCACAACCTTTTTCTTGCCAGCTATATTTTGATTCTTCTCCTGGTGGGAGCCTCATGATGTCGTTTTTGAACCTGATACGTTATCGTCTTATCTCCGATCCCCTATTTTGGCCGATCACCCTTTTTTTAGGCCTCATTAGCTGTCCATTTCTAGGCATTGGGCTGTACGAGGTGGCGGAAACGCAGCAACTGGTAAATAAGTTTGAGGCGACGACGGGTGTTATTGTTGATAACAGTTATTACGTGAGTAACGAGGATGGCAATCGTTCCGGGGCCTATTACCCGGTGGTGGAGTTTCAGCCTGAAGATAGTCGCCCGGTGCGTTTCACGGATGGCATTGGCTCGTTGCCCCCGGATTATGAGGTTGGGGAGCAGGTGCAGGTTTTGTATGACTCACAGGACAGCAGTGAAGCCCAGATTAGCTCATGGAAGCGGCTCTGGTTTGCCCCTACGTTGATTACCGGCCTTGGTTTTTTGCCCTGGCTATTTTTACTGATCTGGCTGATGGTCCGCGGCCGCGGGCTGTCCACCCCTCAATAACACCAGCGCCCTGGTAAATTTGACCTATTTTGCTAGCCCCAGACCTGTTTCCTGGCTAAACTCTCTGCCTAACGGTTCCCTTGCCCCAACTTTGCACTTCGTCATTACTTCCATCTCCAAAGATTACAACGAACCTGCCCGGTTAATCGCCAAGAAACCGTAAGCGTGCCACTCTTCTCAGTTAAGCCTTGCCTATCACACCCTATTAAAATTTATGAACGAAACCGACCTGGAAAAAATTGAAGTTTCCTTGTTTTTACAGGCACTTTATCAACGGCATGGTTATGACTTTCGTCATTACGCCCAGGCCAGCGTCCGGCGACGCGTCCGGCGGCTCATCCTGAAAAAGGGCGTTACTCATGCCAGCCAGTTGATTCCTTTGCTTCTGCACAACGACAATTTTGCCCGTGAGGTTGTCCAGGAATTCTCCATTACCGTCACCGAGATGTTCCGCGACCCTCTTTTTTATCAGGCAATACGAGAGAAAATCGTCTCCTACTTAGAAACTTTTCCCTTTGTCAAAGTATGGCACGCTGGTTGCGCCACCGGTGAAGAAGTATATTCACTCGCCATTCTGCTCCAGGAAGAAGGGTTGTATGATCGGGTCACCATTTTTGCTACCGACTTCAACGATGATGCCTTACAAAAAGCCCGAGAAGGCATTTATCCCCTGAAAGAGATGCGTCAACACACAAGTAATTATCAGCGGGCGGGCGGACACAGATCGTTCGGCGACTACTATCATGCCCAGTATGATCTGGCACGCCTGGACCCGGGGCTGAAAAGAAATATCACATTTGCTAACCACAATCTGGTGACGGATGGGGTTTTTAGTGAAGTTCATCTGGTTTTCTGCCGCAATGTTCTCATCTACTTTGATCGAACCCTACAGAATCACGTCCTAAACCTTTTGACGAACAGCCTGACCTTGGGTGGATTCTTGTGCCTGGGCCTGAAAGAGAGCATTCATTTCTTAGATGTCCAGAGCCGCTTCCGGGTAGTAGACGAAAAAGCGCGTATTTATCAAAAACAAGCTGTTTGATGAAGAGTCACGAGCGGGCTATTGTCATAGGAGTTTCGGCAGGGGGCACAGAAGCCTTGGGCCAAATATTGCCCGCTTTTCCGGCCGATTATCCTTGGCCGCTCATCGTTGTCCAACATCTCCACCCCCGGCAAGATAATTACCTGGCCCATCATTATGACGGTTTATGCTCCCTTTACGTCAAGGAAGCTGAGGAAAAAGAATCCATACAGCCGGGTTATGTTTACCTGGCTCCGGCCAATTACCATCTCCTTATAGAAGATGAGCAGATATTTTCTCTTTCAATCGATCCCAAAGTCAATTTTGCTCGTCCTTCCATTGATATCCTGTTTGACAGTGCGGCTGACACGTATGGGCAGAGGTTAGTGGGGGTAATATTGACAGGCGCTAACCAGGATGGGGCGGCGGGCCTACGCACGATTCAGAAAAGGGGGGGCCTGGTGGTAGTGCAAGACCCCAACACTGCGTTCGCCTCGGCGATGCCACTGGCGGCCATTGCTTACACCCAATCGCCCCATATTTTGCCGTTAGCCCAGATAGGGTCTTATCTTGTGCATTTGGACAAGCGGTTGTTATCAAAGTAAGGGGTCTTGGGGATTTTGCGGGGTGATGGGTAGTATAGGCGTCGGCCTTGGGCCTACCCAGGCGAGGGCGACTACAAGGGTTGGCCCCTACTACTGGGATCAACCCCTGAATTCTCAAAGAGCCAAAGTAAGGAACTTATGTTGGAACAGATAAAATCATGGCTTACGCCCCCTGATTTCCGTGATGAAGACCAGAATCGTCTGGCCCAATATCTGCACGCCATTTTGCTGGCGGGTTTGGGGTTGCTGTTGGTCTACATCATCACCAGAGTAGTCACAGGTAGCAATCTGTTCTCTCCTTTGCACCAGATCATGATGGGGTTAATGGTGTTTTTGGGTGGGCTGTTGACGCTGATGCGACGGGGTTATTTGCGTCAGGCGATGGTTTTATTGTTGATAGGGGCGTGGATCACGTTTACTTACCTGGCCTGGAATTCCGATGGGGTGCAGGATACGGCGATACTGACGTATATTGTGATTATTCTGATCGCTAGTTTGTTGTTGGGTTGGCGCGTGGCGTTACTGGTAGCACTTTTTTCTATCGCGGCCGCGTTCCTTATGGCCCAGGCTGAAGCTATCGGCCTCATTATCCCCACCCCAGACAAATCCACAGAAACGGCGCGAGACCTGTCCCTGATCTTCATTCTGGTCGTTGTGCTCAACCGGCTTTTGATCAACACCTTGGGCACCGCCCTGGAAAGAATCGAACAGAATAATCGCCAATTACAGGCTCTCAGCAATGACCTGGAAAACCGGGTCATTGAGCGGACTCAGGTGGCCGAACTGGCCCGACAACAGGCCGAAGCCGCCCAACGGGAAGCTGAAACTGCCCGTCGTTTGATAGAGACACAAATGTGGTTCACCACAGGGCAGACGGAACTCAACACCCAGATGCGCGGCGAACAAGATGTCTCTGTCCTGGCCCAAAAAATCATTAAGCAATTATGCGTTTATCTGGATGCCCCGTTGGGGGCCATTTTTTTGCGTGAAGGCGCTCATTATATGCGGGTAGGCAGTTACGCTTATCCGTATACCGCAGAAAAACAGCAATTTCGCGCGGGTGAAGGTTTGGTGGGGGAAGTGGTGGTGAGCCAGAAAACATTACTGGTCGCTCATGTGCCCCCCAAACTATGTGTCACTCGCCACCAGTATCGGCTCTATTCAGCCCCAACAGTTACTTCTGCATCCCCTCATTTATGAAAACAGGGTCATCGGCGTGGTGGAGATGGGGTGCATGAGTTCATGGACAGCCCGCCAGACGGGGTTTTTGAATAGTGTGGCGGAAAATATTGCCATTGCTTTTCATACGGCGCAGACCCGCGGCCGCATTGATGAATTGCTCATGGAAACCCAACAACAAGCCGAAGAGTTACAGGCTCAAGAAGAAGAGTTACGGACAACCAATGAAGAATGGGAAATCCAGGCCGAAAGTCTGCACAGGTCTGTCCGTGAATGGCAACAAAAAAAGGCCGAGCTAGAAGCCACCATTGCCGACCTGAAAAACAGACTGGCTTTTTCCTAACCGGGGCCAGCCAGAAAAGATTTATCCACAGATTTCACAGATGGACACAGATTTTATCTGCGTAAATCTCTGTCATCTGCGGAACACTTCTTGCCTTCTGTACAAGAAGTTGCCTTATAAGGCACTAAGAGGACAAGTATGAACGAGCAGATACCAACAGAAACGCGGCCGCGGTTCATCACCTGGCTCACCCCCCCCACCTTTGCCGACCCGGAACAAACCCGCATCGCGGGTCTGCTTCATTACATATTGTTAACCCTATTCCTCATTGCCATCCTCTTTTCCGTCATCTATCTCTTCAACAACAACACAAACGCCGATCCCCAGGTTGTCCCCGTCTTACTCTTAGCTCTCGCCGTTTCTGTCGTTTATGCGCTCCTCTGGTTGGCCCTGCGTCGCGGTTATGTTCGCCTCATCGGCTTTCTAGTCGTAGCCCTGTTCTATACCCAAGCCATCGTTTTAATGCTTAACTTCGGCTCCATTCGCGTCCCTTCAGCCGTCATTTTTGTCGTTACCATCATCATTAGCGCCTTGTTATTTGAGCGCAGGGGCATCGTCGTCATAACTTCCATCAACATCATAACCCTCTATGCCCTTTATCAGGCCGAACTGGCGGGATTATTGCCGCCTCCTACGGCCCTCACCGACCCTTTAGAGATTAGTGTCTGGATTTCCGCCAGCCTGACCAACGCCACCGTGGCCGCCTTACTCTTCCTGGCTAATAGCGGCATTCGCAGCTTCATTGAACGTATTCAAGTGCAATCAAAGGAACTCGCTCACCGTAACCAGGAGCTACAACAGTTTCAGGCTACCCTGGCTCGCCAGATTGAGGAGCGTACCCACAACGCCGAACAAGCCCGCCAGGACGCCGAAGCCGCCCAAAAAGCAATGGCGGATCAGGTGTGGCAAATAACCGGACAGGCGGTTTTGGCCGAAGTGATGAGTGGTGAACAGGACATTGCCACCCTGGCCCGTAACGTCATTCGCCAGTTATGCCTCATTACCGAAGCGCAAGTGGGCGTTTTGTATCTGGTAGAAGGCCATCGTCTCCAGTTACAGGGCAGTTATGCCTACTCCCAACGCAAGCACCTGGCGAATCAATTTATTATCGGTGAAGGTCTGGTGGGGCAGGCTGTCCTGGAAAAACAGCCCATTACTCTGACCCAGATTCCCGCCGATTATTTAACCATTCGTTCCGGGTTGGGTGAATCTCCGCCTGGTGTTTTGTTGGCTCTGCCCTTCCTGCATGAAAACCGGGTGGTAGGGGCTATCGAAATCGGTAAATGGACAGCGTTCACCCCTTCAGAGATGGAGTTTCTAACCGCGGCCGCGCGCAGTATCGCCATCGTTTTCAACACCGCCCTGGCCCGTGCCCAAATTGATGAACTCCTGGCCGAAACCCGTCAACAAGCCGAAGCCTTACAATCCCAAGAAGAAGAGCTACGCGCCGCCAACGAAGAA
>JADJUV010000021.1 GCA_016716885.1 Candidatus Trichofilum aggregatum | reverse complement strand
TGGGTGCTGATGTAGATGTATTTCTTCTATTAGACAACACGACGATGGCGGAAATAAATACGAATAACCAAAGGCTCGACAGAATGAAAGAGGATTTCCTACTAGAATTTAGCCGACTTCTCCACATTAATGCTTTTTCTAGCTTGGAGATGGAAGACTACTATGAGTTCCTTGAGAATCTAAGTCTAAAAAGACAGTTGATGCAAAAATGAAAAAAGAGCTAATTATATGGGAAGAAATTTACACTTTAGCATAATCCGTTATTTTAGAGAACGCATGAAAGAGCACAGCAGAGTGGTCAATTCTTCGGTCATTAGACATGATAGCGATATTTTGTATCGAATTGAGAGAATAAGCCCTTTACCCGAAGTTATTGTGCACTTGAGTGACAGCTATCTATATACCTTGCATGATTATCATTCCAAACCATCAATGCTAAAGGCTGGCGATTTTATCCTTATTGCTCGTCCCGAAGCTAAATTTACTGAAGAAGCTATAAGGATCGCAGCTAGGGACAAGATCGGTATTGGGAAAATTGGTGGTCTACTCAGTGCATTACATCGAAAAGATATGAGGACTTAGTGTACAAGAAGTCATCTGTTGGACATTAATGATTTTGCCACTCGTCGCGTAGGATGCCCATGAATACCAGGTCGTCATACGCGCCGTTGCTGTAGGTGTGGACGCGGAGCCACCCCTATTCCATCCTCATGCTCAGGCGAACACCACTGGCAGGCCTAGGAATTCACCATAACGATGAGCCGCGGCCGCGTCATCTATCAGCAGTCACATACAGACGAAATCATTCCTTCTCCTGGGCGTTCGGTTGATTCTGCCACTCTTCGCGCAGGATGCCCATGTAAACGAGATCATCATACGCCCCATCGCTGTAAGCATGGGCACGGAGCCGCCCTTCTTCCACAAAGCCACACGCTTTGTACGCCTTCTGTCCGCGAATGTTGCGGCCATCGGTGCGTAAAAAGACGCGCCGCAGGTTGCGGTAACGGAAGGCGTATTCCAGCAGTAGACCCACCACTTCCCGACCATAATGTTTACCCCAATACGCCTTATCACCAATGGTGATCCCTAGCTCGCAGGTGTGCGTCGTATCATTAAAATTAAAAAGACCACAATGCCCAATCACCTGCCCATCGGCTTCAATGACGAATGAGGACCCGTCGCGGCCGCCACTCCCCACCTTGGTCGCAAACTCCGCTTCTAACCGCGCCAACGACTGCGGCATGGGCGGGTCGCCACCCCCGCCAACTCCACCGCCAGATCGTTGTTGAACTGCCATAGCCGCTCCAAATCCCCGCGCTCCATCGCCCGCAACAACACCCTTTCACCCTTCAACATAAAACACTCCTGCGAAAATAGCCACGGATAATGGAAACACGGATAGGAAAGAACACGGATGAGGATGAAAATGGTGGCGTTATTTTCATTCATCTTGGTGCGCCGTAGGCCCATGGGGAACTCCTACGAAAATAATGAACCGCAGAGGCGCAGAGAACGCAGAGAAAAGAAAAATCTGTGTGAATCTGTGTCATCTGTGGATAAATTTTCATTCATCTTTGTGAGCGCCCCGCTCATGGGGAACTCCTGTGAAGATAGCCTGTCAGCCATCAGCCAGTCAGCCCGGCATAGAAAAGCAGGGCTGACAAGCTGATAGCTTTTCGTTTTTCGTTCGCTAAAACGCTGTTTCTGGCAGGTGGGTCATCGCCTCGGCTACGGCTTCGGCAGGGTAGGCGTAATCTTGTAGTTCCCCTTGCATGTACGCCTCGTAGGCGGTCATGTCAAAATGTCCATGCCCGGAGAGGTTGAAGGCGATCACTTTCTTTTCACCCGTTTCTTTGCACTTAAGGGCTTCGTCAATGGCGGCACGAATGGCGTGAGCGGATTCCGGGGCCGGGATGATGCCTTCAGTGCGGGAGAATTGCACCGCGGCCGCGAACGTTTCCAGTTGATGCGCCGCCCTGGCCTCGATATACCCGGCATGAACCAGCGCACTCACCTGCGGGGACATGCCATGATAACGCAAGCCACCCGCATGAATTCCCGGTGGCACAAAGGTGTGCCCCAGCGTGTGCATCTTCACAATGGGAGCCATCGCCGCTGTGTCACCATAATCAAAGGTGTAGGTTCCTTGGGTCAGGCTAGGACATGAAGCCGGTTCTACGGCCACAATGCGGCTACTCTTGCCGTTGGTCAGGTTTTGGTGCAGGAATGGGAAAGCAAAACCAGCAAAATTAGAACCACCGCCAGCACAACCAATGACAATGTCCGGGTATTCACCCGCCAACTCCATCTGCTCCAACGCTTCCAGGCCGATCACGGTCTGGTGCATCAGCACATGGTTCAGCACCGAGCCAAGACTATACTTTTTGCTGCCGCCGGATGTCGCGGCCGCTTCCACCGCTTCCGAAATAGCAATCCCCAACGAACCGGGTGAATCCGGGTCCTGGCTGAGCAACGCCCGCCCGTAATTGGTGCGATCCGTCGGGCTGGCATATACCTCAGCCCCAAAGTTTTGCATAATGATGCGCCGATACGGCTTTTGGTGATACGACACCTTCACCATATACACTTCCAGCTCCAGGCCAAAGAAATGACAGGCCATCGCCAGCGACGAACCCCACTGGCCCGCCCCCGTTTCCGTTGTTAGAGCCTTCGTGCCCGCTTCCTTATTAAAAAACGCCTGGGCCACTGCCGTGTTCGGTTTATGAGACCCCACCGGGCTAACCCCTTCATACTTGTAATAAATATGAGCCGGGGTATCCAATGCCTTTTCCAGCCGTACCGCCCGCAGCATCGGCGTGGGTCGCCACAGCTTATAGATTTCACGCACAGGCTCAGGAATCTCAATCCAACGGTCGGGACTCATCTCCTGCATGATCAGGCTCATGGGAAACAGCACCGAGAGAAAATCCGGCGTGACCGGCTCTTTGGTGCCTGGGTGCAGTACCGGTTGTGGTGGTACAGGCATGTCGGCATTGATGTTGTACCAGGCTTTAGGGATACGACTCTCATCCAGCAAAAACTTTGTCTGACTCATCTCTTTAAAATTAGTCCCGGATTTCCGGATGACACGGATAGGATTACCGGAATTTAGCCACGAATTTCACGAATGAGTCACCTAACCGACAGAAGGTTTGTCCGCAGTTACCCGAAGCATCCCCAAGGTCAATGGACGAGGGTGAAATTCGTGGCCGATTTTCTTCTCTTTATACCAGGGCTAACCGGCCCGAAGCCTGAACCGTTGGATTTTGCCGGTGGCGGTTTTGGGTAGTTCGGGCACAAACTCAATCCATCGCGGCCGCTTATATTCCGCCATCTTCTCCCGACAATAAGCAATCAATTCCTGGGACAGTTCGGCAGATGGGGCAAAATCGGGCCGCAGCACCACAAACGCCTTCGGTTTATACAGCCCAGACTGATCGGCCACGCCGACCACGGCACATTCCAGCACGGCGGCATGGCTGAGCAGGGTACTTTCCACCTCGGTGGGGGAGACCCAGATGCCACCCGCCTTGATCATGTCATCGGAGCGACCGGCGTGCCAGTAGTAACCATCCTCATCCACCACATATTTGTCGCCCGTAAAAAACCATTCACCGCGAAAGGTCTGGCGGCTCTTTTCATACTGATGCAAATAATAGGAGGCCGTTGTCTCTCCCTTCACCAGCAGGTTGCCGATCTCTCCCGGCGGTACGTCGTTGCCCATCTCATCCACCAGTCGCAGTTCAAACCCCTTAAACGGTTTACCGCTACTACCGGGACGAATGTCGCCGGGCCGATTAGACAGGAAAATGTGATAAATCTCGGTCGCGCCGATGCCGTCAATGGTGTCCAGACCGGTGCGCTCTTTCCACTGTTGCCATATGGGGGCGGGCAGCGATTCGCCCGCGGAAACGCACAGACGCAGCGAGGAGAGATCGTATTTTTCGGTAAGGTCGGGCATAGCCAGGGCCATGGCATAACCGGTGGGGGCGTTATAGAAAATGGTGGGCCGGAAACGCACAATCAGGTCAAGGACGTTGCTGATGAGGCGGGGTGGGCCGGGGTAAAGGACGACGCTGGCCCCCACATACCAGGGGAAAATCAGGTTGCCGCCCGTGCCAAAGGTGAAGAACAGTTTGGCGACGGCAAAGGTGCGATCACTTTCGCGCAGACCGAGAATGTTGACGCCCCACAGTTGGGCGGTGAGGGGCAAATCTTTGTGGGCGTGGGGAATGCCCTTGGGTTGGCCGGTGGTGCCGCTGGAGTAGTTGAGGGTAGCCAAATCTTCGCGGTGGGTTTCTTGGGTGTGGGCCTGGGTGGGTTCGCTGGCGATCCAGTCGGTGTAGGAGAGGGCGGGAGATGCGGCCGCGTTCCCAATCACAATCACCTGCTCCACAAACGGGTGGTTAGCACAAACCGGCTCCAGGGCCGGCCAGAGAGTATCTTGCACCACCAGCACCCGGCAATGGCTGTCCCGCAAAATGAAATCATGCTCGGCGGGCGTCAGTAGCGTGTTTATACCAAGCGATACCGCGCCAATCTTGAGCGTGCCGAAGAAAACCGTCACCCATTCCGGCGAATCAAAAGCCAGCACCCCAACCACATCTCCCAGCCGCACGCCCAGACGGCGCAGGGCGTTGGCAACCTGGTTAACCTCATCACTTACTTCACGGAACGTCAGGGTGCGCGACGGGCTACACAGGGCTACTTTATCGGCTCGTTCGGCCAGATTGTGCTCCAGGATGTGGATGGCGTTGTAATAAAGGGGCAGATCGGCGGCACGCATAGGGTCTCCTTGGGGATGCAGGACCTGGAGCCAGATTGGTGGGTAGAAGGGGGAAAAGAGGTGACACAGAGCGCACAGAGGTGAAGACGCAAAGATTTACAGAGAAAAAAGCGGATTGTTCTTAAAACCCTGTGACTCTCTGTGTCATCTTTATGGCCCTCTGTGTTCCTTCTTTTGGTTCTGACTTGCTCAGGTTAGGGTATGGGCAAATGGGATGGCCTCTAGTCTAGCATAGCCCTTTGTGATTGGCGATTGGGAGTGAGAGAGTCGGGGGAACTCGTAGGAACTCAGGGGAACTCGGCAGGTGGCTCGTGTGAAAACAAGTGGCGAGTGGCGAGTGTGCGAGTGGCGAGTTCCTACGAAAATAACGAACCGCAGAGACGCAGAGAACGCAGAGAAAAGAAAAATCTGTGTCAATCTGTGGGTTTACTGAAAGAAGCCACGAATTGCACGAATTAACACGAATTTTTCTCTGGTGACTTGGCGTTCTTGGCGCCTTGGCGTGCGTTATTTCAGTAGACTCATCTGTGAAATCTGTGGTTAAAGTTTTCATCCACCTTGGTGAGTGCTCCGTTGAATGGTAATCTCTGTAGAACATTTGTCTTGACTCTCAAGTGGCTTGAGGGTTTATACTTGGGCCATAATTAAAGCGTTTCTTCTGAGAGTATCCACAGGCGGTGCGCCCGTTCAATAAGAGCAGAAACAAGGCTATGCGCTTCGGCGTAGACGCTTTAGCGGGCCAGCGTTGACCGGCTAAAGCCTCGATTCCGGACACGAATCCGCCTTGTTTCTGAGTAGCGGAAGCACAAGGGAAAGTTATTTTCAGGTGTGGTGGAATGATCAAGATCGGCGAATTCTCCCGGCTCGTGCAGATATCGGTGCCTACCTTGCGCTATTACGACGAAATAGGTTTGCTCAAACCCATTAAAGTCGATCGGTTTACCGGCTACCGCTACTATTCGGCCAGCCAATTGCCCCGCTTGCATCGTATCCTGGCTTTGAAAGGGCTGGGCTTCTCTTTGGAGCAGATTGGTGCGGTTCTGGCTGAAGGCTTAACCCCCGAACAGATGCGCGGTATGCTCCGTCTGCGTCATGCCCAGCTCAGTCAGCAGCTTGCCGAGGCGCAGAGTCAGCTTCTTGAAGTTGAAACGCGTTTGCAGCAAATCGAACGAGAGGAACAGGTATCACCTTATGATGTGATCCTTAAACAAATTGAACCGCAGCTCGTCGCCTCAGTGCGGGCGATTCTGCCCCATCACAGTGCGGTTGGGGCGCTGTTTGCTGAGGTATATGAAGCGTTGGGCGACCATGTAGGGACAGCGCTAGGGCCAAACCCCGGTCACGGTGGTCAAACGCTGGTGCTGTGGTATGACAGTGAGTACAAGGAGACGGATGTGGATGGCGCGGCCGCATTCTTTGTTCGCGGCCGCGTGCCAGACAACGGACGCATGTGTGTTCACGAACTCCCGGCGGCCCTGATGGCGACCACCATTCATTACGGCCCCTACAACACCATCAACGAAGCCCACGAAGCCGTCAGCACCTGGATTGAGGCCAACAACTATCGTATTGCCGGTGCGGATCGGGAGATCAATTTATATAACCGAACCCCCATTCGCCTGGATGATCCAACCTATGTGACAGAAATTCAATATCCGGTTGAAAAAGGAGAATAACGATGACGACTGAACCCAAGATAATCTACCGCCATGAACAGCCCTACGTGGGCATTCGTACCCAGGCCGCTGTATCGGAGTTGCCGACGGTGATACCGCAACTGTTTGATGAAACAGCCGCCTGGCTCGTAAAACAAGCGATAACACCGGTCGGTGCTCCCTTCATACGCTACCACATCATTAATATGCCGGGAAAACTCGATATTGAGATGGCTTACCCCGTAGAAGGGAGTTTGTCTGGTAGCGGCTCCGTTTCGTTTGGCGTTCTTCCCGCAGGCCAATATGCGTCACTCCTCTATCGCGGCCCTTACGATGGCCTTATGGAAGCAAATGCTGTCCTTATTGGCTGGGCCGAGGCGCATGGTCTGTCTTGGGATCGCTGGGACGATGAGAACGGTGATGCCTTCCGTTCTCGTTTGGAGATATACCACACCGACCCGGATCAGGAGCCAGACCCCGCCAATTGGGAGACCGAAGTCGCTATCAAACTGGCCGATGAGTAAGCTTCTGGAGTTTGGCGTTTTTTAATCTTACCTCTGGAGACTAAGAGATTGAGAGACTGAGAGATTTCCAGAGGTCGTTCTAATTTTCGCCAAAGTCGAGTAAGCTTGTAAAAACAGGGGGTTTCTTGCCGAGACCCACTGTACCTTCACGACCCTATGGAGAAAGTACCAGGAAAAGGACAAATACCCATGACTACAGTCACCGAACCCAGGATTGATTACCGGGCCGAAAAGCCTTATATCGGCATACGTATCCAGACACCGATGAAAGGCATGTTTAAAGTGTTAGGCAAACTATTTAAGGAAATAACTGTTTGGTTGGAACAGCAGGGCGTAGAAGCAACAGGCCCGCTTTTCCTGCGCTACCACGTCATTGATATGGCTGGGGAAATGGATATGGAAGTAGGCGCACCGGTCGCGGCCGCGTTGCCAGGCGATAATCGTGTGTCTGCGGGAGTGTTGCCAGCGGGTCGTTATGCCAGTCTGGTTTACGTGGGCAATGGCTATACTGGCAACAAAACCCTGGTCGAATGGGCCAAAACCAACGGCATCGCCTGGGACCGCTGGGACGATGCCAAAGGGGATGCCTTTCGCGGCCGCTACGAGACCTATCTCACCGATCCTAAAATCGAGCCGCGCAAAACGAAATGGGAAGTGGAAGTAGCGATTAAGTTGGCGGATGATCAACCAGGGTAGGGTGTGGTTAATTTTCAGGGAAGGTAATGATGCGGCCGCGCCACCAAATCCAGATGCATTTGCCCCGTTCGCCCCGCCTGTTCATTCACCATTTGCCAATGGGCCATAATCGCTTCCTTTTCAGCCATCCCTTGCACCTCGCCATCAGGCAGTAACACGCTCACCTCATAATCCAGCTCAAACAAGGTTTGTAGATAGGCTTCGGGAGCATAACCGGTATAGTCGCGAATGGCTTGTGGGTGGAACTCTGTCACAATGAGGGGGCGATTTTGTTGGAGCAAGCGAGCCATACCTTTGAAGGCGATCCATTCGTACCCCTCAATATCAATTTTCAACACATCTACTTTGGTGGTGGAGGGCAGAAGTTGATCCAGGGGTAAACCCTGGACAAATTGCTGTTGGCGCATGGCCGGGTTGCTCTGGGCAATGCGGCCATTTGAACCAATAGAGTTAAGCCCCAAGATCGCGGCCGCGTCCGTGGCGGCAAATGGGTATACCGTCACATGGTTGAATTGATTGACTATCAAACTCCGGTTCAGCAATTGCACATTGTAACCATTCGGTTCCACCGCCATCACTTGCCCCTCAGTCAGGCGGCTGGCCGCCAACAGCGTGAACCAGCCGATGTTGGCCCCAACATCCAGGAAATTCATATCCGGACGCAACTCGCGTAGCAAAAACGTGGTGAGGTGTGGTTCATACTCTTGGTGCTCGTGGATTGTGCGGCCCACGCTTACATCATCCGGGTCTACATAAATCTGAAAATGGGCTGTCTTCACCAAAGAAAAATGCCGATCAGGATCATGTTGAGTGCGATATTCGGCCGAGGTGAGGAAGGTTGTCCGTAAAACCTCTAATGTCAGGCCGTGTTGGACACGGTCATACCAGTTTTGCCATCCCTTTGGTTCAGGCTGGCGCTCTAACAAAAGGCGGTAGGCAAAATAAACGTCAGCCAGGTCGGCTTGTTGGGTTTGTAACCGGGGGAGAAGTCTAACGATGGCCTTCTTTAGCCATGTGCGGATAAAGGATAATGGGGTCATATAAATAACTGGACTCGGGTGGAAAAGGATGTCAATCTCCAGAATTGCCTAAGGCGAAGGATTGACCAAGAGTATACTTAATCGCTGAGGGGAGTACCATGCACTTGCTTAATCTTGCCCAGCCCCCCCTTAAGTCCGCGAGGGTGGGAGGCCGAACCCCCCTCCCCCTTTTCCCGCGGGAAGGGGAAATGGAGTGCCGGGCGAGCGCGTACCCCCCACACACCACCAAACGACCACGCGATAGGTTCAATGGTCGGCTATAGCGCTTCCTCAACGATGAGCACCGCTAGCCAGAAGTGAACCACCGATGGTACAGACTTGTGGTGAGCCTAATCGAACCATTTTCACCGATGAAAAGACAAATTTGTGTTCATCTGCGACCTCTGTGGATAAATCTTTTCAGGCTTGTCCAGGTTACTGCCTAACGAGTAAACTTCTTGTGCAACAAGCCAGAAGATCAGCCACGAATTTTTATTTTCCCATTCGTGCTAATTCGTTTAATTCGTGGCAAAAACCTCTTGGGTTCTGGATTGTCCAGGTCAGGTCTATAGAGAAAAATTCACCACAGACGCCAGGCTTGTCGATACGTTTTTCGGCGTGAAGGCCGTACTCTCTGTGGTACAAACACAACACAAGGTGATATTCGTGGATAATTTCATTGATAGCGACCAGGTATTAGGTTATGCGTTCCCGCCAACGGTGTTTCAATATTCAGCACGAGATGTGAGTTTGTATGCGCTGGGAGTGGGCGCGGCCGCGGACCCGCTCGACCCGGATGAACTCAAGTTTGTTTACGAACTCAGCCCCCACTTCACCCCCTTGCCGACGATGGCTGTCACCTTTCCCTTCGACGCCATCGGCAACATCACGGCTGTGCCGGGTTTACGGTTCAACCCGATGATGCTCTTGCATGGTGAACAACACCTGGTCTTGTTGCGGCCGCTGCCTATTCAGGCCACCCTCACCAACGAGGCCAAAATCACCGAACTGTATGACAAAGGCAGTGGCGCTTTGCTCGTCATCGAAGCCGTCAGCAAAGATGCCCACGGCGAAGCAATCTGCATCAATCGTTCCTCGGTATTTGTTCGCGGGCTGGGTGGGTTTGGTGGTTCACGCGGCCCGTCGGGGCTGAAAAACCAGGCCCCCGACCGCGCCCCGGATGCCGTGCATTGGCAAAAGACGGCCGAAAACCAGGCCTTGCTCTACCGTCTGGCCGGTGATCCCAATCCGCTTCATGCCGATCCGGCCATGGCGGCCTGGGGTGGTTTCCCCCGGCCGATTTTGCATGGTTTGTGTACCTTTGGTTTTGCCAGCCGGGCCGTACTGAAACAATTCGCGGGCAACGATCCGGCGCGCATGCAAAGCCTGGAATGCCGCTTTACGCGCCATGTTTTCCCGGGTGAAACCCTGGTAACGGAGATGTGGCAGGTGGAAGAAGGACAGGTATTGTTCCAGGTAAAGGTGCAGGAACGAGATGAGATTGTGTTGGCGAACGCGGCCGCGATACTGAACCAGTAAAGGCTCTTTGGGAATTCAGGGGGTTGACACCCTTTGTAGGGCAACCCTTGTGGTTGTCCTCGACTGAGCTGGCACAAGGTCAGCCCTACAATACCGATCACCCCGCGAAATCCCAAACATCCCCAGTACCCAGTGATGACACCGAAAGAAGCTACGAATTTTTCTCTCGTACAGGTTTACGAAAGGTGGACGTATGTTTTTATGACAAGTCTGACCATTCGTTTGTCGCCGGAAACCCCCACCCCTAACCCCGCCCCCAGGGGCGGGAAACTTTTCTGAGCACGGTTTTTCGGGGCCTTAGCCCCGAAAAACCGTGCCGCTAGAGTTCCCCTTCCCCCGGGAAGGGGGGTCAGGGGATGGGTCTTCCGACTAAACCGGCTAAGGACTCGTGTAAAGTGGTACTAGTGACTCTGCTACTCTGCCCCTTTGCCACCCTGCCACCCTGCCCTACCTTCTTCAGTAACCTCAACAACCATCAGGAACCACCTTCATGCCACTATCCTTTTTATTCATCTTCACCCGTCTGGCCCGTACCCTGGCCGCTTTGTGGCGCAACCCGGAATCCCGTGGTTTGTTAGGGCTAACCGGGCTGGTGATCACCGCCGGAGCCACGTTCTACCATTTTGTTGAAGGCTGGGGCTGGCTCGACTCCTTTTACTTTACCATTATCACCCTGACTACCATTGGCTACGGCGATTTCACCCCTAAAACGGATGGTGGCAAGATATTCACCATGATGTACGTGTTTATCGGGTTGGGGATTTTGTTGGCGTTTATTGATATGGTAGCCAATCAGCAGCGAGAAACACCCGGCCTATTCCGTCGGCGCACACAACCGGTGGAATCAGACCCAAACAGTTCGGCCACAGAAGACAGCCTGAACAAACTTAATTAGTCATCGTTCGTTTTTAACTTAGCGGTTTCGAGACTAGAGACTGGAGACTGGTAAACCAGTAGTCTCTAGTCTCCTTTCTGATATGAACTTGTTTCCGAACGATTACTAAGTAATCGTTCGTGAATAAGTTCGCTAGATTGCGGCAGTCTTCAAGACTGCCGCAATCCCCTAGAAACCGCAAAGTTAATTACGAACGCTCACTAAGGACTTGTGTGAAGCTGCACTATACCCGACGCGGCGACAAAGCGAGGGAGCGACAGGGCGAAAAAACCTCAGATTGTGCCCGTCGCCAGTATAGTGATAACAAAAAAAGCCGGACTCAAGGAGTGAGTCCGGCTTTTTTCTATTTTAGGCTAACCGACGACTTGCCCTCATTACGGTTTCATGATGAGGGGCATGAAGACGGTGTAGGTCGGTGGCGGCGGTGGCGTGGGATTGTAGATGGTGAAGCTCCCAGCCAACACTCCTGTTTGGGTGTCGGGATTGGTCACAACGACATCATACACACCCACCGGTAAACCCGAGGGCACAATGGCCGTAAGCTGGCTGGATGAGACATGAACGACACTGCCCAACGGATAGGTGTTGGCTCCGGCACGTAAAGCCACAGTGGCCCCTGGCATATAGTTGAAGCCGTTCACCGTGACATTGGTGGTGGCGTTGTTGGTGCCGCTAATGGGGTTGGTGTTATACACCTCTGGCGCATCGGCCACGGAGAGGGTAGCGGTGATGATCCAGTCAGTATCGCCACTCTGGTCGGTGATGAAGGTGTGCAGACCATCATCCAGGCTGACGAACAGGACATAGGTAATGGCATTCGTGGCCTGGAGGGGTGGCGGGGTGCTGTCAATGTACAGAGCGGCAAAACCACTAGCCATGCTTACATCAATGCGGTACGTACCACTGATCACTGTGTTGAGGCGAATACCGGAGTTGATGCCCGCATTTAAGGAACGACCATCCCAGGTGTAGCTGTTTTGGCTGGTTCCGGTGATGGCCGGGATGGGATGCACGGTCAGGTTGTAGGCCAGATTGCCCACATTGACCCCATCGGCCAGCAGGTGGAAGCGGCTGGTGGTGGCGGGTAGGTCTACGGTGGCCCAGGCTGTTTCCGTACCGAACAGGGGGTCGAGGTCAAGAATGGTCGTGCCGCCGGCGTTGACGATTTCTAGTTGCAGATTGTCCGCGGCCGCGCCCGTCAAGGTCACTTCCACATTCACCAGCGTGGCTACACCCAGGTTAATGGAGAGCCATTCCTCGTCAAAGTCGTTGCCCGCCCCGCCGATGTTGCCACCAGCCTTCGTGTCGGGGAGCGTGTTGTTGGGGCCAGCCTGAGCACTGATAGCCACACTCCAATTGGCACCCGCCGCATCATCCTGCACCACCGCCAGTTTATGGGTTCCGGCGGGCACGTAGTAGGTAACATTGCCACTGCCTTCGACCGTTTTCTGGATGTAATTGTCGTTGAGCAGGAATTGGTAGCGGCCGCTACTGGCCGTGTAGGTAAAGGTGTATAGACCCGCCGTGGGGAAGGTTAGCCGCATCTGGCTGTTTTCGCCGCCGGAGTAGGCATTGCCACTGAAACTGGTGGCTGGGCTGGGCAGGGCAGAGATGCTCAGGTTGGTGTAACTGAGCGCGGCCGCGTTGCCGCCATTGGCTACCAGGTGTAGGCGACTCGTGCCTGCGGGCAGATCAAAGGTGTCCCAACTGGTTTCCCCGGCAAAGATGGTGGTCGTGGTAATGAGGGCATTGCCGGGATTGTAAACCTCCACGGCCAGGCTGTCCCCGACTGTACCCGCCAACGTGGTGGCTAGATTGACCTGGGCCGCGGCCGCGAGGTTAATCGTCAACCATTCCTGGCTGAAATCATTACCAGGGCCACCCAGATTGCCCCCCGTTTTGCTGTAAGGCAGGCTATTGTTAGCCGCACCCACTCCCGAAATACCCAGGTTCCAGTTGGAGCCAGCGGTGCTGTCCTGATCGAGCACCAGGGTATGGGTTCCATTGGGCACAAAGTAGGTCACTGCCGTGTTGTTGGCTTCGATAGTTTTCTGAATGAAGTTGCTGTTGACGCGGTATTGGTAGCGGCCACTGCTCAGGCCACCGGTGAAGGTGTACAAACCAGCGGTTGGGAAGATGACGCGAATCTGGCTGTTCAGACCGGCGGAATCGGCCAGGCCGTCCCAGTTGTAAGGGGCGGTGGGTAGATAGTAGAGGGTGAGGCTCACGTTCGCGGCCGCGCCGCCCGCATTGTTGGTCAGGCGCAGTTCGTTGGTGCCATTGCTGAGTGTGGCCGTTCCCCACAGCGTTTCCCCATCCAGGGCCGACCCACTCCAGAGAACAGTACTACTTTCATCCACGATAGCCAGGGTGACATCATCACCTGTGGTCGTCAGAGCAAAGTTGAAGTCCAACGTACCGGCCAGGACGGCATATTCAGGCACGAGTTGGATGCCATCGGCGATGGAGCCGCTGAAGGTGAAGAAGCTCGGCCCACTGGTGATGGGCCGTACCGTGGCCGACCAATCGGTGCTGGTGAAGGCCGGGTCTTGGATAACGTAAACAATGTGTGGCCCAGCAGTTACCTGCAAATCGTAACCCGTCGTCAGATTGGGCGCGGGCGGTATTTGTTGCAGGGCCGTGTCTAGCACCAGGTTGGCAAAACCGACGGTGTTGGTAATGGCAAAGTGGTATACCCCGGTGGTGGGGAAGTTAATGACGATTTCGGAATGGACCGGGTTGGCTCCACGAGAGTTACCACCCCAGTTCACCGTTCCGGCGTTGGGCACGGCGCTGAGGGTCAGATCGTAGCTGAGTTCGCCGGTATTGGCTCCGGCGGCCAATAAACGAATACGGTTAATGCCGCTGGAGAGGGTGAAGTTGGCCCAAACCTCTTCACTGCCCAGTACGCCATCCAGGGTGAAATCTGGGCTTGTGCTACCAGCATTGTACAGTTCTACCACCAGTTTATCGCCTGGTGCGCCGGTCAGTTCCAGTATTAAATTGGCGGTTGTGCCCGCCGCCAGAGAAAGGGGCAGCCATTCTTCGCTGAAGTCGTTGCCCGTGCCACCGAGTTCGCCGCCGCTCTTGCTGTAGGGCAGGCTGTCATTGCCAGCTCCGGCCAGGGTAATACCCACGCTCCAATCGACGCCTGTGCCGGTGTCCTGATCCACAAACAGATCATGCACCCCGGCGGTCACGAAGTAGGTGACGGTGGTGTCGTCTTCAACCGTTTTGAGCAGATAATCGTTGTCGAGGGCGAATTGGTAACGGCCGCCGCCCGCATCCACGTTGAGGGCGAAGGTGTAACGCCCGGTGGTGGGGAAGTTGAGGCGGATGTGGCTGTTCAGGCCACCAGAGTTGGCGTCACCATCCCAATTGTAAGGGACATTGGTGGGCAGGGCATGAACGGTGAGGTTGTAGCTGAGGGGGGCGGTGTTGCCCCCGTTGGCCCGGACCCGTAGATGGTTGGTCCCGGCAGGCAGATCAAAGGTTGACCAGAGGGTTTCACCGGCCTGTGGCCCATTGATGGTGGTGATGAGGCTACTGCTGGGGTTATATACTTCCACTGTGAAGGCGTCGGTGCCACTACCGGTGCTGGTGAAGGCGAGATTGACGGCCGCGGCCGCGCTGAGGTTCAGCGGCAACCATTCTTCCGTGAAATCATTGCTGGCCCCACCCAGATTGCCGCCGTTTTTGCTGTAAGGCAGGCTGTCATTGGTGGCCCCAGGGCCAGTGATGTTCAGGCCCCAGTTGGCTCCGGCCGTGCTATCCTGATCAATCGTGAAGGTGTGCGTTCCGGCGGGCACAAAATAGGTGACACTGCCGCTGGTTTCGGCTGTTTTTTGGATGAAATTTGTGTTGGCTTCAAATTGGAAGCGGCCGCTACCTACCGTGTAGGCAAAGGTGTACAGGCCGCTGGTGGGGAAGGTGATACGGGTCTGGCTGTTGAGGCCCGACCCATTAGCGACCCCTTGCCAATTGGTGGGGATGATGGATGTATCATAAAGGCGTAGGTTGGTATTGGCGTTGGCTCCGCCCTGGTTCGTGAGTTTGAGGATGTTGTTACCCGCGGTCAGTGTGCCAAAACCCCACAAGGTTTCGCCCGCCTGGGCCGTGCCAATCCAGACCTGACCGCCAGAGCCGTTGCTGATTTCCAGTTCAACCGGGCCACTGCCGCTGACGGTCAGAGAAAAGTTGAAGGGGCGTGTGCCACTGGGTAGCAGATAGGGGGGAGAGATGGTTTGACCGGCGGTGAGCGTGGAGTTGAGAGAGAAGAAGGGTGGGTCGCCGCCTATGTTTTCGTCGGCCCGGCTGGTGAGGACAAGGGTGTTGAGGCTGAGGAAAAGCAGGACAAGGATGATGAGCCGCTGAATAAGGGTTCGCGGCCGCGTCAAGGGCATTCTAAAAGACATAAAACCTCCATAAATGGGTTCGAGACAACTTGAAGGGAATCATCAAGACGCCATAAGACTCAGTATGTTAAATCGAGGGAAACCAGTACAGAGTTTAGTTTGAGGGTTATGGCTTTAGCCATATGAGGTGTCATCATGGCTGGTAGGCAACATAAAATACCATTACGACCTGCTACTGAATATATATCATCCCTGAATGGTGAGGGGATATAGGGATTTAGTCATATTGACGACGTGAAGACAAAGCGCAGGAAAGCGCGTCCATCCAGCACGGCTTTTCCAAAGACCGATTTCTTAGCGTTGCACCATCGTATCGGGCATTTTCCCCACCTCACCCGCCGGGCGGGAACTTTACCCCCCCCCCCCCCCCCCCGCCCCCCCCCCCCTCCTTTTCCCCCCCCCCGGGGGGGGGGGGGGGGGGGAGAACCCACTAAAGACTTGGAAAAGCCCTGAACGTCTCAGCGTTATAGATTCCTTTGTCCATAATTGGCAGTATAATAGGGCCGATTTACTGCTTTCCACCTCTGGCAAAACGATTCATTGATAAGGAGAGATTGTTATGAAAATTGGTATCCTGACGGGCGGGGGAGACGTGCCCGGATTAAACCCTTGCATCAAATCCGTTGTTAATCGGGCAGTTGATGAAGGACATGAGGTAATTGGTATACGGCGCGGTTGGGGTGGACTTTTAGAATTTAATTCGGATGATCCGGAAAGTTTTAGCAAACATTTCATCCCTTTAGATAACCAGGCCGTGCGCACGATTGACCGCACCGGCGGTACTATTCTGCACACCAGCCGCACCAACCCCGGCAAGGTGAAGCCCCAGGCTGTGCCCACCTTCCTGCGTGATCCGCAACATCTAGAAGCTGAAGCGTCTGACCCGCGGCCGCGAGATTTCACCCCCCACGTCCTCAAAAACCTGGAATACCTGGGCATCGAGCGACTCATCCCCATCGGCGGTGACGATACCCTCAGCTTTGGCGAACGGCTGCACAGCGAAGGGTTCCCCGTCGTGGCGATTCCCAAAACCATGGATAACGACGTGTATGGCACCGATTACTGCATTGGTTTCAGTACCGCCGTGACTCGTAGTGTTCAGTTTATTCACCAATTGCGCACCAGCACCGGCTCTCACGAGCGCATCGCCATCGTTGAGCTATTCGGGCGCAATAGTGGCGAAACCAGCCTCATCAGCTCCTACCTGGCCGGCGTTGACCGGGCCATCATTTCTGAAGTGCCCTTTGACCCCGAGCGCCTGGCCGAGCTGGTGATGCAAGATAAGCGCGGCAACCCCAGCAATTATGCCATGGTGACGATTAGTGAAGGGGCGCACATGGTCGGTGGTAAGGTGGTTGAATATGGCGAAACGGATGCTTACGGGCATCGTAAATTAGGGGGTATTGGCGAGATAACCGGTGAGGCGCTGAAGAAACTCACTGGCGAAAACATCGTCAACCAGAGCCTGGCTTATCTTATGCGCTCCGGGGCGGCCGACGCGCTAGACTTAATGGTGGCGGTGAATTTTGCCCACATGGCTATGGACTTAATCCGTGAAGGGGTTAGCGGCCGCATGGTTGCTCTGCGTGATGGCACCTACACCCACATTCCGATGAGCACCGTCGCTACCGGCGTAAAACGAGTAGACGTAAGCGAACTGTACGATAGTAAAACCTATCGGCCCAAAGTCCGCCACGTTCTCGGCAAACCGATGTTCTTGTATTGAGAGAAAGCGTGTTTTGTGACGAGGGACGAAGGACAAAATTCGTCCTTCGTCAATCAAAGCCCTGCTTATTCTACCGTTGTGCGCAACAAGGTGGTTGCACTCTGGGCCGCAATCGTAAATGCGCCTAAGGCCGCGGGCAGAAGGGTGAACTGTACTGCGGCTAAGCCCAACCCATTGACCGTGGCTTGTCCAGTTAAACAGCCCCAAATTTCCAGACTTTCCCCGTTGGTAGACCCTTCCCAGACAGCTCCCTGAGCCAGTTCCACCTGCTCGGTCACAAAATAGCGGTTACGACACAACTCCAAGCGACGGATGCCTTTTGAGTCGCTGATGAGCCGGGCGGGGTGTAAGGCTGGTTCCACCTGGTCAAAGTTAATAACGGTCAGGGCTTTGTCAACATGTAGCGGCCGCGGTCTGCCATCCGTCCCCATCCGGTTCCAATCATACACCCGATAGGTGGTATTGGAGTTCTGCTGAATTTCAGCGATGAGTAACCCCCCCATGATGGCATGGAGTGATCCTGCCGGTACACAAACGTGATCCCCCGTCTTAACGGGAATGTGGTGTAAATACGGTTCGAGCTGGCCGTTTTCCAGAGCGGCACGGAAGTTTTCCGGGGTGGTTCCGGCCTTTACTCCCAGAATGATTTCCGCCCCCGGTTCGGCCCGCAGAACAACCCACATTTCTGTTTTGCCTAGCTCGTTGCCTTCGTGAGCCAGAGCATAATCGTCATCCGGGTGAACCTGCACCGACAGGGGCTGGCTGGCATCGAGCAGTTTGATGAGCAGAGGGAATTTACCCCGTGCCTGTGCCCAGGCGTTGCGGCCGCCGATGAGGTCTAGCCCGAGTTGTTGATGTAATTCCGTGAGCGGCAGGCCCGCAAAATGACCGTTTGCCACCACCGAGATGCCATCCTCATGTCCGGCGATTTCCCAACTTTCGGCAATGACCCCAGTGGGTGGCAAGACGCGCCCTAATGTTTCCAGGTTGCGGCCGCCCCAGAGGTAATCTTTCAAAACAGGGGTAAAAAACAGGGGATAAAGGGGTTGGTTGGTCATTGAGCCTCCAAGAGACCTCGTTTTCGCAAAGCCTGTTGCAGAAGGGGTTCGATCTGGGCCTGGATATGCTGATTGGCATAACCGACCCAACTCACATCGGCGTCCACATCAAGCGGGGCGGTCAGCGGCCGCCCTTGCTCATCGGTGATGATAACCCCCAGTTCCCGCGCGATCAATTCGGTGCAGATGTCATAAGGATGACAACAAATGCCCAACGCTAACCCTCGTTCGGCCAGCAATGGTTCCATCAGCGGACGAATATCGGCGTTGAAGCGATCTCGTCCGGCCATTAGCTCAAAAAGTTGTCCACCTGTACAGATGTATTGATCTTCAAAACAGTGGGCTTTGCCTGGTTGTACCGGCCCTAAAGCTTGCTGGACAACCTCTTCATCAATGGCGGCCAATATTTCACGCGCCCCAGGAAAAAGCGGGCGATCATGGCAAACCCGTGGGCGATACTCTGTGCCTGTGAAGGCCGGACGGTTAGAGGTTGCCGTTCACCGGTCAGTCGGTTATACCGCTCCGCCCCCACGCCTTGCCCCTTCACCGCCCAGACCACATCAGACAAATGTTGTTTGACCAGTGGGATTTCCGTTTGCACCGCCAGAACAATATCCCCCAGATGCGTGTCTGGCCCTTTGTTGGGCGCCACCCCAGTGAGAATCCAGGGGCTTCGTTTTTGGTACATGATGCCGCGTGTGCCATCAATGGGATCAACGATGATGCGCCACCGGGCTTCGGCTTCGGCGGTGCCCACGGGTAACACCATTTTGCCGCCGTTATCCAGCCCTTCGGCAATGAGGATGATGGGGGTATGTTGGGCAATGGTGTCGGTGAAAAAACGGATGAGTTGTTCTTCACTGATCCGGTCTATCTCATAAATCGTATCGCCCGCCTCATCTTTGGCAATGGCGGACATGGATTCCAGGCTAGATTGTTCGCAGGCCAGCACGACGGCCTCGCGTATTTGCTCATGCAGTTGGCGAATGGGGGCTAGGAAGTCAGTTACCTCGTAAAACATGGGAAGCTCCTCTTTGGGGATGATGATTTGTGCAAGGCCTTGATGATTATAACGAACTCCACTGAAGTTGTGGGGATTTGAAGTTAGGGGGTACGCCTCGTTTGTAGTGATCGCTTTTGCGTTTGTAGTGACCGCTTTAGCGGGCCAGTCTCAACCGGCTAAAGCCGTTACTACGAACAAAAAAAGCCCGCCAGATGTTTGATCTGGCGGGCTTTTTTGTTTAAGTTGGTTGTTCTATCAGTAAAGATAGGGTTGGAGGTGACCTGCGATTTCGGGTACACGCAGTTTGCTCAGGATGAGTTTTTCTAGCTGGCGAATGCGCTCGCGAGACAGGTTAAACATGGCGCCAATCTCTTTGAGGGTGTGCGGTTCGTACCCTTCCAGCCCAAAACGCAGGCGCAAGATTTCGGCTTCGCGTTGGGGCAACTGAGCCAAAATGCCTTCAACCTGCTCCACCAGCATACTCTCGGCCACGGTATCACTGGGAGATGGGCTATTTTGATCTTGTACCAGCTCACCGATTTCGGTATCCCCTTCTTCACCTAATGTTTGTTCCAGGTTGATGGGGCGCTGGCTGGCCGTCATCAGCCACTCTACGCGGGCCAGGGGCATTTCTACCCGTTCCGCAATTTCTTCTGGGGATGGTGCGTGTGCTCCCTCTTGCTCTAAATCTTGAGCCACCCGATAAAGCTGATTAAGTTCCTGGCTCAAATGGGCGGGCAGGCGGATCATCCGACCATAGTTTAAGACCGCACGCGCAACAGCCTGGCGGATCCACCAGGTGGCGTAGGTGCTAAACCGGTTGCCCATGCGGTAATCATACTTGTCAACCGCCTTGAGCAAGCCGATGTTGCCTTCTTGAATGAGATCAAGAAGGGGTAAACCACGCCCCTGATATTTTTTGGCGATGCTAATGACGAGGCGGGTGTTGGATAGAGCTAAACGACTGCGGGCTGCCTCAGCCATGAGCAAAGCTTCATTGATGGGGTGAGCGATACGCTCGTATTTATGAGCATGGTCTAAATTTTTCGCGGCCGCGCGCCCAGCTTCGATGGCTTTGGCTAACTGAATTTCTTCGCTGGCCGTCAACAAGGTCTGCTGACGCATTTCTTGAAAATATAAGTCAAGCGCGTCATGATTCTGCCCGTTGAAGCGGTGTGTGATGGGGGCCGAGGCCAACAATTCTTCAAGTGCCGCTGAGACTAACCATTCTTCATCGTCTCCCTCAGCAAGCGATCTTTCATTATCATCTTGAACCAAAACACCCCGCCCCGTTAATGCATCCCTCACCGCCAGGAATAATTCCAGATCATCCTCGGTGCCGGGGATGACTTCATATACCTGGATGGACGTCAGCATTTGACCCTGCTGGATGGCCTGGTTAATCAAAGTCTCTAGCTGTTCGCTGGTGAACAGGTCATTGACTTCAGGCAACATAACCGTGTCATCCTTTTGCCCAGCTATCTCTCTTGCCGTTTGGGGAAGATGGATATTGGGCCTATTTAACATTTATAACGATTGAACCTTACCAACGATTCACCCGAATGATGAATTGAATGGGCGCGGCCACGGCCTCTCGTAAGCAGGTGAGCGGTGCGCCGCTTGTATCGTTATAAATGTTAACTGCTCGCTATAACCTTTGCACAACCTGTGCAATAGTATGGCAAATATTTATTACAATTGTATGAAGAGATCGTGATCAGGCAAATTTTGGTGACTGTAGCCGACCTCTTAAGGCATTATTCAACCATTTAGTGTAATAACCCGGTAAACGTTACGGTTCGGCCCCCGCTCAGACATGATTTAGGTTATTTGGCCTGAAGGTTGAGCCAAGCTAAAATCAGCTTACTAATCTTCAGCCAAATTCCTTTGGCTAACTGTTTTGTGGCCCATTTAGACCTTTGCCCAAACCCACCTATGTCACGCAAAAATACCCTATCCCACAGACTAGCTTATAAACTGCTTTTCTTACTAGTTCTTCTACTATTTCTTATACTTTTCTATTACAGTGGCGAGCAATGGCTAAGAACCTTCCTACTTTATTTGTCCGCGGCCGCGTGGGCACGCACTTTGGTCACCCATCTACCCCTGGCCCGGCCCGTCGTGCGCCGCTTTGTTGCGGGTGAATCCATTGATGAAGCCATGGCGGCCACCCAAGCACTCAACCAACGGGGGATGCTCGCCACCCTTGATTACCTGGGCGAAAGTGTAACCTCACGCGAGGAAGCGTTTATCGCCCGCGATGAAATATTAAACCTGCTAGATCAGGTTCATCAAACAGGGGTTCAGGCCAACGTTTCCCTAAAACTCAGTCAGCTAGGGCTTAAAATTGATCCGGCCCTGACCCGTGAAAGCCTGGTCCAACTCCTCACCCTCGCCCGAGAAACCAATAACAAAATACGACTGGACATGGAAGAAAGTTCGCTGGTGGATATCACTCTGGATATTTACCGCTGGTTGCGTGAGGAAGCCGGTTTTGAAAATGTGGGGGTTGTCATTCAGGCGTATCTATATCGTAGCGAAGCGGATGTGCGCCGATTGGTCGAGTCGGGGGCCTGGGTGCGTTTGTGCAAAGGGGCCTATGCCGAGCCGCCGGAACTGGCGTTCCCCGTAAAAGCAGACACCGACGCCAACTATATTAAGCTGGTAAAAATGCTTCTCAGCCCTGAGGCGCGACAGAATGGTGTCTATTTGGCGGTGGCTACGCATGATGCCAACATGATTGAAGCGACCAAAGCATATGTCCGGGAACAACACATTCCCGCCGACGCTTTTGAGTTTCAGATGCTTTATGGCATTCGGCCTGAACTGCAACAGGCCCTGGTGGATGAAGGGTACAGGGTGCGTATTTATGTACCGTATGGCACAGCCTGGTATCCTTACTTCATGCGCCGATTGGCTGAACGACCCGCGAATCTCTGGTTTTTCTTAAGTAATCTATTGCGGCGTTAGGGCATCAACATCGTATGACCCGTGTCCGTCCCATTACCATTGACAAAAGCAACCCCTTTCTGGGTGAGGAATGTGCCTTGTGCAAACATCCCTTTGCCCCCGGGGAAGAAATCGTCATCTGCCCGGAAGATGCCACCCGGCATCATGCTCATTGCTGGCAGGCGAACAGCAATCACTGCACGGCTTTGGGCTGTACGGGGCAAGGGCTGGTTATGGCTATACCCGCGGCCGCACCCCGTTCACAGTCGCGGCCGCGAGTCACCCCCTCCGAAAGCACCGTTCGTACTCTCCCCAGCCGTTCGTTTCATGTGGCCCAGAGTTGCCTGCTTATCTCCATTGCCCTTGCCATCTTGATATTTGCCTTTAGCTGTTTTGGCCTCTGGGCCATTGCCGATTTTATCATGATGGAAATCCTCAACTGGCAATACCGTCCTCTCTTCGACAGCGCTATCCCCTGGCTGCCTTTCCTGTTTTAGAAATAAGTGCAACTGCTCACCCTCGATGGGTTCAATCTCTAAAAATTGAACCCATCTAAACGAGCCTCTCGGTTTGCCTGTTGTCACCAATTTGCCACTAAAATAGTCGTTTAAACGTTGATTGTGTTACAATTGCCCCTGGTTTGGGCTTTTTTTGTTTTGGGGCTAATTCACTCAATTGAGTCGATCATGCCAGGTGCAATCAGGACGGTTATGAATAATCTTGACAACCCTTTCTACCATCGTGGAGCTATTCGTCACGCCCATCATTTTTGGGGCCGCACAGCAGAAACCGCTCAGATTTTGGGTTTGTTACGCAACGGCCAAAGCGTGTCGCTGATTGGCCCTCGCCGCATCGGCAAGAGTTCGTTCTTTTTGCATTTGTGCCGGCCTGAGGTGCGTGCCCCCTTTGACCTGGCTCCCCCGCAGGCCCTGTTTGTGATGGTGGATTGTCAGGAGTTAGGGGGATCGCCCCCGGATGAGGTGTATGAGGTGTTGTTGATGGGTTTGCAAGACGCGGCCGCGGCCGCGGGCCTCACCCTGCCCCCTGTGCCCGAAGGTGATAGCTACCGGGGGCTAGACCGGGCTTTGCACCACATTAGCCAGCAGGGGCTGATCATTGTCTTCATGCTGGATGAGTTTGAACTGTTAGCCAGCAATGAACAGCTTACACCTTATTTCTTTGCCCGTTTGCGGGGCCTCACCACCAAATATGGTTTGGCTTACCTAACCGCCAGCCAGCATCCCCTTTTCCTCATCACCGCCGACGAAAAAATCCTCAGTTCACCCTTTTTCAATATTTTTGTCACCTTGCCCCTGGGTTTAATGAACGAGACCGAGGGCAAAGAGCTACTTGCCAACCGATTACAAGAAACCACCATCCAGTTCACGCCCGAGATCATCGCCCATATTTTGTATTTAGTGGGGCCGCATCCATTTTTCTTGCACGTGGCCGGGTACCACATTTTCCAGATGGTGAGAGATAACCCCGCGGCCGCGAGCGACTTTGACGCCCTCGATACACCCATCGAAATTGAGGCTGAATCTCACCTTAGTTACCTCTGGCAAAACCTGAGCCTTGAGGCCCAATACGCCCTGGCTATTGGCGATGGGCCAGTAGACATCATGCGTATGTTGGAGCAACAATGCCTGCTTGTTCCTGGCGAACAAGGGTACCACTACACCAGCGAAATCTTACGCCGCTTCATCCGTCGTCAACAAGTAGAAGGTTTGATCCAGGCTGGCCCCTTCGTCATTGACCCGCAGAAACATCAAGTCAAAGCCAACGGCCATGAAATCAACCTCACCACCTCTCAGTTTGACATCCTGGTCTGCCTGGGCAAACGGATGAACGATGTGGTGCATGGGGAAGAATTAGAGATGGCCGTATGGGGTGACAACATCCTCAAAGACCCGGATCGCCTCAAAACCCTCATTAAACGACTGCGCCGCGCCATTGAGCCATACGGCAACTGGATTGTCAGTGAAAGAGGCGTGGGTTATGCGTTGCGGCCGCCGATCAATAATGAACCGTGAGATTACAGCTTACCTTCACCCCTGGCCCCTCTCCCACTTCGGGAGAGGGAAGTTGGTTCCCTCTCCCTGGGGAGAGGGTTAGGGTGAGGGGTTGTATAGATACTGCTACCGCCTTTGTGGTTCATTCCTTTCGTGAGTTTAACCGTGATTGGTTAGCCGTAACCAGTGGTGACGCCAAACCAAATGGCGTCGGCTATGAAAAATAAAAAAACGGAGCCACAGCCCCTATTACGCCGGCCCCCAATTTGCCCACCCGCGTCCTTCGTTCGTAGGCGTTGGCGTCGTGGGGCTTCTATCCTCACTGTTTGTTGCTTACTGCTGGCGGTTGGCCTTTTACTTGCCCCCCTCCCGACCCGTGCCCAACCGGATTCTGTCGCCTACTGGCAATATGATGCCACGGGCCAGATAACCCTGCTGGAAGTAGCCGACCTGGACGACGATAGTTTTGATGAATTTGTTTTGGTAGCCGATGGCACGAAAGTCACCGCCCTAAGTTCTGCCGGGCAAGCGCTCTGGGCAACCCCTTACACAGCCACAAGCCGCGTTCTTCAACTCAAGGCGCTAGACCGAAACGGCCCCTCGCTTCGCGGCCGCGGCCTGGCCATCCTCACCAATTCCCACGTCATTCTCCTGGACGAAAACGGGGACGAACTATGGACTCGCCTCATGCCCGTTACGCCAGCCGGGTTAGCCGTGTTTGATTACAACCAGGACGGCACCGATGATATTTTGGTCAGCCTGAGTTCCGGGCAATTACGTCTCTACGATAGCGAGGCTAAACTTCTTTGGCGATATACCGGTAACGCCAGAGCCGAAAGCCAGGCTCATCCCCGTATCCAGGTTGGCGATGCCGACCGTGATGGTATTCAGGAAATCGTCTTCAGCTACTTTACCTCTGGCGGGTTTAGTGAACTGGCCCTGTTAAACAGCCAGGGCAACGCCATTTGGGATAGGGCCGTGGAAGGGCAAATTACTGCCCTCATCTTCACTGATTTTGGGCCTGATCTGGCTCAGGATGTGGTTGTAGGCACCGATCGCGGCCGCATTCACACCTTTGACAGCCTGCGCAACACCGAACGATGGTTCCGCACCGCTAACAAATCAATCACCATCCTGCAAATGGCCTGGCTGGATGAAATCCCCCACTTGCTTGCCGGCACGGCCGTGGGCCGATTGATCGCCTACTCCGCCGACGGGCGGCCCACCTGGGATAGCCAGCTTTCCACCAGCCCCGATCAAGGCATTATTGCCCTCTCCAATAACCCTACCAGCCAGACCCAACCCATCGCCCTGGTTGCTACCCTGGCTACAACCCGCTCAGCGGCCCCCAGCCCCGTCACGGAGAACAATGTCACCGCGCCCCCCTTTCGCCCCGAGGATTTAAGCGAAACAGAAGGTCAGCCAGGGGGTGTGACGCTAACGCCCGTTATTCCTACCGAGGGTACGACCAACGGCAGTAACCCAACCTTTACCTCGCTCGAACCGGCCCAGTTGCTGCTGCTTAGTAATGACGGCCATATCCTGAGTGCGGATTTTCCTACGACTTCGCCCACGGGACTGACCCGGCTGGTAGATGTTAACCGGGATGGCCGCGAAGAGTTGTTGCTGGCTGGGTTTGGCACCTTGGAACTGATTGATCCGGGGTTTGGGCCGGGCCGTAACATCGAATTTTGGAACTACCGGCTCGACACGCGGCCGCAAACCAGCCTGGTTCTAGACACCGAAGACGACGGGCAACAAGAGCTACTCATCGGTACCGAAGGCGGCATTCTCTATCTCATCCAGAGCAGTGATGGTAGCCGCCAGTGGTCCACCGAACTAGGGGGCATCATCCGCCAGACCGCCCTGGCCCATACCGACACCAAACGCCAACCCAACATCGTCGTCGTTTACAACCGCAGCAAAACCAACCCCCAGGGCACCCAAAGCTACACCGGACACATTCAACTGTTACGCCCCAATGATGGCCTGCCCGATCCCACCTGGGGAGAGGGCATTCAGCTACCTGTCTTCATCACCAGCCTGCTCGTCACCGATATTAACCAGGAAGGGCGCCCCGAGATCCTTGTGGGCACGATAGACGGGCAGATTCATGCGTATTCGATAAGTGGCGAACTCCTCTGGCAAACCAACCTGACGGGCCGTATTGATCAGCTAGTTTGGTATTACATCAGTCAAAACAATCGTCTAGAACTGGCCGCCACCTCACAATCCAACCTGATTCATTTCATGAGCAACAAAGGCTCTCTCAAGAATCAGTTGGCCTATCTCCAAGACATTGTCAGCCTGCAAACCATCACGCCGGAAGGGTTGCCCCCTTCCCAATTGATTGTCACTGGTCAGGATGGTATCGTGCGTGGGTTAGGCCCCGAGGGCCGACTGCTGTGGGAGTACAACAGCCAGAGCACACCCATCAATACCTTCATTGGCGGCAATGCCATTTTTATTGCCACCGAAGAAGAGCAACTCATCTGCCTGGGGTTTATTGGCGATCCTTCACCCGCTGAGTTATGGCGTCTCAACGACATGGGGCGTATTTCGGCCTTTTATTGGGGTGATCTGAACGGCGATGTCGTGCCGGATATCGCTGTGGGAACCCGTGATGGGGTTGTTAGCCTGTATGCGGCCGATGGCAACCAGGAAATTTGGGATCGCCTGGAGATGGCCGGTGAGATTTTTCACCTGACGGCCATTCAGCGACGGGCCGAGCAACCGGCCGAATTGGTCGCCATCACGGAAACGGGGGTGGTGCGCCTTTTTCAGAAGCAGGTCAATCGGCCGCCGCTCTTGCTTAACCCATTCGCGGAAGTTCAAGGTGCTGCCTATAGTTTCAATATCTCGGTAATAAACATTGAGGTCAATGAAACGGTGGGTGTGCGGCTGGAACTATTTGACCCGGTTACGAATAGCTGGGTTTCTGAGGTGGAAAAGCTGGCTCAGCGCAGTGAGGTGCTGTTCTGGCTGATCCAGCCGCCAGTCACGAGTGAAGCGGTTCGGTATCGCTTTATTTACCATGATGATGTGCATTCCGGGGTAATTGAGCCGCAGGCGGGGCCGCCGCCGCTGATTGTACCGACCCCGGATAATAGCCTGCTCACGGTGATGGCGGTTATGGCGGTGACGTTGGTGGTGGGGTTTAGTGGCGCTTTTCTGCGCCGCTCCTGGCAACCGGATGTGCGGGCGCGTCGGTTTTACCGCCGCTTGCAGAAGCAACCGGCCACGACTCTGAATATGATCCGGGTAGCTTATAACCTGAATGCTGATTCGCCGGGCTTTTTGCTGGGATTGGCGAATCAAGCTCGCCTGGATGGGAATCAATCTTTGGCGGGATTGGTAGATGGGCTGTTTCTCCTGGCGGCCCGACCGGAAGCCGGGTTGCCCATTATTCTCAGTGCCCTGGATGAAGCGGATAAGATGAAGCCTGGGTGGCGTGATTCGTCCTGGTGGTCAGCGACCTTTCGCACGGCGCAACAGCTACTGGTGGCCCCTTCGATTACGGAGCTGAGTTTATTGCGGCCGCAACTTATCGAAGCGCTTCGTATCCGCGGCCGCGCCGAACGCCCCGCCATGTCCCTCGATGCTCTTTTGCCCGTTATCACCCGCTTTGGTGACAGTATGCGTGTGGAAGAAGCGGGCGATCAACTGGTTTACCTCAACGACGCCCACGATTTATTGCGTCAGCTTAGTGAACGGGTTACCTGGCAGGTCAACCGGCTGGAAAAAAGCCTGATGACGGCCATTATTGAACGGTGGCTGGGGTTAGTCACAGCCGCCATCGAGGAGATTCACGGTCAGGCCAGCCTGGATATCCGGCTAAAGACCCGCCGCATTGTGGCTGAGGCGGAAACGGAAGTGACGCTGGAGATCAGGAATCGCGGCCGCGCCCCGGCCGAAAACATCAGCGTCAGCTTGGAACATGACCCGGCCTTTGAGCTAAAAAGTGCGCCACAAACCATCACTTTCCTGCCGCCGGGCCGCGGCCGCGAGGTCAGTTTCCTCATCGCCCCTCAGGTTATGGACCGCTTCCGCCTGGTTTGTCACGTCCGCTACGATGATCGCCATCGCCCCGATAAATTCCTGGCCTTTGCCGACATGGTTTCCCTTTTGCCGCCCATAAAGGAGTTCACGCCGGTCATCAACCCGTATTCTCCTGGTACACCGCTGCGTCGGCACAGTTCATTGTTCGTGGGGCGGGAGCGATTCTTCCGTTTTATTGCCGAGAATGCCGGACATCCCGACCAAAACCGGGTGCTGATCATGGTAGGGCAGCGCCGCACGGGCAAAACTTCGGCCCTGCTGCGGCTGGATCAACATCTGCCGCCCAATTTGCTGGCCGTTTACATAGATTGTCAATCGTTGGGGGTGGTGTCAGGGATGGCCGCTTTGCTTTATGACCTGGCCTGGGCCATGGGCGATGCACTCAGTGCCAAAGGGTATCAACTCGATGTGCCAGAGCGTTCCGCCTGGGATGAGAACCCACCCACCTGTTCCAGCGGCAATTTATTCCTTATGCTCAGTCCCTTCTGCCCCCAGGCACAACCCTGCTCCTCGTTTTGGATGAGTTTGAGGCGTTCCAGAATCTGGTGAATGATGGTATTTTGCCGCCTACGTTTTTTACCTATCTGCGCCATCTCATGCAACATGCCCAGGGGCTAAGTTTTGTCTTTGTAGGCACGCACCGGCTGGAGGAGATGAGTAGTGATTACTGGTCGGTCTTGTTTAATATTGCCTTGCATGGGGAGATTGGCTTTTTAGACGACGCGGCCGCGACCCGTCTCATTACTGAACCCGTCTCACCCCATCTGGTTTACGATGATCTCTCGCTGGAGAAGGTGTTGCGAGTGACCGCAGGGCATCCCTACTTTCTGCAACTGGTCTGCTACACCCTGGTTAACCGGGCCAACGAGCAGAAAAACCCCTACATCACCATCTCCGATGTCAACGCCACTCTGGATCAGATGCTCAGCCTGGGTGAAGCCCATTTTGCTTACCTGTGGCAACAATCATCCCAGGCCGAGCGAGCCTTGTTGACGGCCGCGGCCCACCTGATGGATAGAGAGCGCCCTTTCTACCCGACCGATTTACTGCAATACCTGGGCCGTTACAACATCCATCTCACCCCCGCCGAGGTGACAACCGCCCTGAACCGGCTGGTACAGCGGGACATCTTGCGTGAAGTGGGTGATGAGGTTGCCTCGCTGTATGAGCTGAAGATTGGGTTGGTAGGATTATGGGTGGCGCGGAATAAAAGCCTGAGCAAGTTATATGAAAGCAATGGGACGGAGCGCCCGGTGAAGAAGAAGGTGTGAGGTTTGAAGCGACTAGACCCGACGCGGCGATAGAGCGAGGGGAAAAATGTCAGATTATGCCCGTTGACCGTATAGGGCGTCTTTACGAAAGGTGGGCTTATGTTTTTATGACAAGATTTGTTATCAGTTTGTCGCCGGAACCCCCGCCCCTAACCCCGCCCCCAGGGGCGGGGAATTCGGCCTTTTCGGCGCCGAAAACCGCGCCGCCCCTTCCTTTGGGGGGGGTGGGCTCGGACTAAATCTACTAAACGCTTCTGCAAAGCGCTACTAGAAAAAAAAGAACCCCGGAACGTTCACACGTTCCGGGGTTCTTTTTTTCTTTGGTCATTCGTCCTTCGTCAAACAACTTGAGTCAGGAACGATACTTATTTGTCTGAGGATTATAACAGCGGTACGGCTTCTACTTCCAGCCCTTCGTCCTCTTCCCCTTCCGGTTCTTGCACCTTCGGCTCATTGAGGGTAAGCGTAATCTGATTTTCCGCCACACCGACCATCACATCATCCCCCGCCTTAAATTCACCAGCTAAAAGGGAATCCGACAAACGATCTTCTACTTCCATCTGGACAGTGCGACGTAGCGGCCGCGCCCCAAACTCAGGGTTATAACCGTTTTCCGCCAACCAGTCCCGCGCTTCATCAGTTGCCGAAAGGTTCAATTCATATTCGACTAACCGTTCGTTGACCTCAAGGATCATGATATTCACGATCTGGCGGATGTCGGCTTTGCTCAACTCACGGAAGACAATAATGCTATCCACCCGATTGATGAACTCAGGCCGGAAATTATGCTTGAGTTCGTCCATGAGCTTCTTCCGCATCTCACCATGAGCGTGATCAGCGGCCGCGGCCGCGTCCTGCTGGAACGAAAAGCCCAGGTTCGGGCCGCGCTTAATCGTAGATGCGCCCACATTGGATGTCATAATGATCATCGCATTGCGGAAATCAACTTTGTGCCCCTTGGCATCCGAGAGATGCCCCTCTTCCATAATCTGGAGCAGGATATTAAACACTTCAGGGTGGGCCTTCTCAATTTCGTCAAAAACGACAATAGAGTAGGGGCGTCGGCGAATCGCTTCCGTCAACTGACCGGCGTCATCATACCCTACATAGCCGGGAGGTGAGCCTAACAGACGCGCCACCGTATGTCGTTCCATGAACTCCGACATATCCAACTGAATGAGGGCCTCTTCTGAGCCAAACAAGAATTTCGCCAATGCTTTGGTTAATTCCGTTTTGCCGACACCGGTAGGGCCAAGGAAGAGGAATGAGCCAATTGGCCGACGTGGGCTTTTCAGGCCAGCCCGCGCCCGGCGCACCGCTTTGGCGATGGCAATGATAGCCTCTTCTTGACCGACAATCGCTTTTTTGAGTTCGGCTTCCATCCGTAACAAACGAGCCGATTCTTCTGCCGTTAGCTGGGACACGGGAATGCCAGTCCACATAGAAAGCACTTCGGCGATGTCTTCGGCCGTCAGCAACAGGAGATGCTCCGGGTCAACCCCGCCAGCGCGTAACTGATCCAGTTGCCGCTGAATTTCTTCTTCTTGCTCACGGAGCGCGGCCGCGTCCTCAAATCGTCCTTCTTCCAAGACGAAGTTTCGTTCCTCACGAATTTCGCGCAGGTTGTCATACGCTTCGCGGATATTGGTAGATTGGGGAGCGCGATACATGCGCACGCGGGAGGCCCCTTCGTCAATCAGGTCAATGGCCTTGTCGGGCAAGAACCGTTCCGTGACGTAACGAGCGGACAGTTTGACTGCGGCCGCGATGGCCTCATCACTAATCGCCAGATTATGGTGTTGTTCGTAAGCTTTCTTAATGCCATGCAAAATCTGGACGGCTTCATCTTGTGAGGGTTCATCTACCCGTACCGGTTGGAAGCGGCGCTCCAAAGCAGCGTCACTCTCGATGTACTTGCGGTACTCATCCAACGTAGTTGCGCCGATGCACTGCAACTCACCCCGCGCCAGGGCTGGCTTCAGAATGTTGGCCGCATCAACCGAACTACCGGCCGAACCAGCACCCACCAGCATATGAACTTCATCAATAAAGAGGATGGCATCCCCTTGTTTGAGTTCTTCGATAACCCGCTTGAGCCGTTCCTCAAATTGTCCCCGGTACATTGTTCCAGCGACTAGAGAACCGACATCCAATTGTAAAACCCGTTTGTTCTGCAATATTTCGGGCACTTCGCCATCGACTATTTTCTGGGCTAACCCTTCCACGATGGCCGTCTTACCCACACCGGGTTCACCGATGAGGGCTGGGTTATTCTTGGTACGACGGGCCAAAATCTGAATGACCCGTTCAATTTCCATACGACGCCCCACCACCGGATCAAGTTTGCCCTCTTCAGCCAACGAGGTCAGGTCGGTAGCCAATTGGTCTACCAGCGGCGTTTTGCTCTTTTCTTTCTTGGCACGGGCCGCACCAGCCCCCACTTTTTCCGCCACCGGTTCATTACCAGATGAGGCGGGACTTTCTTTCAACATGCGGCGTGTCTGGCGACGGATCTGCTCCGGGCTGACGCCAAATTTACGCAGAACATCCATCGCTGGGCCGGTTGTTTCCCGTGCTAGAGCTAATAAGAGATGTTCTGTGCTGATGTAATGTTGTCCCATGCGCCGGGCTTCATCGTAAGCCAGTTGCAAGATACGTTTGGTAGTTGGGGCGAGTTCCACTTTTGTGAAGGGGGTGCGTGATACTTTTCCCCCGCTCATGCGTTCCACCATTTTTTGCACACGCACGGCTTCCAACCCTAATTCACGCAACACTTTTCCCGCCACGCCGCCTTCTTCGCGGAGCAAGCCGATGAGGACGTGTTCGCTACCTATATAACTATGATTCATTCGCTCAGCTTCTTCTTGTGCCAGGCTGAGTACCTGTCGTGCACGTTTGGTGAAGCGTTCCCAGTTTTTGGAGTCCACGGCTCTTACCTCGATGATAAACAGTGAAGGTAACCCTCCAACGCCTTCAACGGTTTGATAAATTCCCCCACAGATCAGTTATCAGTTCTTCGTTATCAGTGACTATAGCTTTCAAGAAAAAGATTCTGTTTGTAGCGACCGCTTTAGCGGGCTAGTACTAACCCGCTAAAGCGGTCACTACGAACAAAGACCCCAAATGATTATCTGAACAGCTATAATAACAGTGACAATACGTGTCACTGTTCACTTGTAACGATTTCTACTTCCCTCAGTCAAGCCTAAATCACTCTCCAGGTATTGGTCTGAGGCGACCTTCTTAATGCTAAGTCCCAATTGTCGTTGGTCTGCGTTGATGCGAATGATGCGGGCGGTGACAATTTGATCTTTTGCACAACATCGGAGGGGATGTTTGATGTGACCTTCGGCCAGTTCGGAGATGTGGATCAGCCCTTCGAGCTGATAACTATCATTGAGACTGGCAAAGGCGCCATATTTTGTAAGTTTGGTGATGATGACTTCGATGAGTTGGCCCACTTGATACAATGATTCGATTTGCGTCCAGGGATCTGGTTCCAGACGTTTCAGACTTAAGGCGATACGTTTCTGATCACGATCAACACTCAATACGTAGGCTTTGACCTCGTCGTTTATCTTAAGTACTTCGGCGGGGTCATGAATGCGACGCCAGCTTAATTCAGAGAGATGAACCAGCCCTTCCATGCCGCCAATGTCAACAAAGGCACCAAAGGGGGCCAGGTTGACGACTCGACCGGGGCGGATATCGCCTTCGCGCAAATCTTCGAGTAGCCGACTACGCTGGCTGGCGCGCATTTCTTTCGCGGCCGCTTTTTCCGACAGAATTAGCCGGTTGCGCTCTCGTTCTACTTCAATGACCTTGCAGGCCAGTGAGCTACCAACCCGTTGGCGTAACTGATCTTCGGCATTGCGGCTATTATGTAGATGTCCCCCAATCTGGGAGATGGGTACGAAACCACGCAGAAGTCCTACTTTGATAAGCAAGCCTCCTTTGTTGTACCCAATCACCTGACTGTTGTACACATCTTGGGAGGCCAATAAATCCTGAGCCAGGTGCCAATCTTGTTCTTCGGTGGCCCGGCTGTAGGAGACGATAATATTACCGTCTTCATCTTCAGGGTTAACGATATAGACGGCAATTTGTTCACCTAGTTTCAGGTGGTTACGCAGATCCTTACCTAACTCATCTAGTTCATCTTGGGGGATGATGGCTTCGGACTTGGCGCCAATGTCTACCAGAATCTCGTTGTTACGAATGGCGACGATTTCACCGGTGCGAATTTCGCCCACTGAGGGTGGATTGAGGTTCAGGTCTTCTTCGAGTAAGAAGGCAAGGGGGTGATCGGGGTCATCAATGTACTGTGAATGTTGATTACTCTGAAAATTACTCATGAAAATCACTCTTTTGGTTTCCGCCTGAGGGCGGTTTCTGGAGGAAATTATACTTTGTTTAGGATGGTTGGCAATAGACCCACGGTGGGGATCACGGCGGTGCTCCTCTTGTGACCAGTGGTGAGGCGCAAGGGGAAGGCCCGCGGCCGCATCGTGGCCCACCTGGAAATTCGGGTAGGTAGATTGTCTTGCTCGTTAATCCCGCCGTAGTTTGCGATAGGTGATCCGATGGGGTCGATCCGCGGCCGCGCCCAATCTTTTCCGTTTATCTTCCTCATACTCACTGTAGTTTCCAGGGAACCATATCACCTCACTGTCCCCTTCAAAGGCCAGAATATGGGTGGCTACCCGGTCCAAAAACCAGCGATCATGGGAAATGATGATGGCACAACCGGCAAAGTTGATCAGCGCTTCTTCCAATGCTCGCAGTGTATTCACATCCAGATCGTTGGATGGTTCGTCTAGAAGGAGCAAATTGCCGCCAGAAAGTAACGTTTTGGCCAGGTGAACCCGGTTGCGTTCTCCACCGGAAAGTTCACCCACTTTCTTTTGTTGATCTTGCCCGGCAAAGTTGAACCGTCCCACATAAGCTCGGGAATTGATGCGCCGGTCGCCCAACATAATCTGTTCATTCCCGCCGGAAATCTCTTCCCACACCGTTTTGTTGGCGCTGAGATCATCCCGACTCTGATCAACGTAGGCCAGTTCTACCGTCGAGCCAACGGTTAATGTGCCGGCGTCTGGCTGTTCCTGTCCGACAATCATGCGAAACAGGGTTGTTTTACCGGCCCCGTTTGGCCCGATGATACCTACGATACCCGCCGGGGGAATGTCAAAGGTGAGGTTTTCGTATAAAAGGACATTGCCAAATGCTTTGCCGACCCCGTTGGCATGAACGACGACATCACCCAGGCGTGGTCCCGGGGGAATATAAATCTCCAGCTCTTCACGGGCTTTGTCCCGGTCCTGATTGAGCAGTTCGTTGTAGGAATTGATACGGGCTTTTTGTTTGGCCTGGCGGCCGCGAGGGGATGTTTTCACCCACTCGAGTTCTCGCTCCAGGGTGCGTTGCCGTTGGGCTTCGGTTTTGGCTTCTTTGAGGAAGCGGTCATGTTTCTGGCCCAGCCAGGATGAGTAATTACCTTTCCAGGGGATGCCGCGGCCGCGATCCAACTCCAACACCCAACCCGTCACATTGTCCAGAAAATATCGGTCATGGGTCACCAAAATAATCGTGCCGGGATATTCCACCAGATGGTTCTCCAACCAGGCTACCGATTCGGCATCCAGGTGGTTGGTGGGTTCGTCCAGCAGGAGCACATCCGGGGCCTTAAGCAAGAGACGACACAGGGCCACCCGCCGCTTTTCCCCCCCGGAAATCACATTGATGGGGGTGTCCGGCGGTGGGCAACGGAGCGCATCCATGGCTAGTTCCAGGCGGCTGTCCAGGTCCCAGGCGTTCATGGCATCTAGCTTATCTTGCAGTTTGCCCTGCTTTTCCAGCAGGGCGTTCATTTCGTCGTCGCTCATTGGCTCGGCAAACTTGTTGTTGATCTCATCGAATTGACGGAGGGCGTCTACGACTTCCTGCGCCCCTTCCTCAACAATTTCGCGCACGGTTTTGCTTTCGTCTAACTGCGGCTCCTGCTCCAGATAACCCACGGTGTACCCAGGCAAAAAGACCACATCACCGATGGTGTCCTTGTCCACCCCGGCAATGATACGCAACAGCGTACTTTTACCCGATCCATTCAGACCGATAATGCCAATTTTGGCCCCGTAAAAGAAGGAAAGGTGAATATCCTTCAACACCTGATAATTGGGTGGGTAAATCTTACTCACACCCATCATCGAAAAAATGACTTGTTTATCACTCATGTAACATCCTTTTATCTCTTGACGAATTTAGCCAGTGATTATAACCTGCTTTTACTTTGCCGGAAGCAAAAATAAGGATAACGGCCTGTTTGGTTTTGTTTTTTTCCCCGCGCCTTTTTTTGGGGGTGGTGCGGGGGGGCGTGGGCGGCTGTCTGTGACGGCCAGGCTGGCAACCGCGGGGCTTAAAAGAAAACATTCTGCCTTCTTCTTTTTGTGTGGTCTTATTCTGCTGGCCTGCCAGATGGTACAGGCGACACCTACGATAGAGTTCGTCGCGGCCGCAACCCCCTCATCCTTACCTATGCCCTCTCTCACCCCATCCCTCGGCGGCCAAACTTACTATGTCGCCACCAACGGCCATAACAACAACAGTGGCAGCGCGGCCGCGCCCTGGCTCACCTTGCAACATGCCGTCGAAACCGTGGCCCCCGGCGACACCATCCTGGTGCAAAGTGGAACCTACGTGGGGATGCGGATTGAGCAATCAGGCACGGCGGATAATTGGATCCGGGTCGCGGCCGCGGCAGGAGCCAACGTCCTCATCAACGCTCCCGGCCCGGACAACACGCACAATAGCAACATTGAATTGGAAACTTGGGAAGGCGATGGCACAGTCGCCTACTGGATCGTTGAAGGGCTAGAGGTGGCGAACGCCCCCAACTGGGGCATAGACATGCGCGGTAACGAGGACAATCATAGCCACCACTTCATCATTCGTGGCAACGACGTGCATCACAACGGCTTAAGTACCAGTTCAACCGGCATCTTTACCGGCTTTGTAGACGACATTGTAGTGGAAGACAACGACAGCCATCACAACGGCGAGCACGGCATCTATCTGAGCAACAGCGGCGACCGCTTCACCGTGCGGCGTAACCAACTGCACCACAACGCCAACTGCGGCCTGCACATGAACGGTGATCTCAGCCAGGGCGGCGATGGCACGATTTCGGATGGCCTTGTCGAACAAAACACGATTTATGAAAACGGGCTGGGTGGTTGTGCCGGAATCAACATGGATGGTGTCACTGACACGCTCATTCGCAACAATTTGCTTTACCAGAACCATGCCACCGGTATCGCCATTTTTCAGCAGGATGGGGCGGTCTGTTCCCATGACAACCGGGTGCTGAACAACACCCTAGTGATGGCCAGCGACGCCCGTTGGGCCATTTTGCTCAGTGCCACGGGTTGTACCAACAACAAGCTATACAACAATATTTTGTACACCTATCACGCCTGGCGGGGTGTCATTTCACTCCCCGCGACCACCGTCGCTGGTTTTGCCAGCGATTACAATGTGGTGATGAGTCGCTTCAGCACCGACGACGGCGACAGTGTTATCACTCTGGCCCAATGGCAGGCCCTCGGCTACGACACCCATTCGCTCATTGCTACCCCGGCCCAGCTCTTCCTCAACGAACCCGGCCACGACTACCACCTGAAAGAAGGCAGTCCGGCCATTGATGAGGGCACATCGTTGCCCGATGTCCCCCACGACCTGGACAACCAACCGCGCCCCATCGGCCCTGGTTTTGATATAGGCGCGGATGAGTATCTTCCATTGGACGAGAGTGCTTATGTGCCTTTGCTCATGCAGGTGCAGTGAACGGCATGGGCAATTTCAGGCAAAGACACAAAGTTGCGGGTAAATCGGAATCGAGGCTTTAGCCGGTCAACGTTGACTGGCTAAAGTCTCGATTCCGTAGGGGCAAAAAGGGGATGAGCACAATGATGATAACTTGAGGGCCGAGATGGTTACTCTTTTCGTTCATCACTACCCTCTTTTGAGAGGGTATGCTAAAAACCAGGTGTACAGTTCAGGGTTATTGTACGTTTCTGTCCAGGAGTCGTGATCGGCGTCCGGGTAAATGGTGAATTTCACCTGCCCGCCAACGGTTTTTAACGTATTGACCAACACCTGCGAGGCTTCCAGCGGCACGACGGGATCCTGCGCCCCATGAAACGCCCACACAGGCACACCTTTTAACGCCTCAGCCCGTTGGGGGAAGCCGTGAAACCAGTAACCGCCCCCGCAAATGGGCGCCATGGCGGCAAATTTTTCCGGCCAGCGTGTCCCCAAGTACCAGGTGCCGTATCCCCCCATGCTTAACCCCGTTAAGTAAAGACGTTTGGGGTCAATGGGGTAAATGGCCTGGCACTCAGTCAGCAGTTGGTCCAGGCTGTCGGCGAGTTCGGGCCACCAGGTTTGCCACGGGCACTGGGGGGCAATGACAATGAAGGGGAAGTCGGGGTGTTGGGCGATGTACTGGGGCAAACCCTGCGTATTGACCACCGCCGGATTATCACCTGATTCACCATGCCCATGTAGAAACAGAATGGTCGGCCACAATTGGCCAGGTGTGTCAGCTAATTGGGGCGGTAGGTGGACAAGATAGTTGAGATGGACGGATTTGGAAATGTTGAGGGTTGTGGTATAGGTGTTCATAGGATTGTGGGCGGGGAGTATACTCGTGTATTGGTGTATTGGTGAAGCGAATACACTACTATACCAATAGACCAGTTAGTTCCCCATATATTGTCTGATTTGTTTGACTCGCTCGTCGCGGCCGCGGGCCTCATTGGACACAATCTGTAATTCTAGCGGTGGAACCAAAATTGTTTCCCCCTGCCAGGTAATGGGTTCCAAATGAGCCTGGGCATACGGGCCAAAATCGACTGGGCCATTACCATCAACCCATTCTTCCGGCTCAAACGCGATATCGAGGCGATAACGATAGTTGACGATGCCGAAACCTTTGACGACCCAGCCGGTTACATGATGAAATGGCTCCACAATATAAGGAGCAACGACCTCACGAATGGCGGCAATCTCACTCTTGAAGGTCATCACATCAAGATCATGGGGTGTTACGGCGATACCACGGACATACAAAGCCCCACTACCAGTTAGCCACCAGCGGATGTGGCGTTTTTTGAATTCGGTAATCAGCCATTGTAAAGCGGCGTCCAGGTCGGTGAGCGTGCGGTTTTCCTGGTGTAGTTCATCAGGCAGGTAGGCGTTGTAATTGCTTTCCATCTGGGCCAGATCATGGGGGAACATCAGCCGATCTTTGGGGTAGCCTTTGCGGAAATGCCCATCTTGTTGGGTGTAGAACATGCCTAGCAGGGTTTCATCACTGACATCACCCTGTTCTAAAACGGTATATTCAATAGTGGCAGGTGTTTCGCTGAGGTGGACTTTCATGGCCTTAATTATAACTCCGGCACGGTTATAGGGATGAGGCGAACCCGGGTACAAGAGGGGTGATTTTTGGGGAAAGACGTATGAGGTCAGCAATTCTCAATTTGGCAGTCGTTCTTAATGAGAGACCATTGGTAGGGGCGGGACAGGTGGGCCAAGATGTGACAAGAACGGAATACCACCCTACCCACCTGTCTCGCCCTCTTGTGAGCCGCAATCGTAAGAGGGCGAGACGACGCGGAAAGATCGTTTCCCAGTTCATCCTTATTGAACCCGCGTCGTCCCGCCCCTACCATCATGGTCTGTCAAATTGAGAATTGCTGGTAGGATGTTGAGTCTAGCCACGAAAATATAGCTGTTCAGATAATCATTTGGGGTCTTGGTTCGTAGTGACCGCTTTTGGTTTTACCTGGGGGCCCCCGGCCCCCCCGGGCCTGGGGGCTTACTACCGTTAATTTGTTAAAGCTCAATAGCGGGCTAGCGCCAGCCCGCTAAAGCGGTCACTACAAACAGAATCTTTGTCTTGAAAGCTATAGCATGCAAAGGCGCAAAGGACGCTAAGGAACAAGGATTAAATAACCTGCGGAACTGAGAGGAGAGACTCGACCCGCTTTACCCAAGTCCTGGTAGATTGAGTCGGAAGACCCATCCCCCTGACCCCCTTCCCGGGGGGAAGGGGGAACCTTAACGGCGCGGTTTTTCGGGGCCTTCGCCCCGAAAAACCGCGCCGAGAAAGGTTCTCCGCTCCTGGGGGCGGGGGTCTCTAGCGACAAACTGTCAAACATGTTGATCCATCAGTATGGGGTTTCCATCGGGATCTGTGATAACAAAATAGGCGGGGCCAGTAGTGGTTTCATCTGCTTCCGTTTGAAATTCTATACCTTGTGCCTTTAGTTGGCGTTGAAGTTCGCGCACATCCGTAAACGAATCAAGCCCCTTGGCATTATTGTCCCAGCCTGGGTTGAAGGTTAACATGTTTTTCTCAAACATCCCTTGAAATAAACCAATGACACAGTCGCCATTTTTTAAAATAAGCCAACCCTGGGTGGCCTCGCCACCAAAGGCCTTGAAACCCAGTTTTTCGTAGAATGCCCGTGAGGCTTCTAAATCCTTCACATTCAGACTGAGCGAAAATGTGCCAAGTTGCATAATATTTCTCCTTTGTTGTCGAGTGAAAAACCAGCATGTTGAGTGAGTCGCAGACTCTTGCCAATGAGGGGAAAGCAAGCCCATTTTAGAACATGCGTTCTATTGTGTCAAGGTGAGTTTTATCACGGGTTGGGCGTTGGTTCTAAGGGGTAGGTTTCGGAAAGAGCTATAATTGTTCTGGGGTCTTGGTTCGTAGTGACCGCTTTAGCGGGCTGGTGTTAGCCCGCTAAAGCGGTCACTACAAACAGAATCTTGGTCTTGAAAGCTATCTCTTGCCCCAGGCCACAGCCTGCGCCAGTTCGGTGCATGGGGTCTGAGATAGATGGGGGTTGTTCCGTCTCTGCTGGGTGATATTCATGCCCTCTCCCTCTCCCCAATGAGTCGAGGGAACAAGAACCCTTCGACCGAAACATATCTCTGCTATTTTCCAGGGGCGTATATGGCATAACCACGGGGCGGTGCCCAGAATTGCGCCCGGCCATCCGGGCTAGTGCGTTGTGAGGACGGTGAGTTGAGGTCGCGGCCGCTCCACCAGGCCACCGGAACCATCTCCACATTCGGCCATTGGGTGGTTACCCAGTCACCATGCCATTCACCCCGGTTGTTCAACACATAAACCAGCCCCGGCATATCCCCATGCCCGGTGCGCTGCATGATGTATAGATCATCATCGAGCCATAAAACCTGGGTGCGGCCGCTAGCTAATGTCTCATGTACCTGAGCCAGAGCCTCAATGCCGTGGGGTGTACCGGCTAAAGCCAGACCGTAATTAAAATAATCTTTCCAGAAGACACAGGGATAACCTTCGTGGGTGAGGATGTAGCTGTAGGCCAGTAATTTGTCGTGGACGATGGGGCGACCCTCGTCGCGCAAATCATGATTCTCGACAAAAGTGACGGTGGTCTGAGGCTGTTGGCGCAGGAGTGTTTCCCAGGTCGCCAGTTGGCGCAAGCTGAAGCCGAATTGATCACACAACGCCTTCAGCATTTCGCGCAAGGGAAAATCAAAGGCATCTACCGGGTTATGGTTGGAAAAGTTGGTCACGTTGACCCACTTTTCGATGGCCTGGACGCTGTCCCAATGCTCGGCGACGCCATAGGGTTGGAACGGCTGGCCGTCACGCAAGTAACGATACTCCTGAATGGCCGCCACGGTCATCGCGCCGAACCCTTTGACAAAATCGTAGCGAAAGCCATCAAAGCCGATTTCTTCGACCAGCCAGCGGGCCAATTTCAGCAGTTCAGTAAAGACGTAGGGATTGCGATGGGAGAGATCGGGCATGTCGCCAAAGGTGTTTTCATCCCAGCTTTCGTACTGATTGGGGTGGAAACATTCCCAGTTGCGAGGAAATTGACCGCTTTGGGGCTGGAAGAGTGTCCAACGGCTCTGCCCGGTGATGGGGTTGAGTTCCTGGGCATCGGCCCCGCTGTTGTGGTTGACGACCATATCGGCGATGACAGTGAGGTGGTGCTCGTGCGCGGCCGCGATCAATGCCAACAACTCCGCTTTCGTGCCAAACCAGGTGGGTATCATACCCTTCTGATCAAACTCCCCCAGGTCATAATAATCATACGGGTCGTACCCCATAGACATACCACCCAGATTGGCGGCCTTGTGTACAGGGGGTAGCCAGAGGGTGGTGAAACCGGCCTGGGCCAGGGTGGGAACCTGCTGACGGACGTGGTTCCACCACTGGAACTCCTGCTGATCCTCGCGGGGACAATCCCAATGGAAGGCTTGCATGATGATACCCATGTGAACTCCTACGAAAATAAGTTTCGAGTTTCGAGTTTCAGGTTTCAAGTTCTGAGTTCCCACTCGCTACTCGCCACTCGCCAAACTCGCCTTTTCCTTCATGTTAAGACTGGTTCGCGGCCGCGGCCGCCAATGATTTACTCAATATAATATTAGTCGGTTCATAACCTAACTTCTCATACAGCGCCCGAGCGGCCTTATTGTGCCCGAAGACATGCAGGGCAATCTTATGCAAGCCCATGCCGCTGGCTTCTTGCTCCAAAGCGCGAAAAGCCAGGGTCGCATAACCGCGCCGCTGAAAGGCCGGATCAATCCGCACATCATAAACAAACGCCGTGCGTTTACCTCCATCATTACGGATGGCAAACCATAATATACCCACCGGCCCATCCACCTCATCCGTTCGTAGGGTATAGAGATAGTTGTCCGGCGTTTCTACCCCGGCGGGTAACAGAGCCTGGTACTCACTGGCTGAATTTTCATAAGCTTCTTCGGCGGACCAGCGGCCGCCCCGCATGTGTTCTTGGGCGTAATCGGCAACGGCGGCGTCATAATAAATCTTAAATTCAGCTTCGGTCATCGGCGCAAGGTGTAACATGGTTGGTTTCCTCTATTGGCTTCTATGTAAGAATTTTATGTTTTTGTTCTGGAGTGGACGCTTTATACTGCTAACGGGCATAAGCTGACATTTTTCGCCCTGTCGCACCCTCGCTTTGTCGCCGAGTCGGGTATAGCGGGTTTGTGTTTACTGACTAAAGCCTCGATTCCGGCATATAAGCGCGTTTCAGTGATTCTTTCTAAATAGTCTGCTGGGCACGGAGCCTGGGCAGAAGTATAGACAATTAGGGGGAGCAGGGGAATAGCCGTGGCAAGAATCAAGGACACCTTAAATGAGGCAACGATGTTGAAACGAGCTTGAAACGATAGACCTTATACTCCCTGCGAGGATACAAATGGTATCCATCTTATTCACACCGTAAGGAGAATTAATCATGTTTCAACCAAATACACACATCAAGCCTCATCGCACCATCCAGATGCTATGTCTCACGGTTTTAGCCTTGTTCATCGGTCTTGTGACGACAGCGCCAGCCCGAGCCGCGTCTGGTCCCCAGTTTGGGGTTGAGGTTTCTGTTCCACAACAACAGGTGGACACGGATGGCGACGGTCGCTTAGATTCATTTTCTGCTGATTTCATGGTGTCCCATGACGGCACGGCTACCGGCAACATCTTCCTGGATAGCGATGTCAAGATTATGGTGCAAGGTGGCGAAATGCAGTGGACCGCCAATGAAGAATCTGTGTTATTGACTGGCACGCTTTATGAGCGGATGAACGGTCAGTGGCAAGAAAGGGGCTATACGCAGCTGGATGTAAGCCCGGTGGCAGAGGGTGGTGGTGGTGCGGATGACATCGTCTTTGACATCCTCGGAAGTCCACCGTACTCTGTCCGTGGCGAGTATGTGGTCAGATTCGATATGCCTACGATTTATACCGATACGGATTGGGATGACCAGGTAGACCCAGTTTCGGCTGATGTGGATATTCTGGCGGATGGCACCGCCCGCGGCCGCATTGTCCTGGACGATGACGCTCGGATTATCGTTGAGCACGGGGATATGCAACCTACCCCAGATGGCGGTGAGCAACTGAATGTTTCCGGTACCTTCTATGAATTAACAGATGGTGAATGGGAAGAGATGGGTCTGGCTACCGTATAGGTTGAGGTGGGGTATGTTATTATCTGTCAGCCCCATGGTCATGACATTATCTGCTGGGTTTTGGTAGAAGCGGATGACGTATAGCCCCCGCGGCCGCGTACCCTGCTTACATCAACGGATTAAAACTAAATAAGCCACCAACAAGACCTGACAGGTTTTCGGAAACCTGTCAGGTCTAAGTCAATCTGTTAGTTCAGGTGCGCACCGGGTTAAATTTACTGGAAATTACCCTGCGCGATTTCTCGGTACGTCTCCTCGCTGATGAGCAACACGCCCGGTCTGCCCTCATTCGTGTTGCTGCGATCACCAGAAACACCAGCCGGCAGATTGTTCCAGAACGGGCCAGCCGCATCTCCTAACATGGGCAGGTCTTCCCAGCCCAGGAAGCTATAGGTTTCGCTTGAAGCCTCAGTGCTGGCGTCCGTAGCCATGACTACCCCCTGGAAGACGAAGTCGTCATCAGGCGTTTCCTGGGTATAAACCAGATATTTGCCGCCAATCGCTTCTGGCACAGGTGGCGCAATGATGCCGACAATCTCATTAGAATCAAGGGCCTCATCAGGCGAAAGAGTTTGCTGATTTTGGCTGATCTTAGCCAGGATCGCTTCGCGAACGTCGGGCGTTTGCAGCACTTGTTCGGTTAAATCAACGTCCGAACTGTAAGTAATTCCGTCTGTTATGGCCAGAAGATTCTGCTGATTCAGACTGAGATCGTTCTGAGCCACTTCGCCCGTGTCTAAGCGCCGGTGCACTTCCAGGGCATTATAGATGAGCGTATCGAGCACGGTTGTTTCTACGGAGCCGTAGTAGACCAGATACCCCAGCCCCCAGTCAAACTCATCATCACGACTGATGGTTTCGCGTTCACCGTTGTTTATCTGTTGCAACCACGTATTGAGGCTCCCATTATCCCCAGAGGTGTTGCTTGGTTCTTGCGTGGCCGGGTCTTGATTGACCTGGGTTGTGGGGTTGCTGTTGTTGTTATCGTCACATCCGGCCAAGAGGATGAGGATGACCCCCAGCAACCAGAATCTGAGCATAAATTTGATGTTTCTCATGTTGACTCCCTTTGGCGGCCGCTTATTTATATTGAAGGAAGCGGCCGCATACATTTCATGGCAAAAGCGCCAATTGGTGACTTTTACCCTCCCCACCCCTCCACGGGACCCCCCATAGTGGCCCCCCTTCAACATGATCGGCCTTCGCGGCCGCGCCGGCCCGGGCCCCCCCCCCCGCCCCCCCAAAAACCCCCCCCCCCCACCCCCCCACCCCCCCCGCCGCGAGAGCCAGATGTCAAGGTATAAAACGAGGCATAAATAGAGATACAGAATCAGTCGTGGGTCATAACCAAGGCAAAAGCAAAATGGCAAGATATACTGCCTTGACAAAGCCCTGCCTCGCTTGTTACAGTACAGCGATGAGCAAAGCTCGACCCCAGCTTTCCCCCACCAAACACCCCATCCCCCCTATACAAACACGACCCGCCCCGATCAGCGCGTTGCATGCCCCGTCCGCCCTGGCCCAACCCACCTTGCCGCAGCATCTCAGCACGCGGCCGCAACGCCAACTTGCCCTGCTTCAGTTACAACAACAAGTCGGCAACCAGGCCGCGCAACATTTTCTCCATCAAACCACCCCCGCCACGGACATCCAACGGCGACCGCTTGTTACCCCGCGCCAAATGAGCGGCCTGATGGTCGTTGTGCCTTTGGGCCAGGAAATCAAACAGGCTGGAGCCGAGTTCAATGTACCCCCGGAACTCATCGGTGTCATCGTCATGCACGAATCCCAGGCCAGCGAACGCTCCCTTTTTGGCCCCCTGGCCGATATTGCCGAGGAAGTGCAGGCCGAAGTTCAGGGGGATGATGCTTCGATTGGTGTCGGCCAGATGCGTATCAGTGTGGCCGATCAGCTACGCCAGAAATACCCGCAACTGGCGGGTGAAGACGTGGTAAGCGATCTGCTTAACCGCAAAAGGGCTGTCCGTTATGTGGCGGCGCAGCTAAAGGAGATCAAAGATTCGTTAACCGCCTTTCTGTCGGTGCGACAAGCGACTCTGGCTGCGGATGCCGAAATGGATATGCTGGCCTTGGGTTACAACATTGGCTGGATCAGCTTGCGGGATCGCAACCTGCAAGACCCCAATTTTGGCGCGACCATACCAGACCGGGTGCAAACGATTCGCGGCCGCAGTCAATATCTGCAAAAAACCACCGCCTTCCTGCCGCAAGTCCGGTTCTTCCTCAACAAGATTAAATAAGACCGGGCAGGCATCTGCTACGGTTTCCCCTAAACGGCAACACATTCATAGAGAGACGAATCCAGGGCGTGCTATCTCCGCTCCGTTTACCGCCTCATCCCTCCCTCCATTCCCCATTCACCCATTCACCCATTAATTATTCCTCTCCCCTCTCCCCCCTTTGCGCCTCTACGTGAGCCATCCCCGCCAGCCGCCAACCGCCAGCCGCCAAAACCCTCTTGCTCCATCCTTTCCCCCTCGCTACAATCTCCCTACATTCCCGCCTTCATCTTGGTGCCACCCGCACCCACAACCCTATAAAACAAAAACGCCCCTCGATCTTGCACATCGAAAGGCGTTCCATCTTTGGCCGAATGCGCGGCCGCAACATCTGCCTCTTCTCCCATCTCTAGCCGCGCCCAGGTCACGTTGGCGGTTTTTTATTCCTACATCGTGCCCTATGACCCCACAACAATTCGTCACCTGCTGGTCTAAAATCCAACTCAAAGAAACCGCGGCCGCGGGCACAAAGAGACCCAAAATATCCTGACCCTGGAGCCGGAACAGCTTACCCTCACCCCCGGTCCCTCTCCCTGGGCAGAGGGGTAGGGTGAGCGGATGTATAGTTACGGTAAGTTACTCATGCGCCAACAGTGCCCGGGAGAAAGGGGCTGATCGGGTCAGGCAAAAGCGCCACAATCTGACCGTCTGCACCTCTGTGTGAGGAGTCCTCTCATGTCCTTAAACCAAGAGATAAAAGTTCACAATAATTACATGGTTGTTGTGCTAAATGGGCAATTCTCCCTGGCCGAAGCCCTGGCTTTGGCCAAAGAGATGTTCGAGGTGGGTTCTCAGCATAAGGTAAAAAAAGGGTTGGTTGATATCCGTCGAATGACGGGGGTGCCCAACACCATAGAACGCTTTCAATATGCTCAGTTTCTCGCTGATAAGGGGCTGGCCCAAAAGAGTCCGGGGCATCCTATCATACGTCTGGCCTATTTGGGGTATGCCCCTACGCTTGATCCCACTCGCTTCGGCGAATATGTAGCCAATAATCGAGGGGCCATGGTTAGATCGTTTTTTGATGAATCGGAAGCCTGGGCGTGGCTTGAGATTGACGACAAGCCGGGCGAATCGCCCAGCGCCTAAGGATGTTGGCGTTGAATTTGGAGCGTGCGACCTAGCCTGGTTAAACCAGAAAATTTATCCGCAGATGAACGCCGATTTTCGCTGATTAAAGAACCTGCGTTAATCCCCAAAAATCTGCGGTTAAACTTCTTGCCAACGATACAAGAAGTTGATTCGTTAGGTACTTTATGCCCGGCACGTGACCATCGGCGCAATCTCCCCCATATGGGGGATGGTGTCAGGCCCATTTGCTGTTAAGCTGAACAGATGTCCCGCGTATTTTTAGCCGACAACCACCCTACCGAACGTTCAGCCCTACGACTTTTCCTCATGGATTTACAAATGCAGATCGTGGGGGAAGCAGAAGATTGGTTAACCACATTGGCCCAGGCCCCTGCCACCACCCCGGCTATCTTGTTAGTCGCCTGGGCTTTACTCCCCAACAAACCCTCGTTGGCTTTGCAGAAACTGCGTCAGGCTTGCCCGGCGGCGATGGTCGTTGTCCTTTTCAGTGATTTGGATGCCCAGCGACAGGCGGCTCTCTCCAGCGGGGCTGATTACTTTATTAGCAAGTGGGATAGGCCAGATAAGGTAGCCGCACAGCTAAGAATCGCGGCCGCGGCTGTTGACAGACAAACACCGATTGATAAACATTGATGTAAGCGTTCAGTTAGCCCGCCCGGCGGTCGAACCGCCGGGCTAAACGTACCAAGCCCTTCGGGCTAAAGCGCCAGGCCAACGGCCTTCGTAGTTATAGCCCGGCCCGTTTTACGGCCGGGCGGTCTTGGACGGATAAACTAATCCGACTGAACGCGTGCACATTGATAAACAGATATTGGACTACTGGCGCTCCATCGCCAACCCGCCCCACGCCTTCTCCCCCTTTTATCACCCACACGCCTCACCCTTCCCACCCAGGACTAAATCACTGGTCATTCCCCATTCCTAACCATTCCCCGCTTTGCCCGTCCCCCTGCGCTCAAGCTATAATCCCTCCCTATGAGTCCCGAAATTTGGATCGAACCCCAGATCACCCAAGAAACAGAAGAAGACGAAAGACTTGAGCCATTGTGGCGTGTCATCATCCACAACGACAATGTCACCCCGTATGACTTCGTCATAGACATCCTGCTCCGCATCTTTGGCCTGGATCGCCCCAAAGCTGAACTCGTCACCTGGACGGCCCACGTTACCGGCATCGCCTACGTCACCTCACTGCCCAAAAAAGAGGCCGAGCGACGTGTGGGTAAAGCCCATTTTGCTGCCAGTCTTGAAGGTTATCCCCTGACCTTCACCCTTGAACCTGAGTAACCTGGTGGCCTCTTGGCCTGTCCAGGCGTCTTAAACTTCCCCGTTTGCCCCGCCTGATTGCCCCAGAGCCACCGCGCAAATCTATAGGTATTCACGGTAACGTTGTTACCCTGAGGAGAACTCGGACCAGGAAGCAGGTTTGTCCACAAACCCGCATTCTTCCCCTATTTCCTCAGCGTGCCCCGGTTGCCCTGAGTTCCTACGAGTAAGAGGAGATAGTTATGAAATTTTCGTTCGACGGAGCCGGGCCACTGGGTCTGGACATTATTAAACGGGATATGGCCTCGTTGTCCCCCTCTTTTGCCCGCGAATACGCCCTGGTTGTCGATCGTGCCCAGGGTTCAGAGTTATGGGACGTAGATGGTAAACGATATATTGACTTTATGGCCGGGGTCGCCGTTCTTAACGTGGGTCATCGCCACCCCGCCGTGATGGAAGCCGTCAAAGAGCAAATTGAGAAGTTCTGGCATATTTGTCTGGCGGACTTTTTCTATCCCCAGGCGGTTGAACTGGCCGAGAAGTTGCAGGCCATCGCCCCCATGCCCAACGGAACCAAAGTATTCTTCGGCAATTCTGGTACTGAGGCGGTTGAGGCGGCCATCAAACTGGCGATGTATAAAACGGAACGGTCGCGTTTCATTGGTTTTACCGGCGCGTTTCATGGCCGTACCCTCGGCTCCCTTTCGTTTACGGCCAGCAAACGGGTACAACGTGAAGGTTATTTGCCGGGGGTGAAGGTTCATCATGTGCCTTATCCCAACCCCTACCGCCATGTGTTGTTGGGCAAACCGGGCCAGACGTATGGCGATACGGTACTGCATTACCTGGAAGATGAGGTGTTCCGTACTACCCTTTCCCCTTATGATGTGGCCGGGATTCTGGTTGAGCCGATTCAGGGCGAGGGCGGTTATATCATCCCGGAGCCGGGTTTCTTCCCCCGCCTGCGTGAAATTTGTGATCGGTACGGCATTTTGCTCATGGTGGATGAAATCCAGAGCGGGGCGGGCCGCACGGGCAAGTGGTGGGCCATTGAGCATGAGAATGTGGAGCCGGATATCCTCTGTTTTGCCAAGGGGATTGGCAGTGGTATGCCCATCGGCGGCATTGTTGCCAAGAATGAGATTATTGATGTGTGGGAACCTGGCTCGCATGGCAGTACCTATGGCGGGAACCCGGTCGCGGCCGCGTCCGCTCTGGCTACGTTGCAAACCATTGAGCGCGAAGGCATTCTGGCTCAGGCCACGGAGACGGGTGAGTTCATCATGGATGCTCTGGTGGAAATGATGGGGCGACATCCGAGCATTGGTGATATTCGCGGCCGCGGCCTCATGATTGGCCTGGAGTTCGTCAACGACCGTGAAACCAAGGAACGCGCCGTGACCCTACGTGATGACATCATCCAAACCGCCTTCCTCAACGGTTTGCTCGTCATACCCTGCGGCTCCAACTCCATCCGCCTGACCCCCGCCCTCAACGTGCCGCGCCCCCTGGTCGAAGAAGGTCTGCACATTTTTGAAGACGCCATAACCCAGGCCGAAGCCAAACACCGGCTGTAAATCAACCCCATTCGTGTCATTTTTCAAAGGCGTACGCCCTTGAAAAATGACACAAGAAAACGTTCCCCACCCCTGGGACGGGTTAGGGGAGGGAAATGCTATACCGGTATTTATTTGTTAATATTCACAAAGCTGAAAGGCTGACTGCTAACTGCTGACAAGCTATCTTCACAGGAGACTTCCATGAAAGGTCTGATCCTCTCCGGGGGCAAAGGCTCTCGCCTTTACCCTCTCACCTACACCAAAGCCAAACAACTGATCCCCGTCGCCAACAAACCCGTCCTCTTCCGCGTCATCGAATCCATCCGTGACGCTGGCATTACGGACATCGGCATCGTCATCGGCAAAACCGGCCCCGAAATCCGCGAAGCCGTGGGGCGAGGGGGGCGTTGGGGGGTCAACATCACCTACATCGAACAAAATGATCCGCTGGGGTTGGCCCATGCCGTCCAGGTCTCGGCTGACTTCCTGGGTGATGATCGGTTCGTCATGTTCCTGGGCGATAACGTCATCCAGGGGGGCATCAGCGGCCTCATTGCCGAGTTTGCCCATAGCCAATGGAACAGCCAGATCGTTCTCACCCGCGTGGCCCAACCTGAGCAGTACGGCGTAGCCCAACTAAACGCCGATGGTACTATCCACCGCCTCATCGAAAAGCCCAAAGAGCCGCCCAGTGACCTGGCCCTGGTCGGCATCTACATGTTTGACCACCACGTTATGCAGGCTGTCAACAGCATCAAACCATCCTGGCGCGGCGAATTTGAAATCACCGACGCTATCCAATGGCTGGTAGACAACGGCCACGCCGTGCATCCCTACATCCATCGCGGCTGGTGGATTGACACCGGTCGTCCTGATGACATGCTGGAAGCGAATGACTTAGTGCTGGAAGAGTTAGAGCCTAAAATAGAGGGGTTTGTGGATCGGGACAGCGATGTGGATCGTCGTGTCACCATTGAACGGGGCGCCGAGGTGATCAACAGTGTGGTGCGTGGCCCGGCTATCATTGGTGAAGATTGTCGCATCGTCAACAGCTACATTGGCCCGTTCACCAGCTTGTATCACCATGTCACGGTGGAGAACAGCGAGATTGAGCACTCGATGGTGTTGGAGCACAGCACGATCAAGGATATTAGCGGCCGCATCCAGGACAGCCTCATTGGTCGCCAGGTAATCATCAACCGCTCCCCCATCAAACCCAAAGCCCACAAACTCACTCTTGGCGACTATAGTCAGGTGGGAATCCTGTAACCTTATGCGTGCTTTAGTACAACGCGTTAGCCAGGCAAAAGTAACTGTAGATGACCAGATTGTTGGTCAGATTGGCGTAGGTTTCGTCGTTTTGGTGGGGGTGACGCACACGGACACACCGGCTGAGGCGGAGTGGCTGGCGCAGAAGGTGGCGGGATTACGGCTGTTTGAGGATGCCGAGGGGAAGATGAATCTGGGGCTGAAGGAAGTGGGGGGGAGTGTGTTGGTGATTTCTCAGTTTACCCTGTATGGGGATGCGGTTAAGGGGAGACGACCATCCTGGATCGCGGCCGCGCGCCCCGAACAGGCCGATCCCCTCATCTCCCACTTTGTCCACCAGCTAGAAGCACAGGGCCTCACCGTGGCCACCGGGGTCTTTGGGGCACACATGATGGTAGACATCCAGAACAACGGCCCCGTTACCCTGATGCTAGAACGAGAAGCCTGACCCTACTCCTCTTCATCATCCAGACTCAGCCGCAACACCCCCACCACCTTCAGCCAATCGCCCACCCCAAACACAGGGAACTGCTCCCGCCCTTTCACCGGCCAATCCATATCCACCCGCAAGGGAAAAACCGAATCAAGTTGCACTTGCTCTCCCTCAATGGACGTCACCTGGCCGATGGCTTCGTAATAAACCTCTTTTTGTTGCCTCAACGCAGGCGTTACCGGCCCGGCTATCCGTTCGACTGTGCCCGAACGCTCCAACCATAAACGAGCGTCCACCTGATCCCCCGCAGCATAGTAAGCCCAATCATTCCCCGAATACATCTGCACATAAACCGTTAGCGGGTACTGGTTGAATGAGCCTTCCAGTTGCCCTTCGTACTCGTTATATTCTGTCCAGCGAACGATGTTTTGAATGATAAATGGTGACATGATGGTTAGGTCGTCTTCTTGAAACTCTTGTAATCGGTATTAAAGAAGGTGGAATATTTACCTTGATATTGGATGATGATAATGCCCTTTTGACTTTGTGTTAAGGGCGGGGTAGCCCCCCCTTTGGGGAAGAAATGGATCACCTTCTCACCCACTGTTTTACTCTCGGCGGCACTCGCTACCAGTTCATCCAGGGTACTGGTCACTTTGGGCATTAGTGCCGGATCGGTCACCTCAAAGGGGCCTTTGCCGGTGTATTCCTCTAATTTTTGCAGGCGGTTGGCTTTGCCCGCGCCCCCGGCTCCGGCGGCATAATCCAGCGTATGGGTCACCCCTTGATTTTTGCCATTTTTGTCCAGATTCCAACGATCCAACCCTTCTTTGGCTTGCCGTAACTCATCCGGGGTTAAGTTGTCGGTGTAGCTCTTGGGCAGACCGACCGCTTCCAGTTCGTCCTTGAGTTTCATACTATCAGGATCGATGGCTTTCGTCCCTGTCCCGGCAGTTTCTTCGCCAACCTGCTTACCTGTTTGTTCCGCGGCCGCGTCACCCACCTGCGTTGTCCCGGTCGTGGGAACATCAGGGGTGGGGGTGGTGCCGGTTGGTGTACCCACCTGATCCGGCCAGTATGGTTTGTTAACTACCCCACTCTGTTTGGCCCCTGCTTCAACAGCTTCAGCTTCACCCAAGGTGTAATCGCGGCCGCTCATCACGTTGGTTGGTTTGCCCGCGGCCGCGCGCTCATAAATAGCCTTGTTGTACACATCTTGCCAGCGTTGGTTCCAGGTAATGCCGTTGGCGTTAATCCAATCATCAAAAGTAAACATCCCTTGTTGCTGAATATTGATACCCCGACCAACGAGGACTTCTTCGGCGTTCTGGACGGCCTGGAACAATTTAGCCTCATCAGGCGTCAGGTCACTGGTGTTGATGCTTTTCCAACTACTCTGATCGGGCACAGGGCTGGGGGTGTCGCCACCGGTGTGCTCCCAATCTAACTCATCTGTCTGTTTTCCCGTGGCCCCGCCCCCTGTTTCACCTAATGTTTCCGTACCATTTTTAACGGCGGGGCCAGTTGAGGTGGGGGTGGTAGAACCGCCGGTTGGGGTCGTTGTGGCATTGTTAGCGGTTGGGGTGGCGCCATTGGGTGTTGCGGCTGCCCCCTTACCCTTCTTACCCGCCGATTTTAGCCGTTTCTGATAAGCCGCATTGACCTGATCGAAGGAGAATGTCATTTCGCCGTCGAGTTTGGTAATGAGTTCCCCATTTGGCCCGATGGTAGTGCGATAGACCCGCCCTTTTAGTGCCCCCTTTTTGGCTTCAGCCAGCAGAATATCGGCCATTGGGTCATTGTACTTCTTCAGTTCGGCAATTTTCCGCCCTACCCAATCAGACGACATCTGATCACCGCCTAAAAGGGATCCCTCGCCTTTCCACTCCAAAATGACCCGCTCACCGTTTGGCCCCATGCCGATATCGTCAAAACCACGGCCATAATCACCAATAAAACCATCCGGGTTTTCCCAATTTTGTACGGTGACGCCATCGGCCGCGGCCGCGTTCCGGCCCCCTTCTACCCCAGCATCATGGGAGCGTTTAACCTTGCTCTTAATGTCGGGAACCATCTTGGTTTCATCTGGCACACGTGGCTGGGGTCCCAGATGGTGCGCGTCGGCTCCGTGCAAAGCCACTTCCAATTGATCCATCGCCCCATCGAGGTTGGCCCGGCGGTCATGGAAGAATGTCTTGAGGTTGTCCCGAACTTCCTTGCTGGTGATGTCGTACCCCGCTTCCTGGGCATCCTTGAGAATCGCTTCCAGCCGCTCGACCTGGGCCGGGGTGGCCTCAGGCGGGAAGCAGTGAGAGCGGCATTGTTTGAGCACGTCGGCGGCCATGGGGTTGTCTACCAGGGATTCCCGGAGTTCTGGTTTGTTGGTCAGCATTTCCCGCGTTTCCGGGTTGCCACCCAATTTATTTAGCTGTTCATCAGGGGTCATCTGCGAGGCTGGTTGCTTCGCGGCCGCGCCGCCCCCTTCTTCTACCGCCGACTCACCACCCTCTTTGGCGGCCGCACCACCGCCTGTTTCGGCGGCTTCTTCACCACCTTCTTTCGCGGCCGCGCCGCCCCCCGGTGCTCCTCCACCATCAGGCGTTCCCCCATCAGGCCCAGACGGTTTACCCGACCCCGCGTTAAACGCCGCATTCTCAAACTCCAACTGCTCCGCCGTGCGAATATCCACCACCGTGTCCTGAGCCGCTTTCCGTGTTTCGGCCATCCAGGCGGCGCGTAACTCCTCAGGACTCATGTGGCCCCGGCCCGTGCGTTCACCCCATTCCTTCAACACAGCATCCGCGGCCTCTCCTGGGTTCGGGGCACTCTTGGCCGCAATCATGGCCCGAATTTCCCGGTCAGTCATATCGCCAGCCACATCCGTGCCTGCTTCCCGGGCGGCATAGCGGATGCGTTCCAGATATTTGGCCGAGGCTTCTGGTGTGGCACTGTGGAACAACTTGCCCATGTTGGCCGAAGCTTCCTGCCCCAAGAAGGCCAGATGTTCCGGTGAACCCGGTTCAAACCCATGTGCCCCGCGCAACCCGGCGACATCATCCAGTTGATCGCCAAACTGTTCCTTGATCTGTTTGTCAACCGCCAGGAGTTTATCTTCCACTTCTGCCCGGTACTTCGGATCATTCAGACGGGCTGGATCAATCCCGTTGGCTTTATAGGCATCATCCACCGCCTTCTTAATCTGATCGCTCTGGCGGGAAGCCGTTTGCAGATGGTCTACCACGTCTTTGACAGCGGCATGGGTGCCATACGCATCCGGCTCCAGCAATTTGACCTTGGCCATGGCCTCGCGGACTTCGCTCAAGGTGGCGTTGGGGTTGTTCAGGACATCCTGCAACTCCTTTTTGGCCTGCGCCAACGTCTTGCCTTCCAACTCTTTGGCGATGCGCTCCGCTTCGTCCAACTGCTGCTGGAGACGGGCCACCGTGGCCGGATCACCCATCTCTTCCACCGCCTCCAGTTGGGACTTCTTGTAAGCGTTCCATTCATCCGGCGACATATTGCGGCGCATTTCCGCCATGCTAACCGCACTTTGCTCGTGATGGACTTTGAGCTGGTCGGCGGGGCTGGCCTTGCGCGTCAGATCATCCACCCGCAGTTCGGTGTAGAAGTTCGCGTCTAGCTTCTTGTCGGCATCACCCAGCACCTTGTAGAACTCATCCGAGGCATCTACACTGGCGGCGATTTCGGCCTTGATGCTGGCTTCGTCCAGGAATTTGCCCGCGTTTTCGGGATTGAGCTTGCCTTCCTTGAGCAACGCTTCCAGTTCGGCCCGTTGTGGATGGCCGGGTGGGAAGCCTAAATCGTCCAGCGCCCGAGCCGCTTCATCAGGAGCCATAGGGCCACGACTGCCCAACGCTTCCAGGTCAACCCGCTGTTTGCTCTTGGCCATCACCGTCACATCAATGTCACTGGTGAACTTCGGTGTGCCGGGGGCTTTATACTCAAACACAACATCGGGGTGACGGGCTTTCACATTGTCCGCCACCTGCTTCTTGGCCTCGTCAATGGCTTGCTGACGGGCTTTTTGCAGGGCTTCGCGGGCTTTGTCTACATCACCTAATTCCCCGGCTTCCACCTTCTTACGCAAAGATTTCATGTCGCCCGTGCTGTCAATCATCTGGCGACCTTTGGCTACAGCCCCATCACCACCAGCATTGATGGCCGCCTTGAACTCGTCTTCCGGGCTGAGGCGGGGTGGTGGGGGGGCATCGGGTGGGCGATGACCAGGGCCACCGACAACAACTGGGGCTTCGTCGCCCGCTTGTTGACCCGCTTCTTTGGCGCCCCGTTCTCCGGCTTCTTCACCAGCCTCTTCGCCCGCTTCTTTGGCTCCTCGCTCACCGGCTTCCTCACCCGCCTCTTCCCCGGCTTCCTTGGCGCCTCGTTCTCCCGCTTCCTCACCGGCTTCTTCTCCAGCCTCTTTCGCGCCTCGTTCTCCGGCTTCTTCGGCGACTTCCTCGCCAGCTTCACCCGCCAGCTTCTTGGCCCCTAATTCGCCCGCTTCTTCACCCGCTTCTTTCGCCGCTTTACCAAATATCTTGCCCATCATTTCATCGGCAAAGTTGAGGAATCGGGTGGCTAATTTTTCTAATGGTTCGAGGACCTTGGCCGCGGCCGCGCCCGCTTTCTCTAGCAGATTGGACAACGCCCCCTTGCCCTTGAAGAGCAAACCACCCAGCTTGCCCAGCCCCTTGAAGACCACGCCGACGACTTCACCCGTCCAGTCCAAAATCTTGGCAAATTTCTGGACAGCTTTTAACACCGGGCTGGCGGCGGTCCAACTCCCGGCCGTCAGCACGCCCAAAATTACCTCAAATACCACCGTGCCAATGACCCAACCGACATCTTCGCCGATTTTTTCCTCGGCCGCATCCCCGGCAAAGAATTGGAACACCTTTCCGGCCATCTCGGCGGCAAACCCCTGAATAGCCGCCTCGGCTGATGTCCACATGCTACCCAGTTTTTCGATCAGGCCGTCCAGAGTGATTTCCCCATTCTTGCCCAGGGCTTCTTCGACCGCAGGCATGAAGTTCATGCCCACATCGGCGGCTGGGCCAGCGATGTCGCCGGCAAATTGCCCAAAACCAGTGACCACAGCTTGAGCCTGAGCCGGGGAGAGTTTGCCGTCGCCCCCACCTGGTTGGACTTCGCCGGTAGGCACGGTGTTTTTGGGCTTTTCCTTGCGGATGGTGACGATTTCTTCTTCGTTGGGACGGGGCTGACGATAGAGCGTGGTGGTTTCGTCGCCGTTGCTGTTGGTGGTGGTTTTGGCCGCGGCCGCGCCGGTGGGCTGCACTTCACCCGTGGGCAAATCCTTACTGCCACGCGGCCGCTTATACAGCGTAACCGTCTCTTGGCTGGCTGTGGTTGGCGTGGCTGGAGCCGTGGTCGGTTGCACCTCGCCGGTAGGCACGGTCTTGCCCTTGCCATTGGCAGATGTGGAACCGTTGGTGCTGGCGGCTGGTGTGCCACGCCGGATTTTGTGCATGGTGACCACTTCTTCATCACCACCTGCTGGCGCCGTTCCATTGGCTCCGGCAGGCTGAACTTCACCCGTGGGCACAGCACTCGCCTTGGAGACCTTCACATCCTCACCGGCCAACCCTTCCGCCCACTGCACAATGGCCGACAAGCCCTTCAGCACCATGTAGGCCAGCTTGAACGGATCGGTTAGCCCTTCCCACAGCCCAGTCACAATACCCTTCACCAGTCCGGTGATAAAGCCCAGGCTGGGACTGCTGATGATCTTGGCGAGTTTGTTCGTCACCTTGATCTTCATCTCGTCGCTTTGGGCCTTCACCCCTTTGAGGAAACCAATGACCCCGGCCTTGACGATGGGCCAGAGCAGACCGAGCATGGGCATGGCGGGCAGGTTTTCTAAAACGCCAATAACAATATCCAGCAGGAAATCAATGATGGGCGGTTTGTAACAATCATCCAGCTTGCGCCAGGCCCAACCGGCCAACACCATCGGGATCATGCCAGGATTGACCAGACACAGGCCAATCGAGGTGAGGATTTCGATGTATGGAGCAATGGCCGCTTTAATACTGTTGAAAACCTCTTTGACCTTATCGGCGGCCTTCTTGAACACCTTGCTGGCCCAGTTGAACAGGGCTTTGGCCCCATCGGAGAGGAATTGCACCGTGGATTGCAGGCCGCTGAGGAGCGGAATGCCGGTGACACCACCCAGGAATTCCAGGACGGCCGTACCCACGCTGGTAATCGCTTCCACCATCTGGTCGGCGGCTGAGGAGATGCCCCCACCCAACGATTTGCCCGTTTCCAGCAGTTTGACCAGTTCGGTTTTGTTCTCGTTGCGGGCACTTTTGATAATGTCGGGATCGTTGCGGTGTGCCCAGAGCCATTCCACGGCGTCCAAAACGGGTGGCAAATAGCGGATGATGAGGATGGGCCAGGAAGCCGGGTTGGTGACGACTAAAATGGTGACGACGGTTTTGAGCGGCCCGGCGATGGGGGCAAAAAATTCTTTGACTTTGCCCCAGGCTTCGCTGGCTTTCTCTTTGATCCAGTCCCACAAGCCTGGCCCGTCGTCGCTGATGCCTAGTTTGCCCTTGACCCAGTTCCAAACACGACCGGCGACATCTTTCGCGGCCGCGAACCAGCCCTTGATCTTATCAACTACCGCCTTGACGCCATCCCACACCCCACCCGCAATATTCTTGATCACATCAAAGGCAGGCTCCAGCAAAACCTCTTTGATCTTACCCAGAAAGCCCTTGACCTTGTCAAAGACGGTCTTGATCATCTGGAACGGGGCACTGTCCATAAAGGCCGCGCCAAACTGGCGGATTTTGTTCAGCAACTGGGCAAACGAACTACAACTGGCCGGGTCTTCCTGCCCGTCAAACAGCCCCAGCACCGTGTCAAAGGCTCCCTTGAGGCCATCCACCACCGCACCCAGGTCAAAACTCCCGGCCAACGAGCCAATCCAACTCTTGACCCCATCTTTGATCTTCTCGATCAACATACCGATGGGGCCTTCGCGGATGAGTTGAGCCAATCCCGGAGAAATCTGCTCTACCAGACTGGCTAGAGCCGATTCACCCATCTTGGCGATGTCGTCCAGGCTGGGCCAATCCCATCCCTGTCGCTCCCCTTCACTGGCCGACCCTTCGACGGAAGCCTTGTCCCCGCTCATGGCCGCCTGAGCCACATCATGGGCCTCTTGTTCATTGCCCAGAGGGGTGCGCTGAACACCGTGGCCGTTACGGCTTTGCACCACATGGGCCGCTTCGTGCAGGCGTACCTGTGCTCCCAGCGGATGATCCGGGCCAGGGACTTGCGGGGACAGATGAATCTCATCGTGTTGGGCAAAAGCGAATTGCCCTTCGGCTGCCGGGTCATTTTCGTGGACGGCGACATCACCCACGTCGGTTCCAGTGCTGTGTTCAAACAGGGCACGGGTGCGGGCGTCGAGCGGCGTGGTACGGGGGGCCAAGCCCGATGTCCTTTTGCCCGAGCAGCCGACCCACGCCGCACCACCAGGGGCAAAGCGTGGGCTTGATGACCTTTTGGCTAAACCGCTGGAGGGGGTTTCCTGGTATCCCCCCCCCCCCCCCCCCGGGGGGGGGCGGCGGGGGGGTTGGTGGTGGAGCCAAGGGGCCATCAGCCAGGCGTGAGAGTTGCAGATCATCATTTTTCTGGCCGCAGGAGCAGGTCCCGACGCCACAGCCGCACCGTTGCACCAGAGGCAAAGCGATCTGGCGTTGGAGCGGGGCTGGGTGGTGGCCGTTGCTGTGACCGTTGTTATGACCGTTCGACCCGTTGGCCGAAGGGGGCGGTGGGGCCGCGGCCGCGTGCCCATTCAGGCTCATCCGTTGTACCAGCGTATCGGCCGTGCTTTCCGCTTCCTTCTCAAACCGGTCTTGCGGGTCGCTGACCTGCACCCCCCCGGCAATAGGCGTGCCACTGACTGGCCCTTGCCGCTGTTGACGCACATGGGTGGCCTCATGGGCTAACAGCTTCATCCCGGCGGACGAGCCGGGGTTGTACTCTCCTTTGCGGAAGAAAATATCGTTACCAGTGGTAAACGCTTTGGCCTGTACCGCCTGGTTCAGCGTATCCGATTGGGTGTCGGTGTGGATACGCACATCGCTTAAATCGGTACCCAAACCGGCGGAGAGGCTAGTCTGTACGGTGGGGGGCAACGGGCTACCCATCCCCCGCCGTTGGTTAATGGTGTAGCCAATATCGGGGCTGGGCGCGGCCGCGACCGGCGTAGCCTCGGCCTGGGTTTGCAAGCTGTTTTGCCAGTGGTGATAGAGGAGTAGTTGACGGGTGGAGGGGCGAGGCGGGGTTAAAACGGGGGGTGCGGCCGCGGGCGCGGCTAAAACGGGGGCTTTGGTCTGGCTCAGTTGCAGGTTAGGGGCCGGTGGGCGACGGATTTCGCCGGGGTCGTGGGCTTTCTGGAATGCCTTTTTTTGCTCAGGCGCAGAAGAAGACTTCAGAACGCGGCCGCGTTCTGCCTGGGTAGAGGGTTTAGTCTGGGGTTTGGAGTCAGACACAGGTCGTCGTTATGCTGAGCTAAAAAGGGACGAAACGTGGGGCGAAGATACCACAACCATCTCACAAAAGCATCACAAAACCCGGTTGTCTAAGATGAACTCGACTTTGGCGAAAATTAGCACGACCTCTATAAATCTCTCAGTCACTTTGGAACGAGAATTCAATAAGTGACAGAAGTCTGGAGACAAGACCATCTTTACGAAAGTCAGAGTTTGTTTTTATGACCCGATTCACCCTCGGTTTGTCGCCGGAAACCGGCACTCCTGGTATTTCCCCCTTCCCAGCGGGAAGGGGGTAGGGGGATGGGTCTTCCGACTCAATCTACCCAGGACTTGGGCAAAGTTGGTCGAATCTCTCATCTCAGTTCCGCAAGTTATTTAATCCTTGTTCCTTCGTCTCCAGAGGTCAGCACAACAAACGCCAATGTCCCGTGATGAAGGAAAATTCCACCTTTCCCCTTGTTTTCTACCGGGTCTTCTGAAAAATAAAATAGTGCGAGATAAAACCTGGCCCCGTACGATCCCTTTCAATCATAGCCAGTTGCTGACAGCCATGTTGGTTAAAAATGGCCTGTATCTTCTCCTGAGGGAGGGCGTGCATGTCGAAATCACCCTGGTGGTCTATATGGAATTTCTCGAAATCGTAGTTATCCCCCCCCGTCGGTATTTGAAAAAACGCGTAGCCACCCTTTTTCAACAACCTGGCAAAGGTGGTTAACGTCTCAATCATGAGTGGCGGCGGCATGTGTTGTAGAACCAAAATAGAATGCACCAGATCGACCTGCCCAACAGTTTTTTGATAGCGGCTTTATGGTCAATGGCCTGGTACAAGACAATTCGTGGGGCGATGTGTGGCTCCAGCGAGTTAACGTAAGTTTGGGTAATTTGTAGATGGGGGTATGAAATATCTACCCCAACCGCTTTATCAAAGATTGGGGCTAAATGAACGAGTACCCGGCCTAAGCCGCAGCCCCAATCCAGGCATTGACCCGAAGGCACCGTGTGCCCCACTGACTCAAAAAACTCCCGCATCGTCTCGATTTCATCCCCCCCAGAGCGGTAAAACGCCTCTTGATCAGCCTCGCTCACCGTCTGAGTTTTGCTGCACCCACTTAGCACCGACCAGTACGGGGCATTTTGTCCCAGGCGGCTCCATTGTTGGGCCTGCCGAACCTTCAAGGCCTTGGGCGCAGTTGGGTTACGGAATAACTGAGTCAATAATCTACGAATCATAGAAAGATGTCTCCGCTAGAATAGGAATTTGACATGGGCGTTTTTTATGCTGACCTTTCGTTTTGCTCAGTGTACAAGCAATTGACTCGCCAGGCCCTAATGTGGTGGCGTCGAAGTTACGAGTTGCTCATAGCGTTGGATAATGCCGTTGACCTTGTGTTCCCAGGTGTGGTGTTGCAGGGTTTTGGCCTGGCCTGCCTGTCCCATCGCGGCCGCGACATCGCCATTCTCCACCAGATACAAAATACACCGGGCCAGTTCCGTCACGTCGCCAAACGGAACCAGCAAACCATCTTCCCCCTGGCTGATCAAATCGGCTACACCCCAGGCTTGCGCCCCGATGACCGGCTTGCCATAAAGCCACGCTTCCAGATAAGCAATGCCAAACGAATCGGTGCGGGAAGGCATACAGAGCAGGGTCGCGGCCGCGAGCGCATCTCGTTTGCCCTCATCATCCAACATCCCCACAAGGTGAATCCGTTCCCTTTCCGCCGCAGGCACACGCGTCAGATAACGACTAAATTCATCGGTTATACTGCCAGCCAGCACCAACGCCAATTCATGCCCTGCTTGCCACAATTGGCGCACCGCTTCCACCGTGTGCACCGTCCCCTTGTCATATGTCATAGAAGACAACGACAACACCATCGGCCCGGTAATGGCGTGCCGTTGGCGAAACCGTGCCCCGTCGCCGCCCATGACCTCGGCGGGTGTCACCCCTGGCCCCGCCACATGGAATCTTTCTGGGGCCATGCCCCGTGCCACATAAAACTGCTTCTCCGTTTCTGTTTGGGCCATGACGGCATCACTATGGCGTACTAGCTCTACCTGGTGGCGCATGGTGTAAAAACGACTCAGCGCATCCTGGCCTGGCTGTGGTCCCGCGCCCAGATGGGTCAGCGGGTAAGTCACAAAAGGAAGGCCGCGCCGCTGGGCAAATTGCCAACCGGCCTCAAAAAGTGACTCGTAAGTGATGGTCATGCAGGCTACCAGATCAAACGGCTCGGTGGTTGTCTCTAGCCAGCGCCATAAATCAGGTAACCAGGGGGTAAAACGGGCCAGACGCAAGGCCAGGGGGGTAAAAACCGGTGGCAAAAAGGACAGCCCCCACAGTAAGCGCCGTATAGCCGAGTAAGTCAGGGGGGAGCCGGGCAGATGGTGCAAGGGAAAACGGATAATTCGTATCCCTTTGGCTTCGCCGGTAGGCTCGGTGATGCGTTCACGGCGGGGATCCCACAGGCGTTCAAAGGAGAGCGCATCAGAGGTGAGGACGGTGACAGAATGGTTCGCGGCCGCGAGCCGGGCCGAAATCTCTTCCAGATGGAACTCCGCGCCTCCCCGTGCTGGGCGATACCGTTGGATCAAGTGCAAAATACGCATCCCCCAATTCTATCTCCACTCGGCTCAAGCAAAAAAATAGCCGCCCCGTGTGAGAGGGCGGCTAAGGAATCAACAAGTCTGCGAGGATTGGCTCAATCCCAAGATGGGGTAATCCAGGTAACTACGAAGGAACTGGAGTTTGGCGTTTTTTAGTCTCTCCTCTGGAGACTAAGGGATTAAGAGACTGAGAGATTTCTAGAGGTCGTACTAATTTTCGTCAAAGTCGAGTAAGGAACAAGGATTAAATACCTGCGGAACTGGGATGAGAGACTCGACCCGCGTTACCCCAATCCTGGGTAGATGGAGTCGGAAGACCTAACCCCCTGACCCCCTTCCCTCCCGGAAGGGGGAAATACCAGAAGTGCCGGTTTTCGAGCGCGCCGGCGCGCTCGAAAACCGGCACTTTAGAAAGTTGCCCGTCCCTGGGGGTGGGGTTAGGAGTAGGGGAAACCGTGTTATCTGACTGTTTTTAAACGACAAGTGGGAAGGAAACCTCACGGCGCGGGTTTTCGGGCGAGGCCCCGAAAAACCGCGCCTAAAAGTTCCCCGCCCCTGGGGGCGGGGTTAGGGGTGGGGGTTTCCGGCGACAAACCCAGGGTGAGGCATGTCATAAAAACATAAGTCTGACTTTCGTAAAGATGGTCTTGTCTCCAGACCCCTGTAACTTACTAAATTCTCGTTCCTAAGCCCGTTGCCTGAGCTTGTCGAAGGCAATGGGCGAACTTCGACAAGCTCAGCTCTCGCCAGCGTTAGTTGTGACCAGGCTAACGCAAAATAGCAGGCAAGAAATTAAACTCTAGCTGACCTACAAACAGCCTTAGAGGAATCTGGATGGGGCTACTATCCATCACCCGCCCCTCTTGAGACGCTGTAACCGTGATACTTCCCAGATCATACCAACCCGGTGGGCGATTGGCGTTGATATTTACGGTTACCACCTGCTGGGTACTCACCGTGCCAGAACTCGGTGTCAATGTAACCCCATTGGCGGCTGTATACGACCAGGAAAACGACCCATCACCGACATTGCTGATGGTTAATGAACTTTGGGCTGTTGAGCCATGATCTTCGTCATGTAAAACCATCAGCGATTCCGGGTTAACCGCCAGAATAGCTCCTTGGGGAACAACACCACTGTTTCGTTCATCGCGATGGAAAGTGGGCCAGTCCATCAAATCGCCATTGTAGCTATTACTGCCATACTCAAAATTGTGCACGTAACCAAAATTCGGGTTACCCACCTCAGAGCCACCAATCACCACATTGGTGCGCCCATCATTATCCAGATCACCAATGGCTGGTGAGCCAAAAACGGAATACCGGGCATCCATGGTCTCTTCCAGCACGCCATTCCGGCTCAATACCAACACCGACCAGGCTAATGAAAAGACGATTTCCTGTTGACCATCGTTGTCCACATCCGCCACGGTAGGTGAAGAGCGTATGAACCCATTTTTACCACTGGGTTCACGCGGCCACACGGGGAACCCGTTGACAGCTTGTCCATTGTGATGCCAGGCATAGATGGCCCCAAAACAGTCCGGATCAGAACTGCTATTGGAGCAGGCGTTGGGATTACTCAGCCCCATATAACCAGAGCCAATAACCACTTCCAGATCTCCATTTCCGTCCAGATCAGCCAAAGCGGGGGAACTCATACCCGGACGGGCGACTGGGCGGGGCCAACCGGGTAAATCTACAATTTCCCAGGGATTGCTTGACGTGTCAACTCCGGGAAGCCATACACATAAGCCTGGGTGTAATTGCCTTGCATATAGAAGGCAAACCCTGTGCCCACAAAAAACTCTATCTGCCCGTCACCATCCGCATCACCTGCGGCGATGGAAGAGTAAATGGTTTCGTTGACATGTCGGCGGGCGACCTTGTTACCATTTTTGTCCAGAACCAGAAGGAAACCCCCATCTTCGGTATGGGTACCATCCGGTAAGATACCGCCACCACTAATATCCGTGCCCGTAACAATCTCTAAGTCGCCGTCATTGTCCACATCAACTAAAACCGGGGTAGACCAGATAGTGTCGGCCACATGGTAGAACCAGAGGCGATTGCCCAGATGGTCGAGCAAATAGATATTGCGATCCCAAGAGTTGACTACAATCTCCATGTCACCGTCGCCATCAACATCTCCCACGATTGGCGCGGCGAAATTACCTGAGGGGGTAGGATCACCACCCGGGAAGGGTGACTGACCACTCGTGACAAATTCCCAGAGGAAATTACCAGTGTTGCTATAAACGACGATTTTTCCTGGTGTGCCATACGGCTCATACACATCTGCCCCGGTTGGCACAATAATTTCAGGAACACCATCTGGCGGGTAGGAAATATCGGCCACCGTGACCGATGATCCGACGTTGTTGGCGATGGTTTTACTCCATTTAAGGTCGCCAGTGTGTTCTAAAACGGCCAGGATGGAAGTCCCATTGTTGAGGTTGTCGCTGGTGCCAATGATGATTTCTAAAAACCCATCATTGTCGATATCAGCCAGGGTGGGGGAACTGGAATCGGTGATAGGCCCACCTGTAAGTTGTTTGCGCCATTCAGGACCGATGGCTTCTGGCGCGGCCGCGGACGTCGGGTTGTACATAAAACTAAACAGGCAAATCAGACCCAAAATAAACAATCTTTTACCGATAAAGGTTGTTTTGGGTCCTGGCTGTTTTATGAGTGAAGTTTGCATTGATCATTGCTCCATTTCATCTATCTAGATTGATTGAGACTGGGGGCATCATACTTGATTGGTGCCCAAGTTCTCTATCCAACGTGTGTACTATCACCCTTAACAAAGGGCTGTTTTGACCGAATCTATAAAACAAAGTGGGAAACGGCTCCACTGACAACGGTCGTCACACAAGAGGTGTGTGATAAAGCAGGTGGGTTTGGCTCTCCACGGGCCACAGTATATGCAACTATGAAGGGGGAACGGTGTATTCCAAGTAACTCTTAAACTTAAGTGGGACTTTTGGATTAAGAAAATGAGACCACGAAGGAGAGTCTTTCCGTGGATGGTGACTTGTATAGGGACGAAGGCCCCGAAAAACCGCGTCGTTAAGTTCCCCCCTTCGCCTTGTTGATTAAATTTTTAGTCGGGTAATGCGTTGATTCGCCCACCCCCCTGCCCCTTCCCGGCGGGAAGGGGGAAATACCAGGCGTGGCGGTTTTCGAGCGCGGCCGCGCCCGAAAACCGCCACGTTAGAAAGTTCCCCGCCCCTGGGGCGGGGTGAGGGCTATTTTGAACCGGGCTTAATGTTTTAGGGCTGAGGGGGTAGGGTGGAGATGAGTTTTTGCCACAAGGTTTGTACCTGGGTCTCCTGGAAAAACAGACCTCTTTCTCTCTGGCGAACGAGTAGTTTGTGACGCAGACTTTGATCAGATAACAACATACAAACCAATTCCGCCAGGGCTTCAAAGTTCTTATCGTGGAAGAGAATCCCGGCGTCGCCTAATGTGCCTGGAATGCCACTGCTGGCATAGGCCAGTACGGGCAAGTCAAATAACATACTTTCAATGAGCGGTTTGCCGAACCCTTCGTGTTCACTCATAGAGACGTACAGATCGGCCATTTGGTAGTAGGTCACCATATCGGCAAAGGAAACATGGTCAGTGAAAATGACGGCTTCGGTCAGATTAAGCTCACTGGTGAGGTCGTGGAGCCATTGGGCGTAGGGGGCAGACCAGGACACACCAACCAGGGCCAGGCGCGTTTGTGGTTCGATGCGGCGCACATAGTAGAGCAGTTTAATCAGGTCTTCTTGCCGTTTGTTGGGTACCAGCCGACCAATGAATAGCAGGAGCGGTTTTTGGGTTTGTAAACGTTCGCTTAACTGAGGGTTGGTTGGGGTGGTGCGGTAAAGCTGTTCGTTCAGGGCGATGGGCAACACCCCCGTCTGGGAAAACCCGACTGCCTGGAGTTCGGCCTGGTTATAGGCGGAAACACCCAGAGCCAGATGGGTGCGTGGCACAAGCAAGGGGAGTTGTTCTCGGCCCCACTGTAGTTGGTGAGCCAGGGCCGGGTCCAGGCTGGTGAAAAATTCGGGTGGGGTAACGTTGTGGTAGATGAGGATGATTTTGGGGGTCAGGGGGAGCAGGTGGTTGACGACTTCGGAGCCGATGCCGTGGTGGTAGATGAGATATTTTTCGCCAGGGGTGGGGCGGTAGGCGGACAACGGTTTGACTTGCCGGTTTAGCTCTTCGCTCAGATGAATGGTGTAAATATCAGAGGTGTAACCCATCTGGCGGAGCCATTGACGGAGTTGTAAAGCATGATCGGTCATGGCGTCGCCGGGCGCGGCCGCTTCAGTGAATTGGTGTAAAGTTGGCATAGTCAGGCAATGTTCCAGGAGTGCCAGATGTGGCTAAAACGATTAATGAGGGCGGGCCAGGTGTAATTTTGTTGGGTGTAGGTGCGGCCATTTTGGCCCATACGGCTGGCCTGGTCGGGGTGGGTTTCTAGCCAATGAACCGCGGCCGCGAACTCATCCGCCTCTCTAAACCACAACCCACCCCTGGCCCGCATAACCTGCCCCCGGGTGACAGCCCCCTCCCCATGCACCAGCACCGGGCGACCTGCCAGCCACGATTCCAGCAGGGTAATACCAAAACTTTCGTTGAGCGAAGGCTGAAGCATCGCCAGGGCTGAACGGCTCAGCTCTATTTTTTCGCTTTCGGAGATAAAACCGCGGAACTCAAAGGCGGGATGAGCGGGTGGGATGAGCGGGCCGCTACCGGCGACGATGAGACGTACGCGGCCGCCGTCCTGCCAATATTTCTGCATGTATTCATATACGAGCGGCACATTTTTGCCCGCTTCTAACCGGCTGATGAGCAATAAATGGGGCGGCTCAGCCACGTGCGGCGTCGGCAGGGGGTCAGGGATGGGCAAACCGACACCCAGAACGGCATGGTGTCGCGGCCGCACCCTGAGTGTGTTGAGCAACAGACTTTCTTCTTCCGGGGCATTAAACAACACCCCGGCGACTGTTTCTAAAAGAAGATGCACCGGCTCCAGGTAGGCGTAGGGTTCGTTGTGTAGACAGGGGACAAAAATAACCTTTTCTGGGGCGCACCACGCGGCCGCGTGCATCATCGGGGTGGCATACGGCATCACCAGCACGGCATCGGTCGCGGCCGCGTGCTGGCGTATGTGGGTGTAAAGGGCCGGGCTATGGGGTCCCCCTTCCAGCCAGCGGTATTGCTCTGCTGGCGAGAGGTACGCGCCCGTCGCCAGTTGCCCTTCCAGACCGGCCTGTGGCCCTTCGTTGAGTTTAATGACGGGAAATCGGAGTACCCGCACGCCGTTATCCCACGATTCCCCTGCCGGATGGTCGTTGGCCCAGGTGTAATGGTTGCGGCCGCAGGTAGTCCACGCCTCGACCTGCCAGCCGATTGCGGCCGCGGTCAACGCCAACCCCCGGGCCAGCGTCTCCGCCCCCCCACCAATATCCGCCCCAAACCGAGGTGTTACTATGGCTAATCGCATTCAGTTTGTCCTGAGAGCAGGGACTGGAGATTATAGACCTTGCCGGAATTAATATTATGTCACGCTAAGGCGCAAAGAACGCAAAGGTTTTCTCTTGGCGACTTGGCGTCCTTGGCGTGAGATTTCTTATTACCGATAAACTCTAATCTCTAGTCTCTCAATCTCTTAGTCTCTTAATCTCCTCTTCCAACCCCCGAATCCGCCGCTCCTGCTCCTGTGCCTGGGCTGTTTGCCGGTTGAGCACGCTGACCAGATGGCGGTTAATGTTGACCTGTTGGGCTACCGCCCGGTTGACATAAAACAAAACCAGATTATGCGCCCCGCCCCGGATGAGGCCCCATAAACGGCCTAACACGGGTACACGGGTGGCGGGTGAACCCACCAACATGGGTTGGGTTTCGACGGTGGCGTAATGACGGTTTGCCAGACGCAAATGGTGATACAAGAGATCGTCGTAAGCCATATCTTCTGGTTCGCCGGGAAAATCGGCTGTGCCAAAGGTGGGGAACCGGCGATTGTCGTAACCCAGTTCGCGCCGCCGTTGCTCTACCCGCGCCCGAATTTCGACCATGATGGCGGTGGGGTCAATCTCCGGGTCGAGGATGGAGATGAGGTTGTTGTCAGGTAAATCAGGTGTGCTAGACAAGGTCAACTCCTGGGAAATAAGTTTCGAGTTTCGAGTTTCAGGTTCAAGTTGAGTTCCCACGCGCTACTTGCTACTCGCAAACTCGCTGTTTTCATCCATGCGCCCGTTAATCGGCGAAATCTGCGGTTAAGGTTCATTCTTAAGGCTGTAAAACGGGTATCAACGTAAGCTCCAGGTTCCATTGAATATTATTGATCTGCTGGGGGCGGTGTTCGTAACTGCCCTCAAGGGCCTGGGTCGTGATGGGATAAGGCGTTGCCGGGGGCAAGGGTATATCGGCAAAGGGCCAGGGATGCCCACCGGGAACGGCTGTCCAGTATAGTGAATGCCCCTGTTCCTGCCAATGACGCAGTTGCTGGCGCAGAATGGCCGGGTCGGCCGCGGCCGCGTCGCGCCACACCAGCACCTCTCGCCCAAAAATGAAACGCAGAGGTGTGCCCACAAAATCAGCCTGCCCCACCGCGGCCGCGTCATTAAAAATGAGAATCGCCTCAGCCGGTAACTGTTGCTCCAGGTGGGCCAGTTGTTGCGTCAGTCCCACATGATCCACCTGGGTGACAAACCCTTGCGCCAGCCAGAGCAACCCACCCAACCAGATGAGACTGAGTAAGATACCTGCGCCACTTCGGGCCAATTGCCACCTGTTTTTGAGCCGCCAGGTAAGTAACGAAGGAAAATCAATGAGATAGGCCAGAAGGATCGCGGCCGCGCTCAAGAAAAACGGCAACACCACCGGCACATAACGACGCATGACGTAAATCTGGTGTGGGCTGGCCTGTGCCCGCCACAAATAGAGCAGGCTAAAGAAGAACCCTACAGCAAACCAGGCCAGGGTGCGCCGGTCTAAACGCCGTGCCAACCAGGCCATCGCCACCACCCCCAACCCAATCCCCAGCGGCCCCAAGTACCACCCCAGCCGCCAAAAGTTGATCGCATCCAGCACCGGGCGGGCCGATTCGCTAAACCAATCGGTTGATTGAGTGATGCCTTCCCAGGCCGGGCGCAGAAACCAACCATACACGCCCCACAGCAGAACGCCACCCGCTAACAGCCATTGCAGGGAGGTGATCCATTGGTCGGGCAGTCGCCAGCGGCCGCGGCCGCTCCAACCCACCAACAGAATCGCCCCCAGCCCTATCAGCCCCAACAGAACCGGCTCCGGGTTGCGCTGGCTGAAGCGAAAAATGTAGCCAAAGGTGTCAAAAAAGTAGGGGCGACTTTGCCACAGGGCATGAATAACACTATGGGCCGTGAGCAGGAGAATGGGTAGAAAAAAGGCGATGTGTTGACTCAAACGAACGGTTTGCGGCCGCAACCATAAATAAAGTCCCGCGGCCGCGGGCAGGGCCAGCACAAAAAACATATCAATGCGGGCCAGTTGGGTACTGCCAATCATCAGACCAGCCAGTAGACCCCATTGCGGCCGCGATTCTCCTTCAAGTGCCCCTTCCAGCCATAAGGCAAAGGCCCACAACCCGGTCCAGAGCAGATATTGGCTCAGACTTTCTGTCACCGGGTAACGGGCAAACCAGATTTGTAAGGCGTTGGCGCTGATGGCCGCCAGGGCTAACCAGGCCGCGCCCAATCCGGCCAAACGGCGCACGGTGAAAAACACGGCCAGACTGCCCAGCAAAGCCCAGATGCCTACCAGTCGCAGGGCCTGAAATGTGCCCGACACCGGATCGCCGCCAAAGGCAAAGGCGACCGCCTGCCACACCGGATGCAAAGGGTAAAACTGGGGGATGAGTTCACCAGGGGTGTCGCTGGCGTAGAAACCAGGGAATTGATACGCCTCAGCGAAATTGAGGTCGGGGAGCGGCCGCAAAAAAGCGGGAGCCAGTTCCGGGTTCAACTCCGCCAGGGCCGGGTCGTGAACCAGGATTTGTCCGGTTTGAGCGATGTGGGCGGCCAGACTGACGTACACGCCGGCATCGGCTCCACCCTGGATGCTTTCATGCGGCCGCAAAAAAGCCAGCCCGCCACCGGCAACCAGAGCAACAGGGCCAGGTGGGAAACATGGGGTTTGGTGTAAGACAATCGCCAGCTATCGCCGCGCCGCCACAGCCACCCAACCAGGAGTAGGGTCAAAACTAGCCAGCTTGCACCCAGAGCCAGCAGTGAAAAAAGCCCCAGTTCGGCCAGGATGACAGCCAGCCAACCCACCACGGCTACGCCCAGTCCCAGGCTGGCAAACCCCGCTTCTAACCAGTCTACGGTGAGGGTCTGGTTGCGGCCGCGTACCCCCTGAAATATCAGCCAGCCCAACCCACCACAGGCTCCCCCCACCACTAGCAACATAAGCACAAAAGTCAGCATTCGTTAATGAGTTCCTTCGAGAATAATGAACCGCAGAGACGCAGAGAAGCACAGAGAAAAGAAAAATTTGGTACAGTTAACCCTCCATTAGCCTCCAGGCCCTCAACCAGACGCAGGACGCAAAAGTCACGCCGAGCACGAATTTCTCTCTGGTGACTTTGCGACTTTGCGACTTTGGGTGAGTTTTTTCAGTAGACTCATCCGTGAAATCTGTGGTTAAAACCCCTCTTCTTTCTCGTGTGTGGGCAGGAGCGAGGCCAGCAAGTCGGTTAAATGGTGATGAATCGCGGCCGCGACGGCAACCGGCCGATGGTGGGTTTGGATGTAGTGCGCGGCCGCGTTCCCCATCTGTTGCCGTTGTGCCGCTGATTGGGCCAGGGTGAGCATCGCCTGATACAAGGCTTCCTCGTCCAGGGGGGGCAGTTTGAGCGCGGCCGCGTCCGGCAGTTCACTGTACCAACCATGATCAAACACAATCACGGGTTTGCCCTGGGCCATACCGCGCAGGGCCGTAGCCGATGTTTCCCCGGCGGTAGGATAACGCAAATTGATGATGATGTCCGCGGCCGCGATCCAGCCGCTAAACTCTGCCAGATCAGGCACAAACCCGGTGATCTGCACCACCTCTTGCAGTTGGAGTTCCTCGATAACCTGGGCCACATCCACTTCGGCCCGGACCATTTCGCCGACGATGAGAAAACGGGCTGAGGGGCATTGCGGCCGCAACCGGGCAAAGGCGCGTAAGGCCATAACCACCTGTTTGGCGGCTGTCACCTGGCCCAAGGCGGCAAAAACCACCCCGTTTTCCGGCCAGTTCAAGGGGTGTGGGAACGCGGCCGCGGGTTCCATCGGTTGGGCGATCACGGCCACCGGCGTTTTACTCCCTTGCGCCTGTAACTGCTGTTGCCCATAGCGGCTATGCACCAGCACCAACAAACTCCGATCCACCAGCATCTGGTTGAGGGGCGTAAGGCTGTAAGGTGTGGGTCGCTGTTTTTGCTCCAGATATGCCCACAATGAGCCGTTTTCTTCACCCAGAGCGTAGCCGATGGCCTGAAGATAACCGGCTTCGTCTCCTTGCCGCCGGGTGATGGCTTCCACAAAATGGTGCAAAACGACATCATGCAATACGACCACCCCCGGATAGCGTAGGGCCATCTGGTAAATAGCCGTGTGATGGGTACTGTTACCCATCTGGTACAGGGCCAGATCAAATTGCCAGCGGTGGGCCGGGTAATGGGCTAGGGGTTGGATGGGGAACTGGGTGCGAATCGCGGCCGCGACCTGTTCCGGTTCCGGGTGAAATAGGGTAAGGTCGGTCAGAGCGGCCAGGTGGGGGAGTAGCTCGGCGCTGTAATCAGCAATGCCTGTGTGCGCCGGGGGCAGGGGGCTGAAATAAGCCAGCTTCATCATCGCTTTTCCAACGCATCCAGGCGGTGATTGAGCTGTTCCAGTTGCTGTTGCAAGAGGCGTAGCTGGGCACTGATCTCCCCCAAATCATGCACCAGCTCACCCTGTTCCCGGCTCTGGTTGATGAGCCAGGCATGTTGATTTTCCATCATCTGCCACTGTTGTTGCAAATGATGCAGGGTGCGCTCATTAAACTCATTCTGCTGTTGCACCATCGGCAAAACATACCATTTGGTGGAGATTTTGTTCCAGGCCGAACGAAAAGCGGCGATCAGCGGCCCGATGATAGGCGTTTGAGCCGCAAACGGGCGTTCTTGCACTTCCCATTTTTGTTCCAATTCTACCAGGGGCAGGGGGGGCGTTGGATCGGGATTGGTCATTTCTTTAATTATGCCAGGGGATGTCGGGGACGAGCGCGGGCTGGATGTAAGGCCCCGCAGCCAGGTCGTCGAAGTAGTTGTTGGTGTACAAGGCCCCGTAGGAGAACAAGGCATGACCGATGGTTCCGGCGCTGCGCGCGGCCGCGATGCGGGCCTCTATCTCCGCGAAGGTGCAGTAGCCAGTGCCAATCCCCGGAATCACATACCGTCCACTGCTATCGGCCTGAAAATCTTCGGCCAGGGTGGTCCAGCGAGATAACGTCCAAAAGCTGTTATCCGGGCAATTATACGTGCCGGGGTAAATCATCGGCGAAATGCTATCAATGGTTCCATCCGCCAACCAGGCTTTTGAATCCTGGTAATACTCGTGGTACCCCTGGGTACTGCCCCAACCCCATTCGTCAATATGCACCGGCCACACCGCCGCCGAAAGCCATAAGTCTGGGTGATTCAGGATCACATCGTTGTAGAAACGGGCTACCGTGCCATTTACCTGGGTTCTCTGCCAATTCGCGTAGCCAGCAGAGAAACAAGGCGCGCCAAAACGGGCCTCACTGACCGGATCACAGGATGTACTTTGGCCGCCGTAGCGCACATTATCCAAATGCAGGCCATCAATCTCATAGTTGTCTGCCAGGTAAGTGGCTACGGTGATGAGATGATCGTCGGTGAAGGTGGAGGCGGGTGAGGCCAGGATGTAGGCGGAGCAAAATACCTCATAGCTGGTGTTCCACTGGAAGCCGTTGTTGGTGCCGTATTGTTGGTTCAGTTGGTGGTAGAGAGGGGTGGGGGAGACCATCGGGGGCACGGTGGCGCAGTTGTCCCACACGGGGTAGATGTTGAGGTAGGCGTGAACCTGGATGTTGTGGCTGTGCGCGGCCGCGATGAGATAGGCCAGCGGATCCCACATCGGATCAGGGGTTTGGCCCAATGTGCCGCCACTCATGCGGGCCGCCCACGGCTCCGGGCCAGGTGTGTAATAAGCATCGGCCGTTCCGCGCACCTGGAAGAAGATGACATTAAAGCCAGCCAGGGCCACGTTTTGCACGATTTCGTCAATTTTGGCCGGATTAGCGGGCTGACCGAATTGGGTCCAATCGAAGCGGGTTACCCACACCCCACGAAACTCCGTCAGTGGGGGAGGCGGGGAGGTGGGTGTGGGTTCGGTGCTCTGGACAACGGGCAAAAAGGTGTAGAGATCATTGCCCTGGATCGCGGCCGCGACCGTTGCCAACCCCAGGCCAATCACCAAAACAACGGCGAATAAGAGAATGTTTTTTTTGTCTATCATCGCGCTCCATTGACGCCCATTCTGCCAGTGACTATACTCCGTTCGGGACATCAACCACCCTATTTTATCACCATTCACCCCGACAAATCCCATGAGTTCTCCCGCCTTCCAGTCCGATGAACGTTTTGCCCATGAGCTAGATGCCCACGATGAACTGGCTTCGTTTCGCCAGCAGTTTGTGATTGATGACTCGGATATGGTTTACCTGTTAGGCAATTCATTGGGGCGGTTGCCGCGCGCGGCCGCGGCCCATATCCATGATCTCGTTCACGAACAGTGGGGCAAACGGCTCATTCGCGGCTGGAACGAAGGTTGGTTTAGCCAGCCCAACGAAGTGGGGGCTAAGATCGCCCGGCTCATCGGCGCACAGCCGGATGAAGTCATTGTGGCCGATTCCACCTCGGTCAACCTGTTCAAACTGGCGCTGGCGGCGATGCAGGCGCAACGCGGCCGCGCCACCATCCTCACCGACAACCTCAACTTCCCATCCGACCTGTACATCCTCAATAGCGTCGCCAATCTCGCCGGGCCAGACCATCGGCTGGAAATCATCTCTTCACCCGATGAAATTTACGGCCCGGTGCAAGCTCTGCAACAAGCCATCAACGAACAGACAGCCCTGGTTTCCCTCTCGGCTACCGTGTTTAAGAGTAGCTACACCTATGACATGGCGACCATCACAGCCGCAGCCCATGAACAGGGTGCTCTGGTTTTATGGGATTTGAGCCATGCCACCGGAGCGGTTCCCCTGGATTTGCATGGGGCCGGAGCCGATTTGGCGGTGGGCTGTACCTATAAATACCTCTGCGGTGGCCCTGGTGCGCCAGCTTTCTTATACGTGCGGCGTGACTTGCAAGAGAAACTGGGCAATCCCCTTTCTGGTTGGATTGGGCAGAATAACCCGTTCGCTTTTGGTTTAGAGTACGAACCGGCACCTGGTATCCAGCGGTTCCTGACCGGCACACCTGCGATGCTTTCCCTTAACCGCCTTATCGGCGGGAGTGGATTTACTCCTGCAAGCGGGCATGGCTCAAGTGCGGGCTAAATCGGTGGCCCAGACCGAATATTTGATTTACTTATGGCAAGAAATGCTGGAACCCGTGGGGTTCAGCCTGAAATCGCCCCGCGAGGCGGAATGGCGCGGCTCCCATGTGGCTTTTGGTCATCCAGAGGGAATGCGTATTTCCCGGGCCTTGAAAGAGGAGCTAAACGTCCTGCCCGATTTTCGTAAACCGGACAATTTGCGTTTCGCGGCCGCGCCCCTGTTTAACTCCTACCATGACATTTACCAGGCCGTCATTCGTCTGCGCCGGGTTATAGACGAACGCCTTTATGAAAAATTCCCCACAGACGCCCCGGCCGTAACCTGAGGGTTAAGAAAATCATGTCTAGCACCATACAGAAATTCGAGACCGCGGCCGCGCGCCGCATTTACAGCTTGCCCGTGCAAGCCTTTTCTAACTTACGCGCCAATGTTTACGTCATTAGCGATGGGGAAAAGCGCATCCTGGTTGATTGTGGCTCTGGTATGGAGCAATCCAACCAGGATTTGCTTCGTGGGTTTGCCGCCATTGGCGAAACCTACGGCGAACCCATCACCCTGGCTGATATTGACCAGATTGTGCTCACCCACGGTCATATTGACCATTTTGGTGGTCTGCCCTTTGTGCGCCAGTTCACCACAGCCCCGGTTGGCATTCACATCTTGGATGTGCGTGTCATCTCCAATCACGAAGAGCGGATGATCGTGGCCGCCCGTCATCTGGAAAACTACCTCATCGAAGCGGGTGTCTCTGACCAATACCGGGTCAATCTCATGCAGATGTACACCTTCGCTAAAACCTTCTACCATTCTGTGCCCGTTGATTTTTTGCTGGATGAGGAAGAGCAACTCAATGGCGATATTCAGGTCTATCATGTACCGGGACATTGTCCGGGTATGGTTTGTTTGCAGGTAGATGATATTCTCCTCACGGCCGATCACATCCTCTCCAAAACCACACCCCACCAGGCCCCGGAGCGGATTACGCACAACATGGGGTTAGGGCATTACCTGGCGGCCCTGAAAAAAATTGAGCAGTTGGATGGTATTCGGTTGGGGCTGGGTGGGCATGAAAAGCCGATGGATGATGTACGCGGCCGCATTCAGGCCATTCGCACATCCCATCAGGAACGTTTGAGCAAAGTGATGGACATCTGCCGCGAACCCAAAACCATCGCCGACATTAGCAAAGAGCTATTTGGGCCAGTTTCCAGCTACCACGTTTTATTAGCCCTGGAAGAAACAGGGGCGCATGTGGAATACCTGTACCAACGGGGCGAACTCCAGGCCGACAACATTGGCGCTATCGAACGGCACGAAACCCCGGTCATCTGTTACCGGCAAAGCTAAATCGTTGAGCCAGAGCGAGAGGCAAGAGCGAGAGGAAAAAAACCCTCTTTACCTCTCGCTCTTGCTCTAACCTCTCTCCTCTTATGACCTTTCCCCATCTCCTGACCATCGTTCATCCTCTTCTCAACTGGTGGGATGAGCATAAAACCGATTTGCCCTGGCGACGCACCCGCGATCCCTATGCCATCTGGATTGCCGAGGTGATGCTCCAACAAACCCAAATCGCTACCGTCATTCCTTATTATGAGCGGTGGCTGAGCCGTTTCCCCACGGTGGAGAGTCTGGCGGCGGCTCCGCTGGGTGAGGTGTTGAAACAGTGGGAAGGGTTGGGCTATTACAGCCGGGCACGGAATCTGCACGCGGCCGCGAACACTGTCGTCACCATTTATCGAGGCCACCTGCCCCAAACCGTGGATCGTCTGCTGGAAATCTCTGGCATTGGTGACTACACGGCCGGAGCCATCGCTTCCATTGCCTTTCAGCGGCGTGTGCCCGTTGTAGACGGTAACGTCATCCGCGTCCTTACCCGCCTGGCTGATCTGGTTGGTGATGTAAGCAAGGGCAGTACCAAGAAAGAACTCTGGCAAGTGGCTGCCACGCTCGTTCCGGCTGACCGCCCCGGCGACTATAATCAAGCTCTCATGGAACTGGGGCAGAAAATTTGCCTGCCCACCAACCCCCAATGCCATGTTTGCCCGGTGGCCGAACAGTGCCTGGCCCGCCAACGCGGCACGCAGTTAGAACGACCGGTGCGGCCGCCACGACGCAACACTCCCCACTATGACGTGGTAGCAGGTGTTATCTGGCGGGAAGATGGCCGTTTTCTGATTGCTCAGCGGCCGCTGGATGGTTTGTTGGGTGGGTTATGGGAATTCCCTGGGGGTAAACAGGAACCCGGCGAAACATTGCCCGCAGCCCTATGCCGCGAAATCCGCGAAGAACTAGGCGTTGACATCCAGGTCGGTAAGCCCATTGTCACTGTTCAGCACGCCTACACCCATTTTCGTATCACCCTTCACGCCTTCCATGCCACTCATCTTACCGGGGAAATACAGCATCTGGGGGTGATCAACCATGCCTGGGTTCACCTGGCCGATCTGGCCCATTACGCGTTTGCGGTGACAGACCGTAAAAATATTGTGGCTCTAACCCAGTAGCGTCCGAGAATTTCCGTGACAGACCGGCAAACGAATAACTGAAATTAAAATTCTGATCTGGCTTCTGTTTTCTGAAGAGGAGTTGGCTCGTCAGGTTCTAAATACGGTAGCCGTATTCTTCAAGCACCTGACTTTTCACTGGTTGTTGATGGTGTTGTTTCCCAATTTATTGCTTTAATATTGCATAAAGGTATGATGATTCTGCTATGCCAATAGGTTCCGGTTATTTCATCCAGTTAGATATCCCTGATGAGGCCTTTGCCGCTTACCGTGTAGGCAAGGAATTGGCCGCTCAACACCAATATGCTGAAGCCGTCGAAGCGTTTGCTAAGGCAATCGCTTATACGGATGCCCCGCCTGCGTTTAGAGCACGGGTTTTTGAACGGCGGGGTGAATGTTATTGGTATTTGGGTGACTACGCGGCCGCGGGGCAAGATTATCGCGCCGCCCTGGAAACCTGCGATGACCCCGGCCAGATTGCCCGTGCTCGTGCCCGCCTGGGCGAAGTAGCTGACTCCACCGGTCATTTCAATGAAGCGGTTAATCTCTTTAACACCGCCCTGCGTGAAGGTTTAACCGCCGGTGATCTGATTGCTATTGGCCGCGCCCAACGTGGGTTAGGCATTGTTCATCGGCGGCAAGGCAATACCGATCAGGCCATTAGCCACCTGACCCAGTCCCTGGCCGCTTTTCGTCAGGCGGGGGATGCCCGGCAACAGGCGCGGGTGCTTTCTAGCCTGGGACGCACCCGCTTTGCTCGGGGGGAGTATCAGGCCGCCATCAATGGCTTTCAGGAAGCCCTGAAAATTGATGAAGCCCTGGGGGATCGCCGGCGACACGTTTTAGGTTTGAATGATCTGGGTGAATGTCACCGTGCCCTCTATGACATAGATGTTGCCCGTCAGTATCATGAACAGGCCCTGGAAATGGCCGAACGGTTTGGCGCCAACGTCATTAAACCGGACATTCAACATAACCTGGGTAGCGATCTCGTGGAATCAGGTCGTATTAGAATGGGCGTGGCCCATCTGCAACACGCCTTAGACGGGGCACGAGCCTTAAACAAACGTGAAACTGAGGCCATGATTCTTTATAGC
>JADJUV010000020.1 GCA_016716885.1 Candidatus Trichofilum aggregatum | reverse complement strand
GGTGGGGTAGATGACATGGGGAACCTCGATGGTATTGGGTTGTTAACAAGGCAGGATTGTAGCCATTCCTTTGACCCTGCCAACTTATAGAGATGAATTAAAATTATGGGTTGTAAAATAAGATGCCTTCTCATTTGAACAAATTCAGTAATTTGCCTCGGAGTAGATGGTCTTCAAAGAGCTACTCACTTGACATATTGTTCACATTGTTACCGAAGGCAAACCTATTTATACTGGGTGCGGGTTCATGCTTTGCACCCTTACTCAATACGTAATCGTTTAGTCCATTGGGTCACTCAGCTCAAACTCCGTGGTTGATATTGAATCGAGGTAACGAATGATACAAGTCCATAAGTCGAAAAAAGAAATCAGCTTTAGAGTCATTGGAGAGATATTTCAGCAAATAAAGGTTTGGACCTACTCAATTGACGAAAAGCATTCAACCATCAGTTGACTACGGGCGTTTCTTTAATCAAGAATTTGATCGAGACACTCTGGCTCTGATGAAACGTATCAAAGCAGAAGGCGATATCTTGCCATATTATGGGGCTGGTGGAAGCGGTGGCGTTTGTTCTTACCATTTTTCATCTGATGCCAACCCAGTCAAAAGTGAATGTGGTTCACGGCCCCACTAAAGAGACGATGGAGTTCGTCACGCCACGTTCAATATTAACCGAACCCATTGAAGCAACAGGTGGACGCCGTTTTAAGTTTTCCCCATTCCCTCACTTGGTTAAAGAAAAACTTACAGAAGCATGGGGTGGAGAATCGCCTAAAGCACTAACGTGCCGTATCATAGGAAGGGAATTGGAGAAATTAGTCCAGTGGGAACATTGGGTTGAAAACCTTGCCCTTTCGGAGCGCTACATTTATATCTTTCGCGAAGTCAGCCTGAGTGCAACGGGATTTGGTGTCGAGGTACAGGATAGAGAAACTGACAATGTAATTGATATTACTGACTACAAAAACTGGTAAGAGTGCCTAATACTTGGTCGCTAGATGGTCGTTTTATCGCTTTCGCAGGAATGATGGACATATCTTCATTTTGAAGGTCGCTACCTTACCGATTCATGGTGAGTTAGAATGAATCGGGTCGATTTTATTATTGCTCTGCCACCAAATTAAAGCAAAACTGGATCGACTACTGACACAGGTTTTAGGTAGGTACCATGAATTATCCTATCCGCTTTACCCCTTTGAAATTGCCGTTACTTCTCCGGATATTTGTTTTCAGTGCCCTTTTTCCCTGGTTGGCTGCTTGCCAGACACCCGCACTCAATAACACATCTACACCAGAAGTCACAATCACCCCAGAAGCCAACGCCACACCGGAGATAACGGGGAATTCGGCATTGGCCGACCTGTTAGCTTATTTACCCTCGTCTTGGGTAGGTCGCCATTTACCCGTAGCCTGGGGGCCAGCCATTCATTTTGTGGATGTGGCCCAAATCCGGCACGACCTGGAACTGGGGGAGTTCACCGGGGCAGATGAATTTGCCGCCAAACGAGACCTGCTCTTGCATATTGCCAATCAAGGGCTGGTTTACCTGCCAGACAAGCTGTACATCGTGGGGTCAGGCTCGTTTGCCAGCCTGGGTTGGGATATAGCCGATGTGGCTCAGGTGTTGTATCTACCCGGATGCGGACACCGCCATTTTGCGCGGCGATTTTGCCCGTCCGGCAATTCAAACGGCTTTACAAGCCACGAGGCACGGGAACGCCTCATCGCGCTTTTACTCTTTATGTGCCAAGGGATGATGGACTGACCATAGCCTGGAAAGAGGATACCCTGCTGGTAAGCGGCTCGGCGGATGGGGCGTATCTGGTGAAAGCGCTCATTGATAATCAGGCGTATCCGGGGCTGGCGGTGCAGACGAAGATTCAGGCGTTGTTGCCGCATATGGTGGGGGCGTGGGGGGCGGTGTTAGCTCCTAGCCCGGATACGGCGGCGTTTTCTGAGCAGAATATGGTCAACATGCCACAAGAGATGCAGGATCAGTTAGCGGATCGGTTTGGTTCGTTGGTGATGCCGCCGTTGGCCTGGGATTTTATGGCCCTGCAACATCGGCAGGAAGGGGAGATGACCCGGTTGGTGCTGGTGTACAACTATCCATCGGGGGAGATCGCGGCCGCGAACCGCAACACCGTCCTCATCAGCCTGACCGAGACGCCCTCTACCCAGGCCACCAACCAGACCTGGGCCGATTTGCTCACGGTAGACCGGGTCATGACGGTGGAAAATCAGGTCATCGTTCAGGCCCACACCGAGGCGACTAACTTCATCGGTAATGCCTTCAATCAGCGTGATTTCACCGGTTTTCTGGCCCTGCCTCGTGATGTCCCAGCAGAACCAACCGATCAACCGTAAAGGCGTGTTTTCAGACCTGACAGGTTTCCGAAAACCTGTCAGGTCTCATCACCAAATCGCGGCCGCGCTCGCAAAATTTTTTGTGTTACAATTAGACTGACCAGTCGGTCAGAGGGTGGAGAGGAACTCATAGGAACTCAGGGAACTCGTAGGAACTTGATGAACAATCTCCAGTCTCTCAGTCTCTTAATCTCTTAGTCTCTCTCTTTCAGGAGCACGACGATGGACAACGATCTCACTACCACCCGCGGCCGCATCCTCGATGCCGCCCTCAATGTTTTCTCCCGCAAAGGGTATTACGACACCCGCATGGATGAAATCGTGGACGAATCCGAGACATCCAAAGGGTCCATTTACTTCCATTTTCCCAACAAAGAACGCCTGTTTTTGGCCCTGGTAGACCAGTTCGCCGATTTGTTGGAGCGGCGGGTGCGTGATGCCATCGAACCCCTGCCCAAAGGCATGAAGCGGGTACGGATGGCCTTGCAGGTCTGCCTGGAAACCTTTGGTAAATATCGCCGCCCGGCCAAAATTTTGCTGGTGCAGGCCGTCGGGCTGGGGCAACCGTTTGAGGACAAACGCAACACCGTCAACGACCGCTTCGCCCGGCTCATTCAGACCTACATGCAAGAGGCCATTGAAGTGGGCGACATCGCCCCGATGGATACAGATGTGGTGTCGGTGGCCTGGATGGGAGCGATTTATGGGCTGATTATTCGCTGGGTGTACACCGGCGACCCCACGCCGGACCGGATTATGGGTACGTTGGTGCCGATGTTGTTGCACAGTGTGGGGTATGATGACCCGGCCTGAAAGAGAGAGACTGAGAGACTGGGAGACTGAGAGACTGGGGCAACAAAATAGTCTCTCAGTCTCTCAGTCTCTCAATAACCGCCTTGTCAGCCTCAGCCAGCCCTGCCCTGGTTTGTCCGCGGCCGCGTTCCTGCATCACGGGTTGGGGCAGGCGCGGTTTTACTGGGCCGATGGCACGTTGACGTTGGCCGGGTTTGGCACGGCGGCGGAGCTGTTTGCCTGGGGGGAATTGCGCTTTCAGCAGATTGAGGCGCAGGCCCGGCAGTTGTTTGCCGGAGCGGTGATCGAAGGGGATGTCGCGGCCGCGCCCCGCCTGTTTGGTGGTTTTGCCTTCCGCGACGACTTCACCCCGGACAACACCTGGAGCGTCTTCCACCCCGCCCACTTCATTTTGCCCCACTTTCAACTCGTGCAACAAGGCGACCAGACCTGGCTCACCCTCAATGCCCTGCTCCCCGCAGACGAAGACCCGGCCCAGGTGTTACCCGACTTGCGGGAAGCGTTAGAGTTTCGAGTTTCGAGTTTCGAGTTTCGAGTTCGGAGTTCAGAGTTTCAGGTTCCGGGTTCCAGGTTTCAAGTTGCCAATCCTCAGTCTCCAGTCTCTCAGTCTCCAGTCTCTAATTCTCCAGTCTCTCAATCTCTCAGTCTCTCAGTCTCCCCTCTTCCCCCCTCATCCACTACCCCCTCTCCTACCGCCAATGGACAGCGATGATCACCGAGGCGACGGCACGCATGAAGCAGGGGGAGATGGACAAGGTGGTGTTGGCGCGGGTGTGTGAGATGCGTTTTCCTGAAACGGTGGCGGTGGATGCGGCCCTGACGCACCTGACGGCCCGGTATCCTGGGTGTATGACCTTTTTGTTTGAACCGCGGCCGCAACATGCTTTCTTTGGCGCCACCCCGGAATTATTGGCCCGTGTGCAAGGGGACCGGGTAGAGACGATGGCGTTGGCGGGTTCGATCCGGCGCGGCCGCGATGCTCAAGAGGATGAACAATTCGCCCAAACCATCCTGGCCGATCCCAAAAGCCGCTACGAACACGATGTGGTTGTGCAATCGCTCCGTCGCCGCCTGGCTCCACTGATTCAAGAGCTGATCATCCCCCCGACCGGCTTACTAAAACTGAGTTACATCCAACACCTGCACACCCCCATCAGCGGCCAACTGTGTGCGGCCAAAGGCATTTTGCCCTTGCTGGAAACCCTGCACCCGACTCCTGCGCTGGGTGGTTCGCCCCGTTCTCAAGCCATGGCCTTCATCCGCGACTCCGAACCTGTCACCCGAGGCTGGTACGCCGCCCCCATCGGCTGGATTGATCACCACCTCGACGGCACATTCGGCGTCGCCATCCGCTCCGCTGTGACACAAGAAGAGCGTATCTGGCTGTATGCCGGAGCGGGCATCGTCGCCGACTCTGATCCACAAAAAGAGTGGGAAGAAACCGCGCTAAAATTTAGTCCGATCCGACAGTCCCTGTTTTGTCCAAGCATATTAAGGTTATTTTGTTCATAAACTGAAACTATGTCTCAAAGAACTTAATGAATCCCGTGTTTGGTTGGAGAAGACCGTTTCATCGTAGATGGAATGAGCGTTGATTTGGCCCGAAAATGGTTGCGTCTTGGCCTGTGTTTATGCAACTACCAACCAGTCCATGCTGGAATGTGTCCTGAATCTGGTGTGTCTGGATTTTTGCTGACCATCCCCGTACCTATTGTTTGGTTATTGTTCTGTGGTGTAATTTACCGGAACTATCACATGGAAACACAAGCGATCCAAGAATTTCTACAACGACAGCAAATCCAGCGTCAACCAGGTGTAGTTTTATGACAGCCAATCCTAACCTTATCTGGTCTCAAATTTTTGTGAACGCTCTAGCGCAAGGCGGACTAAAGCAAGTTTGTATCGCGCCCGGCTCACGTTCAACGCCCCTTACCCTGGCTTTTGACCATCACCCCGATATTCAGGTTTATCTCCATCTGGATGAGCGGAGTGCGGCGTTTTTTGCGTTGGGCATGGCCCTGGCGACGGAAAAACCGGTGGCGTTGGTGTGTACGTCGGGGAGCGCGGCCGCGAACTTTTTCCCTGCCCTCGTCGAAGCCACCATGTCCGGTGTGCCCCTGCTCCTGCTCACCACCGACCGCCCCCACGAATTGCGTCACAGCGGGGCCAACCAGACCATTGACCAGGTCAAACTGTACGGCGATCAGGTACTTTGGTCGGTGGATATGCCCATCCCCCAGGCCGATGCCCCCGCTGTGGCCCTGCGTAACCTGCACGCCCTCGCCACCCGCGCCCTCGCCGTCGCCGATGGCATCGTGAAGGGGCCGGTGCATGTGAATTTTCCCTTCCGTAAACCGTTGGAGCCGGAGAGTGGAGAGTGGAGAGTGGAGAGTGGAGGGAATCGCTCCACTCTCCACTCTCCACTCTCATCCCAAATCAGCCGTGGCCGCATCCACCCCACCCCTGAGCAAATCAGCCACCTGTCCGACCTCATCCGCCAGCACCCACGGGGCCTCATCGTTTGCGGGCCTCGTTGTCCGGGGGGGGAGTTTCCTGACGCGGTGCGGCAGTTGTCCCAGATGATTGGTTATCCGTTACTGGCCGATCCGTTGTCCGGGCTGCGTTTTGGCGTGCCGGAAAGCATCGGCGGCTACGACACCTTCCTCATGGGATCTGGCCCCGGCTGGCCCGAACCCCAGGTCATCATCCGCTTCGGGCAGGTTCCCACATCCAAATGGCTGAACGAATACCTCGACAAAATCACCCCCACCCACCGCCTCCACATCCGCGCCAACGGCATCTGGGCGGATGATAGCCACCGCACGACGTGGTTTTTGCAGGCGGATGAGGCGGTGGTGTGCCGGGAACTCGTGGGAACTCTAGGAACTCAGGGGAACTTAGTGAGCAGTGACAGTGAACAGTCGTCCAGTCTCCAGTCTCTCAGTCTCCAGTCTCTCAGTCTCCAGTCTCCAGTCTCTCAATCTCTCAGTCTCCCCGTCTCCTCACCGAACGCACCCACTGGCACTCCCTCCACCCAACCCTGGCCGAAACCTGGTTTGATGGGGCGGCGGTGGCCGAGGTGGTGGCGGCGTTGCCGGAGGGGGCGAATCTGTTTATGGGCAACAGTTTGGCTATCCGCCACCTGGATCAGTTTGGCGCACCGACGGCGAAACGGTTCCAGGTGTTTGGCAACCGGGGGGCCAGTGGCATTGATGGTAATGTGTCGAGCGCGTTGGGCATCGCGGCCGCGTTCCCCCACACTCCCCTCGTGGCTATCATCGGCGACATCACCTTCTACCATGACCTGAACGGCCTGCTGGCCGTCAAACAGCACCAACTCAACAATGTCACCTTTGTCTTGCTCAATAACAACGGGGGCGGTATCTTTCGCCGTCTGCCCATCGCCAAGATCGAGCCGCCGTTTACGGAGCTATTTCTGACGCCACATGGGTTACAATTTGGCCCGGTGGTAGAGATGTACGGGTTAAAACATGAGCTGGTACGCGGCCGCGACGCCTTCCGCACCGCCCTCCACACCAGCCTCACCTCAGCCCACCCCACCGTCATCGAACTACAAACCGACAGCGCCGAAGATTTGCGCATCCGGCAAGAAATAATGCAGAAAGTGAGCAGCAGTACCAGTCCCAGTCACAGTCTGGCTAGTCTCTTAATCTCTCAGTCTCTTAATCTCTCAATTCTCAAAGGAGTTTTCCCTATGACCAACTGGCAAACCGTTAAAGAATACGAAGACATCACCTACCACAAGGCCGACGGCATGGCCCGCATCGCCTTCAACCGGCCCGAAGTGCGTAACGCCTTTCGTCCCAAGACGATTGACGAAATGACTGACGCCTTCCGCCATGTGTGGATGGATCAGGAAGTGGGGGTGATTTTGCTCACCGGCAACGGCCCGGCCCAAGATGGCAAATACGCCTTCTGCGCCGGGGGCGACCAAAAAGTGCGCGGTCATGCCGGGTATGTCGGCGATGATGGCGTGGCCCGGCTCAACGTGCTGGAACTACAACGCATCATCCGCACCATGCCCAAACCGGTCATCGCCCTGGTGGCCGGGTACGCTGTCGGTGGTGGTCATGTCCTGCACGTCATCTGCGACCTGTCCCTCGCCGCCGATAATGCCATTTTCGGGCAGACTGGCCCGATTGTGGGCAGTTTTGACGCCGGGTATGGCTCGTCTACCCTGGCCCGCATCGTGGGGCAGAAAAAGGCCCGCGAAATCTGGTATTTGTGCCGCCAATACAACGCCCAGGAAGCCCTGGAGATGGGGTTGGTGAACAAGGTTGTACCGGTGGAGCAGTTAGAAGCGGAAGGCATCGAATGGGCGCAGGAAATTCTGAGCAAAAGTCCGCTGGCGATCCGCTTCCTCAAAGCGGCCATGAACGCCGACATGGACGGGCAAACCGGGTTGCAGGTGTTGGCGGGCGACTCAACGATGCTGTTTTATATGTCTGAGGAAGGGAAGGAAGGGCGCAACGCTTTTGTGGAAAAGCGGGATGTGAACTTCAAGCAGTACCCCTGGCGACCCTGATTAATGGTGAATGGTAAACGCTGAATGGTGAATGGTGAATGAAGCCGTTCGCCATTCACAGTTCACCACTTCATCCGCCGGCACCCCCCCCCCCCCCACCCCGCCCCACAACACACCAACACCAAAAAAACTATCCCCCCCCCCCCCCCCCCCCATTTACCATTCACCATTCAAATGGATTGGTTAAAGGCACAGGCCTATTCGCGGCCGCACGCCCTGGCTCTCCTCTTTGGCCCACAGACCTGGACCTACCGGGAGCTAGACGCCTGGGTGGATGAATGGTGCGGCCGCGTTGCCAGCCTCGGTCTCACGGTGGGTGACAGGCTGGGCCTGTGCCTGCCCAACACCCCGGAAATGGTGGCCCTCATCCACGCGGCCGCGCGCCTCGGCCTCACCCTCGTCCCCCTCAACACCCGCCTCACTCCCAGTGAACTGGCCTGGCAGGTGGCGCAGACGGGGTGTAAGGCGGTGATCAGTGAGCAGTGAGCCGTGAGCCAGTTAGCAGTCAGCGGTGAGTAGTCTCCAGTCTCCAGTCTCCAGTCTCTCAGTCTCTTAATCTCTCAGTCTCTCAGTCTCTCACCTCTGGTCACTCTGGTCACTCTCCCCTCTCCCCTTCTCCCCCGCCCCTTCTCCCTCGACACCCTCCAGGCCATCATCTTCACCTCTGGCACAACCGGCCAGCCCAAAGGAGCCATGCTCACCTTTGGCAACCATTTCTGGAGCGCGGCCGCGTCCGCTTTTCGCCTCGGTGTGCGGCCCGATGATCGCTGGTTGACCTGTTTGCCCTTGTACCATGTGGGCGGGCAGGCCATTTTGTTCCGCTCGGCGTTGTATGGCACGGCGGTTGTCCTGCAACAAGGATTCGACCCGGAGCGCATCAACCACAGCCTCGACAACGACCAGATCACCCTGGTGTCCCTCGTGCCCACTATGTTGCACCGTCTGCTAGAAACCCGTACCCACTGGCCGGAATCCTTGCGGCTGATTTTGTTGGGCGGCGCGGCCGCGGACCCTGATCTCATCCAGCGGGCGAATAGCTTGTCAGCCCGTCAGCCTGTCAGCTTGTCAGCACCTCAGCACTCAGCACCCAGCACTCAGCACTCCCCCCTCGTCGCGCCGACGTATGGTTTGAGCGAAGCCGCATCCCAGGTTGCCACCATTCTCCCCAGCGAAGCCCAGGTCAAACCGGGCACGGTGGGCAAACCGTTGCTCTTCACCACCATGCGTATTGTGGATGAGCAGGGGCAAACGTTGCCCGCTGGCAAAATGGGTGAACTGGTAATCAAAGGGCCAACGGTGATGCAGGGGTATTGGCAAAACCCGGAAGCCACAGCCAAAACCATCCGCAACGGCGAACTATTCACTGGCGATTTGGGCTACCTGGACGAGGATGGCGATTTGTGGCTGGTGCAGAGGCGCAGTGATCTCATCGTGACCGGGGGCGAAAATGTGTACCCCGCCGAAGTGGAAAATGTACTAAGACAACATCCGGCGGTCGCGGCCGCGTGCGTCGTCGGTATTCCCCATCCCCAGTGGGGCCAGCAGGTCGCTGCCCTCATCGTTCCCCAACCCGGTCAGACCCCTTCGCCCGAAGAATTGACCACCTTTGCCCGACAGCACCTCGCCGGGTACAAAATCCCCCGCCACATCCAATTCACCGATCACCTGCCCCAGACCGCTTCCGGCAAAATCGAACGCCACACCGTACAAAAACAGTGGCAAACGCCTGCCCCTTGACCTCACAACCAGTTTTATAACCAATTTCTAACGCTCCTTGTATCACGCAATGTAAGGTAAGGTAACTAAAATAGTGCCTCAGTACCAGCCGTTTGTTTGCTTTGGAGGCGTTATGAGTCGTCAGATACGAGTTTTTAGTGGTTTAGCCATGATTTTGTTGGTTGTCTTTGCCCTTTTTCAGGTGCAAAGCCCTGTACAAGTCGCTCCCGGTGCACAAGCCCAGCGTGCCCCAACGGGCGCCACGGGATTTAGTTTGAACGAAGATGAGGCTGTGCCCACTGGCCCCATTGTTAGTGACCCGGTTGTGCCTGATGTGAGTGAGCCGCTGCGGGCTATGACACCAGCGGTTCCGGAAATCACCCTGGATCGAGAGTTGAATCCTCGAATGCACCCCGGTGATTTCTTGGACGGATTCCCCAATTTACCGAATGGCGAGCCAGACCCTTTAGCTGAAAGTTCACAAAATGGGGGCGACCTGACGCCACCCGTCGGCCTGTCCTTTGATGGCATTAGTTTTGCCACCGGGGGAACGGGTTCCCCACCTGATACAGTGGGAGCGGTGGGGCCAAACCATTATGTACAGATGGTTAATGGCAGCATCCAGATTTTTAACAAGACCGGCACGACACTGTATGGGCCAGTGTTAAGCAACACGATCTGGTCGGGGTTTGGGGGAACATGCCAGACACGGAACGATGGCGACCCGATTGTGTTGTATGACCGCCAGGCGGATCGCTGGCTGGTCACGCAATTCACGGTAGCTTCCCCTTACATGATTTGTGCGGCTGTTTCTACCACGCCTGATCCCACCGGCAGTTACTACCGGTACGCCTTTAATGTGGGTTCAGACTTACCTGACTACTTTAAATTCGGGGTGTGGGCGGATGCTTATTACATGTCGGCCAATGAAAGCACGTATACAGCCTATGCGTTTAACCGCACCAATATGTTGACGGGCGCGGCCGCGACCTACGTCAAGTTCACCGGCGAAACCAACCTGCTCATGCCCGCCGACCTGGATGGGGCCACAGCGCCTCCTGCTGGTTCACCCGGTATCTTCTACACCTTCAAAGACAACACCTTTCACGGCGGCTCAGACCGGATCGAGGTGTTTAACCTCACGGTGAACTGGGCCACACCCGCCAGTTCAACCTTTACCCTGGTCAATACCATACCGATCAGCAGTTACACCTATACGGTTTGCGGCTTCTTCGTTTTATCCTGTATTCCCCAGAACGCTACAATCCGACGGCTAGACCCCGTTTCGGAATGGCCGATGTTCCGCCTGGCGTATCGCAATTTTGGGTCACATCAGGCGTTAGTAGGGAACTTTGCGGTGGATGTGGGTTCAGACCGGGCGGGGATTCGCTGGTTTGAACTGCGCCGCACCGGAGTAGGTGCCTGGTCACTGTATCAAGAAGGCACACAAACTTCGGCGGATACGATGCACCGCTGGATGGGGAGCATTGCTCAGGACAGGCAAGGTAATATCGCTCTGGCGTACAGCGCTTCCAGTGCGACCAGTTTCCCCTCTATCCGATATGCCACCCGTCTCGCGGCTGATCCATTGGGGACTTTGCAGTCCGAAGTGACTTTACACGCCGGGGCTGGGTCGCAAACGGCCACTCATAGCCGTTGGGGTGATTACAGCGCGATGGATGTAGACCCCACGAATGATTGCACCTTCTGGTATACAACAGAATATTTTTCGGCATCGGGGAGTCAATGGCGCACCCGAATTGGCACATTTACCATTCCTGAATGTGGGGTTGTGCCTGATTATAGTTTGACGACGGGTGATACGGTGTTGGATGTGTGTAATCCGGGCAGTGATAGTTCATTGTTTAACCTGGCGGTCGTGAATGGTTACACGGGTAATGTCACGTTGAGTGCCAGTGGTTTGCCTGGAGGAGCCAGTGCCAGTTTCGCGGTGAACCCGGTGGCTGTGCCGGGGAGCAGTAACCTGACGGTAACGACGGCGGGAACAGCGGCGGGGTCGTATCCGTTTACGGTGAACAGCACGGATGGTACGTTGTCACATGCGCAAAATATGACGTTGAATGTGGCCGCGGCCGCGCCCGCAGCCCCCACCCTTCTCTCCCTCGCCAATGGCACCACCGGGGCCGCCCTCAACCCCACCCTCTCCTGGCAGGCAGTGGCCGGTGCAACCAATTACACGTTGGAGATTGCCACCGACCCGGCCTTTGGCGCCATCGTCTACTCGGCCAATGTGGCCGGAACGAGCCATCTCGTAGCGACGGCCCTCAGCAGTGACGCCCTTTATTACTGGCGCGTGCGCGCGGCCGCGAACATCTGCGGAGCCGGGGCTAACTCAGCCGTATGGGCCTTTGCCACCGGTGGCACACCCACAACCCTGCCCGGCATCTGCCGCAACCCCGTCACCGCCATCCCCGACAACAACCCCACCGGCATCACCGATGTGATGGCCGTAGTGACGACCGGCACATTAACCGATCTGAATGTGAGTCTGAATATTCCCCATACCTGGGTGGGTGATCTGGTAATCAACCTGACTCATGTAGATACCAGTACAACGGTGCAACTGTTCAACCAACCGAATAGTGGAACCGGTGCGTGTAACGGGAATAATCTCAACATTATTCTGGATAGCAGTGCGGCACTGGCGGTACAAACCAGTTGCGCCAACGCCAATCCGCCCTATACCAACGGGGGCAGTTATGCCCCGGCGGCGACCTTAAACGCCTTTAACGGCCAAAATCTGAGCGGAACCTGGCAGTTGAACGTGTCGGATCGAGTGGGTCAGGATACGGGAACCCTCAACCAATGGTGCCTCATTCCTACCGTGGGCAGTACGCCAGCGGCCCGCGATTATAGCGATTTGGCTACGGGTTACGGTGTGGCCTGGCATACCGGCGATGGGGCCTTGCGCCTGGGCAACAACTGGACAGCCGATACCAGCTTCACACCAGGCCATGACGATGGCAACGATGATGGCATCACCCAAACGGGCGGTCAGTGGGAGACGGGCAACATTGTCACCTTAAACGCCACCATCACCGGTGGGGGTGGTTATCTGGCCGGTTGGTTTGACTGGAACAATGATGGTGTCTTCTCCGCGGGGGAAAAGGCGGTGGCCCAAAATGTGGTCGCTGGCGTTAATAACATCAGCCTGACGGTGGGCACGTATGATCCGGGTAGTAGCCCTGTGCTGAATGCCCGGTTCCGCCTGTATGCCAGTGAACCCCTCTTTGACCCGACAGGCATAGAAACACCAGCAGGAGCCGCGGCCGCGGGCGAAGTCGAAGATTATGCCTGGGCGTTCAGCCCCACCGCCATCACCTTACAAGCCATCGGCCTGAACAACCCGTTGGCCTGGGGATTGGGGCTGGTATTGGCGTTGGTCAGTGTGACAGCCTGGGTGCTACAGCGACGCCGTCAAACAGGGTGATCGTGTATATGGTTTAACCGCGACGCCCTTGATCACCCTGATCAAGGGCGTAGCCATACGAAGATGTTTTCAAACGTTGTCATCGTGTGTGTATTTTACCGGCAACGACCTTGATCACCGTGATCAAGGTCGTTGCTGACCAAAACTACGTCCAAACATTGTGATCGCGCTTATATTTTAATCAGGACGACCTCGATCACCGTGATCAGAGGCGGCTGAGTAAAAAAGTGCGTCCAAACATTGTGATCAGGCTTACATTTTAATCAGGACGACCTTGATCACCATGATCAGAGGCGTCTGAGTAAAAAAGTGCGTCCAAACATTGTGATCGCGCTTACATTTTAATCAAGACGAGCTTGATCACGGTGATCAGAGGCGTCTGAGTAAAAAAGTAAGCTCAAACACAATGTTTGGACGTGTTTTTTATCGGCGATGACCTTGATCACGGTGATCAGAGGCGTCGGAGTACTCGGACGCGTTCAAACACAATATTTCAACTATATTTCGCTGAATGGGAGCCTGAAGCACGCTGTTTGCTGAAGAATTGGGGCCGAGGAACGGCGCTGTGGGGCTAAAACCTTCCTGTTTGGTGGCGACGGGTTACAATTATTGATGCCTTATCAAACCCTCAACCAACTCCGTTATTTTTATGATAAACAAGGTGACCAGCCAGCGGTGTTATTCCTGCACGGCTTTACGGGCCGCGGCCGCAACTGGGATGGGGTTTCAGGTTCCAGGTTTCAGGTTTCAAGTTCGGAGTTTCAAGTTTCGAGTTTCGAGTTTCTTGCAGTTGATCTGATCGGGCATGGGGCGACCGATGCGCCGACTGACCCGGCACGCTACCAGATGGAATTCGCGGCCGCGGACCTCGCCAGCCTCATCCTTGACCTCACCGCACCGCCCATTCATCTGGTCGGCTACTCCATGGGGGCACGGCTCGCCCTTTACCTGGCCTGGCGATACCCGCACCTCTGCCGCACGCTGGTGCTAGAAAGCGGCTCACCCGGCCTGGCAACTGCGGCCGAACGGCAAACCCGCCGCATCAGCGACGAGCAACTTGCCGGGCGGCTGGAACGGGATGGCATCGAACCATTCGTCAACGATTGGGAGCGGCTTCCCCTCTTTGCCAGCCAAAGCCGGTTGCCCCAAACCATCCGCCAACAGTTGCGCCAACAGCGCCTGCACAATAATCCCCTTGGGTTAGCCAACAGTCTGAGAGGAATGGGAACCGGGGCACAACCCCCGCTGTGGGAGCAGTTGCCACACATTCAATTGCCTGTGTTGCTTATGGCGGGGGAGCAAGACAGCAAATTTGTGACCATCGCCCAGCAAATGGCAGCCCAATTACCGCGTGCCACCCTCGCCCTGGTTCCCGATGCCGGACATACCATTCATTTGGAGCGGCCGCGTATCTTTACCGAACAAATCACCTCGTTTTGGCAACCATTCACCATTTGAGACCATTCGTAGAGGCGGGACGACGCGGGTTCAATGAGGATGAACCAGAAACGATCCTTCCGCGTCGTCTCGCCCTCTTATGATTGCGTCTTATAAGAGGGCGAGACAGGTGGGAAGGTTGGCTGCCCGCTCCTGTCGCATCCTGGCCCACCTGTCCCGCCCCTACCATCATTGGTTGACTCATTGAGCACAACAGAGCTTGATAGTTAATTGCCGCACTGTCTACGGTTTGTTAGAATGGCAGTTCAGTAGCAGATGGAAGTAGCTAATCATGAATGATGTAGGCAACCGTTCACAACCGACCCCAGGACGCTGGTTTTTTCTCAGCCTGATGGTGCTCATCTTGGGTTGGAGCCTCAGCCGATCCGCGGCCGCGGCCGCGTCGCCCCGCCTTGCCCCCCCCAGCACCAACGAGTTCGCCCTTTCCCCCATCTGGCAACCCATCATCCACCAATGGACAGACGAAATTCAGGTCGTCTCGCGCCTGTACGGCCTTGACCGTGACCTTATCGCCGCCGTCATTAACGCCGAATCCAATGGCGTGCCCGACCTGATAAGCCGGGCCGGAGCCGTGGGGCTGATGGGCGTCTTGCCCGCCGGGCCAGGCATGGAATGGCGACCCAGTCCCGAAGCCCTGAAAGACCCGGTGGTCAATTTGAACTGGGGCGGAGCCATTTTGGCCGACATTATTCAGCAGGCCGGGGGCGACATCGCGGCCGCGTTGGCCGCGTATAGTGGCGGCTGGGATAACGCCAATCGCCGCGTCCCCCTGGAATACGCCACCCGCGTGCTCAACGAATACGGCCGCGCCGTCGCCGCTCGCTCCGGCATCAACCCCGACATCGCCACCCGTTGGACCGTGGCCGTCCTCATTGACCGGGGCAATATCGCTACCGAAAACCTGGTGTTCAACCAACAGCCCGTGTCTGGCATTTTAACCTTCGGTGAACACATCGTTTATCAATCTGTGGGCACCAACGGGCCGACATTCTATGTGCGCGGTTATGCTGTGCCGTTGGTCTTAATCGTGCCCCAGGAAATTCCCGACGCTTCCTTTAACGGCAATGGCAACCATATCCTCGACCCGCACCTCATCGCCAGAATCGGCCTATCCGATGGCAAGGTTAATGAACAAAATCCCCGCGTGGTTCTGGCTTGCCTGCCTAGTTTGAGCCGCCTGCGCGGACAACTGAGCACCCGCTGGTACTCGCCCTCCAGTTGCCCGTCGTGGCATCGTTAACCACCATGCCTACGCCCTTCATGCACCTACAAATGGCCGAAAGGATTCGCCAGGATGAACGACTGTGCGGCCGCGTCCGCCAGCTCGTTGAACAAGAATGGCCCGCCTTCTACCTGGGCAACATCGCCCCGGATGTCAACGCCATCTCTGCCGACATCAGCCGCAAAGCCACCCACTTCTACAACATTCCCCCCGCGCCAGATGAATGGGGTTATCCGGATATGTTTTCTCTCTGGCCCCAGTTGGCCCTGAGCCATGAACTCTCACCCGCCCAGGCGGTATTTGTGGCCGCGTATAGCATTCACCTCATGTTAGATGTGCGCTGGTTCCGCGAGGTTTTGGTGCCCTATTTTTTTGAGCAAGGGGAATGGGTGGATAACAAGGAGCGTTTTCTGGTGCATAATGTCTTGCTCACCTATCTGGATGAGCGGGCCTTTGCCACGTTGCCCCAGGGGGCGGGGGAAACGCTCGCGGCCGCGACGCCCCAGCACTGGCTCCCCTTTGCCCCTGATGCGGCGCTGGTTGGCTGGCAAGAAACCGTGGCTCCCCAGCTATTCCCTGGCGCGACCACCCGCACCGTCGAAATTTATAGCGGCCGCATGAAAATATCCCCGGCCGAATTCGCCGCCCACCTGGAAGACCCGGCCTGGATGGACAACAACCTGTTCCAGCGCGTCCCCGTGCCCCAGGTTCAGGCCATGCTCCACGACGCCATCGGCCAGAGCATTGACGTAATCCCCCCTTTTTCCGGGGGCCCCCCCATTGGCCCTTAAATAATTGTATTATCAGGTCCAACTTATTCCCCCCCTCTGCAACAGCACCGCTAATGCCGTTGAATAATTAATCGAGATTGTTGAATGGCTTAATGATTAATGAAGGATGCGCCCCTCTATTAATCATTCAACCATTCACCCATTCACCGATTCATTATTCCCCCCCTCTCCACCATGAAACCAAACCCTGCTATCACCCTCGCTACCCCTCGCCAGACCGTCCAGGTGCGCTTCCCGGATGGTCGCGCTTTTGATGGGCCAATTGGCGCCACCCTGGAAGCGTTTATGCTCGCGGCCGCGCCCGAATATCGCGGCCGCGTTGTCGCTGCCCTGGTCAACAACCGGCTGCGCGAACTGTCGCGCCCCCTCACCCACGATGCCGAGCTAGTCCCACTAACGACCGGCAACTCGGATGGCATGAGAATTTACCGGCGCTCCTTGAGCTTTTTGATGATCGCGGCCGCGCACGAATGTTTTCCCCACCATCACATCTCCGTCGAACATTCCATGCCCTTTGGCGGTTACTACTGCGAGGTAGAAGACGCCCCCACCTTCACCGACGACGATCTGGCTCGCCTGAATGAACGGATGCACCAATTGGTCGCCGCCGACCTGCCCATCCAACAAGTTCAGGTTCCGCTGGACGAAGCCCTGGCTCTTTTCCGCCACTGGAACGACCTGGAAAAAGCGGACCTCTTTGCCAAACGGCGCAAAGATTACCTCACGCTTTACGAGTTAAATGGGGTACGCGATTATTTCCATGGCTTCATGGTTCCCCGCACCAGCTACCTCGACCTGTTTGAACTGCGTCGTTACAGCAACGGCTTTATTCTGCAATACCCCCGCCGCTCCGACCCGGATCACCTGCAACCCTTTGAAGATGAACCCCGGCTGGCGAAGGTGTTTCAGGATTACAATGACTGGCTGAAGATTATTGGTGTGCCTAGTGTGGCGTCACTGAACCAGGCGATTGGACGCGGCCGCAGTCAAGAAGTCGTCCTCATCGCCGAAGCCCTCCATGACCGCCAACTGGCAAACATCGCCAGCGAAATCGCCGAGCGACGTGCCCGTGTCGTCCTCATCTCCGGCCCCACCTCGGCGGGCAAAACCACCTTCAGCAAACGGCTAGCCGTGCAACTCATGACCCACGGCCTGCAACCCGTCGCCATCGGCATGGATGACTACTTCGTCAGCCGCGACCTGACCCCTCGCGACGAAGAAGGCAATTACGATTTCGAGATTATCACCGCCCTGGACCTGCCCCTGTTCCAGGCCCATCTGAGCCAGTTGCTCATTGGTGAAACCATTATTCAGCCCCGCTACAACTTCCACACCGGTCAGCGCGAATGGGGCAGCACCCTAAACATCGGCGCGGAGCATGTGCTCATTCTGGAAGGCATTCACGGCCTCAACCCCTTGCTGGTCGGCGATATGCCTCAGCAATCCATGTATCGCATCTTCATCTCCGCGTTTACCCAACTCAACCTGGATCGCCACAACCGCATCCCCACCACCGACACCCGCCTGCTCCGGCGCATCGTGCGTGATGCCGCCCACCGGGGTTACTCCGCCACCGACACCATTCGCCGCTGGCCCAGTGTGCGCCGGGGCGAAAAGCGGCACATCTTCCCCCACCAAAACAACGCCGATGTCTTTTTCAACTCCGCCCTGGTCTATGAGTTATCCATCTTAAAATCGCTGGCCCAACCCTTGTTACTTCAGGTGGAAACAGGCACACCAGAGCGCGTGGAAGCCAACCGCTTGCTGGCTTTCCTGCAATGGTTTGATCCCCTGCCCTTGGACAATGTGCCCAATGATTCAATTTTGCGTGAGTTTGCGGGTGGCTCGATTATGGAAGAGTTCAAACCCTGGCGTAATTACGCTTCACTCAGCCCCAATGTTTTAGCGCAAGAGATAAACTGAAGCGGGTGTTTCAGTTGAGAGGAAGAAAATAATTAATCGGTGAATGGGTGAATGGGTGAATGATTAACGAGGGGATGCGTCTACCACTTCATTAACCATTCAACCGTTCAATACCCCCTACCCTGTTGTAGTTTAAAAATAGTCAGGTAACCCGGTTTCCCCCACCCCTAACCCCGCCCCCAGGGGCGGGGAACTTTCTAAAGTGCCGGTTTTCGAGCGCGCCGACGCGCTCGAAAACCGGCACTCCTGCCTAGGTACCGCAAGCGGATCGCGATGTTTTTAACCTGGGTGTAGTTGAGCAAAGCATCCAGCCCCTTTTCCCGCCCAAACCCACTCTGCTTGTAGCCGCCAAAGGGCGTTTCTTCACCCCCGGCAAAATATTCATTGATGTAAATTTGCCCGGCTTTGATGCGGGTTGCCAGCCGCAGGGCGCGGTTGATGTTGGTGCTGAAAATACCGGCTACCAGCCCATAGTTGACCCCGTTGGCAATATGCAACGCTTCGTCATCGTCTTCAAAGGTTAATACGGCTAACACCGGCCCGAAGATTTCTTCCTGGGCGATGCGGGTTTGCGGCCGCACCCCGTCAAAAATAGTCGGTGCAATGAAGTACCCCCGCTCAAACTGGGCGGGCCGTTGGCCGCCGGTCACCACCGTGGCTCCCTCATCCCGGCCAATGCGTACATAATCGAGGATGCGCTCGTACTGCTCCTGCGATACCACCGGCCCCATATCGGGACTGTCCAGGCCCGGGCCAACCCGCATCTTCTGGGCACGTTGGCTCAGCTTCTCGACAAATTCATCCTTGACCCGGCTTTCCACCACCAGCCGCGAACCAGCGGAGCAAATCTGACCGCTGTTAGCGTAGATGCCTTTGGCCGCCTCGGCCACCGCCATGTCCAGGTCGGCGTCGGCAAAGACGATGTTGGGTGATTTGCCGCCCAGCTCCAGCACGACCGGCCTGATGTGGGTCGCGGCCGCGCGCATGATCAGCCGCCCTGTTTCCACCGACCCGGTAAAGGTGATGCAGGCCACATCCGGGTGGGTCGTTAGCGGCGCACCGGCTTCATCCCCGTACCCCGTCACCACATTGTAAACCCCCGCCGGAATCCCTACCTCAATCATCAAATCGGCCAGGTGCAACGCCGTGAGCGGGGTCTGCTCCGCGGGTTTAACCACGGCTGTGTTACCCGTCGCCAGGGCCGGGGCCACACTCCGGCCAATCATGTTGAACGGCATGTTCCAGGGCACGATGTGCGCCGTAACACCCATCGGTTCGCGCAGGGTAAAGTCCACATAATCCGGCCCGAGGGGAATGGAGTCGCCATGAAATTTGTCGGCGGCTCCGGCGTAATACTCAAAGTAGCGGGCCGTGCCGAGCACCTCTTTTTTAGCCAGGGGCAGCGGTTTGCCACTGTCCAGGGTTTCCAGGTGGGCGAACTCGTCGGCCCGATGTTCGATGGCCCGTGCCAGATCAAACAACAGCCGGGCACGCTCTTTGGGTTTGAGTTGTGACCAGGGACCGTCAAAGGCTTGCTGCGCGGCCGCGACCGCATCATTGATATCGGCGGCATTGCCTCGGGCAATCTGGGCGAGCGGCTCTTCCGTCGCCGGATCAATGGTGGCGAAACTTTGCCCGGAATGGCTGGCAACCCACTCCCCGTTGATGAATAAGCGATAGTTTTCTCTGAGCATGGGAGTCTCCTTCGTATCAAGTTTTTCGAGTTTTATAGAGGTTCAGACAAGTCTGGGGAGTCTTCGTTCGTAGTGACCGCTTTAGCGGGCTGGTGTTAGCCCGCTAAAGCGGTCACTACGAACAAAATCGTTTTCTTGAATGCTGGCGTTTCGCTTTTGTTTAGTCTGGTTGTTCTTCACCGGGGCGATATTCTTGTTCCAGGTTCGTGCGAATGTCGGCCTCATTATACCAGACGGGTTTGAGTTGTTGCTGCACGGTTAAGGGGGCTTGATCAGCGTAATGGGGCGAATCTTCGTGGGTGGTGTTACTGCCATATTGGTGAATGCTCTCGGCCGTGACATTGCCCTCGGCATCCCAACGCACCAGCATCAGGTAGGCATCCCCCACAAACACCCGCAGACGACCATCTTCCTGCACCTGCCCATAGGCCGCCCGCAGAATGTCTGGCCCGCCACCCATGCCCAAATCCACGTCCCCCCGGCGCAGGCGGTTCACTTCTGACCAGGCCACATCCACTCGGCCAAAATGCTCCTTGAGATAATGGACTGCCTCGACAAAATTGGCTACCAGCACATCGGTGTCTACCGGTTGGCCGACCATGCGGGAGGCGTTGAAGCCGGGAACGGTTTCATTGAGTTGCAGGGCGGTCAGGATGGCCAGGCTAGCCCCGGTGCTGTCCGGGTTGGTTTGTAAATCCCAAGAGGCGAGAAGGGCCGCGGCCGCGTGCACATCCGCCTCATCCGGCAAATCCGCTCCCACGATCTGGCTCACATACTGGGCCATATCCGAATCCGGGTGGTAAAACAGGTCAAACTTCATGGCCTTGAACTCATCCCAGGTGATGCTCTCATCCCCACCCAACAGCGCCAACGCCTGCAACGCCCGGTTTGTCTGGTGTGTCTCCAGCCCCCAGGTGAGCGAAAAATCGGCCGGGTCAGGATTGCCGGGGCCAATGGTCGTCTGGAACGGGGTGCTATTGCCATTTTGGATGAAACCAGAGGGTGGATTCAGCACAAATGGCAACTGATCAAACGGTACATACTCTGTCCATAACGTTTCTGAGGTGTCGCCGGGCAAATATTGCCGCCAGTCATACCCTTCAGCCCGTAGCGGCATAACGGCGTTGTACAGATAGGCGATATTGCCCTGGTCATCAGCGTACCCCATATTGAACATGGGGAACTGGAGCATACCCATTGCTTCTTGCATCTCCGCCAGGTTGGTAGCTTTGTTCATGCGGAACAACTGCTCAAACAGCCCCACGCGCCCCATCATGGCATAACGGATGGCGTAGGTTCCATGATCTTGCCGCACCACCGGCCCATACACCGACCACAACAGTTCTCGTTTGACAGGAACAATCAGCCGCCCGGCGATTTTGACGCGCAAGGTGGCTTCACGCACTTCCAGATCACGCCACTCACCATCAAACCGGTATTGGTCGGGGTTATCCGGGTTGATCTCCAGGACATAGGTGTCAATCAGGTCAGGGGAGTTCACGGTGAAGGCCCAGCCAATGTGCCGGTTGTGGCCGTGGGCGATGGTGGGCATTCCAGGAATGAGACCCCCCACGGCGTCCCAGCCTTCTTCGCTGTGAATGTGGGCTTCATAAAAAGTGAGGGCGCCTTCGTAGGGTTGGTGGGCGTTAACCAGCAGGTAGGTGGAGCCGTCACTGGTGCGGTTGGGGGCCACGGCGAAGGTGTTGCTCCCGGCAAAGTAGGGGTTGGGGGCGCCGGGTTGGTAAGGTAGCCAGGCTTCGCCGGGGCGGGGGGAGACGGTGTTTTGCCGCTCTTCGGCGAACAGTTCGCCCAAAGCCCCGTCCAACCCAAAGAAGAGAGGCGTTTTGTGCACCGCGGCCGCGACCATATCCTGTCCATTCATAGGAAACAAGCCGGGGTAAACCTCATCCTCATGCAAGGCGGCGTACAAGTTCATACCATCGGCATACGCCTGTAGGATTTCTTGCATCTCCGGGCTGAGGCTATCATAACCCTCGTTGACCTGCTCCTGGATGCGGAGCAGTTGCACCATGTAGTCGTTGGGCGCACCATCGGCCCCAAAAACGCTCCCCAGTTGCCCTCGTGCCGCCAGCAGGGTCAGTTGCAGGGTAGAGAAATCGTCTTCGGCGTGGGCGTAGGCCAGGCCAAAGGCAGCATCGGCGTCGGTGGTGCCGAAGATGTGGGGCACGCCCCAGGTGTCGCGCAGAATTCGCACATCGTAATTGTCGCCGAGGTTTCGGTAGGTGTCTAAATTAACTGAGATAGGGAAGAAGATGATCGCGGCCGCGAGTCCCACCACCAGCAAAACGCCCAACAATAGTTTTTGCCATCGTTTCATATTGCACCTGGTCAAAGCAAAAACGAGGCTTTATCAGCCTCGCTTTTCAATTTACTGCCGAGCCAAAAGGCTGGCTTCATTCGTTTTCGGGTAATGCCTCAGCAAACGCCGGCAATGATTTCACGACAATCGCCAGTGTGTGCAGGCGATCCAATTCGTCAGGATCGTCAATCCGTTCAATCGCTTCGGAAATATCTTGAGGCACTTCGGCAAATCGGGTCTGCAAGGCCTTTATGATGAAATCACGGGCAGTTAAGCGTATTCCTTTTTTCTCACCCATTCGTTCCCAACTGGTTACATAAGACATGGTCTCCTCCTCAAGTTGGCTAACCTCAACCTGTAGTTGTTGTTCCAAATCTTCTGGCAGGGCCAGAACCCAATCAATAAACCGCAGCAACTCCAGAATGGCTTTACGCTCGTATCCTTTTTGGTAGGCTAACCGGATAAGCCGCAGTTTGGCCCCATAACGATCCATATCGTTACGGCGTGTGGCCTGCATTTGTAAATGGGCCATAACCACCAGCGCGAAGGGGCTGGCATGGCTCGTTAACGCATCCCAATGCTCCCTATAGTCTAGCAGTTTTACACTGGGAAAGTCTAGGGTTGCTCGACAACCGAACAGTTCATGCTGATATTGTTGCGGCCGCCAACTGGCTTGATCGTCGGTCAAAAGGGCTAGGCTGGCTACCGGTACGCGATAGCGGTCATAGATGCGATAATGGTAAATGAACATTCGCTCCGGGAACTCTGCTTCCGCCTGTCCCTGAATTTCGATATGGATGAGAACCCAGACTTCGACACCACCCTGAAGATATACTGCGGCCAGTTTGTCTACACGTCGGGACTTTGTTTGAGCTTCACGAACGACTCGTTGAAGCTCTTTGTCTTTGAAACTGTATCCCTTCGACCAATCAAGCCTGGTATGAACCAGAGGAAAGAAAAAAGCCAGGAATTCTGGGAAAAACTGTTCCAGAATCTCTTTCCAGGGCGAATCTTGCTCTGATGGGGCTTCTTTGGGTTTGCCTCTGGTCATAGCCTTGTGCTCCAGGTTATTCGTCGGCCGGTTCGAGGGTGAGATGGTCCGCGGCCGCGGCCTCTACCGCTTCCTGGCTAAACAACATCGGGTGGTATTCCCCATCCAACCACAACGCTATCATGTCATCATAATGCTTGTGATAAGGATGCCCGCTCTGTCCGGTGGGTAAAACGGTCTGGCTGGCGTCAAAATCACTAAAGTCCACAATCATGCGCATGGAGGGGTGTCCGGTAACGACCGCCGGATTGCCCCAACTCCAACCCGTCGCGTTGACAATACTGCGGCCGCCGTCCGCCGGGAACGGGCCACGGTTTACCATGCTTTCGATGGGGCCAACCCCACTTTGGCCCAATGGCGCACTGACAAAGGTAGCCGTATGAATCGTGCCCCAGGTCCAATCGTTAATGTCATCACTCACATTTTCCTCAAACCAGGTCTGGGTATCGGCCAAGGCTAACAGAATGATGTCGTCCGGGGCCTCCGTAGAAGACGTATCCTGATCATCCCACCAGATAGCTTCTGGCTGATTAGCTAACTCATGGAAGAAGATGGGGCTATAGACGGAACGTACATTATCTTCACCGACATCATCCCCCAACACGCGTTGGACCAGATTCATGTAGAAAATCTCGAACAAGGCCGTGGGCACACTTTCCCGCCGCTCTTGTAAATCCCAGCCCCGAATCCGCTCAATCATGGCTTGAATCTGGCTGTCGTCACTAGACAACCCCTGGAACAGCGGCTGATAACTCTCGGCCAGCAGGGCATAACTATCATTCTGAATCCGGGCCATGTCTTCAACCGAGGCACCACCGTCTTCAATGGCCGCTTCAATCATGTCAGTAATGCGTTCGCCCCGGTCGCCATCCGCCCAGTCCAGGCTAATGAGATAGGGGTAATCTTCATCCACTACGGCATGGTTGGCGGTGACGATGTAACCCCACTCCGGGTTAAACAGGCGTGGTAACTCGTCGTAGGGAATCCAACCTTCCCATTCATGTTCGCCTGTCCAGCCGGGCACGGGTAGTTGTCCGTCGCTATTTGGGCGTAACGGAACCAGTCCGGGCATCTGGTAAGCGATATTGCCTTCCACGTCGGCATACACCACATTTTGTGAAGGCAAATCCCAGTAGCTCAACGCTTCGCGGAAATCATCGTAATTAGCCGCCTGATTGAGCAAAATGACGGACTGCAATACCCGTGAAGGTTCTTGGGCCGTCCAACGCATGGCTAACACATCTCTGGAGCCATCTACCAGGTCACTGATGATGGGGCCGTGGCGAGTTTCCAACACTTCCAGCACCACATCTTCGCCACCGTTCACCTTGATGATCTCTTCGTGAACGATCATATCCTGCCATTCGCCCTGAAACTCATATTGGCGGGGGTTATTGGGATTAACTTTTTCAATGTACAGGTCTTGGGTGTCTGGCCCCACGTTGGTGACGCCCCAGGCGATATGGCTGTTGTGACCAACAATGATCCCTGGCACGCCCGCGAAGGAGAAACCGACCACATCCCAGCCGGGTGCGTGCAAACCCGCTTCGTACCAGATGGCGGGCATCTGGATACCCAGGTGAGGGTCGTTGGCCAGTAATGGTTGCCCAGACGCCGTATGTTCGCCGCTCACAACCCAGTTGTTGCTACCCACAAAGGTTTCGGAACCGAAGGCAAAGCCGTTGGGGGGTTCGGCGCCGATAACCGACGTGTGGATGTTGTTCCAATCAATGTGGGTGGTGCTGGTGGGTGGGTCACTCGTTTCGCCATCCAGGAAGGGCATCGCGTCACTGGGAACCATCACCGGGCGATTGTTGTAGGGGTAGTTGGGTAATAGGGTGGAAACGCGGGCTTCACCTAATGTTTGGATCAGTTCGGCCCGGTCAACTTCACTGCCCCAGTTGCCGCTGAGGTCGTCGGCCATGACGATGCCCCAGGTGATGGTATTGAGCGGCGTCCAGGGTTCGATTTCCCACGGCTCGTTGACCAGACCCAGGACGGTCACATTGAGGGAAAGGTCATCTTCGTTGGCCTCAATGTAGGCGTTGACACCTTCACTGTAGGCTTCCAGGATGTCCATGTAGGCTGGCTCTTCTTCCTCAAAGTAGGCCAGGGCATTTTCGGCCATGCGGTTCCACCCCATGGTGCGGATGAATTGGTCAAATTCTACCGTGCCTTCGCCCGCCACTTCAGAGATGCGCCCCTGACCGACGTGCCGCCACCACTCCATCTGCCAGAAGCGGTCCTGAGCATGGACGTACCCCTGGGCGAAGAACAGGTCGTGTTCGTTTTGGGCGTAGATGTGGGGCACGCCGTACTCGTCCCGGTAAATGTCTACGGGTTCTTGCAGACCGGGGGCCTCGACGCGGCCGCTAACTTTAGGAAAGGGTGAACGGGTTTTACTAAATACGATCAGGGCTACTATCAACACCAGGGCCACCACGACCCCCAGTATGCCTAAAACAATTTTCTTGGCGCGACTCATGATATCTCCTCCTACGAAAATAAGTTGCAAGTTGCAGGTTGCAAGTTGCGAGTTCCACTGAGTTCCTCTGAGTCCCTTTCATTCCTCGGCGCCCCGAACTCCACAACAAGTGAACTGAAATACAACGGCTAAAAGGGGTTTTTGTGGATAAATATACGGGTAGTGCTTTGAAATGATCTGGGTTCACGAAAGATGCCAATGAATTAACACGAATTTTGTCTGGTGACTTGGTGTCCGTTGCACCTTTACGTGCGTTATTTCAGTAGACTCAATTCTCGGCTTTTGACGATAGGCGAAGGTAGAGGTATATGGGTACAGAACGCTCGAACAGGGTCGGACGTCGTGCGTGAAGAGGTTTTACCGACACATGATGAACGACGCCATCACGCGGGGAGCGTAGTTCGTTTTCCATTTTCATGGATTCCAGAATGATAACCTTGTCCCCCTTGGTTACCGTCTGCCCATCGGCAACTAACACCTTGAGGATGGTGCCGGGCATGGGCGATTTAATAATGGCTTCGCCTGTGGAAACAGCGAGTCCACCCCGGGCCTGGGCCAGCCGAAAGGTTCGTTCGTCTTGCACCTGAACCTGATACAGTTCACCCAGGATTTGCACTTCGTATACTTTGTCTCGCTCCTCAACCATGGCCTGGACGGATTGGTTGTTGAGGAGCAGGGAATAAACGCCACTGTCGGCCATTTGTTCAAAGTCGAGGGTGTACGTTTCGCCATTAACCAGGATTTGGTTGTTGGGTTTGAGTTCGATGGCGAACTCGTGATTGTCTACGGTGGTAATGTATTTCATGAGGCATCCGTGGTGTGTGGTATGTGGTACGTGGGAGAATTTACGCACCACGCACTGCATCACTATTTTTGTAGTCTTTCCCAACGGCTCAGCCATTTCCAGTTGCTTGTGTCTCTGGCTCCGGGGGCGACAATCTGGCTGGCTTCCTGGCTTTGGTGATGGGCCATGAGGGTGGCGGCGATAGCTGCTTCCAGGTGGTTGGTGCGGTCTCGGTCATCCATGCTGAACCGTTCTTCCACAAATTTGGTATCGAATTGGCCCAGCAGAAAGCGGTGGCTGTCCATCATGTGTTGGTGGAACGGGATGTTGGTTTTGACGCCCATGATGCGGTATTCCTCAAGGGCACGGCGCATCCGCAGGACGGCTTCACCCCGGGTTTCGCCGTAGCAGATGAGTTTGCTGATCATGGAGTCGTAGTAAGGGGTGACTTCGTGGCCTGCGTAGACGCCGGTATCCACGCGCACGCCGGGGCCACTGGGCAGGGTGCTGATGGTAATGAGGCCGGTGGAGGGCATGAAGTTGTTGTAGGGGTCTTCGGCGTTAATGCGGCATTCGATGGCCCAGCCTTTCATTTTGATTTGATCCTGGCGGTGGCCAAGCCTGCGGCCGCGAGCAATCCTGAGTTGCTCCTGCACAATATCCACCCCCGTGACCAGCTCCGTAACCGGGTGCTCCACCTGCAAACGGGTGTTCATCTCCAAAAAGTAGAAGTTTTTCTCCCGGTCTAGCAGGAACTCTACCGTGCCTGCATTGACATAGTCCACGGACTTCGCGGCCGCGACCGCTACTTCGCCCATTCTCTGCCGCAAATCTTCGTTCACCACAAACGAAGGGCATTCCTCAATCAGCTTTTGGTGGCGACGTTGTAGGGAGCATTCCCGTTCGCCCAGGTAAATGGTGTTGCCGTAACTATCAGCCAACACCTGGATTTCGATGTGGCGGGCATCAGCGATCATCCTCTCCAGGTAGACGGTGCCATCACCAAAGGCGGCCTGGGCTTCGCGCCGGGCTGAGGCGATGGCATCGGCCAGGTCAATGGATTTGAAGACGGGGCGCATTCCTTTGCCGCCGCCCCCGGCTGAGGCTTTGACCAGGAGTGGGTAGCCAATGGATGGCGCGGCCGCGAGCAATTCCTCATCACTCAGCCCCTTTTCCGTACCCGGCACAACGGGTACACCAGCGGCCATTACGGCGGCACGGGCCATCTGCTTGTCGCCCATGATACGGATCGCTTCTGGTGAAGGGCCGACAAACACCAGCCCAGCGTCCAGACAGGCTTGAGCAAACACCGCTCGTTCGGCCAGGAAGCCATAACCGGGATGAATGGCATCCGCTCCGGAACGGCGGGCCACGTCCAGTAATTTCTCAATGACCAGATAACTATCACGCGCCGGGGAAGGGCCGATGTGATAGGCCTCGTGGGCGTAACGGACATGAGGGGCCATGCGGTCGGCATCGGAGTAGACGGCTACGGTTTTGATGCCCAACTCATGGCAGGCGCGAATGATGCGCACGGCGATCTCGCCCCGGTTAGCGATAAGCAATTTGTCGAATTTGCGTGGGTTAAGGGAATCAGTGTTCATGGGAATTTACGATTGACGATTTTAGATTGACGATTGAGCCAGTCATCAAAAACCATCAGGTTAAGGAGTAGGGGCTTAGGGGGTCAACACTCTCAATCGCCAATAGCCCCACGTCCCTAGAGGGGCATGTTGCCGTGTTTTTTGGGTGGGTTGTGGTCACGTTTGTTTTGCAGCATGTTGAGGGCGTTGATGAGCCGCGGCCGCGTCTCTCTGGGCATAATCACGTCATCCACATCCCCCCACTGGGCCGCCACATACGGGTTGGCAAACTGGTCCCGGTACTCTTCTACCAGTTCAGCTTTGCGAGCGACGGGGTCTGCGGCCGCGGCCAACTCCCGCCGGAAGATAATATTCACCGCCCCATCCGGCCCCATCACCGCAATTTCAGCCGTGGGCCAGGCCAGGTTCAGGTCCGAGCGGATATGTTTGCTGTTCATGACACAATAAGCCCCGCCATACGCCTTGCGCGTGACTACCGTAATTTTGGGTACGGTGGCTTCGCAGAAGGCATACAACAATTTGGCCCCATGCCGAATGATGCCATTGTACTCCTGATCCACTCCCGGCAGGAAACCCGGCACATCTTCAAACACAATCAGCGGGATGTTGAAACAGTCACAGAAGCGCACAAACCGGGCCGCTTTCTCACTGGCCTTGATGTCTAACACGCCAGCTAACACCATCGGCTGGTTGGCAACGATGCCGACGCTGTAACCCCCTAAACGGGCAAAACCAACCACGATGTTGGGCGCATAATGTTCATGCACCTCAAAAAATTCGCCCCCATCCACAATGTGGTGAATCACTTCCTTAATATCGTACGGTTTGTTGGGGTTATCCGGCACGATACTGTCCAGAGCGGTATCCATACGCAACGGATCATCGGAGGTGGCTTTGAATGGGGGGTCTTCCATGTTGTTGGAAGGCAGATAACTCATCATTTCGCGAATGAGAAACAGGCAATCCGCCTCTGATTCGGCGGCCATGTGGGCCACCCCGCTGATGCTATTGTGGGTATCAGCCCCGCCCAGTTGCTCAAACGTTACCTCTTCACCCGTCACCGCCTTCACCACATCCGGCCCGGTGATGAACATGTGGCTGGTGTTTTTAACCATAAAAATGAAGTCGGTGAGGGCGGGGGAGTAAACGGCCCCCCCGGCGCAAGGCCCCATGATGGCGCTGATCTGGGGTACGACACCTGAAGCCAGGGTGTTGCGCAGGAAAATGTCGGCGTAACCACCCAGGCTGACGACCCCTTCCTGGATGCGGGCACCGCCGGAATCGTTGATGCCGACCACGGGGGCGCCATTACGCATGGCCATGTCCATAATTTTGCATACTTTGTCGGCGTGGACGCGGCTGAGACTACCGCCAAAAACGGTAAAGTCCTGGCTGAACACATAGACGAGTCGGCCATCAATGGTGCCCCAACCGGCTACCACACTGTCGCCAAGAAATTTCTTTTCGGCCATGCCGAAGTTGATTTCCCGATGGGTAATGAAGGCGTCTACTTCACGGAAAGAGTTCCGGTCTAACAGGACTTCGATCCGTTCGCGGGCGGTCATTTTGCCTTTGGCCCGATGTTTGGCCTGGCTTTCACGGCCGCCACCCAGGCTGGCTTGTTCGCGGAGTTGGTTTAGTTTTTCAGTTTTAGGATCGGACATAGGAGACCTTTTTACGTGGTTTACCTGAATGGTACATAAAGGCGAGAGGTGGAGAATAATTAATTGGTGAATGGTAACGGGCGCCACATACCCGCCCTTAATTATTCACTGGAACACCCTATTGGGTACGTGTGCTGTGCAGCCTACCTGGTTATTGCTTACTAAAATAGGGCTGACTGGCACGGCGGTTGAGTGCCCAGGTGGTGAAGAGAATCGCGGCCGCGTACAGCACCATCTCGCTATACCACCCCTGCCGGGCCACTGGCGATTGCACCCAAATGCCTAACAACAACAAACGGTACAGGGCACACAGAAGGATGAACACAGGTATAGCCCGGCGGGTAAAAGCCTGTTTACGCCACAACGCGGCCGCTAGCCAACCACTTATTACTGCTATAATCAAGGCGACAACTAACCGGAGCCGTGGATCAAGGGTTGGACTCAAGGTTAAGAGCAAGGGACTTTGTTGGCCAAGGGCATAGGCTCGCCAGCCATTGATCACACCTACAATAAACACGCCATAGGCAGTATAAGTTACGCTCCAAGGGCGGGAAGAAGGGAATCGCCTGACCATTACGCCCCGATTATAGCGGATTTATCCATTCTGAAGAATTTATGACGCATTTTAGCATTTCAGCCGGTCAGCATAGCCAGCGGCCGCAACTGGCTTTTGATCGCGGGGGTGGTCGCGGCCGCGCTCTGTTTGTTTACCTTTGTGCTACTGGCGGCGGTGCTGCTCCTCAGGGAGGATGACAATGAGGTAAACGCTACTGCTATTGTCATTCCCACCCGAATTGAGACGGCCACTATCACAGTAGATGGAGATGCTCCCGCGACTGCGGCCGCGGCCGCAACGGCCGCCATCGCCCCCACTGTCACCTTGCCGGGTGGCAACCCCCCGGCAACCACCGCCAGCAATGTGACCCCACCCCCGGTGAATGTCAGCAGTAATGTGGAGGCGAGTAGGCTCGCGGCCGCGCCCACCATAGACGGCAACCTGGCCGATTGGCCCGGTGGCATCCCCAGTTACAACTCCGTCTTCCGCGTCTTCAGCCATAGCTCCTGGAACGGCACCGATGATGTCGAAGCCAGTTGGCGGCTTGGCTGGGATGACACCAACCTCTATGTGGCCGTCGAAGTGACCGACGACACCCACGTACAGACCCAAATTGGCAACCAGATATTCCGTGGCGATAGCGTAGACCTACAGATTGACACCAATCGGGATGGCGATTTTGGCCCGGTGGTTAATCTGGACGATTTCCAGATTAATCTCTCTCCTGGTAACTTCAGCGACATTCCGCCGTCCGCCTTCCGGTTTCAAGGCACGGCCGACGAACGAATTTTGGATGCGCCGGGGGGAAATACGATCACGGTAGCGGCGCAAAAGACCACCACCGGCTACACCCTCGAAGCCACCATCCCCTGGAGCAATCTCAACATGACTCCCTCCAACGGGCTGGTGATGGGGTTGGCCGTCAACGTCAACGACAACGATCAGGTGGGGCAGGCGGTTCAGGAAGTGATGAAATCCAGCGTCTCCACCCGCACCCTGACCAACCCCACCAGTTGGGGAACCCTCACATTGCGCTGATCATCCACCTTAAAACCAGTGAATGATTGATGGGGAAAAAGGCATTGTGCCAATTTGAGCCGCGCCGAATTGGAATCTTTTGCTACTTTACCCAGAGATGTAACAAGCACAAATCTAAAATCGTTAATCGTAAAATACCCTATAGCATCAGCCGTAACACTTCCAGTAGTCTGTCCACGTCCGCCTGGGTGTTGTAGCCCTGGATGGAAACGCGGATGAACTGCTTATCCTGCCACTGGACGCAGGGGATTTCAACCCGGTGCTCCTGGTAGAGCCGTTTTTTGAAGGCGGGTAGGTCGGTGATGGGGGGTAGGGGGGCAATAGCCATCTGGCGGTAGAAACCCTGGTCATCGGGGTAGGCGGGGGGCAGGCCGGTGAGGTCGCCGATGCGGTGGATGGCCTGGGTGACGAGGGCCTGGCAGGTGTCCCGTACCGTGTCCCACTGATGAGCAGTTTGGAACTCAATCGCGGCCGCGACCGACAAATAAGCCGCCATGTCATTCGTGCCCAGCCACTGGTTATAATCCAAAAAGTCCGACCCATACGTCCAGGCCCGTGGTTCCCCCCAGCCCCAACCCACCACCAACGGCTCCACCCGATGTTGTTGCTCCCGCCGGGCATACAAAAAAGCCGCTCCCTTCGGGGCACACAGCCATTTGTGGCAGTTGCCCGTGTAAAAGTCCGCCCCAATAACAGCCATATCCAGCGGTAATTGCCCCGGCGCATGGGCCCCATCTATCAATGTCAAAATGCCTTCCGCCCGCGCCCTGGCACAAATGGCCGCCACGGGAAACGTCAGGGCCGTGGGTGAGGTGATGTGGCTCAAATAAATGACTTTTGTATGTGGTGTCACCCCTTGCCACAACTGCTCCAGCAACACCTCTGGGGTGGTCGCAGGCAAGCTAATCGCCTGCCGCACATAACGGAATCCCTGCTTCCCGCTCAGAAATAACCAGGTATTGTCACAAGCGCCATACTCATGATCGGTCGTCAGCACCTCATCATCAGGCCCCAGGTTCAGAGAACGGGCTATGACGTTCACGCCAAAGGTGGCATTGGGCACATACACCAGATCATCCGGGTGGGCGTTCAAGTAGGAACCCAGGGCTTGCCGGGCCGTAGCCAGGTATTCGCCAATGTCTGTGCCCAAAAATTGCACCGGTTGCCATTCCAGGCGACGTTGCCACTCCTGGTATACCTCATACACCGGGCGGGGCGTAGCCCCAAAGGAGCCGTGATTGAGAAAGGTGACGGTGGGATCAAGCAGGAAGAGATCGCGTAGAGATGACATGGGGACTCCGTGTTGCATGTTGCGTGTAAAAACCGAAGTATCGCCACTTTTGTTTTGTAGGCAACACAAGACGCCATGACAACCTTCTGACGCAGTGCGTGACATTCATTACTGGAAACATGCCCGTTTTCATTTACACTCCTACGAGAATGACGAACCGCAGAGACGCAGAGAACGCAGAGAAAAAGAAAAATCTGTGTAAATCTGTGAAATCTGTGGATAAATTTTCATTCATCTTGGTGAGCACCCCGCTCATGGGGAACTCCTACCTGTATGTCCGCAGGTGTAACCTGCACCCAACTTGAGTTTTAAGTTTGGAGCTAGAGCGAGAGGATACATTCTCATTTCCTCTCGCTCTAGCTCTAAACTGCCAATCTAACTATCTGGCTCATGGAGCAAATAGAATGAACTGGGAAGCAACCTACCAGCAAAAAATTACTGACGTTTCTACCGCGATGCAGACCATTTTGCCAGGGCATCGTGTTTATTTGGGTGGGGGGGCTGGTGTGCCCACCCGCCTCGTCCAGGGTCTCATCGAGCGTGCGCCCGCCTTGCGCCGAGTAGAACTCACACACATCCTCACCTTTGCCGAATCCCCCTATGCCCGCCCCGAATTCCAGGACCATATTCGGGTGAATGCCCTTTTTATTGGCAGTAATGTGCGCCGGGCGGTGCAAGAAGGGCGGGCTGACTTTACGCCCGTCTTTTTGTCGGAAATCCCCAGCCTTTTTCGCACGGGTATTTTGCCCCTGAACGTGGCCCTTATTTCGGTGACACCGCCGGATGAACATGGCTTTTGTAGTTTTGGCGTGGAAGTGGGCACAACCAAACCGGCGGCTGAGGCGGCTCGTATCGTCATTGCCGAGGTCAACCGGCAGATGCCGCGCACCCTGGGTGATAGTTTTATCCATGTCAACCAGTTGGATCATGTGGTGGAAGTCGATTATGCCATACCAGAAGCACCGCAAGGGGGCAGTTCGGCTGAGCATTTGCAGATCGGGCAACACATTGCCGGGCTTATTCCTGATGGCGCCACCTTACAGATGGGCATCGGCAGTATCCCGGATGCCGTTCTGCAATGCCTGGGCAACCACCGTGATCTGGGCATTCACACCGAGCTATTTTCGGATGGCGTGATTGATCTGGTGGAACAGGGAGTGATTACCTGTAGTCGCAAAACGTTCCATCCAGGCAAAATTGTGGCCGGGTTCTTGTTTGGCACCCATAAGCTGTATGAATTTGTCAATAACAATCCGTTGATAGAGATGCACCCCACGGATTATGTCAACGACCCCTTCCACATTGCCCAAAATGCCCGTATGGTTGCCATCAATTCGGCCCTACAGATTGACCTGACGGGGCAAGTGTGTGCCGATTCAATTGGGGCCAAAATGTACAGTGGAGCGGGTGGGCAGGTGGACTTTATTCGCGGGGCGGCCCGTTCCAAAGGGGGGCTGCCGATCATCGCCTGTTTGTCCACGGCCCAGGATGGAACCATCAGCCGGATTGTGCCGACCCTGTATGAAGGTTCTGGGGTGGTGACCACGCGTAATGACGTGCACTGGGTAGTGACGGAGTTTGGCGTGGCTTCTTTGCACGGCAAAACGCTACGCCAACGGGCACAGGCGTTGATTCGTATTTCTCATCCACATTTCCGGGAAGAATTGACCCAGGCGGCGAAGAAGTTGGGGTATTTGTAAGGGGGAGAGACTGAGAGATTAAGAGACTAGAGACTAGAGACTGGTCACGACCCAGTCTCCAGTCTCTATTCTATTTTTAGGAGCTGGCGCTGCTGTAGTGGCGGATGGCGTAGTTCCAGAAGAGGATGCTGGCGGTGAGGAGCGCGGCCGCGATGCCGACCGCATACCCCACAAATAGGCCATCTAACCGTTCCAGTAACACGGAAGCAGGCACAGTGGTAATAAAAGCAATCGGTACCACAAAAGTGAGAATGGCCCGCACCCAACCGGGAAAATCGTGACCGGGAAGCGCCCCGCCTCGTAGAAGGTGAAGAGCAGTTCCATGATGTTTTCCAGTTGCACGAACCAGAAGGCACTGGTGATGAGCAACATGATGAGGCTGTACAGGATAACCAGGGCGCACAGGCAGAGGATAATGAAGGCGAGGATGAGGATGGGTTGCGGCCGCGTGTCCAACAGACTAATCGCGTACACCACCAACCCCAAACCCATCAACACATCCACCAGCCGCCACACATTCAACCGGCGTAATGACGTATGAAACTGGGAATTGATGGGCTTTAACAGGATGAAATCCATCGTGCCCACGCGGATGTGCTCCATAAAATCCTGCACATTCGGCGTCAGAAACGCATCCACAAACCCCAAAAACAGCACAAACAGCCCCAGGACAATCAACAACTCATTGAGCGTCCAATCACCGATGCGCTCTGTGTGCAGGAAAAACACGGACGCCCCCGCTACGGACCAGACCAAACTAACCACACTCAGGATCAGGCTACTGACAAAATTCGCCCGGTACTCCAGATCGGCCAGGAAAGCGGCTTTGTAAAAAACGCCCAGAACGCGCAGATAACGAAGCATGTGTTGTCAAACTATATGAAAGTCATTGTTCGTAGTGACCGCTTTAGCGGGCTAACACCAGCCCGCTAAAGCGGTCACTACAAACAAACTCTTTTTCTTAAAAGCCATACTAACACTATCGAGGGCTGAGTTTGTCGAAGCCTACCCATTGCCTTCGACAAGCTCAGGCAACAGGCTTAGTAGTTACCACCAATTACTTATCACTTTTCGCTATCCACTTTAATAACCCCCGCCCGTAACAACTTCTCACTCAATTCCAACTCCGTATCCTTCATGCCTGCGTTGACATGGGGATAGGCCAACCAGACCAGAGTCAGGCCAAACCAGGCGCCGGTGAGGGTGCGTAATAGGGGAGGGCTTTCACGTACGGCAAAAATATTGGCTAAGAAATCGGTAATACCGGTTTGGCTACCCTGGAACATGTACCCAAACAACTGGCTAAACCCATCTAGTCCAATTGGCCCCATACCGATGATGAGGAAAGCCAGGATGGGCAATGGTTTGATGTTGTACCGCGGCCGCAACACAGCAAAAATCAGCCCCCCAATCAGCACAAACAGGTAAATACCAATATCTCGCTCACACAGAGCCATCTTGTAACCCATCGCTTCGTTGCCCAAAAAGGAGCGGGCGGCATTAAAAAAGCGACCGCTATCAGTGGGCGAAATGCCCTGAAACTCTGACAGATCAGGGGTGTAAACCTCAAACGGGGTCAGGCTTGTGCCCGCCAGTTCACGGGGATAAGCCCCCTGTTCACCGAAGAGAAAGAAGGAGCGGAAGGCCATCTGGTGGCACATAGGAGAATAAGCCACATAAATGGCCCTGGCTGGACCGGTGGCCCCGGCATTCATCAGGACAGGCGCCAACATGGGCAAACCAACATAGAGCGCGGCCGCGACGTTAAAAACCGCCAACCAGTGCCGACTCAACCACAACACAAACCGGTCAATCGTAATCACCATCGTCCGCGACCGTCCAGTCACCGGCTGTTTATTTCCTTCGCGCCGCGTTTCCATTTTTTCCGACATGAGTCAATCCTTTTTAGCCCACAAGATAGAGAGATTATGACCGCTTATCCGCGTATCGTCTAATTTTCTTGAAGATAATCGTTTGTCTTAGGGGGGTGTTTCAAATGAGTTAGAGAAGAAAGGCAGCCCCAGAACCTGTCCTGAGCCTGCCGAAGGATGCCGACCCGTTCGCATCTGGGGATGCTCACTCCTTGCTCTCAACCGAAATGAAACACACCCTTAGAGGTTGGCTTCGTCTGCTCTGGGTAGGGTAAACCAGAACGTACTGCCTTGCCCTACCTGGCTCTCCAGCCCCACCTGCCCCCCTAATTTCTCAATAATCCGGCGCACAATCGAAAGCCCTAAACCATGACCTTTGGCCCGAATCTTATTGACCTGCTCAAACGGTTGGAACAGGCGCGTTTGTTGCTCTTGAGGAATCCCTGGCCCCTGATCCCGCACCCAAAAACGAATCATCCCTTCCCCTTCCGCCACAGAACCCAATTCAATCACCGGCGGTTCACCCCCGTAGCGCAGGGCATTGCTCAGGTAATTAACCCAGGCCGCCTCCACCCAGGGGGAATAGCCCATCGCCAACGGCCAGGTAGCGGGGGCGGTCAGGGTAGCCCCCGATTTTTCAATCACGTGTAACAGGCGGCGACGGGCTTCTTTGACCGTGCGGGTCATATCAACAGGAGAAATGGCGATATCCTCACGCCGCACGGTGGCTAACAAGAGCAATTCATCAATGATATTGCTCATCTTGCGCGTGTTTTCCAAAATGTGGCCCAGGCTTTTTTCTTTTTCTTCTTCAGTTAAGGCAAAATCGGTTTCTACCAGCACCTCAGCATAACCCGAAATGAGGGATAACGGATTTTGCAGATCGTGAGCGACGGTGTGCGCAAACGCATCTAGCTCGTTTTTCCGCGCTTCCAGGTCCTGGGTGCGCTGATGGAGGGCATCTACCAGGGTGGCATTGTGGATGGCGATGGCGGCGGAGGCCGCCAGGGTTTGGGTAAAGGCCAGATCATCGGCATCAAATTCCCCCTCGCGCTTGTTCACAACTTCGATGACGCCAATGAGGCCATCACCCAGGCGTAAGGGCACGGCCATGATGGAATGGGTATGAAACCCGGTGTTGTGGTCAATACGGTGGGCAAAACGAGGGTCCGCGGCCGCGTTCGGGACAATCGCTGGTTGATTATGTTGCGCCACCCAACCGACCACCCCCTCACCTGCCTGCACCTGAATCCCCTGCAATGGCGGTGTGCCCCGATAGTGAAACACAGCCCGACACTCCAGCAAATCATGGCGCATAGGTACCCACAACCAGACCGAACTCCCGGCGGCATCGGTCAAATCAATCAACGCCTGAAGCAACCGAGACATAATCTGTACCAGGTCAAAAATAGATGTTAAGGCCTGTCCCGCTTCATTGAGCAGAGCTAATTTTTGGTTCCGTTTTTGTAAGGCGGCTACCGCTTGCGCCCGTTCTATCACCAACTGTTGCCGCAACAATACCTGTTGGATTGTTGAAGACATCAATTCCAAATACGCGCCATCAGGGTCTTTTACAATGTAATCACTCGCCCCCAACTTCATTGCCTCTACCGCCGTCTGTTCATTGCCCGTACCCGTAATCATGATAATGGGCGGATGGGGAGCATCCAGGAGTTTGTGCATAATTTCCAGACCATCTTGACCCGGCAATTTGAAATCCAAAGCTACGACGTCATAGGTTTGTTGCGTAATCTGGGCTAAACCAGCATCCCCGTCATAAACGAGATCGACAATATACCCGATCCGCTCCAGTTTTTTCTGGAACAGCCGGGCTAGCCCCACATCATCTTCAACATACAAAACGTGAACGGGTTTGACGTTGCTTTGTAACATAATAAAAGGTGGGTCTACTGAAAGAGGCTACGAATTCCCCGAACTTTTCCCTGAATGGTTGGCATCCGTCGCGTCAGCTCTTTCAGTAGGAGCAAATGCGTGTTTGTAATCCTATCAGCACCGGGTTGAAATAGAGTTACCTGTCTTCAAGTGATGGACACCCCTGGTAGTTGCATAGGTAATACTGGCATATAGTAGAAATAACCGTTCAGATGCTTTGTTTTTGTTGGGCAGGGTGTCCCATGAAACCGATCTGTTGCGAGGTTGTTACTTGGCTGGGATTCAACGGTTACGTTGTTCACAAACCTGTCACTTTGCGCAGACGGAGATGAGTGAATCAGGCTAACAAAATATGATTTTGTGACCCTATTCAGTATAACCAAACCTAGCGATTACTGATAACGGTCATGTGCTTAGAAATAGTAAAGACGAATGTAGCTCCCTGGCCTGGTTCGGAGTGACAACTGATTTGCCCACCGTGCCGTCGTACCAGGGTCTGCACATAAGTCAGCCCCATTCCTTCTCCTGGTGTATCTTGCCGTCCGGATCGATAAAACGGCTCAAAGATTTTTTCGTGCTCGGCATCTGCCAGGCCGCGTCCATTATCCCCCACATAAAATGTTGTTTTATCAACCCCCGCTTCACCCCACACCCGTATATACCCCGGACGATCTGGCAAAAGGTAGGTTAAAGCATTGGTCAACAGATTACTCATAATCTGTTCCAAAGCAAGTTGATCGGCTACTACTTCTGGTAAAGGGGAAATATCGACAGTGACTTGTTTCTGGTTAATTTGAAAAGCCAATGTTGCCAGAATTTCCTGGACTAAGAGCAGGGTGTCAATCGGTTCAAAGGTGAGTTCCCGCCGCCCGAGTTGGGCCAGGGCCAGCACTGCGTTGCTCAGGCGAGCCATTTTACGCACCGAGGATCCGATAAAATCCAGGGCTTCGGGAATATCTTCGTACATGGAAAGGGCGATGGCTTGTTTTTGTTGCTCGTTGAGATGCGGCCGCAGACCTTCCACCACATCCTGTACCACCGCCAACGCCCCCCGTAATTCTGCCAAAAACCCATTCATATTTACGAGGGGTGCCCGCAAATCATGGGAAACCATATAAGCAAAACGGCGCAGTTCTTCATTTACCGCCGCCAGTTCAGCCGTGCGCTCTTGTACTAATAGCTCCAACTGATCTCGCGACTCCGGCAACTGATTAAAAGCAACGTCATCCCGAGCCAGATCGATCATGGGCAATTACCTAAGGTACTAACTCGACTTTGGCGAAAAATTAGTTCGACCTCCGGAAATCTCTCAGTCTCTCAGTCTCTCAATCTCCAAAGGTCAGCCCCAAAAACGCCACACTCCAGATACTAATACTCATCCCGTTCCAACGCTTCATGCTCATCACGGAGGCGCAAATAACTATCATACCGTTCGGCCGCGACCTCACCCCGTTTAACGGCCGCAATAACGGCACAACCCGGCTCATGCCGGTGGGTGCAATCACTAAATGGGCAATCAGACACGAGCGGGGCAATCTCCCGAAAATAAGCGTCAAGCTCTGTCGGTTCAATATCAAACAAAGCCAGACCCCGAATCCCCGGTGTATCCGCCACATAACCACCTTCGGGCAAAGGAAACATTTCGGCATACCGGGTCGTATGTAGCCCTTTGCCAGTCGCCTCGCTTACGGTATGCACTTTCAACCCCAAACCGGGCTGGATGGCATTCAGCAGACTGGACTTGCCTACACCTGACGAACCACTCAGTACGGAGATTTTGCCTTTTAGTAGATCCCGCAGCGCTTCGATGCCCTGTCCCGTTTTGGTACTGGTGTACAACACGGGGTAACCAATTTTTTCATAAACAGTGAACATGGCGTGGGCATCATCCTGATTCACCAGATCAATTTTGTTGACACACACGATGGCCGGTAAGTCGTTCATTTCCGCCACCACCAGAAAACGATCTAACATGCGTAAACTGGGTGAAGGCGTAACCATAGCCATAACAAAAATCAACTGATCAGGATTGGCAATTAATACTTGCTCTTTATCGGCCGATAACTGGCGATTGCCAGCGGCGGTACGTGTCCGGGAAAGAACGCTATGCCGATCAGCCACTTTTTCTATCAAACCAGTCCCATCGGCATTAAGCGTAAACGTAACCCGATCCCCCACCGTCACCAGGTCGGTGTTTTGTCTTTGCCGTTTCAACCGCCCCGGAACCTGGCATACAACAAAACCGTGGGCGGTCTCAACGGTATAAAACCCGCTTACCGCTTTAATAACCAATCCTTCTTCTTGTTGTTGGCTCATATTTTCGACCAGAGATCAGGCCCAAAACCGTAAATCTTGTTAATCCGTTGTGATCCTTTACCCGACCATTTCCATGATCGCCTGCAAGGTGGCGATGGGATCACTGCCCATAGGCATCACATTGAGCGTGGTGATGGGGCTATTTTGCCAGAGGGACAGTCGCTCACGAATGCGGCCGCGTGGCCCCACCAGCGCTACCTCGTCAATCAATTCCGCGGGCACTTTCATCATCGCTTCACCCTGACGCCGGGCCAGGTAAAGCTCCTGAATTTCGTTCGCGGCCGCTTCAAAACCATAACGCACCGCCAAATCATAATAGAAGTTTTTACCCTTCGCCCCCATGCCGCCAATATACAGGGCCAACATGGGCCGCACCATGTTGTACGCAATTTCCATGTTATCTTCCAATACCACCGCCACCGAAGGGGCAATGTCAAAATTAGCCAGCGATTTACCCGCTTTCGCCAACCCGGCATCTACCGACACCTGATACGTTTCTGCATACCGTTGGGGGGAGAAAAAGATGGGCAACCAGCCATCGGCCAACTCAGCCGTCAGTTCCACATTATTCGGCCCAATCGAAGCCAGGTAAATGGGAATATCCGGTTGAGCGTTGAGTGTACTCTTAAGCGGTTTACCTAACCCGGTAGAGTCCTTGCCCCGGTAGGGAATTTGATAAATGGCTCCGTTATAGGCCAGGGGAGCTTCCCGTTGGAAAATTGCCCGCACAATATCCACATATTCACGGGTTCGTGCCAGTGGTCGCCGATAACCTACCCCATGCCACCCTTCTACCACTTGTGGCCCAGAGAGGCCTAAACCCAAAAGAAAACGCCCACCAGAAAGTTGGTTCAGCGTCATGGCCGTCATGGCCGTGTTCGCTGGCGTGCGGGCAGGCATCTGCATGATAGCCGTGCCCAGCTTAATGTGTTCTGTTTGTGCCCCAATCCAGGCCAGCGGCGTCACCGCATCCGAGCCATACGCCTCGGCGGTCCAAACTGCATACACCCCTAAACGATCTGCCTCTTGAATGAGTGCCAGGGGTAATTCAATCCGCCCGGCTGAGTAACCAATGTTTAGTCCGATGCGCACAAGCGTCCTCCTCAGGTTCACCGCAAAAAAATGGGATAAAGGGAGATTGATACAGCCAAATTGCCAGTAGAAAACAAAAAAGGCTTCACTGGTGGGTGAAGCCTTTCTGTGCCCTCACGGGGATTCGAACCCCGGTTTTAGCCTTGAAAGGGCTGCGTCCTGGTCCCCTAGACGATGAGGGCAAAGCGGACAAAATTCTATCACCCACCGACGGTCTGGTCAAGTTCAACTTCTGTCCTTAACAATTGACTTGATTCTAACATGTAACCTGACAACGCCAACTGTTTCCACTATAATCCGGGCGTCTGTTTCGCTGTTACTCAAGAACTCGTTCAAAATGAGCCTGGGTAACACGGATCATTATTGCATTTAAGGAAAGGCCAATGCTTTTAACAGTTATTATCCCCGTCTATAACGAAGCCTCTACCCTGGCTGAATTACTTCGGCGAGTCCACGAGGTCAGTGTTCCCAAAGAAGTGTTAGTGGTAGACGATGGCTCTGATGAAGCGACCAAAGTTTTGTTAGAACAGTCAGCCTCAGGCGATGTCGTGCTGATTACGCACGCACGTAATATGGGTAAAGGGACGGCTATTCGTACCGGTTTAGCTCATGCCAAGGGGGATGTCGTCATTATTCAGGACGCTGACCTGGAATATTACCCGTCTGATTATGTGGCTTTGTTGGAAACGTATAAAACCAAGCGGGCCAAGACGGTTTACGGGGTGCGGGATTTATCCAATCGGTCGGCCCTGATGCGTTGGGGCAACCACGGAATGACCTGGATCACCAATATTTTGTATGGGGTTCGTCTCCATGATATGGAGACTTGTTATAAGCTGATTGACCGTGAACTCATGCAGTCACTTAATCTGGAAAGCCGCCGTTTTGAGATTGAGGCAGAGATTACGGCCAAGCTCCTTCGCTCTGGGGTGAGGGTGTATGAAGCGCCTATACGTTATGACCACCGTGAGGAGGGTAAGAAGCTTACCCCTTGGGATGGTCTACCCACGTTACAAGCACTCCTTCGGTATCGTTTTTGGCGGCCGCAACCGGTTCTAGCCGTTGCCGATAAGCGGGTCGAAGGTAGAACAGGGTAAGCCCACCCGCGGCCGCGAACCCCACCGCTCCATACATCAACCAGGGCAAATCCGGGTGGTTCAACCGGGCCGCCCAGTCCACCATCGAGCCACCCACCACATGCCCCAGACTCCCCCCCACGGCTAAGGCCAATGAGTTGACCCCAAAGTATGATCCTCTGGCAATCGGGTTGGCGAACGCGGCCGCGACCGTCTCCGAAGTGGGCATGACCCACACCACCCCCAGGGAAAAGAAAAACAGGCTGGCATAAAACTGCCACAAGTTCACCACGACCGCCACCAGTGCCAGACTAAACGCCACCGATACCACGCCCAGAATAAGCGTCGGGAATGGGGCCAGCCAGCGTTGGGCCAGTTTTAGCGCCGGTACTTGCAAGCCAATGGCTAACACCGAACTGATGGTAAACATCACTCCTACACTACTGTCGTCACCGGTAAGTCCCTTGACGGCCAGGGGCATAGCGATGGATAGCTGTGCCCACATGAACCAGTAACCCACCAGCAGAGCCGTGTAAATCATGAAGGGTGTGTCGGTGAGGGGATAACGCAGACCACTCATGGCTGAGGTGGTTGCTTGGCCGTTGCTCTCTGAGACGGACATAGGCGGCAGGCCCACCCAGGTAACAAAGAAGGCGATGACATAGAAGATCGCGGCCGCAAACCCCACCGTGGCAAAGTCGAAGCGTATCAGCCACGCGCCCATGATAGGGCCTACGGTGCGCCCCAGGTTTTGCAACATGCTGATGCGGGCATAGGCTTCGGTCACTTTTTCTTGGGGAGCCAGGGCCGCGACCGCTGCCCGTGTCGGTGCGCCAAATAAAGCGCCACCCACTGCCGCGGCCGCGCCCGATACCAGCAATAACGCAGGTGTATCGGCATAACCCATCAGGGCAAAACTGCCCGCCCGGATGAGCAATCCCCACAAAATCAGCCCCTTCGGCCCGAAGCGGTCGGCCAGGGCGCCGCCAAAAACGGTCAGCCCTTGCTGGGTAAACTGACGCACCGCCAGCACCACACCGATGAACCCGGCGGCCCAACCCAGCCCATCCACATAATGAACCGAAAGCAGGGGAATGATGAGAAAGAAACCCGCATTCATCAGGAAGATGTCTATCAGTAAGGTTGGTAGACCCCACCGGGGTACGCGGGCTGTTATAGGCAAGGTTAGTTCATTCAATTTCCACACTCAATTAGACGTATATCTAATTATTATACGCCGGAAATGAGACCGGGGTGGCGTAAGTTGTGGGGAATTTGTACCGGGAAGCAAGGAACGAAGGACGACAGACAAACGACCCGTTCGTCGTTCGTTCTTCGCCCTTCGTCAAAATGCCGGGTCAAGGGCTAACCCAGTAGTCCCGTGATGGACGCGGAGAGTTGGTCCAGGCTGGTGATGGTGGCGTGGGGAACAACACCATCAGGCGTAGGGAAACGAGAGTTGGATTGGTAATAGACGGTGAACATACCCGCATTGCGGCCGCCCGCCACATCGCTGGCCGGATCATCCCCTACAAACACGGATTGATCGGCCCTGGTATCTAGCTGGTTCAATATATGGTGGAACGTTTCGGCGCGGGGTTTCCACAAATTGACATCGCCCGAGAAAAGTAGCGCGTCAAAGTAGGTGTGTAAACCAAAGCGGGTTAAATCTTCCAGGTGGGCGCGGCCGCGAAACATCGTATTAGAAATAAGTCCCAACTTGTACCCCTGGGCTTTCAGGTCGGCCAGGACGGTTTCGGCATGAGGCATGAGAGCGGTGCGGCCGCAACTAAAATTCTCATACGCCTGCGCCGCTTCTTCCAGCCATTCCGGTTTCACCCCATTAATGCGCAAATAAGTCACAATCTCTTGAATCAAGTCTTGCACCGTCAGATTGCGCTGACCCAGTGTGGCTTGTTGCCAGCGCTCAGGCAACATGTTGTAACCAATCCGCCGAAACGTCTCCATGGCGGGCAGGCGCAACGGTTTTTCATATAACACGGCATACGCGGCCGCTAAACCCGGCCCTTCCATATCGGGCCATAGCTCATACCCCCCGGCATAATCAATCAGGGTTCCCCCCAGGTCAAAAACAATAGCTTGCAACATTCAATCCTTTCCATTTACGATTGACGATTTTAGTATTACCTTATCCGTCAACGTCTTTATACCCAACAAGAAAGAGGTTCCACAGAGAACACAGAGGTAAAGACACAGAGATTCAAAGCGTCAATCGTCAATCCTCTGTGCTCCTTCTTTTCTTTTGGTTCTGGCCGGTATTGTCAATCCTACGCTTCACTAAACTTGGCTACCGTCACCCCATCGCCGCCTTCACCGTCCCGGCCTTCTTCCCAACTGGCGACGTTGGGGTGCTCCTTGAGCATTTTACGGACGGCCTGGCGCAATTTGCCCGTACCCTTGCCGTGGATAATGGTTAACCAGGGCAAATGATTGAGCGCGGCCGCGTCCAGTTGCCGCTCCAAAATTTCTAGCCCCTCTTCCACCCGTTTGCCGCGCAAATCCAGGTTCATGTGGGGCGCAGGCTGTTGATTCGTCGTTTCCACAAATTCGACCGGCTTCTCTTCCACCGTTTCCTTGAGCACCAGGTCACGCACATCCACCCGCATCGTCATGTTGCCCAGGGCTACCAGGGCATCCGTTTTACCCAGGCTGATAATCTGCCCCTTGGTGCCCAACGCCTTCACCAACACGGTATCCCCTTCGGCCAGGGTTTCACGAGCTTTGCGCACCGAGCGGGCTTTCTCTTTGGGCGGCTCTTCCGGGGGCAATTGCTCGGCCTCGAACCGCTCTACCTCTTGCGAAACCTGTTTGAGGGCGTTGAGCGACCCGGTATCCCGGATTTTGCGCCGCATCAGCCGGATTTCTTCGCGCAGAGTTTCCAGTTCAACCTCGGCTTGTTGGCGGGCTTCCGCCAGCACCCGTTGCCGCTCTTCGGCAATTTGCTCCAGGCGACCGCTCAACATCTCCCGGTCTTCTTCCAGACGGCGCAGATTCAGGCGTGCGGCCGCTTCCTGAGCTTCCACTTTCTCGCGCAACTCATACACCTGCTCCAACATATCCTCAGCCCGGTTGTTGCCACTGCCCAGGAGCTTCATGGCATCATGCAAAATGGTCTCGTCCAGCCCCAAGCGCCGGGCAATCGCCAGGGCATTGGAACGGCCAGGAATGCCGATGGTCATCTGGTAGGTGGGGCGCAGGGTCTCCATGTCAAAGAGCAATGAGGCATTGGTGGCCCCGGCGGTGTCGTTGGCGTATACCTTTAACTGCGGGTAATGGGTAGCGATAAAGGTGGTCGCCCCTTTGTCACGCAGGTAGTTGACAATGGCTTCGGCCAGGGCGGCCCCTTCGGCCGGGTCTGTGCCGGAGCCTAGCTCATCCAACAACACCAAAGTGCGATCATCTACATGCCCCAGGATGCGGATGATGTTGGTGATGTGGGCCGAGAAGGTAGATAGGCTCTGCTCGATGGATTGTTCGTCGCCGATGTCGGCAAACACGTCGTTGAAGACGGTCAGGCGGGCCTCGTTGGCCGGGATATGCAGACCCGATTGGGCCATCAGCACCATCAGCCCCATAGTTTTGAGGCTGACCGTTTTACCGCCGGTATTTGGCCCGGTGATGAGGACAAGAAAGGTCTCTTCATCCAGGGTCAGGTCTACGGGCACAACGGTGTGGGGGTCTAACAACGGATGGCGGCCGCGACGAATCCAAATGGTCGAACCAGGGTGCGGGTTGTGGGCCGGGGCCTGCCATTTGGCCTGTTCGTTGGCGTGTTTAGGCGGCCGCGCCTGTTCCGTCACCCGCCAGGGCACAAACTGGGGGGCCACACTGTTGGTGGCGATAGCATATTTGGCCCGCGCCAGAATGAGGTCCAGCTCAGCCATCCGCTCCACCATCCGGATCAGGGCCTGCCCCTGCACCCCCACTTTGGCCGATAGCTCACGCAAGACCCGCTGAATCTCCTCTTGTTCATCTACCTGCAAACCCCGGTAGGTGTTGTTGAGTTCTACCGTAGCGATGGGTTCAATCCACAAGGTGGCCCCACTGCCACTTTGATCATGTACGACGCCAGGAATACGCCCCTTGTACTCGGCCTTGAGGGGAATGACGTAGCGCCCACCCCGTTGGGTGATAATCGGCTCCTGCAAGAACTGGTTTTGGCTACTGTTAACGAGACGTTGTAGCTTTTCGTGCAGGCGGTTGTAGGCCACCCGTAAGTCCTGGCGAATTTTGGCGAGTTTGTGGCTGGCGCTGTCCAGCACTTCCCCTTTGTCGTCAATGGTTTCGGTGATGGCGGCGACCACGCCGGGGCATTCTTCGATTAGTTCGGCGATGGCGGCCAGGGTGGGCACATGATCGGGCAGGCGGATGAGGATGCGGCGCAAATTACGGGCGGCTACGATGGTGCCCCGAATGTCCAGAAAATCCTGGGCCAACAGGGTGTAACCTCGTTCGGCGTTGCTCACGGCCCGGCGCACATCCCGCGCCCCCCCGATGGTGATGTCGTCGCGGGTTTCCAGCAGGGTGACAGCCTCACGGGTTTCGGACTGCCAAAGCTGGGCCGTGTCCAGGTCGGTGGTGGGGGTTAGCTGGCGGGACAGCGCTTCACCAGCACTAAAGCTGGTATATCCGGCCACCCGCTCCCGCACTTTATCAAACTCTAAGATACGAAATGATTTACTGTCCACAATGTTTTGCCTTTGCCTGGTTGTCCGCAACTGCTAGGGAAATGGGTTTCAAGTTTCAAGTCTCAGGTTTCAAGTCTCAAGTTCCCAGAGTTCCCCTAAGTTCCTACGAGTTCCTCTGGGTTTCATCCACTACCAGCCCATGCGGAACAGTTGTGTTTCTGCGGGCGTGTAGTCTACCGCAGAGGGGGAGGGCGGGGCAATAGCGAATCTCGGCGTGTGTAATTCTAAATTTGGGACCATCGTAGGGGCGGGACAGGTGGGCCAGGATGTAGGGTCAGCGGGAAACCTATCTTCCCACCTGTCTCGCCCTCTTCGCATTGCGGCTCGTAAGAGGGCGAGACGACGCGGAAGGTGCGTTTGGGTTTATCCGGCGGAGTGGAGACTTTAGTCGGAACGTCTTAACCGGCTAAAGCCTCGACGCCTGATTCACCCCGGCTCGTAAGAGGGCGAGACGACGCGGAAGGTGCGCTTCCCGGGTATCCTCATTGAACCCGCGTCGTCCCGCCCCTACCCACCGATGGTTCGTCCGCATCGGGAAATGGTTCGGGAAATCGTTCATCCGCATCAGAAAACCATCCATCCGCACCGGAGAATGATTCGTCCGCACGAGAAAATGGTTCGTCCGCATCGGGAAACCGTTTATCCGCACGAGAAAATGATTCATCCGCACCAGAAAATGGTTCGTCCGCATCGGGAAATGGTTCGTCCGCACTAGGAAATGGTTTGTCCGCCGTTTTAAGCGGTTGGGCCGGGAATTTAGAAGAACTCAGGCTGAGCGTAAACGGAAAAACGGTTGCCCATCTCAGGGTTTGGCCCATAATTCCGGCTATGAAACAATGGTTAAGTTTGGTTATGATCTTTGTCTGGGGATGGTTATTGGTTGCCTGTGAGCAAACACCCGCCGCTATGCCTACGGTGGCGGCGATAGTAACGGAGGTGACGGCGACACCCGCGGCCGCGACGCCCTCTCCTTCTCCCACTCCCATCCCCTCACCGCTCCCTTCGGCCACACCCAATCCCACTGCCACACCCGTGCCACCCACCACCGTGAGCGCGATGGTCGGTGTGCCGCCGGAACTGATCGCGGCCGCGCAAACCCTCATCAGCCAACACCCCGACCAATTCACCTGGCTCGACGATCCGGCCCAGGCCGATTTACGCCTGGCCATCGCCCCGGCCACCAGCGACACCCTCCCTGGCCCGGTGCTGGCCCACTGGATTTTCGCCCTCGTGGTGGCTTTCCCCACCATCCCGGATGAACTGCCCCTGGCCCAGGTGCAAAACGATTGGCAGGCCGGTCAGCTAATCCTGGACGAACCAACGCAGGCGTTGTTGCGGTTGTGGTGGGGTGAACCGACCGCGGCCGCGTCCCCCATCCCCACCGATCAACTTGTCACCACCCTGTGGGACAATCGCCCCGCTCTCAGCCTCATCCCTTTCCCGGCCCTGGAGCCAGCCCTCAAAGTGCTACGCCCCGATGGGCAACCATCCCCCATTGACCTGGATTTTGACCCGGCCACGTATCCGTTGGCGGTGCCGATTTTTGTGGAGGGGGAGGATGGGGAACGCGGCCGCGTTGGCCGCGTTGTGGGCAGGCCCTACCAGTAACCGGGATGACAACAAAATTACCCATGTCGCTATGACTGGCCCCGCCGGGTTCAGCCGGGCTACAGCCGTCCGCATGGAGCGTTATGGCCTGCAATACCCCGGCGAAGAAGTGGCTCCCCTGCTCAACGCCGTTGACCTGGCCCATATGAGCCACGAAAACCCGTTCGTCCCCGACTGCCCCCCACCCGAACCGACCGGCGGCACGACGTTCTGCGCCCACAGCCGCTACATTGAATTGATGACCTACATGGGCATAGACATTAACGAGATGACCGGCAATCACCTCAATGACTGGGGGGAGCACAATTTGCAGAACACCTTCGACCTGTTTGAGGCGAACGGTATCCAGACATTTGGTGGCGGCCGCGACCTGGAACAGGCCCGGCAACCGTTGCTCATTGAACACAATGGCAACCGGCTGGCCTTTGTTGGCTGTAACCCGGTTGGTCCCTGGGGGGATTGGGCCAAAGAAGGGTATGGTGGCTCGTTACCATGCGACGATTACACCTACATCCACGACCTGATTAGCGACCTGGATAGTCAGGGGTATGTGGTCATTTCCACTCTGCAATTCATCGAACATTTTATGTATGAGGTGTGGGCGGAACAGCGGCGCGATTTTGACGGCCTGGCCAACGCCGGGGCCGATATTGTCAGCGGCAGTCAGGGGCATCATCCCCAGGCGTTTAACTTCGTCAATGGCGGCTTCATCCATTACGGCCTGGGCAATTTCATGGCCGATCAGATGTGGTCTATTCCCACCCGGCAACTGTTCATTGATATTTACACGATTTATGAAGGGCGGGTGCTCAGTGTGCAGTTGTGGACGGGCATGATTGAAGATTACGGGCGGCCGCGCCCCATGACCCCTGAGGAGCGGGCCGAGTTATTGCAACTGGTTTTTACCGCCAGTGGTTGGGAATGATCCCTATGCTCATCATCCCCTCTTGCCCATTACCGCGTCGGGTATAGCCCGTCACCCATCTTTGTCAGCCTTTTGCCCGGGTTTTATACATCCGCAATTCCTTTGTGTGCGTCATAACAAGCAAGAACGCTTATTGAATATGGCTCAACAAACAAAAAGGAGTGGATCGTATGAAACGTCGTAGCTTGTTGTTTGGCTTGTTTTTTCTCCCGTTAGCTCTTGTTTTGGCGTTAATAGCTCAGTCCGCGGCCGCGGCTGGCCCTGGTGATGCCCGCGTCCGTGTCGCCCATGCTTCCCCCGATGCCCCCAACGTGGATGTGTGGGTAGATGGAGCGTATGCCTTCCAAAATGTCCCCTTTGGCACCATTGGTGATTACGCCATTCTGCCCGCTGGCGCTTACCTGGTTCAAGTAGAACCGGCAGGAGCCGGTGGGGCTGGTCCGTTCGTCATTTCGGCCACGCTGAATTTTGCCGCTGACACCGATACCACCATCGCCGCCACCGACCTCTTAGCCAACATTACCCCGCTGGTGCTAACAGACAACAACGCTCTGCCCATGATGGGTAATTCCCATGTCCGCTTCATTCATGCCTCTCCCAATGCCCCCGCCGTAGACATCACCCTGACGGATGGCACGGTTCTCTTTGGCGATTACCAATTTCAGGAAGTCAGCCCTTACACCCCCATCCCTGCCGGAACCTACGATTTGCAAGTGCGGCTCCAGGGAACCAGCACCGTCGTCCTCAATTTGCCCGGCATTAGTTTAGCTGACCAGAATGTCTACACGGTCTATGCCATTGGCCTGGCAGGTGGTTCCCCCGCGTTGAGTGCGGCCATTAGCCTGGATGCCGGGCCGTCCCGCGTGCGGGTGGCCCATCTTTCGCCCGATGCCCCCAATGTGGACGTGCGGGTGAATGGGGGCGCAGCCTTCACCAATGTCGCCTTTGAAGATGTGACCAGTTATGCCGCTCTGAGCAACAATGAGTATCAGGTGCAGGTGGAACCAGCCGGAGCGGGTGGGGCTGGCCCCTTTGTCATCTCGGCCACGCTAGGTCTGGAGGCCAACACCGATTACACGGTGGCGGCCATTGACACCCTGGCCAACATCTCGCCGCTGGTTTTAGTGGATGACAACAGTGCTCCGGCCGCTGGCAATGCCCATGTGCGCTTTGTCCACGCTTCGCCCAACGCCCCAGCGGTAGACATTACCCTGACCGATGGCACGATTCTGTTTGGTGATTATGAGTTTGGTGAAGCCAGTGGTTATCTGCCGGTTCCGGGTGGCGCGTATGACCTGGAGGTGCGGCTCCAGGGAACCAGCACCGTGGTGCTAAGCCTGATGGATGTGCCGTTGGCGGCAGACAATGTATACACGGTTTTTGCTACCGGGCTGGTGGGGAACCAAAGCACGCCGTTGAATGCGGTGTTGACGTTGGATGCCAGCTACAGCGGCCCAACCGATGTGTCGTTGACCGCCTGGGGTGGTGAATCGCGTCAATCATTAGGGTTGTTCGCGGCCGCGACGCTTATCGTGCTTCTCGGTGGTAGTTTTATCATTTTCGTCTGGCGACGTTCTGCTGGCCTGGCCTGATAAAAAAAGACCTGACAGGTTTCCGAAAACCTGTCAGGTCTAAATGTCACGAAAAAGGGTTGTCCTAACCGGGCAACTCTTTTTTGATCGGCAAGGTAAAGAAGAACCGGCTCCCTTGTTCCGGCTGGCTCTCCACCCAAATATTGCCCCCATGCGCTTCAACCACCAACCGGCAAAAGGTTAAGCCCAGCCCCGTGCCTTTACGAATGGGTTGGCCTTCGTCGTTCGTCACCTGGACAAATTTGTCAAAGATGCGCGTCTGGTAAGCCAGGGGAACACCTTCGCCATCGTCGGTCACGCTCACCGTAATGTGGCCGTCTTGGCGATGGGCGCAAAGGGTGATGTGCCCGCCGGGTTGGGTGTATTTGATGGCGTTGCCGATAAGGTTATCTAGAACGCGCTCCATCAGGGTGATATCCGTGGGGATGAGGGGCAGGTTAGGGGTGGATTGCACGGCAATCTCTTTTTCCTCGGATTCAACGACGGCGGAGTACGCGGCCGCGCGCCGGTCTAGCAGTTCGTTTATGTTGGTGGGGGTCAAATGGGGCTGTAACCGCCCCGCCTCTAGCCGGTTCACATCCAACAAATCATTGATCATATCAATCAACCGGTCGGCCGAAGAGCGGGCATTGCTCAAAAACCGATTGCGATTAGCCTGTCGCTCCGGATCATCCCCTATCTTGTGCAACCATTCCAACCCCATAATGACCGTCGTCAGCGGTGTCCGCAGATCATGGACAATCATATTGGTTAGCTCATCGCGGGCGGCTTCGGCGGCGCGAAGTTGGGCGTTGGCTTCAGCCAGATCATTGGTGCGGTTGGTGATGACCTGGTCGGCGCGGCGCACAATGCCCAACAGGGCTAAAAAGAGCAGCCCCATAGACACCCCACCAATGAGCAACCCTTGCAACCGGGCACGGGTAACGGTGGGATTCAGTTCGGGCACGGGCTGTTGCAGGAGCAAAACGCCCACCGGTTGGGTCGGGTCGGGGCCGGGAAGGGGCACGTAGGTGCGCAGGCGTGGCCCTTCGGTTAGCGTATGCTCGGCTAGCAGATGTTCATCTTCGGGCAGGGCGGGGAGGAGTTCGGTGGTAGTGATGCCGGTCAGGGCATGATTGACCGAGGCCACATCGGTCAGGTTGACAGAGGTATGGGCATACGGATCAGGCAGAAGGGGATTACCGGCGGTATCGTAGATGTTGACGTATTCAACGGAGAGGCCCATCAGTTGTTGCCAGAGAATCTGGTTGAGATCGAGGGAATCGGCCGCGGCCGCGTTCAGAGTCTCGGTCGTCACCGGTTCCGGCAAATCATGCACCACCGCCATAGCCACATTCATGCCCGATTGCTGGGCCTGATCTTGCAAGGCCCGCACGAGTTCCCGTTCCACAAAAAGGGAGAAGAGATGAGACGCCAGCAAGGCCGAAGCCACCGTGACAATCAGGCTGGTGAGGGCAAAATAAGAGGTGAGACGGAACTGGCGCAGGCGTTCATACTGCTGGACCAACACCACCGAGGCCAGCAAAACCCCCATCAATAGCTCAACATGGTACAGCCACCAGGAGATATGCCATGTGGGAAACTGGTGCATACTGATGGTCCCGATGACCTGCCAGGCGGCAATCAACGCCATCACCCCTTCTATCGTTTCCCCCGTTTGCCACCAGCGCCAGCCCAGGCGAATCATCACAAACAGCCAGACCAGGATGGTAGAGGCAAAGGCCAACATGCGATGGAAAGGGGCTACGTTATCATCAATGTAGGTGAGCCATTGGGAGGTAAAGGCCACGATGAGGGCAAAACCAACCACGGACAGAAAGAGCGCGCGATTGATGCGGCGGATTTGTTGGGGTGTGGGGTTGAAGGTAGCCACTAAAAAGACGAGTCCACCCAGGAACAGGGTGAGCCAGGAAGCCCAACGCACGCCGGGGTTGTTGGCAAAGAAGATGGCTTCGGGGGTGAACAGGCCGTGGATGAGGAAGATGCCGCCCATGGTGGCAAAGGCGGTGGGTAGAAGTTGGTAGCGGCTGAGGCCCGCTTGTTGCAGGGCGTAGGCGATGAAGAGGGAAACAATCGCGGCCGCGGACGTGAAAAAGGTGACGATGTAAAAATGAAACAGGGGTTGGTGAATGGTAATATCGAGTTCGGGGAACAGGCGTAACAGTACCAATAACAAGATTGGCCCAACCAGACTGGCGACAACCAGGGCGCGTTTCATCATCATTTGTGCTTCAACCGGGCGGGGTTTATAGGATGGGACATGGTTTATCTGTTTTAGGGGCCGAAGCGGGGGAAAGGGCGCCTTTCCCCCGGAGGTGCCCGCCGACGGCACGTGTAAACTTATATTATAACCAGCCTTACTGACGGTCTATAGTAAAGAAGTCGCTAAAAGATAACCCCAAGTTACGATACCCTTAACAACACCAGCCCGCTATTGAAGTTTTCGGGTTTTTGGCGGGCGCCGAATGAATGCCGGTATAGAGAGGAGTGAGCACGCCCACGTGCGAACGGTTTACCACCGGCAGCATCTGGGGATGCCTTACTCCTCGATACTATAGTTTTCAAGAAAAGGATACTGTTGGTAGTGACCGCTTTAGCGGGCTGGCGCCAGCCCGCTAAAGCGGTCACTACGAACCAAAACCCCAAAAAACTTTACCAGGCTTTACGGCGAGCCAACGGATATACCCACCGTATAACCGGTGGCCCAGGCCCATTGGAAGTTGTAGCCGCCAATGCGCCCATCCACATCACAAATTTCGCCGCACAAATAGAGACCGGGGCAAAGGCGTGATTCCATTGTTTTCAGGTTGAGTTCGGCCAGGGGAATGCCGCCAGCGGTGACTTCGGCGACGGTGAAGCCCCGGTTGCCGGTGATGGGTAAGGGCAGGCGGGTGAAGGTGGTGATAAGGGTTTTGCGTTGCGGCCGCGTCAATTGCCCTCCACTCATGCCCGCCTCAACCCCGGCCTGCTCACACAACTGCCGCACCAACCGCTCCGGTAACAGTTCACGTAGCTGTTTCAATAAACTGGTGGCTCCCAGGTTGAGCAACAACCGCTCAAATTCCTCGCTGGTGAAGTCGGGTAACCAGTTGAGGGTCAGCTTCGCGGCCGCGTCATCCATCTGCGCGTCCAAAAAATAGCGGCTCATATCCAGCACCACCGGCCCGGACAGGCCAAAATGGGTGCAGAGCAGAGAGCCGGTGAAGGTCAACAGCTTCTTCTCCGTGCCCGACCACAGTTCCAGGGTGGCCGGTACAGGTCACACCACTCAGATCGCCGATGAAATGCCCGGTGGGCAGGGTAAGCGGCACGAGGGCAGGCAAAAGTCGGGGCGTGAGGCTGTGGCCCAGGCTTTGGGCCAAGCGGTAGCCATGTCCATCGGAGCCACTCTTGGGCAGGCTTTGGCCCCCGGTGGCGATGACCAGATTGGTGGCTGTCATCGTGCCCCATTCACCACCCACCACGAAGCCAGATTCAACTTTTTGCACCGTTTCCACGCGGCGGGGGTGCAGGATGGTGACGTTGTGGGATGCGGCCGCGTCCAGCAACGCATACAACACCGTCCGGGCACTATCCGTCACCGGAAACAGCTTACCCGTCTCTTCCCGCTTCAATTCTACGCCCAGTTCGCGGAAGAACTGCACCGTTTGCGGCACATCAAAACGGCGCAACACCTTGCCGATGGCGTGGCGCGACGACCCGGCGAACGCCTCAGCCGTGACGACATCATGGGTGACATTACAGCGGCCACCGCCCGCCACCAAAATTTTGGCCCCTAGCTTTTTGGCTCCATCCAGGATGACGATGCGCCGGTCCGGGTTGGTGCGCCCGGCCCAGATGCCCGCCATCAGCCCGGCCGCCCCCGCCCCGATGATGAGAATGTCTGCGTGGTCATGTGTCATGCGGTAATTCTACCGTGTTGTTGGATGTTGACAGGAGGGGGAAAATGGATGGGGCCGCGAACACGAGCCGTTTTTTGACGTAACACCTTTCTGTCCATATGATTACGCCTACCTTTCGTCGAATAAAAAGTTGGACTTCATTTCAAGGTTACATCTTCTATGGATCCAATGTCATTATCTCCAGAGGGATTTGAATTAGAAGTTCAACGAATTCTTAATGAAGAAGGCGTAGGACTCAATAGCTTCACTACTACGCATCTCGATAGGATTGAGGGATCAGGTGGGGATTTCGTGTTTGACGTTACGGCTCGCTTTGAAGCACTTGGTGCTGATTTTCTCGTTCTCATTGAGTGCAAGCGGCATAGTGCGCCAATAGAACGCGGTTACGGTTCAAATATTAGCCGATAAAATGCGAGCAGTTGGTGCACAAAAAGGGATGATATTCTCAACCGCACTGTTCAGAAGCGGTGCTATAGAATACGCCCAGCATCATCATATCGCCCTTGTGCAAATTTCTGATGGCAGAGCGTCATATTTCACAAAGGGGAGCGGACCAACTGTCTACTACCCACCTTGGCTTCCAAACACAGTAGGATTCCTGATTACATTGAATAATGAAGGAATCAAACAAACTCAACGCTTGGAATCATAGGCCCCCCTGGAATGGGAGCCTAAGAGGAGGGATTCTTGCTGGAACACCTGTTAAGGCGTAATGTTGCTTTTACGGTATGATGTAGTCCCCCAAGGTATGCAGGCGACGGGGCTACAACCCTGGGCCTGATGCCTATTGCCAGACCGTAATTGCAATCTATTTGGCAACCACACATTACTACCCTAGAGTTATCGGAATGATAACTGTGACATTTGTAGTAGATTTTGCACCGCCATGGAAGCAGACCCCATCTGACCTGGCTGAGAAAACACGACAGAAAGATCGCAAGGAATTTCTTCAAATGAAAGCAAAAGAAGCTTTCACCACTTCAGTTCCGCTGATCACTAAATGCGCCGTCTCCATACGCTACGCCCGAAGCCGTGGAAGGGCCGACAGTGCAAACATCATTGGCGGCGTGTTGAATAGCTTGCAGCGCATAATATTCAAAGACGACAATCAAGTAATTGAGATTAATTATACTCAGTGGGTAGGAAGTGGTGACTGGTATCAGATTACAGTCACGGAATTGGTAAGGAGTTCCCTGGAGTCGTTCTTAGCCACGTAAACATGCATACATCAAAGTTTATAAAGCGAGATTTACGTAAAAATGCGGCCGCGTTCCCCCCTCACCCTCAATCCAACTCCCAGTCCACATTTTCATCCTCTCTCTACCTGCCCAACCCCCGGTAAAGGCTCTCCACATTGCCCTGATGCGGTTGACGATTTACGATGTCTGCTCCGGTTAGCGTTCAATATACGGGAACGATGGAAATGGGCTTTGGCCGCTTTGACCCCAATTTTTGACGTAACCCCCCACTGCCTCTATCATCGTGAATGGAACCAGTCACATAAAACCAGACGTGAACAGGTCAGTCTTGGAGGTCAACATGCTAGATTCTCAAGGAACGGTGATCATCGTCATTGTCATTATTGGCTTAATTGTGTTGGGGGTTATCGTCATCAGCCTGGTGGCTAAAGGCACCCTCCAGCTCATCAAAACTCCCCTCGAAAACCGAATAGCGCCCCTGTACAAACCAGAGCAGATCATCATGAAAGACCTGAAGGCCAATAGCTTTGGGCTGGAGTCGGCGGGTGTCTGGCAAGCCCGGGGCAACGGGGGTCTAGTCCTCACCGGGAAGGAGCTACATTTCTTCATGTTTATGCCCAGGAAAGACATTCGTGTGCCCCTGGACGCGATCACTGAACTCACGCTGACTAAAAGACATTTGGGCAAGGCCACGATCTACAATCTGCTGAAGGTGAGTTTTTCCGTAGACGGTAAAATGGACTCAATCGCCTGGTACTTAACCGATCCCCAGGCCTGGAAAACCCAAATTGAAGCCCTCAAGGCCAAGAATTAAATAATCGGGGTGGCTCGACTGGGGAACGCGGCCGCGTTCCCCCTTCGTAATTGCTATTTCCCCGCTTTGCCCTCAATCAAACTGCCCCCAGCCCACATTTTTCTCCTCGCTCTGCCCGCCTAGCTCCAGATAGACGCTCTCCACGTTGCGTTGATGGGGCTGGGCGTTTTCTTCCCGGTTCCGATAATCCATATCGGCGCATAGAGTGACAGTTTCGGCGACGGTTTTGCCTTGGACGATGGCGTCGGTGACGCGGCCGCGTAACTCCCCCAAATACGCCCTATCCTCACGAATGCGTTGCTCGATGTGCGGCCGCGACTTCGCTACATGCCCATGCCCCGGAACCAACATTTCAATCTCCCAGGTTGCCAGCATCGCCAGCGTGCGTTCATAGGCCGCCAGGTTATGGCTCACAAACGGAATCTCCACATCGCTGAGGATGTCCGATGACCACAACAGGCCACTCGACGGCTGATACACCACCAACTGATCCGGCGCGTGGCCGGGGGCATGAACAAACTGCAAGGTTTCATCACCCAGGCGCAGGCTCATCCGGTCGGTGAAGGTGTAGGTCGGTTGGGGCACGGCGAACGGCTCGTCCCGGTGAATCTTCTCTTTGGCAAACCAATAGGTCATGTACTGCCGCAGTCGGCCATCATGCTCCCCAGCCGTGGCGGTCAAATAGTCGGCCTGGGCGATGATGGGCACGGTGGGGTAATGCTCTGGCCCCAGGATGTGATCCCAGTGGTGGTGGGTGAGGATGAGGTGGGAGAGGTGGAGCAGGTGCGCGGCCGCGTATTCCCGCCAGACCAAAATCTCCGACGGGTAAATACAGGGGTCAATCAGCACCGCCTGATCCTCACTCACAAACAAACCAGCATTGGTCAAAAACAATGAACTCTGACGAATCCACAGATGGGGCGTAAGTTGGGTGATGTGGTTTGACATGGGGGAAGTTTCAGGTTTCAGGTTCAAGTCAGCTGTTAGCCACGAGCTGAATCTGAAATGCTGACCGGCTGAATTGCTGACTAGCTTACCGGAAAAATCTTGCCTGGATTCAAAATACCATTCGGATCAAGCGTTTGTTTAATGGCGCGCATGACATCCAGGGCTGGGCCATGTTCACGAGGCATAAATTTGGCTTTGCCCACCCCCACGCCATGTTCACCGGTCGCCGTGCCCCCCAGGGCAATGGCCTGATAAACGATGGATTCGTTGACCTGCATTGCCCGGGCATACCCGGCCTCATCGGCAAAAGGCAAAATCAGGTGCAAATTGCCATCCCCGGCGTGACCGATGAGATAACCAATGGCCCCGAATTCGAGCAGCGCCGCTTCGCTGTGGGCCACCAGCGACGGGTAGGCACTGATGGGCACGGCCACATCCATCACCAGCCACCGTTGGCCGGGGTGATTACGCACGGCAATCTCGAAGGCGGCGTGGCGGGCGTGCCAGAGCGACAGCCGCTGGGCGTTGTCGGTGGTAGAGCGGAAGGTGATGGCTCCCAACTCTTCACAAATTTCGCGCACCATTTCTAGCTCTGCCTGGAGCGTTTCGGGGTGGGTAGCGTGTAGTTCCATGAACAAGGTTGGTTGTTCGCCCAGGTCTACTCCTGGCTCCTGACTGAGCATACGGGCGTGAGCGGCATCAATCAGTTCCAGGGCGGCCACGCCGACGCCACTGCCGCGCACGGCTACGACGGTGGCGACCGCGGCCGCGACCGTCTTAAACCCGCCACCACCGCACTCATCAGGCTGGGAACCGGCGTGAGCTTGAGCGTCGCCTCGGTAATGACCCCCAGCGTACCCTCACTGCAAATAAACAGGTGCAGCAAATCATAACCCGCCGACTGTTTGATGGAGCGGGAACCGACATGGATGAGACGCCCATCGGCCAGCGCCACCTGCATCCGGCAAGGTGTTATCCTTGCTGGCCCCATAACGCACCGTGTGAATCCTGGCGGCATTATTAGCCAGCATACCGCCGATGGTGGCGTTGGCCCCGGATCAGGCGGAAAACAGACCATGCGGGCCAGTCGCTGGTTCAAATCTTTGTAGGGGCAGACCCGGCTGAACCGTTACCTGAAAATCATCGGCGTGAACGGCGATCAGCCGGTTCATGCGCTCCGTGGAAAGGGAGATACCGCCGTACAAGGGCACCGGGTTGCCTTCCAGCGAGGTGCCCACCCCCCACGGGGTCACGGGCACACAGTGGGCGTTGGCTAGTTGCAAGATGGCGGACACCTGCTCGGCGGTCTGCGGCCAGACAACCACTTCGGCCAGGCTGGGGGGCTGGTAGGATTGGTCTTTGTCGCGGAGTTGGCGCTCGGCGGTGGTGGTGCTCAGCCATCCGGCCCAACGATGGCGGCTAATTGGGTCAATATATCGGGGGTGACGGGTTGAAAATTGGGCATGGGTATGATCCTAATCTGGAAAAGCCAGAAAAAAATTATCCGCAGATTAACGCCGATTTTCGCTGATTAAAGAATCTGCGTTAATCCCCAAAATCTGCGGTTAAACTTCTTGCCAACTGAACAAGAAGCACAGAGGGAATTAAAAGAAGGATGAGGCGAGTTTTAAGGAGGTCTTTCTCTGTGACTCTCGGTGCCCTCACCTCTGCGCTCTCTGTGTTCCTTTTTTTTAAACTCATTGGCCCAGAGCGGCTTCGATGGCTTCAGCAAAGACGGCGAACCGTTGTGCCCCAAAGAGGAGCGTGCCGTTAATGTCAAAGGTGGGGCGGGTGAGAATGCCTTGTTGGCGACGAATGGCATCCAGCCGGGTGACGTTGGCCTGACCTACCCCGCTGTCGTAACACTGCTCAAAAGTGGCCTGATCAACACCGACAGTCGCGGCCGCGTTGACAAAATAATCTCGGTCTGCATTCCACAACTCATTCTGGTCGGCAAAGAACTGGTCATGGATCAGCCAATAAGCGTCCACACTTTGTTGGCCGATACAGTCCGCGGCCGCGTGGCTGTTCAGGCTGGCCGTGGCATGATCCAACACATGCCAGAAGATAATTTTGACCTGACCGCTGTTGACATAGGTGTCACTGATTTCTGGTTCTGCCCCTAACACGTAGGTGCGGCAACCGCCTCAAAGGAAGTCAGAATAATCAATGAGGGTGACGGGGGCACGGCGCGGCCGCGGAAAAAGTGCCATCCTCGTTTTTGCCATTGAAGGCCACCGGGGTTCGGCCGTGGGCAGGCTGGCGGTGGCATCGGGCGCAATTTCGGCCGGGGCGGCGGTGGATTAGCGGCGGTGGTGGCGGCTGGTTCTGTGGGGAACCAGGGCGGCGGGTGTGTTGGTGGTGGGTGGGGTGGACGTGGGCTGAACGGCGGCCGCGCTGGGCGCTATTTCGGCGGTAGGCGCGAGGGTGGGCGCGGCCGCGTTGTTGTTGCAGGCTGGCAAAAATAAAAGGAGTAAAAGGAGCAAGTTCCGCCAGTGAATATAACCACGGATGGAAGGAACACGGATAGATAGAAACACGGATGAAGAATTGAAAATCGGCGTTAATCGGCGGAATCTGCGGTTTATTTTCATTCTTTCTGACGTTCCTTGTTCGTGTTGTCTCATTTTGCTACCTCAACGGGTGTCACCCACAGTGAGGTGTACCGTTGATCCAGCCCTTTCTCGGCAATTTTGAGTGCTCTTTTTACCTGGGCCACCCGTTGACTGAAGGCCACGGGGTTAATCTGGTACGCGGCCGCGACCTCAGCTTCACTCGTCTGCACCATCTCCTGGTCAGCAATGAGGAACTCGACCACGGCGGCCCAGGCCAGCGGCACATCAATCACCGGTTTGGCTTTGGCCCGGAAATCCCGCCACAGCCGCCGGGCATTCACCAGGGCAAACACGCCGTGACCCTGACCCTGCAAGGTGGGCAGTAACAACCGCTCTACCTCATCGGCCAGCCCTTCTTCCCGCAGGGGCAAACGAATCGCCCCGGCCAACAAAGCCAGGGGCAAAACCCACGGATCGGAAGGCACACCCTGCCCCGATTTGATCAGTTCGTTGTCCAGCAAAATGCCCCTGGCGCGGGGTGGCGTCATGGGGGTATCAATCCGGCCTGGGTAGGTGTCCAGGATACGCCATTTTTCGCCCTGTCGACGCAGGCGCACGTAGGCAAAATCATCTTCGCTGACCTCGTTGTCCTGGGTGGTGTCGGGCCAGGCGTACTCAATGTACACATGCCGTCCTTTGTCGGTCTGGACGGCGTAGGTGAGGGTGGCGTTGTCCCGGTCATAAACCGTTTTGAGGATCACATCCAGGGCTACGGGGCCAAAGAGCGAGAGGAGCGCGGCCGCGTTGCCACTGGCGACCAGCATCTTCTGGATGGTTTTTTCATCCTGAGCCACGGTAGCTTTCAGCAGGGCCGTCACGGTGGGCCAGATTTCGTTAAAAACGGTGTCTTGGTTGATGGGTTGATGGGGCATAACCAGTTATCTACTTTCTTGAGCCATTTCTAAAACTTGATCAACTAATTTCGGGGCAAGATATAAACCAGTCGTAATTGTTGAATCAACAGAGCAACTGAGGATCATTGTTGTTGTCGCCAAAAGTAATATTCCCAGGGTGCCGGTGACCGGTAGGCCCAGATGACGAGCATATTGTCGCCTCGCTCATCAATGACAACAAGCCGTGCTGCGTCCAGCCAACGAGCACTTCCGCTTCACTTTATCTAACCTAGAACGGGACGTCTTGGGTTGACCAATGATGTTGTCTGAATCAGGAGTGTTAGCTATCGCCTTCGGACGTCGAATGAGTAGCCAGAAATTTGCTTCAACAGCAAAGGAATTAAACATCGCCAAATAAATCTCTTAGCAATCCCAGGAGCGTCCACACCCCGGTGTTATTGAGAATGACGGGCGGCACGGTGGGCATTCAAAGTCTTCCCTCCCGCTCTCGGGGTTTCCCACTGAAAGGAGACAGGCCATATTGACCTAACAGGATAAAAAAACTATTGCGGGACACACCTGCTAATTTTGCCGCCAGCCCCGTTGTCAACTTGCCTGTTTCATACAGCTTTATGGCTAGTAGTAGACGTGTTGTATGAACTCCTCTGGTCGTAAAGCCCAACAGTTCGTCTGGATAGTCTATCGTCAGGCGATGGGTATGGGTAGGGCTGTTGGTTGTCATGGCGTTAATTGTGGCAAGCTTCTTCAGAAGTGCCGGATGGTAAGGAAAATCTGCTTAAACGCACTGGGATGTTGGCTGTCAGGGGGGTTCGCGGCCGCGTCGTATTCCCCTTCCCGGTAACGTATAATTTTCCCAAGCCATTCTCAAACAAGGGTCTAACTATGCATCAAATTGGTATTCGTATAACTTAGGCGTTTTTTCAGAAAAATATATCCGGGCACAGACGACAACGATGTTTTTAGCAAAGGGGGTAGCATGAAATACCATGGGCAGTTGTGTATCATGTGGCTCAACACCAGCCTGTTCCAGAAACGTATCACGTAATTCAGGCGAAGCCAGTCGTAACGGTGAGTCTCTCCACATAGGGTATAGTTGCATGTATTCCACCCCCTCAAACGTTAAAAAGACTCGGCTTCTATCGCTTAAATTTTCTTCTTGTGACTCACACATAAGAACGAGTACGTGATGGCCGAGTGTGTATCGTGCGACCCTGTATAAACAAGGCAAGGGTAGGTTAAATTCTGCTAATCTTTCTTCGTAATAACGATACAAATCATTCATCATTTTTTCCATTATTGAAGTAAGCGATAAGTTCGGTGCGATAGCCAAAGCCCGTATGGTCGTAAAACGCGGCGACAAACCCAATACCAGGACAAAAAGTATGCCTTACTGACCCGCTATGTAAACATAAACCACATTGTAACAGCCATCTACTGTTTGTGTGGGGATTCCCAAGTGATCGGCCCAGAAGTTGAAGCGTTACAAAGCTGGGGGGGTTGTTTTCTCGTTCTGAGTCAGGGAAACCAACAGGTTCTTTCTGGAAAATTATAAACCAAATGGAGCCAGTTGATGAGATAGCGCAAGGTCTAAATTGTTTAGCTGCCGATAAATTTCATTACCATCAATGATGTACCAAAAGGTTTCCTGTGGTGGGCGAGATGAATTATTGCCTGCTATCCAGCGTGTTTCCTGTAGCATCTCAACCACATAATAGCCGCTAAGTTCGTCTACTGCGGCTGAAGTTACCGTTTCTGTAATAAGATAACTACTCAGTTGTTCTGTTTCGGCTTCAACTTCGGTGTAATAAGTACGAGAATAGACCCAAAAACTCCCGGTAATCAGCGGCCAGCCTTGCAAAACATCCTCTAAGGTGAGATTGGCGTAAGGTTTTGGGGTTGGTGGGAGAGCATCCCCATTACCGTGAATGAGGGTGGGTATGATTGTGGGGACGAAAGTTACAGCACTTTCCGGTGAAGGAGTAGTCTCCCGTGTGGGAAATGCTTCGAAGTTGTAACTCCTTCATTTGAGTCATGTGACAACCTATCAACCCCAAGAATAAACTGATATTCAGGAAAAGCCAGAGAAGAAACCAGGCAGTCTTGCTGGATTGATAACTTTTCATTGTTTACTGTTTACCCTTTAACTCACCAACCCCGTCAACCCCAAGCGGCGGCGGGTGTCTAACATGCGGCCGCTACCAATCTGCTCTACGTAATGGGATAACTCAGCACTGCGGGCCACCAGGCTGTCAAAGGTGGGTTCGTCCAGGCGGAGCAGGGTGACTTCGGTGGCGGCGCGGTAGGTAGCTTCGTAGGGGGTGTCGGCAAACAGGGCGTAATCACCAAAATGTTCCCCCGGCCCCAACTTTTGCACTACCTGTGCCCCATCCAACCCCCGGCGCACCGTTTCTACTTCGCCCGCCTGGATGATGTAGAGGTCGGTGCGGTGTTGCCCCTGGCGCACAATCAGTTTGCCGGGACTGACCGTCAGCGGCCGCAACCGTCTATCCACCATCATCAACTCCTGCGGACTCAGCGTGCGGAACAAGGGCATACGCCGGAGCAACTGACGGGTCTCGGCTCCCGCGCTTACCTGGGAAGCCAGGGTGGTATCGGCCCGGAGCAGGGGGTCAAACTGATCACGCGCAATGGTCAGGGCCGTGACCACAGACAGGGCACGGTAGGTGGCTGAGTAGACGCCTGTGTCGAGCAAGGCTTTTTCCCCGATGTACCCCCCGGCGGTTATCAAGGCCACATATTCCCCCTCACGGTAAACCCCTACTTCCCCGGATTCGATGAGATAAAAGTGAGTAGCATCCTGGTTTTGTTCGGCCAGGGCGGTCCGCGGCCGCGCCCGGAACAGTTGCGCCACCTGAATAAGCGTCTCAATGCCCTCGTCGTCAAACCCGGCGAACAGGTCAGCCTGCCGGAACAGGTCGGCCCGGCTGTCATGGGTGGTATCAAAGGTGCGGGCTAAGGTTCGCCCCCAGCCAATATGGGACAACACATGGCGCACCAGGGTTTCGGCTTCCAGCCAGGGCAAACTGTCATAAGCCGCCTGCCCCACCCGCGCCGTGAACGGCGTCCCGGCCAGATCATCCAGCCGGTCAACGACTAACAGCAGAGACGTGCGGCAAAAATCGGCCAGGGCAAACAGGGCATTTTCGTCTTCCAGTTGGCGATTATGTTGTAGAGCCACCACCTGGGCCTGAATTTCATCCAGGCGGCGGCCACCAAAAATCGGCTCGTAAACCCAGAACATGCCTTGCAAAAAATGGTTAAACCCATTGGCTAACCGCTCTCGTTCGCTCAAACTATCATCGGTGACGAGCGTGTGCCGGTCGAATTCGGTAAGTGCACCCAGCAGAAGGTAAAGGCCAGTGGCATAGAGCCAGAGTAGGGCGATGACTAAATCGAGTAGGGGGAAATGGTACAACCAGGGCAAACTGAGTACGGCCACGGCGTAAAACGTCCAGGGCAACCAGAAGCGGGAAGGGCGAAAATTGATCAGCAGGGGCACCAACGCCATCAGGCTGATGGTGGTAACCATCTGGATGAAGGCTGAAAAACCCCCGTTGAGGGTAGTGGCTTGAGGGCTAAGGCGGGGCAGGAGCAGACCAGTTGCCAGGCTGAGGAGCAAAACGATGATCCAGCCCACCCGGTCGCCGGTTTGCCATTGGGCCGGGCGCACGGTGAACCAGGCGATGAGGCCGCTGGCGAGGAAACACGCGGCCGCGAAACTCAACCACAGCCCCCACCACAACGGTGTTTCCGGGGCCAGTTGGGCCAGCGTCAGGCAGGCCAGCCCCCCCGCCAGCGACCACATAACCCATTGGAAGCGGCTGCCGGGCCATTGGCGGGCCACCTGGATCATGGTGATGACGGCGGCCACGTGCACCAGCCAGGTGATGACCCGCAAGACCAACGGCCCACCCAGGAACGCGGCCGCGCTGATGAGCAATAACGGCCCACCGAGCAGCAAGGCCAAGATTTCCACTCGACCCAGCAGTTCTTGATGGGACAACCACGCTAACCCACGCTGAATCTGGTTCCAGGCCAGCAGAAACAGGTAATAACAAGCCGGGATGACGGTCGCGGCCGCGATAACCAGCACAATCAGTCGGCCAACCAGGCCATAGTCGAGCCAGAGGCTGGTCACCAGCGGCCAGAGGCGGGTCTGCCAAAAATAGAGGACAAACAGCAGGGCGTAGGTGGAGTAAACCAAAGCCGCCAGACCAAACAGGGTGAAGATGCGCTCCCGGCGGCTTAGGGAAGCCCAGAAACGGCGCGGGGCGGTGAGATGGGGTTTGACCTTGCCCCATAATTCGTGCTGGATGAAGTGGAAGGCCCGCGGCCGCAAGCCGGGCATATCCAGCCAATCCATCAAAATAAAATACCCGTCCAGTTCCAGCAGGGGGTTCAGATTGATAAACACGCTGAGAAAGGCCAGAAACCCCATCTGGTAGAAAAAGTTGGCGGCAATGGTTTGGGTGCTGGCGGGGAACAGGAATTCCAGCAGGGTGAGGGCAAATCCCAGGGTGGCCCCGACGAACAACCCGGAATACGGTCCAGCCCAGGAAACGGCGATGCGGCCGCGGGCGGGTGACAGCCAGATGTCTCGTGTATCCACAAAAAAGGCCGGAAACCCCCAATAAAGCAATAAACCACCCCGATCACATTCCCGCCCCAAATGTTTGGTCATCAGGCCGTGGGCCAGTTCGTGGATGAAGATGACGATGAGGTTGGCGATGAGTAACCCGGCCGCGCCCACGCCCAACCCGGCCCCGCCTGTCAGGGCATAAACGGGTTCAGCCTGGATGAACAAGCGGCCATACAGGATAAAACCAATGACCACCCACAACCCGATCAGCCATTGGCTCAACGGGTGGAAGAGCCAGCCGACGGCCTGGTACAGCCGGGTAAAGAAGGGATCAAGCCCGGCGGTGCTCCATTCACTGTGAAAAAAGGCGTTGATGAGGTCGCGGCCGCGGTTTTCCGGTTGGCGCAGGCGTAATTCCTGGCTGATCTGTTCATACACCTGGGCGGGGGGGTCCTGCAAAAAATAACCCTGGCGCAAATCGGCTACCAGGCTATTCAGGCGGCCAAAGGGCAACGTCTTAAAGCGGCGCAGGCTGTAAAAAAGCAGCTCCTTCAACGAGCGGCGGCCATCCATTTGCCACCAGAGGGCATAATCTTGGGGGGACAGGCGGAGATAGGTGCGCTGTTGGGGCTGTTTGAGGACATAATAGGCCCCATCTTCCGACGAAAGCCGGGCGACTTCGACATCCTTCACCCGCTCTGGTCGGTAATTAGAGGGATCGGCCAGTTCGGTCAGTTGTTGCCAAAAACCCGGCTTTTCAGTTTGCGACATGGGTGTTATTCCTGGGCCAGGGTTTCTAAACGGCGGAGCCACTGGTCAACCAGGGTTATTTTACCTGTAGCCAGGTGAAAACATCAAACCGGTGGGTTTTTCGGCCGCCATTCTCAATTTGATAGTCAATGAGGGTAGGGGCGGGACGACGCGGGTTCGATGGAGAAGAACCAGAAAACGATCCTTCCGCGTCGTCTCGCCCTCTTACTCACAAGAGGGCGAGACAGGTGGGTAGGTACGCCACGAAGTGTAGATAGGTTCCCCGCTTGACCGTTATTGATGGAGCCGCCGGTAGAAGAGGCGAAACAGGAGCAGGAGCAGGAGAATCTGGTAGGCGATGCTGGCAACCAGGAAGAGACCGCTCCAGGAGCCATCACCAGTGACAGACCAGAAAAAGCGGGCCTGCCAATAGGTGGGAAAGAGGGCGAAGGGCCATTGCCAGGTTTGGGGTAGGAAGAAGGCGATGAGTGGCGGCAAGGTGATAACACTGGAGGCTTTCATGAGGGCCATGCCCTGGACTTTGTTGCTGGCAAAGGTTGCCAGAGCCAGGGCGTAGAGCGGCGCGTTCGCGGCCGCGGATACTCCCACCAGCCCCAGTCCCACCCCGTTTAGCTGCACCAACCCCGACAGCGGCAGGATAATCGCCGTCACCACCACCCCAGCCAACATCGGCCACATCAGCCGGTAAGCCAAATAACGGGCCAATGAGAGGGGCGTCACCAGCAGGGCCGTCAACGAACCTTCATCCCGCTGATCCAACAGCAAAAACCCAATGACATAGCCCACCAGCGACGGTCCCAGCGTAGCCAGCACAAACCCCATGATGGCCGGATAGTAAGGCATGAGGGGGAAGGGCAACGCGGCCGCGAGCCGTTCAAAGATGAGCGGTATGACACCCCGCGCCGCCAGCGCCATAACCAGGGGTAGGAAAATCATCCAGCGCAACATGGGATCACGCCGGATTTGTTTAATTTCGGCCAGGCCGAGGGCATGGAAAAGTTGAATGCTGTTCATGATGACACATTTATTGGGCTTGGTGAGACTACCCGGCCCGAATGATGATATGCTGATAAAAGGCGCGGCCGCAGAGCCACCAGGCTACCCCCAACCAAAAAAGGCTCGTCACCAGGCCTAACCCCAATTGCCAGCCGGGAATCGGCTGAAAGGGAGCCTGAAGTAATTGAAAAGCACCATGCAACGGATGCCAGGCCAACATCCAGGCCGGTCCAACGCCCGCATAGGGGAAAATCGGCAAGGTGAGTAGGCTGGTATAAATCATAGATGGGAGCAAATATTCGTTGATGCCATCATAACGCACGGCCACCATGACCCCCACACAGGTGAAAAGTCCCGCGGCCGCGATCACCCCCATGAGCAACCAGAGCATCGTCCAACTCACGCCCCAAATCAGGGCAATCATCAGCCCGTTTTCCAGCAGGGAGAGAACGATAAGGGTGATGGCTTTGGACAGGAGATATTCGGCGGGCCGTAAAGGAGTGATAATCTGCACCGACAAGGTTCCTTCCGCTTTTTCCAACAAAATCAGCCCACCCACAAAGTAAAAACTGTTGATGAGCAGGTTGACCACCAAAAAAGGGGGCAGAAACCAGGCGATGGTTTCGGCGGGCAGTTGGCCCAGAATGACCACATTGAAGAGGATGAGCGTCGCGGCCGCGTAGTAAAAACCATGTCGCGTTTGCAAGCGCACATCACACACCATCGTAGCCCACACCCGTTTCAGGGATACCATCACCCACCTCATCCCAGAGGCTAGAGCGAGAGGAGAGGGAGGCCTCGCTCTGGCCCAACCAAACAAGTCATTCCACCGGGGCCAAAAACTGCTGTAGCCCGGTCAACACTTTGCCGCTGAGTTCGGCGATTGCGGCCGCGTCCAACGCATCCCAATGTTGCAGGAGCCATTGATCCAACCCATCATCCACGGCCATAAACAGATTCATCAGCAAATCTTCCGGCAAATCAGTGCGAATGACCCCCAACGCCTGCCCTTGCTGAATAATCTGCCCCAACCAGCCCCTCACTTCGCCCATCAGAGCAGCCAGTTCTGGTCGAGTCAACAGTTCCGACCCCACGCGCCCGGCCGATTTCACCAGCCCAAAGGCCCACGGTTTGTCCTGGGCCAGTTGGAACTGCTCTTGATACCGGGTGCGCAGATGGGGCCAGAACGTCTCGGCCGTTACTACCTCTGGCTGATGGGCCGCTTCGCCCGCCAATAGGGTGGTGTAGTGGCGAATGGCCGTAGCAAACAGATCGGCCTTGTCGTCAAAATAGTAGTAGGCCGCCCCTTTGCTGATACCCGCCTCGGCCAAAATCTGGTTAAGCGAAGCGTTTTCGTACCCATGAGTGGCAAATTGTTGCGCGGCCGCTTGCAAAATCCGTTCTTGTTTTTCTCTGGTTAGTTTGGCAAAACGAGGTCGTGGCATATCAACTCCTTTAGACCGTATGGTTAGACCATGCAGTCTAAATAATAATACAAACCATCACCCCCTGTCAAGCATGACAAAACGAATCCAGCAATTCTCAATTTGAGACCATTGGTAGGGGCGGGACAGGTGGGCCAGGATGCGGGACAAGCGGGGAGCCTATCTACACTTCGTGGCGTACCTACCCACCTGTCTCGCCCTCTTACATACCATTGCGGCTCATAAGAGGGCGAGACGACGCGGAAAGATCGTTGCCCGGTTCATCCCTATTGAACCCGCGTCGTCCCGCCCCTACCATCATTGGATGCCAAATTGAGAAATACGAGGGGAATCACGAAAAAGTACTAAAGCCCGAAGGTTAACTGCTTGGGCTGTTCTGGGGGGGTATAGGTGCGGATTTGCAGGGACAGATAATCCAAATCCAGGTTACTGGGATCGAGGGGGAGTGCACCCTGGTTGATAAGGGCATCACACCCTGGGCTACCGGGTAGCGCGAATACCAGCCGGTTTTGCTGCTGAGCAAACGCGGCCGCGTACATCGCCCCACCATCCAACCCTGTTTCCATCACCATGAGTGCCCGACTCAGACCACTAATCAGGCGGTCACGGGCTACCAGGTACTGGGGGGAAAGCGGCGTGTCAGCCGGGTGTTCACTGAGGAGCGCACCCCGCTGGCAAATCTGCCGCGCCAGGGCCAGGTTACTTTTCGGGTGAATGGTGTCCAGGCCTGACCCCAACACCGCCACGGTGCGGCCAAAGCGGGTTTGTAAGGCGCCCCGGTGCGCCTCGGTGTCTATGCCCAGGGCCAGGCCACTGACAATGGTGAACCCCCGCTCGGCCAGTTCGTAACTGAGGGCGAGGGTGAGTTTCGCGGCCGCGGCCGCTGGTTTTCGCGTCCCCACAATCGCCACCGCCTCCCCATCCTCTGGCCGTAACTCCCCCTGCCCAAATAACAGAGCCGGGGGCCTTTTCATCTCCCGCAACCGCACCGGATAAGCCGCATCCTGTTGGGTTAGGGTAAATCTATGTGACTGAAAAGAAAGAGGGGCATTCATGGAAGGAGACAAAAATCTCGTATTAATTCGTGGCATCTTCTGGCAAAGGCAACCCCACCGGAAGCAAAACAATAAAGGTTGTGCCTTCTTGGGGCTGGCTGATCACATCAATTTCCCCACTGTGTTGCTCAATGATGCGAAAACAAGTTGCCAGCCCCAACCCCGTGCCCTTGCCTGGGTCTTTGGTCGTGTAAAACGGCTCAAAAATATGGGCTAACTGGGCTTCACTCATGCCCACGCCATTATCCTGCACCAACACCTGAATTTGTTCCCCATTGGGTGAGAGGCGGGTTGTGATGGTGATTTCCGCCTGTTCTGACCGTTCGCGCACGGCGTCCCCGGCATTCACCAGCAGGTTAATCCATACGCTCTTCAAATGTTCCAAACTGCCTACCACACGGGGCAACATCTCAGCAAAATGGCGGTTCAGGCGAATCCCCAATGATTGTAACTGATACGAAACCAGGTCCAGGGCCTGCAACACCGACTGATTCAAATCCAGTTCGATGAACTCGTACCGCTCTTGCCGGGCAAAATTGAGCAAACCCGTTGTCACTTTCGCCGCCCGCACCCCGGCTCGATGAATCAAATCAACCGCCTCATAATCATCTGTGTCTATAGCCAGGGTCATTTTGAGCATTTCGGCGTTGGCGTTGATGACCGTAAGTGGGTTGTTGATTTCGTGGGCTACGCCCGCCGCCAGTTGCCCAATGGCCGCGAGTTTACCCGCCTGCATGAGTGATTGTTCCAACCGCCGCTCTTCGGTGCGGTTTTGCCACACGACGACTGCCTGGGCTTCCTGGCTGGGGATGGGGTAGGCCGTAACTTCCCATTCTTGGGGCAACAGATCAACCCCCTGCCAGCGCACCGTCCACCGTTCAGCTTTCTTTTGCACAACGGTTTTGCCCGCCAGGCAATGTTCGCACGGCTCAGACCGATTGAAAAAAACCTCATGGCACTTCTTCCCCACCAAATGAAGGAGCGAGTCTTGATGGATTTCGGCCTGGGTTTGATTAACCGCCACCAGCCGCCAGTCAGGGCCAACGGTGTAAATGGGGTGCAAGATGCCATCTATGACCGCTTGCAAGGTATTACGGCTGTCCAACAACTCTTTTTGCCGCTGATTGAGCCGCTGGAAAAGGAAGGCGTTTTCGATGGCCCGGCTGATGGAGCTAGCCAGCGAGGCAAACAGGTCTACGTCTATATCGGTGAACTGGCCTTGCCGTTTGTTGATGGCAATGAGCGCCCCGACGGACACCTTACGCACGACGAGTCCCACGGCCATCATGGAGCGAACGGTTACGCCGGGCGGGCTGTCTAGTTCGGGGTGGAAGAGGGCGTCGTCGTGGGGATCGTTGAAGTAGAGCACGGCCTGGCTGGCATAGGCCAGACCGATGAGGCCGCCATCTATGGGAATGGTGGGCAGTTGGTGATGAGGGGTGGGCTGACCTTCGTGGAGCAGGTATTTACATTGTAGGCGGGTTTTGGTGCTGTCTTGCATGTAGACCGCGGCCGCAGAGACATTCAACACCGCATCAATGCCATCGGTCGCGGCCGCGTACACCTGCCGCGTCTCCAACTTCGAGGTGATCAGATGGCCCACCCGGTTTAGCGCGGCCAACTGGCGGCTCTGGTTTTGCAGTTGCTTCTCCAACTGCCGGGAGCGCAAAATTGTTTTTACCCGGGCCAGTAGTTCTTGGGGGTAATACGGCTTGGTAATGTAATCATCCGCCCCGGTGGAGAACGCTTCCAGCTTATCCTTGGTGGAAGCCGTGGCGGTCAGCATAATCACCCGCGTATAGTGCAAATCCGGGTGCGACCGTATCCACGAAAGCACATCTAACCCAGATAAACGAGGCATCCGCATATCCAGCATCACCAGGTCAATCTGTTCGCCGGGCGTCTCAATCGCATGGCGTAAAATTGCCATCGCCTCTTCGCCATTCTGGGCGATAGAAATCTTATACCCCTCTTTCCGTTCCAAATAATCGGACAGAGACTCAGCCAGTTCCGGCTCATCGTCCACCACCAGAACATGGGCGGCAACGACCGGTTCAGGTTGAGCCGGTGTCGCTAGTTTGACTGCCTGGTAGAAGTGCGAACGATCCATGGAGTAGTTTCGAGTTTGGGGTTTCGAGTTTCTAGTTATGCATACTTCAGACTGTCGGGCGATTTGTAACTACTATAGCGTTCAAGAAAAAGATTTTGTTTGTAGTGACCCCTAAAGCGCTTACTACAAACAAAGACCCCAAATGATTATCTGAACAGCTATAGCACTGGCGAAAGCTGAGCTTGCCGAAGCCCGCCCGTTGCCTTCGACAAGCTCAGTCAGCGGGCCTGGTAGTTACATTTATTATTCGACTCTGGCAAAAATTTGGACGACCTTTGGAAATCGCTTAATCTCTCAGTCACTTAGTTTCCAGAGGTCAGCACAAACAACGCCCATGTCGAGTCATTTAGTTATTCGGCAATAAAAGCATATCCATGCCCTTGTACGGTTCTAATATACATGGGTTCATTGGGTATAGGCTCTAATTTTTCACGCAAATTTTTGATATGCGCCCGAACAAGTTCCGGGCTACCGGTATCACGAGGATAATCCCACACGTCCTGGAGTAGTTGTTGGCTGGTGAACACCTGCCCGGCATGGCTCATCAGGTGGTAAAGCAAGTCAAACTGGACATTGGTGAGCAGAACTTTACCGTGCGGGGCCGTCACTTCAAAGGTGCGGCAGTCTAGCGTGACTGCGCCAGCCTGCACAAAATCTTTGCGCCCGGTTTCTTTGGGCACCTGAACCCGGCGTAAAATGGCCGCCACCCGTAATTTAAGCTCTTCCATGTTAAAGGGCTTGGTCAAATAATCATCCGCCCCGGCCCGCAGACCTTCGATTTTGTCCTCATCTTTGGCTTTGGCCGTGAGGAACAAAACAGGAATATCCTTGAGCAGCGGATCATGGCGGATTTGCCGGGCCACCTGATACCCATCCATGCCGGGCATCACCACATCCAGGATGAACAGGTCGGGTTGGTGGCGTCGGGCCGTTTGTAACCCTTCTGCTCCCCCACCAGCCACCATGACATGGTAGTTATACATTTTCAGGGCGCGTTGGATGGTGCGGGAGACCAAATCATCATCGTCAATTACGAGAACGGTCTGCATACTTCACCTCTTCAGTGAGCGAGTAGAGCGAGTTGACGAGTGAGCGAGTAGGCGAGTGGTATCAGACTCGCTTACTCGCTTACCCGCAGACTCGCAGACTACAACAATAAACGCATGGGGTTTTCCAATAACGACTTCAATTTTTGCATATATTGGGCCGCTTCGGCCCCATCGGTAACACGGTGGTCAGCGGAGATGGTGGCTTTCATCATGGTGCCGATAGCCAGTTGGCCGTCTTTGACAATGGGAACCTGGCGGGCTGACCCCACGGCCAAAATGGCCGCATCGGGTGGGCTGATGATGGCGATGAAGTTTTCGACGTCGAACGCACCCAGGTTGCTGACAGTGAAGGTGGCTCCTTCGACATCGTTGGGGCTAATCTTACCAGAGCGGGCGCGGGCGATCATCGCTTTGTTCGCGGCCGCGATCTGGCTCACTGAGGTTTTGTCCGTGTCCTTATTCACCACCGTGAGCAGGCCACCTTCCACAGCCACGGCCACGCCAATATTGATGCGCCCATGATGAATGAATTTATCCCCGGCAAAGCTGGCATTCAGGTTGGGGAAATCACGCAAGGCCAGAGCCACGGCTTTTACAATGAGATCGTTGACTGTCACCTTTTCTTCATCGGGTAACATGGCGTTGATCTGTTTGCGCAGGGCCAGGGCCGCTTCCATGTTGATTTCGTTGGTGACATAGAAGTGGGGCACGGTGGTTTTGCTTTCGGTCATGCGGCGGGCGATGGCCTGACGTAACCGGGTAGCGGGCACTTCCGTGTCCCCTTCGCCAGCGGTGACAGGGGTTGGGGCGGGCGCGGTTTTGGGCGCGGCCGCAACCGGGGCTTTTTCTTCTGTGGCCTTCTCAGCCGGTTTGGCTTGCAAGAACGCTTCCACATCGGCTTTGCGGATGCGCCCATCCGGGCCGGTGGGTTGTACCTGGGCTAAATCCACCTTTTGCTCTTTGGCGACCCGCCGGGCTACGGGGGTGGCCTTCACCCCCCCGGGGAACTCATTGCTAACAGCGGCGGAAGAAGAGGCTGCGGCCGCGGGTTCGGCTTTTGGTTCAGCTTTAGGTTCCGTCTTTTCTTCCGTTTTCTCTTCGGGTTTGACCTCCGCTGGCGCTTCTTTTTTGGCCGGGGCATCGCCATTCAGGCTGGCAACATCTTCCCCTTCAGCGCCCACAATGGCCAGGTTGGCCCCCACGGCGATGACATCCCCCGCTTCACCCATTCGTTTCAGCAAGGTTCCGGAGACCTGAGATTCCAGCTCCAGGGTGGCCTTGTCCGATTCAATTTCGGCTACGATGTCCCCTTTGCTGACCGACTCGCCAATCTCTTTGAGCCAGCGCACCAGGACACCTTCACGCATATCAAAGCCCAGTTTGGGCATGACGATGTATTCAGCCATTACAGCACCTCTTTAACAGCTTTGATGACCCGGTCCACATTAATCAAAGCTGATTGTTCGAGTTGACGGGAGTAGGGCAGGGGAACTTCGTATTGGGCCACCCGTTTGATGGGTGCGTCCAGGTAATCAAACCCTTCTTCTTGTAAGTGGGCGGCAATTTCTGCGCCGATGCCGAAGGTGCGATACCCTTCTTCGACGATGACAGCGCGGAAGGTTTTCTGGAAGGATTTGAGGACGGGACCCATGTCTAGCGGCCGCAACGTGCGCAGGTCTACTACTTCGGCGGAGATACCTTCTTCAGCCAGCTTCGCGGCCGCGTCCAGCGCCACCTGCAACCCCTGGGCATAGCCCACAATCGTCACATCCGTACCTTCCCGCTTCACATCCGACTGGCCGATGGGAACCAGGTATTCCCCTTCCGGCACTTCGTCGCGAATCTGGTAAAGGGTGTGATGCTCAATAAACATGACCGGATCGTCGTCGCGAATGGCCGACTTGAGCAGTCCTTTGGCGTCGTAGGCCGTGGCGGGGGAAACGACTTTCAGGCCAGGGAAGTGGGCAAAAATCACATCGGGGGTGTGGCTATGGGTAGCGCCCAACTGCCGACCCCCACCCCCAGGGGCACGGAAGACGACCGGGCATTTCATCTGCCCACCAAACATATAATGGACTTTGGCCGCATGGTTGATGATGGCATCCAGGGCCAGGAAGGCAAAGTTGATGGTCATAAATTCGGCGATGGGGCGTAAGCCGTTCATGGCCGCGCCCGCGGCCGCGCCGCCGATAACCATCTCCGAAATAGGGGTGTCACGGATCCGTTTGGCCCCAAATTCATCATAAAAGCCACGGGTGACGGCGTAGGTTCCACCCCACATCCCTACTTCTTCACCCATAATAAATACGTTTTCATCGCGGTGCATTTCTTCACGCAAGGCATCGGTAATTGCCTGTCGCATGGTAATTTTTGGCATGATGCTCTCCTACGAAAATAAGTTTCGAGTTTCGAGTTTCGAGTTTCGAGTTTCAGGTTTCAAGTTCCCAGAGAGAGTTCCCAGAGTTCCTAGAGTTCCTAGAGTTCCTAGAGTTCCCCTTATTTCGGGCTGGCGTAAATATGGTCAAACAGCGTATCTAGTTCGGGGAAGGGGGATTCTTCAGCAAACTGTACCGCGGCCGCGATCTCTTGTTTCGCTTCCTCGTCCAGCGCATCCATCTCTTCTTTCGTCCCGTGCTCTTCGTCCAAAATACGCTTTTCTAAGATGCCGATGGGATCGGTCTCTTGCCATTTGTGAACTTCTTCTTTGGTGCGGTAGCGTAGGGGGTCGCCCATGCTGTGCCCCTCGAAGCGATAGGTAATCATCTCCAGGAATTGGGGTGCTTTGCCTTTCCGCACCGCCTGAAGGGCCTTTTCGGTGGCGTTGTAGACTTCAAACACATTCATGCCGTCTACCTTTTTACCTTTCATGCCATACGCGGCCGCTTTTTCCACCATTGTGGGCACGGCAGACGCCCGATCCACAGCTGTACCCATGCCATACTGGTTGTTCTCCACAATAAAAACAACCGGTAAATCCCATACGCCGGCCAGGTTCAGAGCCTCATGGAAATAACCAATGTTGGTTGAGCCATCGCCCATGTAACACAATACCGCGCTATCGGTGCCTTTGTATTGTTCGGCCAGGGCAATGCCGACGCCGAGCGGCACATGGCCGCCCACGATGCCGTAGCCCCCCCAATAATTTTTACTGACATCGGCCAGATGCATAGAGCCACCTCGGCCCTTGCTGATGCCCGTGGCTTTGCCCAGCATTTCGGCCATCAGATATTTCACATCCGTACCGGCCATAATGGCGTGGGCATGATCCCGGTAAGCCGTGATGATGTGATCTGATGCCTTGCGGGCGTTGATTGTCCCGACAGCAATCGCTTCTTGCCCGATGTACAGATGCAAGAAGCCACCAATTTTGCCTTGCTGGTACAGCTCTGAGCATTTCTGCTCAAAGGTACGGATGAGTACCATCTGGCGATACCAGCGGAGAAGGGTTTCCTTATCCATTCACAACTCCTTTTTGCACAAAGGAACAGGGGGAAGAAGATGACAGTTACCAGTAAACACCCTATGGCGACCAGATTACTGGCTGTCATTCTTCTGTGCACTCGTTCCTTGAGATGATGTTCGTGTTAGCACGAGTGTTGGTGTGGGCCTGCGGCCGCAAATAATTACAACAACATGATGATGTTGTAGTGAATAAGTTTAGCAAATTTTTCAGGACTGGCACAGATGGGGTTTTGGGGGCGGGGAGCGAGTGGCGAGTGGCAGGTTGCAGGTTGCAGGTGGCGAGTTGGACACTCGTAGTCTTTCAGTCCCTCAGTCAGTCTCTCAGTCTCCCCCTCCCCGCCTCCCCAAGTTTGGACAGGGTAAAGAGGACAGATAGAATTAGCCTTCAGGCAGTGCCTGATACTGCCTATACACTTTTGTGAAGGATAAAGATTATGCTGAAAACACATCATGCTGGCGCGTTGCGTTTGGAACAGGTGGGACAGACGGTGACGCTGGCCGGTTGGGTCAACAAACGCCGCGATATGGGCGGGGTTATTTTTATTGATTTGCGGGATCGGGATGGCAAAACACAAGTGGTGGTAGACAGCGGCCGCAACCCGTCCGCGTTTACCTTGAGCGAACAGATTCGCTCCGAATTTGTGATACAGGTAACAGGGGTGGTCTCGCCGCGGCCGCAGGGGCAACAAAACCCTAACCTGCCCACCGGCGACATTGAGGTGCTGGCCGACCAGGTGGTCATTCTCTCCCCGGCCAAAACAACCCCCTTCGCCATTGACCGGGAAGAAACGGTAGACGAATCGCTCCGACTCAAATACCGTTACCTGGATTTGCGCCGCGAACGGCTCCAGCGCAACCTGACTGTGCGCCACAAAGCCATCAAATACATCCGCGACTTTTTGGACAAACGAGGTTTTCTGGAAATCGAAACCCCCATTTTGTTCAAAAGCACACCGGAAGGGGCACGGGACTATCTGGTGCCCAGCCGGGTGCATCCGGGCAAATTTTATGCCCTGCCGCAAAGCCCCCAACAGCTCAAACAACTGCTCATGGTGGCGGGCATTGAGCGTTACTTCCAGATCGCCCGCTGTTTCCGTGATGAGGATTTACGGGCCGACCGCCAGCCGGAATTTACCCAGTTGGATATGGAGATGAGCTTTGTGGAGCGGGATGACATTCTTGATCTGGTCGAAGAGCTGGTGCGGGGCATGATCAGGGAAGTGAGCCTGGTTCCCCTGGCTTATGAGCAGTTCCCCCGCTTGAGCTACAAAGAAGCCACCGAACGCTACGGCACAGACCGGCCCGATATTCGTTATGGGTTGGAACTCAACGACATCACGGACCTGGTGGCGAGTAGTGCGTTTAGGGTGTTTGCGGAGAACGCGGCCGCGAACCGTCCCACCAAAGCCATCTGCGTGCCCAAATGTGGCGATTACAGCCGCAAACAGCTCACCGAACTGGAAGACCTGGCCCGCGCCAATGGGGCCAAAGCTTTGGCCTGGCTGGCTATCAACGCCGAAAATGGCGAAATCCGTGGCCCCATCGTCAAGTTTTTCACCGTAGAGCAACTCCTGGCCCTCACCGAACGGCTCCAGGCCAAACCCGGCGACCTCATCCTCATCTCCAGCGACGAAAAAGCCCTGGTGCACAATGTTCTCAGTAGCTTACGCCAGGAGATGGCCCGCCGCCTGGGTTACACCGACAAAAAAGAGCTGGCCCTCTGCTGGGTGGTAGATTTTCCTCTGTTTGAAGAATCGTTAGAAGGGGAGCATCTGGCCCCCAGCCACCACATGTTCACCTCACCCAAACGAGAGCACATTCCGTTGTTAGACACTGACCCTCACGCCGTGTTGAGTGAACAATATGACCTGGTGTGCAATGGCTTTGAAGTGGCGGGTGGCAGTATCCGTATCCATGAACGCACCCTGCAAAACAAAATCATGCAGATGATCGGTTTCTCGGTGGAGACGGCCAAAGAGCAGTTTGGGCACATGCTGGAAGCGTTTGAGTATGGTGCGCCGCCGCATGGGGGCATTGCCCCCGGTATTGACCGCATCGTGGCCCTCATGTGTGGCGAACCCAACATCCGCGAAGTGATGGCTTTCCCCAAAACCGCCCAGGCCACCGACCTCATGGCCGATGCGCCGTCGGAAGTGGTGCAACGGCAGTTGGATGATCTGCACATCACTGTGAAGAATTAGGCAGGATGAATTAGGAAGGATGAAGGGGAAACACCCCTTTCATCCTTCAATTGTTTCCGGCTGTAGCTTGGTCCTCGATTCCACGCCCTCCGCGTTGAGAGCTCCCCTTCGACCGCTCTGGGTCGTGAGGACGCGGAGGCGTCCCAGATGATATTCCCACGCAGAGCGTAGGAATAAGTTCTGACAGCGGAATAGATACTTTCGGTTTGTGTCATACGTGACACTCGTGGCCTAAAAAGTTCGTCAGGGTTGTGGGGATAGCCAGTTCCCCATTTCGTGCCCAAACGTTATATCCGTCTACACCAGAGCAGGCAGAAGAGTGGATCACCTTTTTGCCAGGGAATGCCATTATGGAAAACCGCAACGCGGCCGCGTCCCTCACCATCTTCGGCGTCCTTCGGCGGGCCGGTCGGGCCTGGCGGCAATTGCCGCGCCTCACCATCCTGACCATCACCGCGCTCCTGGTGCAACAGCTTTTCCACACCGCCTTCGCCCTCAGCCTCAAACTCATCATAGACAACGTCCTGGCAGGAACCAACAATCCCCCCCTCAGCCTCATCATCACCGGGCTTTTGCTGGCTTTTGTGGTGGTCGTCATCGCTATCCTGGGGGGCGAATCTGTTAACGCCCAGGCTTCCGCCCATATTAGCAACGGCGTGCGCCGCCAGTTGTACCTGCAACTACAACGACTTTCGGCTGGCTTTTTTGTGCAAACCAAGCTGGGCGATATTCTCACCCGTTTCGGCACCGATCTAAAAGCCCTGGAAGCGGGTTACACCCAGGCCTTCCTCAATACCGTTCTGACAATCATCAGCCTGGCGATCAACCTGCCCTTGCTGTTTTATCTGGACTGGCGACTGGCTCTGGTAACCATGGCGCTCCTGCCCACGGTGATCATCCTTACCCGGAGCCTGGTGCCACGTTCGGTGGCTGCCAATTATGCGTTTAAGGCCAGTGAAGGGGAGTTGGTCAACACGGTGCAAGAAAGCGTGCGGGCACAGCAGGTGATCAAAACCTTTGGCCTGGAAAATCTGATGACCGCCCGGTTTGATGAAAAGCTAACCGAATTGCGCGCCTTGACCGTGCGCACCCGTCTGGCCATCGCCCTGGTGGGCAAAACATCCAGCCTGGTTGTCCTGCTCATTCAACTGCTGATCACCGTTTTGGGGGCAGACCTGGCTTTTCGGGGGGTCATCACCGCCGGTTCGTTGGTGGCGTTCATCACCATTCTCGGTTCTGTGACCAAAGATATTTACGAATTTGCCAAGAAAGTGGTGCCCACCCTTATCGAAGCCGCGGGAGGTATTCAGCGCATTGAAGAACTGTTGCTGGCTCCGGTGATGGTGGTTGATGTGGCCGATGCTTGTGAGTTACCCAAACTCAGCCAGGAGATTACCTTTGAGCAGGTGACATTTAGTTATTCCGGGGAAAAGAAAAACCTGAATCAATTGAATCTGACCATTCCTGCCGGACAGTCGGTGGCCTTTGTTGGTTCAAGCGGTTCGGGCAAGAGCACAGTATTGAGTTTGCTCATGCGTTTTTACGAACCGGAAACCGGGCAGATCAGGCTGGATGGCATAGATATCCGTCAGGCCAGCCAACACTCCTTGCGCCAGCAGATGAGTGCGGTGTTTCAGGATAATTTCCTGTTTAACACCACCATTATGGAGAATATCCGCCTGGGACAACCGTCGGCGAGTGATGAAGAAGTGGTCGCGGCCGCGCGCGCCGCCGAAATTCACGACCTCATTGCCAGCCTGCCAGATGGCTATCATAGCCTGGTCGGTGAAGCCGGGGGGCGGCTCTCCGGCGGACAACGGCAACGGTTAGCCATTGCCCGCGCCATTTTGTCTCATCCAACCATTTTGTTGTTAGATGAAGCCACCTCGGCGCTAGACCCAGGTACGGAGGCGGCCATCAATGAGATGTTGGTCCAGTTGGCGCAAGGCCGTACCGTCATTTCTGTGACCCATCGTCTGGCCTCAGCCCAACAGGCCAACCAAATTTTTGTCATGCACGATGGGCAACTCAGCGAACAAGGAACACACGAGGCATTACTGGCGCGTCAGGGTATTTATCACGAGTTGTGGCAGAAACAAAGTGGGTTTGAAGTCAGTAAAGATGGGCGACAGGCACGGGTGGAAGCGGGGCGGTTGCGGCATGTGGCGCTGTTTGCCGACTTGGATGAATCGGCCCTGGAGCAGATTGTGCCGCAGTTTCGCTCGGAATATTTCGAGGCCGGGCAAACCGTTTTTAACCAGGGTGAGACGGGTGATAAGTTTTATTTGATTGTCCGGGGGCAGGTAGAGGTTTTGGCCTTGGGAGCGGACGGGCAAAACCACGCCCTGGAACTGTTAGAGGATGGGGATCATTTTGGGGAGATGGCTTTGTTACAAGACAGGCCCCGTAATGCTACAATTCAGACAGCCCGAGCCTGTCTGTTTTTAACCCTGTCGCAGGAACAGTTTTTGCAGTTGGTGGCCCGTTTGCCCCAAATCACCCCGGCATTGGAGCGACGTATTGCTCAGAGTACCCTCAATTTACAGACCTGGCAACAGGTGGTGGGGCAAGAAAGCTGAGAAGCGAGTCAGCGAGTCAGCCGGTCAGCGGGTCAGCGGGTCAGCTTCTTGGCTGAAATGCTGAAATGCTGAAGCTGCTGAAAAGCTACCAAAGGTGGAAGTCTGATGGAAGTACGTGTGGCAGTCGCCAAAATCAATAAATATGCCGTCTCGGAAAGTGGGGACACGCTGGAGATGGTGGAGCGGCCGCATGGCGGATTGTCGTTTGTGTTGGTAGATGGGCAACGGAGCGGCAAGTCGGCCAAGAACATCAGCAATGTGGTGGCCCGGAAAGCGATTCAACTGTTGGCTGAGGGGGTGCGTGATGGCGCGGCCGCGCGCGCCGCCCAGGATTACCTCTACACCTACCGGGGGGGCAAGGTCAGCGCCACCCTCAATATTCTCTCCATTGATATGGATTCCAAGACGTTTGTGATTTCGCGCAACAATGAATCCCCGGTGATTATTCGCACCTGTGAGGGGGGTCTGTTGGTGCTCAATGAGCCATCAGAAAGCGTGGGGGTACGCAAACACACCAAACCAGTCATCACCGAACTGCCCATCGCTGTGGGCACGGTCGTGATTGTGTTTACAGACGGCCTGCGCCATGCCGGGACACTGAGTGGACAGGGAGCCTATGATCCGGTCGCGGCCGCGAACCAACTTTTCGCCGACGACATCTTCGACCCCACCACCATTGCCGATACCCTCCTCAACGAAGCTGTCGCCAAAGATTTGGGCCGCCCCCGTGACGACATCAGCCTGCTGGTTGTCTCCGTTCTCGCCGCCCAGGGCGATCCTGTTCGTCGCCTGGCTGTGCGGCTACCCCTGTGAAAATTATGAATTATTACTTTACGAGTTTACTTCTTGTACAGTTAGCCAGAAAACAGTGACACAGAGAACACAGAGGTGAAGACACAGAGATTCACAGAGAAAATCCAGGCTTTTCTTAAAACTCTGTGTATCTCTGTGTCTTCTCTGCGTCCTCTGTGTTCCTCTCTTGTTTCTGGTTTATCCAGGTTAGGAATGATGAAAAACATCCCCTTCATAATTCACTGTTCCTAATTCATAATTCTTGCTTCTATGTCCCATACACCGCTCCGCATCACCCTTGTTGGTCCTTGCTCTTCAGGCAAAAGCATGTTGGCGCACGCTTTGGCTGAGTTGGGGTATGAGGTGCGGCAACCGGCCCAGGAACATTCGTATGTGCCCTACATGTGGCAGAAGTTTACCCAACCGGATGTGTTGATATATCTGGATGTAGATGTCGCGGCCGCGGCCCTGCGTCGCCCTCACACCTATGGCGGCCCGGAACGGTTGGCAGAACAGCATCACCGCCTGGAACACGCCCGCGCCCACTGCCACTTCTACCTGGACACCAGCGCCCTCAGCCCGGAAGCCGTGCGAGAGCAAGTTGTAACTTTTCTCAACCAGGCAACGTAAAACAACAGCATCTATCGTCAATATTTGACACGCCTAAAGTAAGGGAATGAACCCATGCAATGCCCTAAATGTCAACATGAATTGGAGATGAAACAGCTTAATGAGGTGGAAGTCGAACAATGTCCTAATTGCCAGGGGGTTTGGCTGGATGTGGGGGAATTGCGTCGGCTGCGGCGACAGAAAAACACCGCTTACTCCCCAGCTTCGGATGAGGCTCGGCGTTATGATGTCATCAGTGCCCCTTGCCCCCGCTGTGGGGGTGAAGGGCACATGACCCGCCTGACCGACCTGGATCGCCCTGATGTGTTTATCGAATCATGCCCGGTCTGTTTTGGTGTCTGGCTCGATGGGGGCGAGTTGGACAAACTAACTCAACGGAGTCTGGGGCTGAACCTCAAAGCGTTTTGGCGTGATTTGTTGGAGATATAGGGTGGGGAGGGTTTGTTGAGAGGGAAGTTCTAGATGGCGTGTTGCATGGTGCGTGTTGCGTTGCGTCATTTACGCACCACGTAACACCCCCTATTCCTGAGAATTAGATCATCACCGGTTGCTGTTTCACCCGGTTGTGTTCGGCGGAGATAATGGCTAACAACGCGGCCGCGCTCTCTTCCTGCCGACTCTGGGCATTGATCACACAGTAATCAAACTCCTCAATCCGTTTTAACTCCTGCCGGGCCGTAGCAATACGCAAATTTAACCCTTCCGGGGTTTCCGATTTGCGTTCACGCAGGCGCTGAACCATCGCTTCCTCTGATTCGGCCATCAGGAAAATGGTGATAGCATTGGGCACAAGTTTGCGGATGGTTTTGGCCCCCTGAATGTCTACCCGCATAATCACATCTTTGCCACTGGCCATCGCTTCCCGAATTTGCTGTTTGGGGATGCCTTTGTAATCGTTGTAGACAATGGCGTACTCTATCAACTCGTTGGTTTCGATGAGATGGGCAAATTGGTCGGGGGTGTAAAAGAAATAATCCTGACCGTGAACTTCATTGGCGCGAGGCGGCCGCGTCGTGGCCGTGACCACAAAGTGAAATTGGTCAGGGTGCAGATCAATCAGGTGGCGGGCAATGGTGTCCTTGCCCACCCCGGACGCGCCAGAGATGACGATGAGCAAAGGATAATGCGGCCGCGCATAAGGGTTTTCCATAATTCTCCTTGAAGGGAGCTAGTCAGCTAGTCAGCTAGTCAGCCAGTCAGCTAGTCAGCTAAAAAGCTGAAATGCTGAAGTGCTGAAATGCTGAAATGCTGAAGTGCTGAAATGGCTGACTCGCTTCTGTTGAAAAGCTATTTTGGCAAAAGTATAATGAATTGCAAGAAAACATCACAGGAATAAACAAATATGCCATTTTACGATTACCGTTGTCAGGATTGCGGCCGCAAAGTTCGCCTCTTCCTGAGCTACAAAGAATTCGATACCGTCACCCCCGCCTGCACCCACTGCCAGGGCCAACAACTCAAACGGCTCATCAACCGCGTGTCAGTCGCCAAATCCGAAGATGCCCGCATGGATTCCCTCATGGATGATCCCGCGCTGGCCGGATTGGACGAGGAAGACCCCCGCGCCCTGGGCAAATTCATGCGGAAAATGAGCCAGGAAATGGGCGAAGAGATGCCCGATGAGTTTAACGAAGTCGTGGGCCGCCTGGAAAAAGGGGAATCACCTGATTCCATTGAAGAATCGATGCCCGAACTGGCCGATAGCATGGGCGGCGACAGCATGGGTGGCATGGGTAGTATGGGCGGCTTCGGCGACGATTTTTAACGACCGGCTATGTTACCCTGCCAGGCGGGCTAACTGAAAAATGTCCCAGCAAAGAGATTGAACCCCTGCTCGCATCAACGAGTACAGCTTATCATAAGTCCTTAGCCGGTTTAGTCGGAAGACCCATCCCCCTGACCCCCTTCCCGGGGGGAAGGGGGGAGCTTAACGGCGACAAACAAATGGTGAGACTTGTTATAAAAATATACGTCGTACCTTCGTAATGTTATACGAGATATAGCGTTCAAGAAAAGGATATTGTTTGTAGTGACCGCTTTAGCGGGCTGGCGCTAGCCCGCTAAAGCGGTCACTACAAACCAAAACTCCCAATGGTTATCAGTAACCAGTAGCCTGCCCTGACTACACCTCGCTGGCACAGAGTGGACAGCCCCCCCGCTGTTCCGCCACGATAATAGCCCGATCCGCGCTCCAGAAAATATTCTCCTCCCCGATTAGCGCCTTTAGCCCCCCGCGATCAAGGGTACGCAACACATCCGGCTGCATACTGCTAAGCATCAACACTCGTCCTTCATGGTGCATCCTCTCATGTAGCGCAGCCATCGCTTCCAACCCGGATATATCCATCATGGGTACGGCCCGCATGGAGAGAATCAGGGTATGCACATCACCCAAAGAGGCAAAGGCTTCGTTAAAATTGTTCGCGGCCGCGAAAAATAGTGGCCCCGTCAGATACGCTACCCGTATATGGGGGCAATCTCCCTTCACATCTATCCCCCGTTCCCGCATTTTTTGGGCATCCACTTCACGGGTATCAATCTGAATATTGGCGACCTGATTCATAAACACCGCCGCCGAAATGGCCCCACCAATCAAAATGGCCTGAGTTAAATCCAGCGTAACCGTGGCGATAAGCGTAATCAAAAAAGTTGCCATTCCCGTCTTAAAGCGGCGGCCAAAGATGAACCGAATCGCTTCCCATTCATTCATTCGGTAAGCTGTAACCATCAGCACCCCCGCCAGAGCCGCCAGCGGAATTTTGGCAATCACCGGCGCCAATAGCAACGCCGAAGCCAGCAACACCAGGGAATGAAAAATCGAAACCAGCCGCGTCTGCCCCCCTGATTTGATGCCCACTGAGGTGCGGGCGATGGCCGCCGTAGACGGCACGCCGCCAAAGAAGGGAATGATAATGTTGCCAATGCCCTGGGCAATAAGCTCCTGATTGGCGTGCAAACGAATGCCGGTGGCTTTACTGGCGACCGCCCCACACAGGAGCGACTCCACCGCCCCCAGGGCGGCAATGGAGATGGCCGGGGCAATGAGATGGCTTAATTCGTTCCAGGGGATGTTGGTAAATTGCAAGCGGTCATCCAGCAAAATCGTGCGCGGGATGTCGCCAATGATGGCCGAAGGACTCCCCAGTAGCAGACTGACCACCGTGGCAACAATGATGCCGGTTAATGAACCCGGCAGTATCTTGCTCCACTTTTGGGGCCAGAACAGCATGATGAGGATAACGATGAGGGCTAATAAGATGGCCGAAAACTGGGGGGTAAACTCTCCGATTAACTCAAAATATTGGATGAGTTTTTCGGCGGCGGACTCGGTGCCGGGGGTTTTGATACCCAAGAAGTTATCTATCTGGCCGACGAAGATGATGACGGCGATACCAGAGGTGAAGCCGCTAATGACCGGCGCGGGGATGAAGGAGATGAAACGGCCCAGGCGCAAGATACCGACGGCCAGAATCATTACCCCGGCCATGACGCCGGTGAGCCAGGCCCCTTCCAGCCCATAGCGGCTGGTGATGAGGATCAGAATCGCGCTCATGGCCCCGGTGGGGCCAGAAATCTGGTAGGGTGCGCCAGAGAGTGCGCCGATGAGAAAGCCGGAAAGGATGGCGGTGACTAACCCCGCGGCCGCGGTCGCCCCCGACGCGACACCAAAAGCCAGGGCCAGCGGCAAGGCCACCGCCCCCACCGTCAGCCCAGCCAATAAATCCTGGCGTAGTTTGTCGGCGTTGTAATTGCCAAACTCGCGTTTATACAGTTGAAAAAGGGATAGGCGTTGCATAGGAATCGTTGTATAACCTCTGTTGCTTGAGATAGGTAAACGATCACTAGAAGTCAGGCTTTTGCTTCCTTCGTGTTATTCATATTCCAGACACAAAAGTCTGCTTTCCGCAAGAGATGACTGTTTACCGAAACCGAACCAAGAATTATCGCAGGATTCGTCCTTTGTGCGAACAGTGCCAACAAGGAAATCAGCAATTCTCAATTTGAAAATCCGTGTTCGCGGGAGCGGTTAAAACGGGTGACGGAAACAAAACCGGCTGAAGCCCTTCAGTTTCCCAGTGCTTAGCGTACTTTCCGCCGGATTCCCGCATAAGCAAATTGAGAATTACTGACAAGGAAACAAACATGCGCGAAGCGGAGTTTTTACGGCAAATTTTTTCGCTCCTGGATACCAATGTCGTGGGGCTTCAGGCAGAACAGAAACACGCTTTGTTACAAGCCATATGGGCCGAAGTGGAACCAGCGGGTCATTTACCCACCTGCCCGGTCGTGCCGTTTATCACCGGGCGTCGCCCCGTGGATGAGGCGGCTTATCCGGGCCTGGGTTCCAGCGATAATACGGCCTTGATCTTGTCCGCGGCCGCGCCCGGAACCAACAAATCCTATATCCTCTACCAGATAGTTGGCCTGGAACAATATTCCGAGAATGAATTAACCCACCTGTCCCTGGACGTAACCCTCTCCCTGGCCGGTACAGATGGTTCCCTGGAAACCTTGCCGCTACCCGGCTGGAACAAACGCCCGCTAGAACCCCTCGTTTTCCGCCCCAACAGCACCGGCAAACCCACCCTGGAGCCGATTTCCTTGGCCGAGGTGAAAGATGCCCATCTGGTGTTGGTACTCCAACCCAACCAGGATTTTTTGCCCGGTGAAGCCTGGGCCTGGTCAACGATAGACGAGCAAATTCAGGCCACGGCCACCGATGAAGCGGATCCGTTTACTTTTGGGCATCTGTTTTCGCAGATGCTCCATGTGACGATACGGCTGACGCACCGGGGTGTGCCCGCGGCCGCGAGCCAGGCCTGGTTAGACGTCTGTGACACGCGCCGATTTGGCTCCTTGTATCAGCGCATCGTGGACAAACTCATCAAACCAGACACCGCCCGGCAAGCCCAGGCCGCCGGTAAAGTGGGCCTGGATCACGCCTATCATCCCTGGTTCCCCGTTTTACTCATCGGCTCCGACAAGGCCGCCCTTTACACCGATGCCCTGGTCGAAGACATCGTCCACAAAAAACGCCACCTGACCGATCCCCGCTGGCTCATGCGCGTAGGGCTTTACCTGGAATTTCTCACCTGTTTGGGCATCTTTGAAGCGGTGAAGGATGACATGGGCGATCTGCTCACCCCAGCCGAACGCACCATCTACGAGACCAGCCCCTTCTTCGCTGAAATCAGGCAACGGCTAAATCCGGCGGGTTGGCGCGAGGTATGGAACCTGCGCGAAATGAGCTTTTCTCGTTTTGGCGTGCCGCAGACTGGCCCCGTCTCCTTTCTCAATCTCCTACAAAAACGGAAGGCCACCCTGGCCTTCCTGGACGTTCATCACAACGATCTGAAACACGCCATTGCCATGGCCGGGCAAAACGAACATAACGCCCAGGAGACCTGGTATCGTGTGTTTCGGGATGCCGAACGGGCCGTCCTACGCCAGACAACCGACGCTTTTCCTGAACTGGCCTTCGTTGACGCTCAGGTGAAGGAATTCATTCTCTGGCATCAGAAAGGCAAAATTGATGTAACGGGAATGCGCTGGATTCCCAAACAGATCAGCAGTCTGTTTGGTGATCAGGATGGTCTGTTTGCTTCCGCCTGCACCCAATATCGGGCCTCAATGAATGAAGTGGCCGAATGGGCACGCCATCAGCACCTGATGGATTTTATTGGTCACGAATGTGTGCCGGAGCAGGTCAGCTTATTACGAACCCACATGGAAGGTCAGCAGGGGCAATTTGAACGGTTGCAACTGCGGGATGGTTACACGGGTAACCTGAATCCCATTACCCGCCGCCTGGACGAGGAAAACCCCTCGGTGACGCGGGTGCGTGAGATGTTGGCCCAGTCCCCGCTTTTTAGCATGTTGACAGCGGCGGAACTGGATCAGTTAGCGGCCGCGTCCCGGCAAATAACCCTTGGCCCACTGGAACGCATCATCATTGAAGGGCGCGAAGGGTCGTCCCTGTTTTTGATCAGCGAGGGGCAAATGGAAGTGTTTGTGCGCCAGGCCGATAAAGCGGATCGGCTGGTGGATGTGCGCCAGCCCGGTGACATGGTGGGAGAGTTGTCTATGCTCACCGGGGCACGCCGGTCGGCGACAGTGCGGGCCAAAGATGGGGCTGTAGTGTATGAGATCGGCAAGCGGCAATACGGGCCAATTGTCCGGGCTAGGCCCGCCATTATTGATGAATTAGTGATCGTAATGGAGCGGAATCTGGACAATATTCGCCAACATCGGCAGGCCCATAACAGCGTCCATGTGGAGATGCCCGCGTTGGGGCAACGTATCTGGCGGTATTTGGTGGGTACGGGGGTGTAGGGAGCCGCAGAGTTGCAGGGTTGCAGAGTGGCAGGTGGCAAAGTGGCAAAGTGGCAGAGTGGCAGAGTGGCAGAGTTGACTTTGCCCCTTTGCAACATTGCAACAACATGCAACTCTGCCCCAGGAGTCTAAATCATGAAAATTACTGTTATTGGTACGGGAAATGTGGGACAGGCGTTGGGGGTGACGTGGGCGCAGAAGGGGCATGAGGTGGTTTTTGCCACCCGTGACCCGGAAAGTGAGAAGGTGCAAGGGATTCTGGCGCGGGCCGGGGCGAAGGCGCGGGCGATGGAGGTGGCAGATGCGGCCGCAACTTCTCCCATCATCATCCTGGCTACCCCCTGGAACGCCGCCGAATCCGTGGTAAAGGCCGTGCCTGATTGGTCAGGCAAAATCCTGGTAGATGCCACCAACCCCATCGCGCCAGGACTTCAACTGGCTATCAGCGGAGATAGTTCCGGGGCAGAGCAAGTGGCCCAGTGGGCCACCGGGGCGCAGGTGGTCAAGGCGTTTAACACCACCGGGGCCGAAAATATGATCAACCCGGTCTACCACGGCGAAGCCACCACCATGTTCATTTGTGGTGATTCGGCTGAGGCCAAAGCGGTTGTAACCCAATTGGCTGAGGATTTGGGTTTTGAGGTGGCTGATGTTGGCCCACTAACGGCAGCGCGGTATCTGGAACCGCTGGCAATGGTGTGGATACGGTTGGCGATGGTGCAGGGCCGCGGCCGCGATATAGCTTTCAAACTCGTGCAACGCTAAGAATTTATCCACAGATGACACAGGTTTCTTCTCTCTGTGCTCTCTGCGTCTCCGCGGTGAATAATCTTTCAAGGAGCAATGATGCGTTACAAATTATTAGGTAGAAGTGGTTTGCGGGTGTCGGAGCTGGTTTTGGGCACGATGACCTTTGGCGAAGATTGGGGCTGGGGGGCATCACCTGCTGTGAGCAAGGAGATTTTTGACGCCTACGCCAACGCGGGCGGCAACTTCATTGACACCGCTAACCGGTACACCAACGGTTCCAGCGAAAAAATCGTGGGTGATCTCGTAGCCGCCGACCGGGAGCATTTTGTTCTGGCGACCAAATACACCCTCGTTACCCGTCCGGGCGACCCCAACGCCGCGGGTAATCAACGCAAAAACATGGTGCAATCATTGGAAGCCAGCTTGAAACGGCTCAAGACGGATTACCTCGACCTGTATTGGGTTCATGCCTGGGATTTTATGACCCCGGTGGAAGAGGTGATGCGCGGGCTGGATGATCTGGTGCGGGCGGGTAAGGTACTGTATGTGGGCATCTCCGATGCCCCTGCCTGGGTGGTTTCTCAGGCCAACACCCTGGCCGATTTGCGTGGCTGGTCCCGCTTTGTGGGGCTACAGTTACGTTACAGCCTGGCGGATCGTGCCGCCGAGCGGGATTTGTTGCCCATGGCGCGGGCGTTGGATATTGGCGTTACGGCCTGGAGTGTGTTGGGGGCAGGGGTACTGACGGGTAAGTATCGGTCAAAAGAGGGGGAAGAGGTTCGCGGCCGCGCCGCCACCTGGACACTCCCGGAACGCCATTACGCCCTGGGGGATGAGGTGGTCAAAATTGCCGAGGAAATTGGCTGTTCCCCGTCACAGGTCGCCATTAATTGGGTGCGGCAACAGCCGGGAGTTATCCTGCCCTTGCTCGGTGCGTCCAAACCATCTCAGATCCAAGACAACCTGGCCTGTCTCAATTTCACCTTGGGCGCAGAGCACCTGCAACGGCTGAACGAGATTAGCCATATTGAGCTGGGTTTTCCCCATGATTTCCTGGCTTCAAACGAAGTACAGCAGATGGTCTATGCAGGCACGCGGCCGCAGATTGATAATCATCGGGGGTGAGGGAGGGGATGGGGATGGGGAGGGTGAGAGACTGAGAGACTGGAGACTAGAGATTTACCAGTCTCTAGTCTCTTAGTCTCTCAGTCCCCCTCCCCTATTCCCCCGCCACCATCGCCAGATAGACAAAGTTGTTAACCAGCGCCGGTTCGCCAAAGGCCCCGGGGGGAGAGGTGTGGAGACGAACGCGGCCGCGGAAATCCACCGGTACACTGTTATCCGGATCACCGGGGGGAACCACGGGCAGGGCGGGGAGATTCGTCCAGGTGAAATCTGCGGCCGCGAACGTCGTGGCGGTCAACAAATTGCTATTTTCCGGCACCTGAAAATCCCCATTGGCCGGGTCTGCCAGTTCCGGCTCAAATGTGTTGATATGGTTCTCCGCCAGCAATTGCGTCTGATTGCAGGTGGGATTAGTCGGTTGGCAGCCCTGGTCGCTCCCTTCAATGCCCAATGGATGGTTGGCCGGGCCATTCCAGATCACATTGCCCCGGATGTGCAGGTTGGTATCCGTCTGGGCGGGGTTGGGGATGTTGGAGCCGGGTGAGGTGGGGCGGGGGCCATAAATTGCCAGATGTTGCCATTGGCTCTGATAACCCGCCGGATTGTAAAAAATGTTGTTGTAAATGTAGACATTCCGGTCAGGGATTGGCTCTTCCCCGCCGGTCACAGCCGTACCCCACCCGCCCGCGCCGAGATACGCGTTACATTGGGCGGTGTTGCCATCACAACTGCGCAGACCAAAGACCACTTCCAGCACATGGCTCCGCTCCCCGGTGCGATAACAGGTGTTGTAGGCCAGCAGGATGTTATACCCCCCATTCACCCCCATGCACGCCCCTTCGATGTCATGCAAAACATTGTTGACAAACTTGATGTCATACGCCTCGTAATGGAGCCAGGGCGAGGTCATAAACTCGAACCCTGTGCCCTGCCCGGTAGTGAAACCCCCTGTGCCGCAATCAAAATAGGTATTCCCTTCGACCCGAAAATAGGCTGAACCCCCTTTAACGTAGTGACACCAATCACCGGCGTTGTGGATGAAGTTGCCCCGAATATGGCCGTATTGCACGGCCACAAAATCAATGGCATTGTCCCAGGCCCCCGAAAAATCGCTCAGTTCCAGATAAACGTGGCTGGATTGGTTGATTTTGACCGTTTCCTGCACATTGAATGTGCCCGGATCGGCTCCTAATACGGTGACTTGTCGCAAGAGTAGGTGATCACATTGTTCGCAGTGGAACACGTCCCCACCCCCGGCGGAGATGTGCAACCCTAGCAGGTACAGGTAGCGGGTGTCATAGATGTTGAGGGCAGGCAGATGGGCGGCGCCGGGGCCATCGGCGGATTCGATGAGGATGGGGAAGGGGAAGGTGCCGTAGCGGGATTCCCAGTAGACGGGCACAATGGCGGGGTCGTAGGTTCCGGCGACCAATTGGAGATGGTAGCCGGTCGTGTTGAGGGGGACACCTGGCGGAATACGTGCCCAGGCTTCGATGAGGGTGGACAGGGCTTCGTTGCGGCTGGCGCCACTGTTGGTATCATCCCCGTTGACCGGGTCTACCCACAAATCGGTGAGGGTAGGGTTGCCGATGTCGTACCAGGATGAGCCGGTGGGGGTATGGGGTGTCGCGGCCGCGGTCCCTTCTTCTGTCACCACCCTATCGGCCGGAGTGACAGTTGCCTCTGTCACCGCCGTACAGGCCACCAACCCAACCAGCCATACCAACCAACTGACACGAGCGAAAAAATGGGATATAGTGCGTCGCCACATGGGGTTACTCCTGGGAGAGTGCTGAGGACGAAGTGCTGAGAGCTGAGAGCTGAGAGCTGAGTGCTGAGAGCTGAGTGCTGAAGTGCTGAGAGCTGAAGTGCTGAGTTCCTACGAGTTCCCAGAGTTCCTACGAGTTCCCCTGAGTCCTCCCCCTATGATAACCCTAGACCGACAAAACACCCTGAGAGAACAGTACCGGCAACAGCGACCGGGTTGGCGTCCGGCGACGGAGGTGTATGCTGACCTGGTGCGGGCGCATTTGGGGCCGGAGTCGCGGGTGTTGGATGTGGGCTGCGGCCGCGGCGGACTCGTCGAACAGTTGGCACATCCTCTGGCGCAGATGGTGGGGGTGGACCCGGATTGGCTCTCTTTGCAAGAACACCGGCTGGACATGCCCCGCGCGGCCGCGATCTCCCACGCGCTCCCTTTTGCCCCGCACAGCTTTGACCTCGTGTTTGCCAGTTGGGTGTTAGAACATCTGGCCCGCCCCCAGGCCGATCTGGCCGAAATGGCCCGTGTGCTCAAGCCGGGCGGGGTGTTCGTCTTCATCACCCCCAACCGGCGGCATCCGTTGGTGGGGATGAACCGGTGGCTGGCCCGGTTTGCCCGGTTGCAGGACAAACTGGTGGAAACGCTGTATGGGCGCGCGGCCGCGGACACCTTCCCTGCCTTCTACCGCGCCAACACCCAGGCCGATCTGCACCACCTGGCCCAACAAAATGGTCTGACCCTCACCACCCTGCACCCCATCGCCGATCCCACTTACCTCGCCTTC